>NZ_VEWM01000025.1 GCF_020662265.1 Psychrobacter sp. I-STPA6b
TAATACTTGACTTATTTTAGCATAGGTTACAGTAAATCAGATTTTTCTTATCTATATATTGTACGAGGAATTTAAGCATATCTAGTACTATACCGTACCTTATTTAGTCCTGATGCTGTAAAAACTATATGGTCTTAATGACATGCATATCTATTACTATACCGTACCACTTGAGTTTGCTCAACACAATAATATAAATGTCTTAATGACATGCATATCTTGTACTATACCGTACCTCTTGTATTTTATAGCCCTTATTTTATAAGGCTTTCCACTTATAAAATTCGGGATATGGGTAGACACACCCTAATACTTAACCTATTTTAGCATAGGTTACAGTAAATCTAATATTTCTTATCTATATATTATATTGTGCTAGGAATTTAAGCATATCTTGTACTATACCGTACCCAGTCCAAAACGAATTATCCGACATTACTAGAGTCTTAATGACATGCATATCTTGTACTATACCGTACCTCTTGTATTTTATAGCCCTTATTCTATAAGGCTTTCCGCCGATAAAATTCGGGATATGGGTAGATATACCCTAATATTTAACTTATTTTAGCATAGGTTACAGTCATGCAGATATTTCTTAGCTATATATTGCACTAGGGATTTAAGCATATCTTGTACTATACCGTACCTCTTGTGTTTTATAGCCCTTATTTTACAAAGCTTCCCACCGATAAAATTCGGGATATGGGTAGATACACCCTAATACTTGACTTGTTTTAGCTTAGGTCACAGTCATGCAAAAATTTCTTATCTATATATTGTGCTAGGAATTTAAGCATATCTTGTACTATACCGTACCCATACGGAAAGAACAGAGGTTCGCTCACCTAGTCTTAATGACATGCATATCTTGTACTATACCGTACCCCTTTCTTGTAAGTGGCTAATAGTTTTTATAAGTCTTAATGACATGCATATCTTGTACTATACCGTACCTCTTGTGTTTTATAGCCCTTATTTTATAAGGCTTTCCGCCGATAAAATTCGGGATATGGGTAGATACACCCTAATACTTGACTTATTTTAGCATAGATCACAGTAAATCAGATATTTCTTAGCTGTATATTGTGCTAGGAGCTTAAGCATATCTTGTACTATACCGTACCATTTTTAAAAAGGAGTAATTCCTAGGAAAAGTCTTAATGACATGCATATCTTGTACTATACCGTACCTCTTGTATTTTATAGCCCTTATTCTATAAGGCTTTCCACTTATAAAATTCGGGATATGGGTAGATACACCTTAATACTTGACTTATTTTAGCATAGGTTACAGTAAATCAGATTTTTCTTATCTATATATTGTACGAGGAATTTAAGCATATCTAGTACTATACCGTACCTTATTTAGTCCTGATGCTGTAAAAACTATATGGTCTTAATGACATGCATATCTATTACTATACCGTACCACTTGAGTTTGCTCAACACAATAATATAAATGTCTTAATGACATGCATATCTTGTACTATACCGTACCTCTTGTATTTTATAGCCCTTATTTTATAAGGCTTTCCACTTATAAAATTCGGGATATGGGTAGACACACCCTAATACTTAACCTATTTTAGCATAGGTTACAGTAAATCTAATATTTCTTATCTATATATTATATTGTGCTAGGAATTTAAGCATATCTTGTACTATACCGTACCCAGTCCAAAACGAATTATCCGACATTACTAGAGTCTTAATGACATGCATATCTTGTACTATACCGTACCTCTTGTATTTTATAGCCCTTATTCTATAAGGCTTTCCGCCGATAAAATTCGGGATATGGGTAGATATACCCTAATACTTAACTTATTTTAGCTTAGGTCACAGTAAATCAGATATTTCTTAGCTATATATTGTGCTAGGAATTTAAGCGTATCTTGTACTATACCGTACCATTAAAAATAAAAAAGGGAGCTTGTTTATATATGTCTTAATGACATGCATATCTTGTACTATACCGTACCTCTTGTATTTTATAGCCCTTATTTTATAAGGCTTTCCGCCGATAAAATTCGGGATATGGGTAAATATACCCTAATACTTAACTTATTTTAGCTTAGGTCACAGTAAATCAGATATTTCTTAGCTATATATTGTGCTAGGAATTTAAGCGTATCTTGTACTATACCGTACCAGAGCGATAATCAAACTTATCGTTTTCAAGCGTCTTAATGACATGCATATCTTGTACTATACCGTACTCTTGTATTTTATAGCCCTTATTTTATAAGGCTTTTCACCAATAAAATTTGGGATGTGGGTAGATACACCCTAATACTTGACTTGTTTTAGTATAGGTTACAGTCATGCAAATATTTCTTAGTTATATATTGTGCTAGGGATTTAAGCATATCTTGTACTATACCGTAACCGTACCGAGGCTGAAAATGCCTACTTCCAAAAACTAAAGTCTTAATGACATGCATATCTAGTACTATACCGTACTCTTGTATTTTATAGCCCTTATTTTATAAGGCTTTCCGCCGATAAAATTCGGGATATGGGTAGATACACTCTAATAATTAACCCATTTTAGCTTAGGTCACAGTCATGCAAAAATTTCTTATCTATATATTGTGCTAGGAATTTAAGCATATCTTGTACTATACCGTACCCATACGGAAAGAACAGAGGTTCGCTCACCTAGTCTTAATGACATGCATATCTTGTACTATACCGTACTCTTTTTAAATCGTAAATCTGATAAAAATCTCTGTGGCTTGTGAGTAAGCATTTTATCTAATCGGCTGTTATACAGAATTTGCGATACTCTCTAATTTTCTTTTAAAATCTTCAATTTTTTCTATAAAGATATTTATTTCTAGTCTTAACGAGTTGATGTGGATTTCTATAACCTTACCTGTTTCTTTTAATAAATTCTTATTCTCATTTGATAAGTATTTAACATATTCAGCACTGTCTATACATTGACAATATGATTTCATAGATATTTCAATTTTTTCATTAGTTTCTTTTAATATATCTATAAAATTCTGGATATGATTTATACAGCCACGTAAGCTTAAATTATTATTTTCTTCATAGTTCAATATTTTTATCTGTGAACTTAAATTAATATCTATTTTTTTATTTATATATGATTTTTTTATAAAATACTCAATGTTTTTCTCAATGAATTTTTTATCTGATTCTAAATAATTTTTAATTTCTTTTATTTTAAAGTTGGTGTCTTGGCAAATATTTGAAAATTGTTTAAAAGTATTTTCAATTTCCTTATTGAATTCTTCTGATAAACCCTTAATTTTAAAATATAAATGAAGTATTTTATCCATATCTTCATGTATTATATTTTTTGATTTACAGTTGTCTGGATTTTTTAAATTAAAACTATTTATCAAAATAAATTCACTTATCCTAGAAAGTCTATTTG
>NZ_VEWM01000087.1 GCF_020662265.1 Psychrobacter sp. I-STPA6b
GGAGAGGGGGAGAGGAGAGGGGGAGAAGAGAAAGAGGGGAGAGAAGAGGGAAAGGAGAAGGGGGAGGAGAAGGGGGGAAAGAAGGAGGGGAGGGGGGAGGAGGAGGAGGGGGAAGGAAGAAGGAAGGAGAAAGGGGAGAAAAAAGGGAAGGGGGAGGAAGGGGAGGAGGAAAAGGAAGAGAAGAAGGGGGAAAAAAGGGAAAGAGGAGGAAGGGAGAGGGGGGGAGGGGAGAGAGGAGGAGGGGAGGGAAAGGAGGGGGGAGAAGGGGAGAAAGGGAAGGGAAGAAAGAGGGAAGAGAAAAGAAGAAAAGGGAGGGAGAGAGGGAAGAGAAAGGAGAGGAAAGGGAGAAAAAGAGAGGGAAAGGGGGGGAGAAGAAGGAAGAGGAAAAAAGAGGAGAGGAGGGGAAAAGGAGGGAAAAGAGAGAAAAGAGGAAGGGGGGAAAAAAGGGGGAGGAGGAGGAGGGGAAGGAAAAAAAGGAAAAAGGGGAAAGGGAAGGAGAAGAGGAGAAAAGGGAGGGGGGAAGAGGGAGAGAAAAAAAGGGGGGGAGAGAAGAGGAAGAGAAAAAGAAAGAAAGGAGAGAAAGGAAGGAGAAGAGGGAAAAAGGGGGAGGGAAAAGAAAAGGGAGGGAAGGGGAGGGGAGGAGGAGGAAAGAAAAAAGAAGGGAAGAGGAAAAGAAAGAAAAAGGGGAAGGGGGGAGAGGGAAAAAAAAAAGGGGAGGGGAAGGAAAGAGGAAAGAAGGAAGGGAGAGAGGGAAAAAAGAAAGAAAGGGGGAGGAAAGGGAAGGAGGAAGAGAGAAAGAAAGGGAAGAAAAGGGGGGAGGAAAAAGAGGAAGAAAAAAAAAAAGAGGGGAAAGGAAAGGAAGGGAAAGAGAAAGGGGAGAAAAAAGAAGAAAAGAGGAAGAAGAAGGAAGAGAAGAAGAAAAAAGAGAGGAAAAAGAGGGGGAAGAAAGGGGGGAAAGGGGGAAGAGGAGGAAAAGAGAAGAGAAAGAAGGGGAGAAAAAGAAGGGGGAGGAAAAGGGAAAGAAAAGAAAAAAGGAGGGGAGAGAGGAGAAGAAGAGAAGAAAAGAAGAAGAAAAAGAAGAAGGGGAGGAAGGAAAGGAAGAGAGGGGGGGGAAAAGAGGAGGGAGGAAGGAAAAAGGGAAGGAAAAGGAAAAAAGGGGGGAGGGGGAAGGAGGAGAAAGGGAGAAAGGAGAAGAGAAAGGAGGGGGAGGAGGAGGGGGAAGGGGGGGAAGAGAGGAAAAAAAGGAGGGAGAGAAAAGGAAAAGGAGGGGAAAAAGAAGAGAAAGAAAGGGGAGGGAGAAGAGGGAAGAAAGAGGGGAGGAAAAAGGAGGGAGAGAAAAGGGAGGAGGAGGAAAAAAAGGGAAAGGGGGGGAGAGGAGAGAAAGGGGGGGAAGAAGAAGAAGAAAAAGGAGGGAAAGGGAAGAGGAGAAAAAGAAGAGGAAAAGAAAAAGGGAAAAAAGAGGGGGGGAAAAAAAGGGAGGAAGAGGGAGAAAAGGGAGAAAAGAAGGAAGAAAAAAAAGGAAAAAAGGAGGGGAAAAAAAGAAAGAAGGAAGAGAAGGAGGAAGAAAAAGAGAAAAGAGAGGAGAGGGGGAGGGAGGAGAGAAAGGAGGGAGGAGGGAAGGGAGAAAGAGAAGAAAGGGGGGAAGAAGAGAAAGAGGAGGAGGAGGAAAAAAGGGGAAGGGAGGAGGGGGGGGGGGAAGGGGGGGAAGAAGAAGGGGAAGGAAGGAAAAGGAAAGAGGGGGGAGAGGAAAGAGGGAGGGAAGGGGGAGAGGGGGAGGGGAGAGGGGGGAGGAAAAAAAAAAAGGGGAAGAGAAAGAGAAGAGAAGGGGGAAGGGAAGAGAGAGGGGGGGAGAAAGGAGGGAGAAAGGGAGGGAAAGAGAGAAAGGGGGAGGGGGAAAGGGGAGAGGAGAGGAGAAGAGGAAGAGAGGAAAAGAGGGGAAGAAAAGAGGGGGGGAGGGGGGGAAGGAAAAGGGAAGGGAAAGGGAGAGAAGGGAGGAAAAGGGAAGGGGGAGGAGGGGGAGAGAGGGGGAGGGAAAGAGAGGGGAGGGGGGAGAGAAAGAAGAGGAGGAGGGAAAAGGAGGGGGGGGAGAGGAGAAAGAAGAGGGGGGGGAGAAGGGAAAGGAGAGGAAGGAAAGAGGGGAAGGGGAAAGAGGAGGGGAGAAAAGGAAGGGGAAAAGGAGAAAGGGGAGGGAAAAGGGGGAAGAGAAAGAGAAGGAAAGAGGGAAAGGAGAGGGGAAAGGGGGAAAGGGAGAGAGAGGAGGGAGGAGAAGGAGGAGGGGAAAAGGGGAGAGAAGGAAAAGAAGAAAAAGAAGAAGAAGGGAAAAGAAAGAAAAAAAAAAGGGAAAAGGAAAAAAAGGGGGAAGGAGAAAGGGGAAAAAAAGAAAGGGAAGGGGAGAAGAAGGAGGGAGGGGGGAAGAGGGGGAGAGAGAAGGGGGGAGAAAAGGGGAAAAAGAAAAAAAGGGGAAAAGAAGGGGAAAAAGAGAAGAGAGAGAAAAAGGAAAAGGAAGGGAGAAAGGGGGAGAAGGGGAGAGAGAGAGAGGAGAGGAGAAGAAGGAAGAGGAGAGAGGGGGGGGGGGAAAGGAGAGGGGAAAAGAAAAGGGGGAGAGAAGAGAAGGGAAGAAGAGAAAAGAAGGGGGAGGGGGAAGAAAAAGGAGAGAAAGGAAGGGGAGGAGGAGGAGGGGGAGGAAAGGGAAAGGGGAGGGGAAGAGAGGGGAAAAAAAGAAAAAAAAAGAAGAAAGGAGAAAGAGAAGGAGAAAAAGAGAAAAAAGAAGGGGGGAAGGGGAGAAAAAAGAAAAGAGGAAAAAAGAGGAAGGAGGGAAGAGAGGGAGAAAGGGAAGAGAGGAAGAAGAAGAAAGGGGAGGGGGGAGAGCAAAAGAGGGAGGAAAAAGAGAAAAAAAAAGAAAGGAAGAGGAGGAAGAAAGGAAAAGAAAGAGAGAGAGAGAAGGAACAGCAAGGACAACTTCAAGTTATTGTTAGCCCTCGCTTTGGAA
>NZ_VEWM01000121.1 GCF_020662265.1 Psychrobacter sp. I-STPA6b
GGTTAGCAGATAGCCAGCGCGCTACATCCAACCAATAAATGTAGCAAATTATTTCATATCCTAAAATGGATATCATTTTATTATTTTTTTATGAGTACATATTTTTAACAATATTTCTATCTTTTTTCAATTTTTTACATTTCTCCCTTTTTTTTATTTTCTTATCCCTTTTATTAAACTCCTTCTTCTTTTTTTTTCTTTTCCTCTTCTCCCCCCTTCCTCTCCCCCTTCTCTTCTTCCTCCCTCCTCTCCCCCTCCCCTCTCTCTTTCTCCCTTCTCTCCTTTCCTCTTTTCTTCCCCTCCTCTTTTCTCTTTCTTCTTTCTTCTTCTTTCTTTTCCCCCCTTCTTTCCCTCCCCTTCCTTCCCTTTTCTTCTCTTTTTCCCCTCCTTCTTTCTTCACACCTTTTTTCACTTTCCCCTCCCTTCTCTTTTCCCCTTCCCCCTTCTTCTCCCTCTTTTCCCTCTTTTTCCTCTCCCCCCCTCCCCCCTCCTTTTTTCCCCCCCCTCCCCTCCTCTCCCTCTCCCCTTCTTTTTTCTTTTCCCCCTCCCTTCTCTTTTCCCTCCTCCTTTCCCCCCTTTTCTCTTTCCCCTTTCTCTTTTCTCTTTTTTTTTTTTTTCTTTCCCTTTTTTTCCTCCTTTCTCTCCCTCCCCTTTTTTTTTTCCTTTCCCTTTTTTTCTTTTTCCTTTCTCTTCTCCTCCCCTTTCCCTCTTCCCTTCCCTTCTCTTTTTTTCCCCTCTATCCAATACCCATCAAAATTAATAATAACCCACACACTTTCCCTTTCCTTTCCCTTCTTTTTCCCCCCTTCTTCCTCCTCCTTCCTCCTTTTTCTCCCTCTTCCCCCCCCTCCCCCCCTTTTCTCCCCTCCCTTCCTTCTCCCCCCTTCCTTCCTTCTCCCCCCTTTCCCCCCTTTTCCCCCCCTTTTCTTTCCCTCTCCTTCTCTTCCCCTTCCCCCTCCCCCCCCCCTTCTCCCCCTCTCCCTCCCTTTTTCTCCCCCTTCTCCCTTCTTTCTCTCCCCCTTTTTCCTCCTTTTTCCCCCTTTCCTCTTCTCCTTCTCCTCCCTTTTTTCCTTCCCTCCTTCCTTTTTCCCTTTCCTTCTCCCCTTTTTCTTTCCCTTTTCTCCTTTTTTTCCCCTTCCTTTTTTCTTCTTTTCCTTCCTTCTCTCCCCCTCCCCCCCTCCTCTCCTTCCTTCCTCTTTTTTCTTTTTTCTTCTTTCTTCTTTTCTTTCCTCTTTCTCCCCTCTCCCCCCTCCCTTTTCTCCCCCTTTTCTCCCTCCCTCTCTTCCTTCTTCTTTTCCTCCTTTCTCCTTCTTTTCTCTTCCCCCTCTTTTCTTTCTTTTCCCTTTTTTTCTTCCCCCTCTTCCCTCTTTTTTTTCCCCCTCCTTTTCTTCCTCCTCCTTCTCCCCCTTCCCCTTTTCCTTTTCCTTTCTTCTTTCTTTTTCTCCTTTTTCCTTTTTTCTCCTCTCCTCCTTCCCCCTTTTTTTCTTTCTCCCCCCCCTTCTTCCCTTTTTTTCCTCTTTTCTCCCTTTTTCCCCTCTTCCTCCTCCCCCCCCCTCGCTCCCTCCTCCCCCTTCTCCTTTTTCTCTTCCCTTCCCTTCTCCTTTTCTTTCTCTTCTCTCTCCCCTTCTCCCTCTTTTTCTCTTTTTTCTTTTTTCCTTTTCTCCTTCCGTTTTTTCTTTCTTTCCTCTTCTCCCTCTCTCTTCCCTCCTTTTTTCCCCCCCCCCCCCTCTTTCTCCCCTTTCCCCTCCCCCCTTTCCCCCCCCTTCCCCCTCCCTTCTCCCTTTCTCCCCTCCTCTTCTCCCCCCCTTCCTTTTTCTCTTCTCCCTTTTCCCCCTCTCTCCCTTCCTTTTTTTTCCCCCTTCCTCCTCTTCTCTCTTTTCCTTCCTTTCTTCCTTCCCTTTCCGCTTCTCCCTCCCTTTTCTCTTCTTTCCTTTCTTCCCTTTCTCCCTCTTCTTTCCCTTCTTTTTCTTCCTCTCCCTCCTCTCCTTCTTCTTCTCTCCCTCCTTTTCTCCTCCTCTCTTTCTCTCCCTCCCCCTTTTTCCCTTCTCCCCCTTTCTTTTTTTTTTTTCCTTTCTCCTCTCTCTTCCCCTTTCCTCCTCTTCTTTTTTTCTCTCCTTCTTTTTTCCTTTCTCTCCTCCTTCTTCTTTTTTCTTTTTTTTTTCCCCCCCTCCCTCCTTTTTCCTTCTCCCCCCCCCTTCCCTTTTTTCCTCTCTCCTCCCTTCCCTTCTTCTCTCTTTTTCCTTCCCTTTCCTTTTTTTCCTTTCCTCTTCCCCTTTCCCCTCTTCCTTCTTCTCCTCCTTCCTCCCCTTTCTTCCTCCTCTCCCTTCTCTCTTCCTTCCTCTTCTCCCCTTTCCCTTCTTCTCCCCCTCTTCCTCCCTTTTCCTCCTCTTCTTCCCCCTTTCCCTCTCCCTTCTCTCTCCTTTTTCCCCCCCCCCCTCTTTCCTTCTCCTCTCCCCTCCTCCTTTCCCTCCCCTTCTTTTTTCCCCCTCTTTCCCTCCCTCCTCCTCCCCCTCTTTTCTCCCCCCCTTCCCCCCCCCCCCCCCCCCCTTTCCTCTCCTTCTCCTCCTCTTTCTTTCCCTTTCTCTCTTCTCCCCCCTCCTTCTCTTTCCTCTCCTCTTTCCTTTCTCCCCCCCTTTTCTTCTTCTCTTTCCTTTCCC
>NZ_VEWM01000099.1 GCF_020662265.1 Psychrobacter sp. I-STPA6b
CTCTTTCCTCTCCTCTTCTTTCCCCCTTTTTCTCCTTTTTTTTTTTTCCTTCTCTCCCCTTCTTCCCCTCCCTTTTTTTCTTCCTTTTCTCCTCTTCCTCTTTTCCCCTCTCTTCCCTCCCCCCCTTTCTTCTTTCTCTCCCCTTCTCCCTTCCCCCCCCCCTCCTCCCTTTTTTCTTTTTCTTTTTTTCCCCTTCCTTCCTCTTTTTTTCTCTCTCTTCTCCCTCTTTCTTTCTCCTCTTTCTTTCTTTCCTCCACCCCTCCTTTCCTTTCCTCTTCTCCCCTCCCTCCCCTCTCCTTTTCCTCTTTCTCCTTTTTTTTCTTTTCCTTTTCCTTCTCCCTCTTTTTCCCTTTCTCTTTCTTTTTTCTCCTTTTCCCTCTTCTTTTCCCCTCCTCCCCTTTCCTCCCTTTCCTCTCTCCCCCTTTTCTCCCCCCCCTTCCTCCCCCCTTCTCTTTCTCCCCTCTTCCTTTTTCTTCCTCCTCTTTCTCCCTTCCTTTTCTTTCCTCCTTCCCTCCCTTTTCTTTCCTTTCTTTCCTTTTCTCCCTCTTTTTTTTCTTTTCTTTTTTTCTTCTCTTCTCCCCCCTTTCTCCCTTCCCTCCTCTTTCCTCTTCTTCTTTCCCTCCTTCTCTCCTTTCTTTCTTCTCTCCTTCCCCTCCTTCCCTTTCCTCTTTCTCCTCCCTTTCCCTTTCTTCTCCCCTTTTTTTTTTTTTCTCTCCCCCCTCCTCCTTTTCCTTTTTTTTCTTCCCCCTCCCCTTTTTTCTTTTTCTTCCCCCTCTCCCCCCCCTTCCTCTTTTCCTTCTTCCCCTTCCTCTTCCCCCCCTTCTTTCTCTTTCCCCCTTTTTTTTTCTCCTTTCCCTTCCTCCCTCCCCTCCCCCCCCTTCCTTCCCCTTTCCTTTTCCTCCCTTTCCTTTTTCCCCTTCCTTTTTCTTTACCCTTCCTTTTTTTCTCCTATTCTTTTCTCCCTTTCTCCTTTCTTTTTCCTTTTTTTTCCCTTCTCCCCCTTCTCTTTTCCCTCCTCCTCTCCTTCCCCTTCCCTCCCCCTCCCCCCCTCCCCTCTCCCTCTTCTTCCCTCTTTCTTCCTCCCTTTCTCTCCCCTCCCCCCCTCCTTTCTCTTCTCTCTTTTTTTTCTCCTTCTCTTTCTTTTTCTCCCTTTTCCCTTTTCCCTTCCTCTCCTTTCCTCTCTCCTTTCCCCTCCTTTCCTTTCCTTTTCCTCTTTCCCTCCTCTCTTTCTTTTCTCTTCTCTTTCTTCTCTCTTCCTCTCCCCCCCCTCCCTCTCCCTCTCTCTTTCTTTTTTTTTTTTCTTTTTTTTCCTCTTTCTCCCCCTTCTTCCTTCTTCTTCCTCCTTTTTTCCCCCTCCTTTCCCTTCCCTCTCCCCTCCTTTCTCTTCCTCCCCTCCTCTCTCCTCCCCTCCCTCCCCTCTCTCCCCTTCTTTTCCCCTCCCCCTCTCCCTCCCCTCCCCCTTTTCTTTCCTCTTTCCCCCTTCTTCCCTCCCTTCCCCTCTTTCCCCCCCCCCTTCTTCCCTTTCTTCTTCTTTTCCTTCTTTCCCTCTCTCTTCTCTTCTTCCTCCTTCTCTTTCCTCCTCTCCCTTTCCTTCCCCAGCGATTATCCTTCTCCTCCTTCTTTTTTTTTTTTCATATTTCCTTCCTCCTTTCCCCCTCCCCCCCTCTCCCTTTTTCCTCCTTCTTCTTCTTCTTCTTTTCCCCTTTTTCTTCTTTTCTTTTTTCCTCCTTTTTCTTCTTTTTCCTTCTTCCCCTCCTCTCCTTTTTCTCTTTTTTTTTCTCTTTCCCTCCCCTCCCTCTTTTTTTCCCTTTTTTCTCCCTTTTTTTCTTCTTCTTTTCTCTTTCTCTTCTCCCCCTCTTCCTCTTCCTCCTCCTCTCT
>NZ_VEWM01000081.1 GCF_020662265.1 Psychrobacter sp. I-STPA6b
GGGAGAGGAGAGGGGGAGAAGAGAAAGAGGGGGAAGAAGGAGAAGAAGAGAGAAGAGAAAAGGAGGGGAGGGAGGGGGAAAAAGAAAGAAAAGGGAGGAAGGAAGGAAGAGAAAGAGAGAAGGAAAAGAAAGAGGAAGAGGGAGGAGAAGGAAGAGGAAGAAGGGGGGAAGAAAGGAAGGAAGAAAAAAAGGGGAAGAGAGGGAAAGAAGAAGGGAGAGAGGAAAGAAGGGAGGGGGAGAAAGGAGAGAAAGGGGGGAGAGAAGAAAGGGAGAGGAGAGGGGGAGAAAGAAGGGGAGAAAAAAAGGGAGAAGAGGAAAAAAAAAAAAAGGAGGGGAAAAGAAAAGGAAGGAGAGGAGGGAAAAAAGAAGAAGAAGGAGAGGGAGGAAAAGGAAAAAGAGGAGGAGGGGGAAGGGAGGAAAAGGGGGAAAAGGGGAAAGGAAGGGAAAAAAAAAAAGGAGAAAAAAAAGGGAAAAAAGGAAAAGGGAGGAGAAAAAGGGAAAGAGGAGAAAGAAAAAAGAAAAGAAAAAGGGGGAAAAGAGAAAAAAGGGAAGGAGGGGGGAGGGGGGGGAGGGGAAGGGGGGGAGAGGAGGAAGGGAAAAGAAAGGAAAAAGAGGGGGGGAGGAGGGAAGGGGGGGAGGGGCGGAAGAGGGGGGGGCTGGAAGGGAAAAAAGAAGAAGAAAAAGAGAGGAAGAAGAAGAGGAAGGAAGGGGGGGGGAGGAGAAAAAAGGGGAAGAGAAAAGGGAGAGGGGGAGAGGAAGAAAAGAGAGGGAGGAGGGAAAGAAGGGGGGGGAGAGGAAAGAAAGGGAGAGGAGGGAAGAAGAAAGGAGGAGAAAGAGGGAGAGAAAGGAGAGAAAAAGAAAAGAGAAAGAAAGAGGAGGAAGAAAGGAAAAAAAGAGAGGGAGAAGAAGAAGGAAGAAAAAGAGGAAAAAGAAGAGGAAAAAGGGGAGAGGGGAGAAAAAAGGGAAAAAAAGAAGAGGGAGGAAAGGAGAAGGGAAGAAAGGAGAAGAGAGAAGGGAAGGGAAGGGGAGGGGGAAAGGGAGAAAGAGAGAAAGGGAGAGGAAAGAAAGGAGGAAAAAGAAGAAAAAGAAAAAAGGGGGAAGGGGGAGGGGGAGAGAGAAGGGAAAAAAGAGAGGGAAGGGAGGAGGAGAGGAAGGGAAAAAGAGGGGAGAAAAGGGGGAAGGGGAGGGGAGGGGAAGAAAAGGAAGAAGGGAGAAGGAGGGAAGGAAAAGGGGAGGGAAGGAAGGGAGAGGAAAGGGGGAAAAAGAAGGGAGGAGAAGGGAGGAAGGGAGAAGGAGGGGGAAAAAAAAAAGGAAAAAAGGAAGGGGAGGGGGGAAAAAAGAAAAGGAGAGGGAAAAGAGGAGAAAAAAGGGGAAGTAAAGAAAAGGAATAAGGAAGGGGAGAAAAAAAAAGAGAAAGGAGGGGGGAGAAAGGGGGGAAAGGGAAAAAGAAAAGAGAGGGGGAGGAGAAAAAAGAAAAGGAGGAGGAAGAGGAGGTAAGAAAAAGTGTATGAAAATGAAAAGAAGGAATTAGATGATGTAATTGATGATGGGAAAAAGATTGAAATTGGTGGATTTGGAATGTGTGGTATTAAAGAGGATTTAATTGGAGATTTGAGAGAAAGTGGAGTTAAAGAAATAAAATGTATAAGTAATAATGAAGGGGTGGATGGATTTGGTTTGGGGATAATG
>NZ_VEWM01000127.1 GCF_020662265.1 Psychrobacter sp. I-STPA6b
CCTATACGTTCTATACATCAAATCTTATTCAACGTAATACTGCCCTTCTTTCTTCCCCCCCCCCCTTCTCTCCTTCTTCCCCTTCCTTTCTTCCCTCCCTTTTTTCCTTCCCCCCTCTCTCTTTTTCCTCTCTTCCCTCCCCCCCTCTTCCTCCCTCCTTCCCCCTTCTTTTCTTCCCTTCCCCCCCTCCTTCCTTTCTTCTCTCTCTTTCCTCTTTTCCTCCCTCTTTTCTTTCTCTCTCTTTCCCCCTCTTTTTTCTTCCCCCTCCTTCTCCTTCTCTTTTTTCTTCCTCTCTCCCTCCCTTCTCCTCTTCCCCCCCCTCCCTTTTCTCCTCCCTCCCTCCCTTTCTTTCTTCTCTCCTTTCTTCTCTTTCTCCTTTCTCTCCCCCCCCCTCTTTCCTTTCTCTTCCCCTCTCTTCTTCCCTCCCTCTTTCCCTCTCTCTCTCCTCCCTCTCTTCCTTCCTTTCCCCTCTTCTCCCCTCCTTTCCCTCTTCTTTTCTCTCTCCCCCTCTCCCTCCTTTTCTCTTCTTCCCTCCTTCTCTCCTCCTTTCTCTCCCCTCCCCTCTTTCCTTTCTCTTTTTCTTCCTTTTTTTTTTTCTCTTTTTTTCCTCCCCCCCCTTTTTCCTTTTTCTTTCTTCTTCCTTCCTCCTTTCTCTCTCCCCCCCTCCTCCCCCCCTTCTCCTTTTTCTTTTCTTCTTTCTCTTTCTCTTCTTTCTCTTCTTTTTTCTCTTCTTTTTCCCCCTTTTTCCTCTTCTTTCTCCCTTTTCCCCCTTTCCTTTTCCTCCTTTCTTTTCTTTCCCCCTTCCTTTCCTTTTTTTTCCCCTTTCCTTTCTCTTTTTCTCTTTCCCTCCTCTCCCTCCTTTTTCTTTTTTTTTTTTTTCTCTCTTTCTCCTTTTTCTTTCTCTTCTTCCCTCTCCTTTTCTTTTCTTTCCTTCCCCTTTCTTTCCTCTTCCCCCCCCCTCCTTTCCCTTTTTCCTTTTCTTCTTTCTCTTCTTTTTTTTCAATCCATTCTACCATACATTTATCTCTTCCCTTATTTAATACTTTTTTTATCATAAATTACTTAATCTCATTTTTCCTCATCCATTTCCTCCTTTTTTTTTTCCCTCTTTTCCTTTCTTTCCTCCTTTTTCCCTCTTCCCTCCCCTTTTTCTTTTCTTTCTCCCTTTTCCTCTTCCTTTTCTTCTCTTTCTTCTTCTTCTTCCCTTCTTTCCTCTTTTCTTTCTCTCCCTCTTCTTGCTTCTTGTCTCTCGCCTTCCCTTTCCCCTTTTCTCTTTTCCCCTTTCTCCCCCCTTTCTTTTCCCTTCTTTCTTTTTTTTTCCTCCTCCTCCCCTTTCCCTCCCCTCTTCCTCCTCTTTCTCTTCTCCCCCTCCTTCTTTCTTTTTTTTCCTTCTTCCTCTTTTTCCTTCCTCTCTTCTTCTTTCCCTTTTCCTCCCTCCCTCCTTTCCTTCTCTCTCTCTCCCTCCTCCCCCTCCCCCCTTTCTTTCCTTTTTCTCTCCTTTTTCTTTTCCTTCTCCTCCTCTT
>NZ_VEWM01000078.1 GCF_020662265.1 Psychrobacter sp. I-STPA6b
GCCCTCTTTCCCTTCTCTTCTTCTTTCCTTCCCTTCCTTTTTTCTCTCCCCTTTTCTTCCTCTCTTTCTTCTCCCTCCCTCTCCTTCTCCTCCCCTTTCCTCCTCCTTTCTTTCCTTCTCTCCCTCCTCCTCCCTCTTCTCTCCTTCTTTTTTCCCTTTCTTCTCCCTTCCCCTCCCCCCTTCCCCCCTCTTTCCTCCCTTTTTCTTCTCTTCTCTTCTTCTCCTCCCCCCCTTTTTTCTCTTCCCCCTCTTTCTTTTTCCTTCCTTCTTCCCCCTTCTCTCCTTCCCCCTCCCTCCCCTTCCCTTTCTCCTTTTTTTCTTCTTCCTTTTCCTTCTCTTTTTTTTTTTCTTCCCCCTCCCTTCCCCTTTTTTTTTCTTTCTCTCTTTTTTCTCTTTCTTTCTTCCCCTCTTTTTTTTCTTCCTTTTCCTTCCCCCCTCTTTCCCCCCCTTCCTCTCCTTCCCCCCTCTTCTTTCTTCCTTTCTCCTCCCCCCCCTTCTCCTCTTTTTCTCTCCTTTCCTTTCTCTTTTCTTTCTTTCCTCCCTCCCCCCCTCCCCCTTTCCTTCCCTTCCCCTCCTTCTTTCTCTTCTTCTCCCTCCCCTCTCTCTTTCTCTTTTTCTTTCCCCCTTTCTCTTTCTCTTCCCTCTTCTTTTTTTTTCCTTCCCTTTTCTCTTTTTTTTCTTTCTTCTTCCTTTTCTCTCCCCCTCTTTTCCCTCCCCCCCTCCCCCTCCCCTTCCCTTTCCCTTCTTTCTTTCCCCTCCCCTTCTTTCTTTTCTCCCTCCCTTCCTTTTTCCCTCTCTTCCTTCCCTTTTCCTCTCTTCTTCTTTTTTTTTTTCCTTTTTTTTTTTTTCTTCTTTTTTCTTCCTTTTCTCTTCCCCTCTTCCTCTTCCTCCCTCCCCTTCTCCTCCCTCCCTTTTTTCCTCTTTCTCCTCTTTTTTTTTTTTTCTTTTCTTTCTCCTTTTTTCTTTCTCCTTCTCCCTTTTCTTTTTTCCCTTTCCTCTTCCTCTTCTTCCCCTTCTTTTTCCTTTCCCCCCTCTCTTTCTCTTCTTCTCCTTCTCTTCTTTCTCTTCCTCCCCCTCCTTTCCCTCCTCTTTCTCCCTTTCCTCCCTTCCCTCCTCTCCCCTTTCTTTCTCCTCTTCCCTTTCCTTCCTCCCTTCCTTCCCCTCCCTCCTTTTCCTTTTTCTTTTCTTTTTTCCTCTTTCTCTCCCCCCCTTTTTTTCTCTCCTCTTCCTCTCCCCCTCCCTCCCTTCTCTCCCTTCCTTCTCCTCTTTCCCCCTTTTTCTTTCCCCTCCCCTTTCTTTCCTTTTCTTTTCTTCTTCTTCCCTCCCCCCTCCTTTCCTCTTCCCCTCCCTCCCCCTTTTCCTTTTTCCTCTTTCCCCCCCCCCTTTTCTTTTCCTTCCCTCTTCCCTCTTCTCTTTCCCTCTC
>NZ_VEWM01000050.1 GCF_020662265.1 Psychrobacter sp. I-STPA6b
TCTCCCCCTTTCCCTTTTCCCCTCCCCTCCCCTTTTCCCTTCTCTCTCTCCCCTCTTTCCTTCCTCCTTTCCCTTTCCCTTTCTTTTTTTCTTCTTTTTTCTCCTTTCCCCCTTTTCCTCCTCCCTTTTTTCTTCTTTTCTTTTTCTTTCTTTTTCTCTTCCTTCCTCTCCCCTCTCCTTCCCTCCCTCCCTCCCCCTTTTTCCTCCCTCCCTCCTCCCCCTTTTTTCCTCTCTTTTCCCTCCTCTTTTTCTTTTTTTCTTTTTCTCCCCCTTTCCTTTTCTTTTCTCCCTTTCTTTTCTCCCTCTCTTTCCCCCCCCCCCCTTCTTCTTCCTTTTTTTTCCTTCTTTCTTCTCCTTTCTTTCCCCCCCTTCTTCTCTTCTTTCTTTTTTCCTTTTCCTTCTCTTCTCTTTCTCCCTTTTCCTTCCCCCTTTCTCTTTCCTCCTCCTTTTTTTTCCCTCTTTCTTCCCCCCTTCTTTTTCTTTTTTTTCCTCTCCTCTCTCTTTTTCTCTCCCCCCTCTCCTCTCCTTCTCCTTCTCCTTCTCCTCTTCCTTCTTTTTTCTCTTTCTTTCTTCTTTTTTCTTTCTTTTTTTTCTCCTTTCCTCTTCTTTTTCCCCCCCTTCTTTTCCTTCCTTCCTTCCCCCTTTTTCCCCCTTCTTTTCTTTTCTTTCTTTTTCCCTCCCTTTCTCTCCCCCTTCTCCCTTTTCTCTCTCTTTCTCCCTCCTCTTCTTTCTTTTTTTTCTTTTTTTTCCTTTTTTCCTCCTTTTTTTCTTTTTTTTTCTCTTTTCTTTTTCTTCCCCTCTCCCCCTCCCCTTCTTTTCTCCTTCTCTTCTCCTCTCTCCTCTTCTCCTTTCTTTCTTTTCCCTCTCCTCTCTTCTCTTCTCCCCCCCCTTCCCTTTCTCTTTCCCCCTTCTCCCTTTTCTCCTCCTCCTTCTCCCTCTTTCCCTTCCCCCTTTTTCTTCTTCTTCCTTCCCTTTCCTTTCTTTCTCCTTTTTTCCCTTCCCCCTTTTTCTTTTCTCCTTCTTCCTCCTTTCTCTTCCCTTTTCCCTCTTCTTTCCTTTTTCCTTCTCTTTTTCCTTCTCTTTCCTCTCTTCTTTCTTCCCTTTTCCTCCTTTCCCCCCCCTTCTCCTCTCCCTCCCCTCTCCCTTCCCCCCCTCCTCTTCTCTTTCCCCCCTCCTTTTTCCTCTCCTCTTTTCCCCCCCCTCTTTCTCTCTCTCTTTTCCCCTCTCTTTCTCCCTCCTTTTCTCTTCCTCTTCCTTCCTTCCCCTCTCTTTTTCCCCCTCCTTCTTTTTTCCCCCTTCTTTTTCTTCTTTTTTTTTCTTTTTTCTCTCTCCCCCCTTTTTCTCCCCTTCCCTCTTTTCCCTC
>NZ_VEWM01000063.1 GCF_020662265.1 Psychrobacter sp. I-STPA6b
TGTACTAGCTCAAACCTAATCTGACAGTACCCCCAAATTGACGGTCAAGATGTCAGGTTATATTTGAGCTAAATTCTTTTGTGCCCAAACGGATTTACCCTCAGTAAGCGTTTGCATAGGTGTTCTACCACAGCACATCTTACCTTGATGAGTTCTTTCATAATTATAATAAACAAGCCAATCATCTAAATCAGCTTGTAGAGACTCTAGATTATCGTAAATCTTCTTTCGAAAAGCAATTTGATAAAACTCTTGTAAGATAGTCTTATGAAACCGCTCACAAATACCATTGGTTTGCGGGGATTTGGCTTTAGTCTTAGTATGATCTATATCATTGATAGCCAAATAAAGCTCATAATCATGTTGTTCTACCTTACCGCAATACTCAGTACCTCTATCTGTTAATATTCTAAGCATCGGTAACTCATGCTCTTGATAAAACGGCAATACCTTATCATTGAGTAAATCAGCAGCTGTAATCGGTGTTTTGGTATTATATAACTTAGCATGTGCTACCTTCGAATAAGTATCTACAAAGGTCTGCATATAAACACGTCCAACGCCTTTTAAATGACCGACATAGAAAGTATCTTGTGAGCCTAGGTAGCCTGGATGTGCTGTTTCAATCTCACCAGATGCTTCATCGTCTAGTTTTTTCTTTTCAAGTGCTGATATTTGCTCATCAGATAAGAGGATGCCTTCGGCTTCTACTTTTGCCTCTAATGCCTTTAAACGTTTATTGAAGTTTTCTAGGTTGTGTCTTAACCATATAGAACGTACACCACTGCCTGAAACAAAAATACCTACTTTTCTAAGTTCATTAGAGGTTCTGTGCTGACCGTGAGCAGGATAGTCTATGGCATGTTGTATGACAGCTTGTTCTGTGGACTCATCAACTCGATTCTTAAGGTTAGGTACTCGCCTTGATTGATTCACTAATGCGCCTATACCGCCGTTGTCTGCCATTTCTTTATAGCGATAAAAGGTGTCTCGAGAGACCCCCATTATTTTACAAGCTTTAGAGACGTTACCTAGCTCTTGAGCTAAGTTTAGTAAGCCTGCTCTGTGTTTGATGATTGGATTACTATTTGTGCTAGAATGGTTCATGTGTGTTATTCCTTATTTGATAAAGTTTAGACATCTTCATCAATTTGGGTAACACACTCTTTTTTAAAGTGTGATTGTCAGATTAGGTTGAGACTAGTACACTATATACCTACCGAGCTACTATCTTTCCTGTCACTCCCAATCCTGAATCACTACCTGAGCGACTACAAGTCACATAATAAAAATGCAACTCATCATCGACCCACTCAATATGATGCTTTTCAAACTCAGAATAACGAATATATTTTAGCCATTTCTGTTGCAAATAATCCGCCATAAACTGCATATTAACTTGTTTAGCAAACTGACAATGCAAAACCAACATACAATCAGGATTATCCAATCGCTCTGCACTCACAAAAAAGCAAATCTTTTCATCACAGACATAAGCATTCACATCGATTGCAAAGCCGAGCAAATTATCACCCTGACTTTGACCATAGATTAAATATTGTGAATAACGCAATTGCCGACAAGTCGTATCAACTTGCCAGCTATTATGATAAGGCTCATTCATTTAATGACCCTTGCTTTATTTTTAAAAAGAATAACTGGCTAACCAATCTTCTCTGCTCCACCCATAAATGGACGTAATACCTCAGGAATGGTAATACTACCATCTTCATTTTGGTGATTTTCCATCACTGCAAGCAAAGTACGACCTACTGCCAAGCCAGAACCATTTAATGTATGTGCCAGCTCCGTCTTTTTGCCCTCTTTTACTCGTGTACCCATACGTCGTGCCTGAAAGTCACCACAGTTTGAACAACTAGAGATTTCACGATACGTATCTTGGCTAGGCAACCATACTTCAATGTCATAGGTCTTTTGCGCACTAAAGCCCATATCACCCGTACATAACTGCACCACACGATATGGTAATTCTAACTGCTGTAAAATGTACTCCGCCTGCCCCGTCATCGCCTCAAGTAGCTCATCAGACTGAGCCGCCGTTGCAATATTAACCATTTCTACTTTTTCAAACTGATGCTGACGAATCAGTCCACGTGTATCACGCCCATGTGAGCCTGCTTCACTACGAAAACAGGGGGTATGTGCAGTAAATTTAAGTGGTAATTCACTGGCTTCCAGACGCTCACCTCGTACCAAATTAGTCATGGGTACTTCAGCAGTTGGAATCAGATAAAAGCCCATCTCATCGTTATTCGTATGATTGGTCAGTTTAAATAAATCTTCTTCAAATTTTGGCAACTGCCCTGTGCCTTGCAGACTGTCAGAGTTGACAATATACGGCACATAAGTTTCGGTATAGCCATATTTTTGCGTATGCGTGTTAAGCATAAACTGGATTAATGCTCGGTGCATCTGTGCCAGTTGTCCTTTTAACACATTAAAACGGCTACCAGTAAGTTTTGCTGCTGCCTCAAAGTCTAATAACCCAAGTTGCTCACCAATATCGGTATGATCTTTGATTGCAAAGTCAAACTTACGTGGCTCACCCCAACGGCGAATCTCAACATTTTCAGACTCATCTGCACCCACTGGCACACCCTCAGCAGGTAGATTAGGAATTTGCAGAGCAGCAGTATTGATACGCTCCTGTAGGCTACGCAAATCCTCTTCCGCTTGCTTAATATCACCACTGATTGCCTGCATCTGCTCTAATAGCTCACTGGCATCTTCACCATTTTTTTTCAGGATACCAACTTGTTTTGCACCAGCATTACGCTTAGCCTGTAGCTCCTCGGTCTTCACCTGTAAGGATTTACGCTCTGATTCCACTTGTTGCCAAAATGAAGTATCTAGCTCATAACCACGAGCGGCTAAGCGTTGTTTTAAGGTTTCTAAATCCTGACGTAATAGTTTTGGGTCAATCATAAATTTGCCTACTATAAATTGCTGATAAATAACTATTAATAATTTAATAATAATAAAAAAGTGGCTGTAATAAAAAATAATGAGCATACTTAGTATGCTCAACTCTTGACTCACTATCATAGCAAGCCACACTGTTTTTGACTACTTTTACTCCTTTTTTACTTGCTATTTTTTGCATTGCTTTGGCTAAGTTTATACTTATAGGTTTCATTTAAAGCACGATTTCGGTAAGATACACGCTAATAAACTTTTCTTATTATTTTTCTTTCATATCATTGATATCTAACACTGAGCATTCTCATGGCATTGTATCCTTACACGCTTCAACCCGTTGCCTTAAACCTAACTGAAACTGAATTTAAACAAGCACAGCTAGAGCTATTTGAGCAAAGCAACTCCTCCTACGGACTTAACACGCTCAAAACCAAAGAATGGATTGTCATTGCTGTTGTGGTCGCTCTTGCCATTGCTGGCTTAGTTTTTGTTTCAGGATACTCAACGATTTTATTTTGGGTTATGTTAGTTTTAGTAGTCTTGTATTTGGTTATCCGTACCATTGGTATGCGCTGGTATGTCAAGCAAGAGTTTGAAAAACAAATGGCAGAGCAACACATGCCTGAAGAAATGAAAAGCCTAAAATTAGGTGTACAACAGCATGGTTTAGTAATATCAATGCCTGCGCCCAATGCTGGTGTACAACCTAAAGCCATGCGTGGTATGCAAATGCGAGCCAGTAGTCAACAACAAGCTGTCATTCCTTGGAGCGCCATTACCAGTTGGGAAGAAACTGATGACTACCTATTTATGCTATTTGAACTAAAAGGTCAAAAAGGCAGTCAAATCATTCCTAAACGCTTACAGACACAAAAATTTCCCTTTGACACAGTACGTAAACACCTAAAAGAAGTTGTTCCTACTCGCGGTCTACAAACGGAAAATATCACCCAGTAACAGCACACAGATAGCGATTAAAAAAATATATAGAATTATTATATATGATTTATTTAACTCAACACTGATTTTTTGTTATTATTACACCGTGATTGAGAGATAGCGATTCATGATAACAATGAGTGAGTGATGGCTTTTAGCAAAGCTATCAAACACAGTGTTGTTGTCAAAATGAGTATCCTAGTTAATATTTAAATAACAGTATTTCCACAATACCACTGCACTATTTAGATATAATCCTAGCGATTCTATGAATCATATCAATACTTTAATCAAATGAATTCACACCACATTTACTATAAGGATAATATTATGAGTACCAATCAAATTGGTCTAGAAACCAAAGACATGAGCAATGTTATTGAGAAACTTAACGACTTACTATCAAGCTACCACATTTTTTATATCAATGTTCGTGGCTACCACTGGAATGTAAAGGGTGAGCATTTCTTCTCACTTCATGTGAAATTTGAAGAGCTATATACTGCCCTACAGTTACAAATTGATGAGATTGCAGAGCGTATCTTAACTTTAGGTGGCACACCACTACACGCTTATAGCGACTTTGCTCAACACTCTAGCATCAAAGAAGACAAAAACGTCTTTGATGGTCGTCAATGTGTTGAAGGTCTAGTAAATGGCTTGCAAGAGCTGATTACTGAACAACGTGCTGTTGCAGAAGCTGCAGAAGCTGTTGAAGACCAAGGCTCTTCTGACCTAGTAACTGAGTATGTGCAAGAGCAAGAAAAACTTATCTGGATGTATAATGCTTTCTTAGGTTAATGAGTGTCCAAATTTAAAGTATAAAAAAATGCCCATCTTAACAGATGGGCATTTTTTGTAGTGAAAATTTAGAATGAGTATTCTTTTACATCATCATTCTTGTACCCATTGGCGGATTTTTTCACGCTCTTCTGGAGAAGCTTGTAGCCATAATTGCATAAACTTATCTAATGTGCTGGTGTTATTCACATTTACATTATTAGCCGATGGATTTGATGTTTCAAGCGCAGCGATGGCTTGCTGATTGGTTGCTTGTGCCTTATTACCACCAAACATACCACCTATTGCACTAGAAATGCCAGATAAGAAACCACCACCTGAGTTATTAATACTTTCTTGTTGAGCAATGATAGTATTACCTTGCTGGATAGCCAATGTTGGATGCTCAGCATATTCCTTTGCTTCTCGATAAGCTTCTGGTTGCCCAGGCATGGTTAAACGGTAGGTTTGATTATCTACCAAATCAGCACTCACACTGATATGCCCTGAACGTAAATAATCATGATTATCTCCAGATAGGTCATAAAGACGATCATATTTTGCAGTAATCACATGCTTACCAGGCTCTAAGGTAAATTCTTTGGTCAGTGGCTGAAACAAACCTTGTTTAACTTCCTGACCATTAAGTGCGGTTACCTTAATATTATCATCAACCAATAAAGTCACTGCTGCTTGTGCTGAAACTGTCGTTATCATCGTAGCGATACCAAGTGAAATAGCGCCGACTAATGTTTGATATTTCATAAATTATCCTAAAATTTATTATATAAAAACGTTTTGTCCCTAAGTGTAATGACAAAGATAACATATCAACAAAACGAGGTTGGGGAAAAATAATAAGCAATAATACTAGGGTCTGTTAAATAAAAAGCTGCTTTTAAAAATCAAAAGTCATATTATCATCATCAAACTGACTCTTCTCACGATAATCTGCCTGTATTTCTTGATGAATATCTGCCAGCTCAGCCGTCAAGGTCTGCTCATCAATCAGACGTATCGCCTCACTAATTACTGCTTTTGATACATGCGCACGATGTAAGTTTGAGAACATGGGCTGAATAAAGTTCAATATATCTATCATGCCACCAATACGATGAGGACCTTCATTGAGCAAATGCTCTGTGATTCGCTGGTCAAACTGCCAACCACGCCGGCGCAAGATAGAATTTAGCATTGCCTGCCGATCTTCTATATGGTGTCCTTCTGGCACACGAAAAGCAGGTGCTTGTATCAACCGAGTTAATAAATCTGGTAACTCAAAAGGTAACTCACTGGCAGGCGTTTGAGCTGCAAAAACCAGCTGACTTTTACCTTCACGGCTACGATTAATCAAATGAAATATTGCTTCTTGCCATGCCCGACTAAAACGTATCGCTTCTAAATCATCAATAGCAATAATCTCAAAGCTCTCTAAGGATGCCAAAACGCTCACGTCCGTCTGAATCAATTCACTTAAAGATAAACAAATTGCTTTTCTATCCATCTCTAGATAAGATTCACAAATTGCTGATAGCAAATGTGATTTACCTGTTGCTGGGCTACCATAAATGTATAACTGTCCAACCAGACCAATATGCAACTGACGTATGGCGTCAATAATCGTCGACCAGCCCGGCCCTGCAAAATCACTTAGACTTGCATCACGTTTTACATCCAGATTCAGACTAAGCTGAGCATCTACCATATTCAAAGTACTCATTGTAATAGGTGAGATTGTGTAACTATATCAATCCATTATCTCATGGCATATTTCCATTAATACCATGATATATCTATATTCATCCAGTAATCGTAAATAACTAACAGGCAACCAAAAATATAACAAACAGCTATTATTCAGGCTTATTTATATCACATTCTTTTACCAAAGACCAAGAGCAAAGCGTAAGTACCTGACCAGCCTCTAATCAAATAGTTTTAGCTGACGCTTTCCCTTATAAAGATCACTCTTCATATATGCTGCATACGCATGCTTAAATAAAACATTTAAGACAGCAGAAACTGGCAAAGCTATCAGCATACCCACAAATCCTAATAAAGCAGCACCTGCTAATACCGAAAAAATAACCCACAATGGAGATAAGCCAATTTTATCGCCCAATAAGAGTGGCTGTAGGATATAACCTTCTATCGCCTGCCCTACCATAAATGCACCAATAATCAATCCAAGATATACCCAATCGGCACCAAACTGGAAAATACCAGCGACAATCGCTGCAATAAAACCAATACCAAAACCCAGATAAGGAACAAAACTGGCAATACCTGCAATCATCCCAATCGTTAAGCCTAAATCCAGTCCAATTAACTCTAACTGCACTGCATAAATAATACCTAACAAAATCATTACCAATAACTGCCCTTTCACAAAAGACATCAATGCTTTATCACAATCTTTGGTAATTTCAAGGATTTTATTAGCATACTGTTTTGGTAAAGACATTTTCCATTGTTGTAAACGCTTATCCCAGTTGAATAAAAAATAAAAGGTCAAGATGGGTAACAACACAATCATACCTGCATTGTTCACCAGTGTTAGACCTGAAGTCAGCACTTTTCTCATTAATGACTGCGCATCTTGTACGTCATAGTTTGTACCAAGATACTGTACCATGGTCTCAGATAACACATGTGATTCTAATAATGGTAGATGCAACCGATTACCACTTTTTCCTTCTACCCATTCTCTAGCAGTATTGTTATACCATGATACTGCGCGTGGTAAATATTCCCATAATGCCTGCAACTGAACCCATACTGTCGGCACTAACCACCATAAGAACACTAAAACACCAATAGTAATTGCCAAATACACCACAATAATTGCTATCCAGCGACGCATATACCGAGATAATCTAGTCACCAGCGGATTTACCAAATATGCCAAAACAAATGCACTAAAAAAAGGAATAATAACTGGTGTTAATAAGTAAAGAATATACAAACTACACACAATCGCTGTTACAATAAAAGCTCGGCGAAAAAATGGATCAATGGAGCGTATGGGCATGCTGACTCTACCAATGGTTACGTGTTAAGATTTTAAGAATGTCACATTACCGTAAAAATGCGTTGGTTTTAGTCATTTTTTGTTACTAATTTTTATATAAAACTTCTATATAATAAGACAGTTCTATAAAAATCTTTGCTATGCCAGTATTTTACCTATCGTATAATGCATACCAGAACTGCCTCATACATATACCATTTAACATTTTTATTGCAGTATTTGCTACTAACACCATGTCATGATAACAAAGCAATCATGACGCTTTTATTTCAAAATCACTAAAAGGTAATCCACTTCTATGACTACCCCCACTTCTCTTAGCTACAAAGATGCTGGTGTCGATATTGATGCTGGTGATGCACTCGTTCAACGTATTAAATCAGTCGCTCGTGCCACATCACGTCCAGAAGTTGTCGGTGGACTGGGTGGTTTTGGTGCATTATGTCGTATTCCCCAAGGTTATCGCTCACCTCTTTTAGTCTCTGGTACAGATGGCGTGGGGACAAAGCTTAAATTGGCATTGGCTTTACAGATGCATGACACCATTGGCATTGATTTGGTGGCTATGTGTGTTAATGACTTATTGGTTTGTGGTGCTGAGCCCTTATTTTTCCTTGACTATTACGCCACAGGAAAGCTTGATGTCGATACAGCAACCGCAGTGGTAACAGGTATTGGTGAAGGTTGCCAACAAGCTGGATGCGCCCTTATTGGTGGTGAAACTGCAGAAATGCCTGGTATGTATCAAGCAGAAGACTATGACCTTGCTGGATTTTGTGTGGGTGTGGTCGAAGAATCCGAAGTGATTACTGGTGAATCTGTTGCTGAAGGTGATGCTCTTATTGCTATTGCTTCTAGTGGCGCACACTCAAATGGTTACTCTTTGATTCGCAAAGTTATTGAAGTTAGTGGCGTAGATATTACTAACACTGATGAGCAACTAGATGGTGTTCCGTTAGCACAAGCATTAATGGCACCTACCAAAATCTATGTCAAAGCCATCCAAGCACTGCAAAAAGCCTTGGGGAATGACAAACTACATGCCATGTCACACATTACTGGGGGTGGACTGACAGAAAACTTGCCACGTGTTTTACCAGAACATCTATCAGCACAAATTGATAGCCAAAGCTGGCAGATGCCTGAGCTATTTAACTGGCTACAGAAAAACGGTAACATCGCCCAAGCTGAGATGTATCGCACCTTTAACTGTGGGGTAGGCTTTGTTGTGATTGTCCCTGCTGACCAAGTGCAGCTTGCGATTGATACACTGACACAAGCTGGGGAAACAGCATGGCAAATTGGTAAAATGGTCAGCCGTACAGCAGATACAGATGCTGTTATCTACCGTTAACTTTAGACCAAACTCTTATGACAATCTCAAGTGAACATAGCATGAGCCAATCTGTAACCACACCTGCTTACTTTGCACAACAAAATAACGCTGCTTCCACATCGCCGTTAAAAGTGGCGGTGCTGGTTTCAGGTAATGGTAGTAACTTGCAAGTATTAATTGATGCAATGCAAGCAAAAAAATTGCCAATTGATATTGTTGGGGTCATTAGTAATAAAGAAGATGCCTATGCCATCACTCGTGCGCAACAAGCTGGCATTGCTACAGCTATTTTTTCACATATTCAATCGGGTGAAAAAGCTGGAAAATGCATGGGTATACGAACCTTCGAGCGTCATGCACTTAAGCAATTACAAACATGGCAACCAGATTTGATTGTATTGGCAGGATTTATGCGAGTATTGGGTGCAGAGTTTATCGCATCTATACCAGCACCGATGATTAACTTGCATCCATCTTTGCTACCAAACTATAAGGGGCTGGATACTCATCAGCGAGTTCTTAATGCAGGTGAGCGCTATCATGGCTGTAGTGTGCATGTAGTCACAGCCGAGCTGGATGCAGGTACTGTATTGACTCAAGCTGTGGTAGAAATTGCGTCTTCTGAAAACAGCAAGTCCCTACAAGCCAAAGTGCAAAAACAAGAACATATCCTACTACCGTGGACAATACAACTGATTGCCAGTGGTATTCTACCCTACTCTATTTTAGTCCCTAGCTCTAGTGAACAGACTAAAGCTGATAGCCATACTAATGCCAATAGTGCTATTTATACACCACCATTGCCACTACAATTTTTTGGCTAAACAAAAAAGGGAGATTGATATATTCAATCTCCCTTTTCAATTTGTCAACTGCATCAACCTGTTTAAAATAGGTTATCTAACTAAATCAAGCATCTGGATGCAAACGTACATTTAGCTCATCAATTGTTTCTACCCAAACAGCATCCATTTTCCACTCTTCTTGTAAAAACATACGCTGTTTTTCATTCCAAAAGTCGGCATCAACTAAGTCTTCATCTTTTTCTAACTGATGTTCAGCAATAAACTTATCAATAGCTTCATCTGAGCTTTCAAGCCCAAGCTGAGCAAACAAATCATTCATACTATATTCTGGTTCACCTAACATATCTCACTCCTTTGGTTGTTGTATGTAATTATCATAAACATATGATTTGACTTCCAAGTATCAGTTTAACTACTTAGCACTGATAATGTTGTTTGTAAATATAGACAATTATGTTACGAGGCGTATCAAAAAAGCCTGTCAAATAACATGACAGGCTCTGTTTAACTTTAACTATCTCATATCATTAAAGCTTAATATCCTTAAAGATATCAAACCTTAATAAATACTCAGCATCAACTAAGGAAGTAGATGGGCAACGGCGTCACGCTCTTCGGTTAGCTCTTGCTCAGTAGCTTGCATTTTCTCTTTTGAGAAATCAGAAGACACATCTAAGCCTTCAACGATTTTCCAATCACCATCTTGGCAAGTGCAAGGGAATGAGTAGATTAGACCTTCTGTGATGCCATACTCGCCATTTGAGTATACACCCATAGAGACCCAATCATTCTCATCGCTACCCAATGCCCAAGTGCGCATATGCGCAATAGCAGCATTAGCAGCCGATGCAGCAGATGATGCACCACGTGCTTCAATAATCGCAGCTCCACGCTTCTGTACACTTGGGATATAGCTGTTTTCATACCAATCACGGTCTACTTGCTCTAGCGCAGGTTTACCATTAACGGTACATTCAGTCAAATCAGGATACTGAGTTGATGAGTGGTTACCCCAGATAATCATTTTTTTCACGTCATTTACTGTGCTGTTAGTTTCTTCAGCAAGCTGTGCCATACCACGGTTGTGGTCAAGACGAGTCATGGCAGTGAAGTTACGTGGATCAAGATCTGGTGCGTTACGCTGTGCAATTAAAGCATTGGTATTAGCAGGGTTACCAACAACCAATACTTTTACATCACGGCTAGCCACATCATTTAATGCTTTACCTTGAGCTGAGAAGATAGCAGCGTTTGCTTCTAGTAAGTCTTTACGCTCCATACCAGGACCACGAGGACGCGCACCAACCAATAATGCATAATCAGCATCTTTAAATGCAACGTTAGCATCATCTGTTTGTACAATACCTGCTAATAATGGGAATGCACAGTCTTCTAGCTCCATTACAACGCCTTTTAGCGCATCAAGAGCAGGTGTGATTTCTAATAATTGTAAAATAACAGGCTGATCCTTGCCTAACATCTCGCCTGATGCAATACGAAAAAGCATGGCATAGCTAATATTACCAGCAGCACCAGTCACGGCAACTCGAACGGGTTGTTTCATAAAAAACTCCTTATGTATTATAGATAGGAAATTATAGCCAATCCAACTAAAGTCAAACACAAGACTAAACCTGCATATTGTACGAATACAACATGCAATCAAGACTTCTATTTATATTATTTTGAACTAACTATAACAAATATATAGAACAAATCAGTCAACTTGAACTTTAGTGACCATTTAGTGTTTAATCATACGCTGAATGCAGTCTGTGTAAACCCTAAATAGACGATATTTTCTAGCCTTATTACACAATGCCTACCATTTAATAACCATTAAATGAGCAAGCAAGGTCATACCTAAGATACAACATTGATAATAGGTAGACCACTTTATACTTTCATTCAGGAAATACATTACTCAAAATACAGTTAAAGTCTGTAATCTGTATCAAGCAGTGGCTTAAACTATTTTAGACTGCTTTATGTTTTTTACAATGAGTCCAGAATAGCACCCACTTAACTCCCTGTCAGTACAGCGATTAAGTGTAACATCGAACGCCCCTTGGTGCTAGCCTTATCCGTTGTTCCCCCAGATTGTCAGCCTATCAGGGCAAGTATCTACCGTATTTGAGCAGTTACCTTGTCCATCTGTATAGCAAATCTGTATTTTAGTCAAAATAGACCGTTGCTGTACTGGCTGACAAATAAAATTGATCTGACCAATTCTTAATCTTGGGTTCAATCGTCTAAACTTTTGTTGCAACATCGCTTTATCAACATAATAGCGGTCACCAGAGGCAATCTCTTCTGGTAATTTTAATTCACTGGTATATCGAGTCACTAAGCGAAAATACTCACTGGCACTTAACGGACTGCAAGCACCATGACGACGCCATGCCTGACGTAAAAAGGTATCATCAGGCATGATACGGCGTACGACCTTTTCTTGAACAGGGGATAAAACAGGTGTGGTACTAGATAGACAGTCATAGCCTAGATCTAGTGATGACACTGTCATGCGGTAGCCTTCTTGACATTGACGCATCTGTGCTCGTGAGGGATACAGCAAACACATCGCAGGTGTCATCTCTAAGGTCAATATTTGTCTACCTGTTTCTGATGCGTGAGCCGAAGAGCTATATATTGAAACATAAAACACCAATATATAGAGCATCAACGCATAAACACCCATAGTCATCCACCAGAACTTCTTGAATATCATATTCATAGCTATTCTATTTTTTCATTATTTAGACTCTGAAGTATTCAAGTTTACTATTCAAGTATATTGAATATACCAGTTAGAAACCAGATGGTATCACACCCATACGCTGTGAAATAGGCATCGCATTTCCAAGCAAACTACTATAAATAGTCGCATTTTCCATAACATGCTTCACATAGTTGCGTGTTTCAGGGTAAGCAATGGTTTCAACATACTGGTCTGCCATCATTTGACCATATGTTGGTTGCCAACGTTTTGCTTTATTAGGTCCAGCATTATAACCTGCAGTTGCTAATACAGGCTGATAATTTAGCTTCGCCAATATATCACTCATATACCATGTACCATAACGGATATTGGTATCACCATGATTCGCTCGACTAGAGCTATACGGCTCTCCCAGATTGCGAGCAATATATCTTGCCGTTGCTGGCATGATCTGCATCAGCCCACTTGCACCCACACCAGAGCGTGCAGAAGTCACAAATCGACTTTCTTGGCGCATGATGCCATATGCCCATGCAGGGTCAATCCCTACTGACTGGCTATAACGTACAACCGAAGATTGATAAGGCATTGGATGTGATAATGCCAAAGACTTTAACCCATCTGTACTTTCTATTGCATAGATAGCTCTATCCAGCCAGCCAATATCATAAGCTTGTTTAGCAGCTGCTGTAATCAACGCATAGTCACGATTATCTCGTGCCTGTTTTACTGCCCAATTCCACTCACGATTAGCATATGTACGACTGGCATCTGCATTATACAACGCAAATGCACGCGCAAAATGAGGGTCTTGATTCACACGCTGACGGTCATAATCAGTCACTGCTGGCATTTGATTGCCACCTGATTGTGACACATGATAGCGTTGTCCGATTTTATCACGAGACAATAGCCCATAATAATCATCAGAACGTGCTAAAGTCTGATAAATCTGTTTTGCGATATTTTTCTGATTGGCATCACCAACTTGCTCGTAGGCTCGTGCAAGCCAATATTGCCATATTGGCTCTCTTTGAGTTGTATTACTCATGCTTGAGATGGCATTGATTAAATCTGCCCATTGACTAAAGCGAATGGCAGCCTGTGCATAGTCCTCTGCTTCTTCAAAGTTAAATGACTGCCCCAAACTTTTACGAAACCACTCGATCGCCTCTTCATTAAAGCCATCATCGGTATTATAGTTCATACGTTTGACACCCAAGATACGATAGGCATATTGTCTGGTATCATCCGAAAGCAAATGCTGACTACGCTGATTATCTTGTCTAATATCATAGTCCACTTGCAAAGCTGCATCGCGATAAGACTTATCTGCCATCCGTCCTATTGCATATAAATATAGATACTGATTCAACTGACTGTATGGCTCTTGCTTAAAGCGATTTAGAAAGTTATTTGGGTTTCTTTGTATCTCACTTAAAGCTGAGTATTCGATTGGTACTCCTAGACGAACAGACAGAGCAATAATATCTCCGGTACTACCTGTACGAAGCATCCGCTTTAAGCGCTCCAAACGATCTTGATTGGTAATAATGGGATTGCTATTAAGCTCAGTTGCCAGTTGATTACACAGCGCTGGTTGCTTCTTAGTCGTTAGCCACACTTTCTCTTTGGCTGTGATTGAGCGTATGCTATCGCCACCTTGATTGTAGCCAAGTGCAAGTGCACACTCTTCACTTTCATCCGCATTAACAACCAAGTTTGCCACTTGACGTACAGAAGCATAATCACCTGCCTTTGCCTTCACTTCTGCAAAATCTGCAGCAAGCTTCTCTGCCATGACACTGCCACCATACTGACGAGCAAAACGAGCCACTGTTGCTGAGTTTTGCATCTCAAGACTATCATTTAGTCTCCAGTATTCAGGATACATGGCAAATAATCCACCACTCATCATTTGCTCATAGTTATATAGTGCCCCTATATCACCCCGATCCGCAGCAGTGGCCGCTTCATTAAAGTAGCTAACGCTCGTATCATTGTAGTTACTTTGATAAGATGACTGAGCGCATGCTACTTGAGCAACGCCTAGCATGCTTAATACTGAAACTACCATCCCATAGCCATACTTTACGGGTAACCTTTGAGTTGAGGCACTATCACCATAAATATTTGTTTTTAAATAATTTTTCATAAATATACTTTAACTAATTAGTAAAAAAATAATAAACTATAGAGTCTTTTCAACCTTCATCTTCAGAACAAGCAAGATAAATTCAGCTTATATCTAGGGTAACAAAAAAAGATGGTTTTTATTCAAGATGGGGATATAAACCAGTTCACTAGTGCTAGAGTAGCTCAATTTATCCAGTTTTTACACAAAGATAAAATACATGATAACCCTTTAAAAATATTGATTTAACAGAATGAATAATGAATATCCAATCAATTTAGTTCGTGATTTATTACATGCTAAATCAGGTTATTCAAGTGCAGTGTTTCTACCTACTTTTCAAAACAGCACACAAGGTTTAAGCAAAATAGCAAGCTCCTGTTGACTCTCCTCTAAGCTTACTTAAAGTCTAGCCCAAACAATAGCTGACTAAAGCAACATTACCTATCTGACTTTTCCATGCTGTACAGAAGTTGTAACTGTACCCATCATCACTTCTCTGTTCACCTATCTGTACCATGACGGGCTTATCTTCACTATGGTATAATAGAAGGTTAAGTAATTTATGACCCAATCTTTATTATGATGGACAACCCTTTATGAGTGTAACTGTATTCAATCCAACAGCTCAGGTAACTGATAATCAGGAAAAGCATACCTATAACTCAGCCCATGGCGCAGATATAGAGACTCATGAGCATCATGGTGTAGATACACCTGTTAAAAAAGTCTTTATTGCCACTCAGGGTTGCCAGATGAATGTCTATGACTCAGAGAAAATGGGCAACGTGCTTGGTGACTCTCATGGTATGCAAGTCACTACGGATATCAATGAAGCAGATGTCCTTATTATGAATACCTGTTCCATCAGGGAAAAAGCTCAAGAAAAAGTGTTTTCTGAGTTAGGTCGTTGGCGTAAGTTAAAAGAAAAGAATCCAAACTTAGTCATTGGTGTTGGTGGCTGTGTTGCCTCTCAAGAAGGCGATAATATTCAGCAACGTGCACCCTATGTTGATATGGTTTTTGGCCCTCAAACATTACACCGTTTACCTGAGCTATATGAAAAGTCTGCCAAACAGCAACATATTGCACCAAAAAATCGTATTGGTACAGTAGATGTTTCTTTTCCTAGTATTGAGAAATTCGACTTTCTGCCTGAGCCTACTGTAGAAGGGTTTCGTGCCTTTGTTTCTATTATGGAAGGCTGTTCAAAATACTGCTCGTTTTGTGTCGTACCCTATACTCGTGGTGAAGAGCTGTCTCGCCCACTTGATGATGTCTTAGCAGAGATTGACAGTCTTGCTGAGCAGGGCGTGCGTGAAGTCACTCTACTAGGACAAAATGTGAATGGCTATCGTGGTGAGAAGGATGACGGTAGTATTTGCCGTTTTTCTGAGTTGTTGCATTATGTCGCACATATTGATGGTATTGAACGTATTCGCTATACCACCAGTCATCCACTTGAGTTCACTGATGACATCATCGATGCTTATGCAAAGCTACCACAACTGGTCTCACATTTGCACCTACCAGTACAAAGTGGCTCAAATAAAGTTTTAGCTGCTATGAAGCGTAATCACACCATTGATGTATATATTAACCAAATCAATAAACTCAAAGCTGTACGCCCAGACATACACCTTTCTAGTGACTTTATCATTGGCTTTCCCGGTGAAACTGAAGAGGACTTCCAAGAAACACTACAACTCGCAAAAGACTTAGATTTTGACCACTCTTATAGCTTTATTTATTCAAAACGTCCTGGTACGCCCGCAGCCGAGCTATATGATGATGTCAGCCTAAATACCAAAAAACAACGCTTAGCCATATTTCAAGAAGTCATCAAACAATCTACCCTCAAAAAGACCCAAGAGATGGTTGGACAAACTGTTCGAGTCTTAGTAGAACAAGTTGCCGACCGTCACCCAGATCATTTATTAGGTACAGCAGACAATACTCGCTCAGTGATGTTTGCTAACCCCAAAGGTGAAGAAGCAACAACATCTGAGCTTATTGGACAATTTGTACAGATAAAAATTACTGAGTTTGTTAGTCCACATATGGTCAAAGGAGAGCTAGTCTCTATACTTGGCTAAATACAAAATACTAAATAAAACAGTAAGTCATTAATAATGCTAACTTTTAAGCTGTATGAAACCATCTCATACAGCTTATTTTTTATTTAAGACTGCATAATACGTCATCAGGCGTCGCATAGTGTGATTTTACCCCTATCTTCTCAAGCAGGCTTTGCATATAATGACATCAACACATACAGATACAATTCAATTTAGCTATCTAAATCAACTAACATGATATATGACATAGGACACGATTATGGACGAAAATAAAGCAAAAGCACTCAAAGCTGCATTAGGTCAAATTGAAAAGCAATTTGGCAAAAATACTATCATGCACTTAGGTGATGATTCTGCCACACTTGATGTAGACGTGGTATCAACTGGCTCACTTGGGTTAGACATCGCTTTAGGTATTGGTGGACTACCCAAAGGGCGTATCATCGAAATCTACGGTCCAGAAAGTTCAGGGAAAACTACCCTAACCTTACAAGCCATCGCTGAATGTCAAAAACAAGGGGGCACTTGTGCATTTATTGATGCAGAGCATGCTCTAGACCCTATCTATGCTCGCAAACTTGGGGTAAATACAGATGATCTTTTGGTCTCTCAGCCAGATAATGGTGAGCAAGCACTAGAGATTACTGACATGCTCGTACGCTCAGGTGCTATTGACATGATTGTCATTGACTCTGTGGCGGCCCTAACTCCAAAAGCAGAAATTGAAGGCGAAATGGGTGACAGTCATATGGGCTTGCAAGCCCGCCTAATGAGCCAAGCTTTGCGTAAAATTACTGGTAATGCCAAACGCTCAAACTGTATGGTTATCTTCATTAACCAGATTCGTATGAAAATTGGGGTAATGTTTGGCTCACCTGAAACCACAACTGGTGGTAATGCCCTAAAATTCTATGCTTCTGTACGTATGGATATCCGTCGTATCGGCTCAGTTAAAGATGGTGATGATATTGTCGGTAACCAGACTCGTGTCAAAGTCATCAAAAACAAAATGGCACCGCCATTCCGCCAAGCTGAGTTCGAAATCACCTATGGTGAAGGTACAAACCATCTGGCAGAAGTGATTGACCTTGGAGTTGATATTGGCATCGTAAAAAAAGCAGGTGCATGGTATAGCTATGGTGATAGCAAAATTGGGCAAGGTAAAGCCAACTCTGTGCAGTACCTAAAAGACAACCCAGCTATTGCTGAAGAAATAGAGGCCCAAGTACGTGCCGAAAAGCTAAGCAGCAATACTGGCGCTGCTTCAAATAACAATGAGTCAGAAGTACAAGATAATACACAAGATCATGATGATCCATCTGCAGAGCTATAAACCCTAACGCTACTATGAATGAAGAATTAAGAGAGACTGCCCTTCACTATAAGCTCTTAATTCTTCATCTGTAGCTCTTTGACTATAACTGGTAAATCACACAAGACACACCATGCAAATCAAAACCTTAGCAGAAATCTTGGCTGAACAAGAGCAAGCTAAAGACCCACATTCTCAAAAAAGCGCTAATACAACGCCATCTAAAAAAAACAAAACCACAAATACAAAACAACATACTGACCAGCCAAAAAAGGCATGGCAACATAACCCAAAATCCACATTAAAAACAAAAGCAAAATCATCAAAAAAAGTAGGCTCTAAATCAAAGCTATCAGCCGTCACAACAAACACGAACCATCAATCCAGCCCAGTCTATCAACCACCTTCAGAGCAGACATTAAAAGAGATTCTCAGCAACCCATCTCACACCTCACACACACAGGAAAGTATAGCTCAAGACACTCAAGAGCCTCATATCACCCAAAAACCAAAAAAAAGTACAGATACCCCTAACATTGATACTTTGCCAGAGGCACTACAAGCATACTTAAAAACCCCTGAGCAACGTCTTGCTGAAAAAGAGAAAATAAAGGCAGAAAGTCGCTTACGTTGGTTAGCCTTTTATTATCTCTCACGACGAGAACACTCAGCGGCAGAGCTAAAACAAAAACTGCTAGACAAAGACCAAGACCCTCAAAAAATTGATGAATTATTACAAGAGTTTGCCGAAAAAGGTTATCAAAGTGATATGCGCACCGCATTGATGCTGATTCGTGAAGGTATTCGTAAGCGCAGAGGACGTACTCGTATCAAACAAGACTTTTATCAACGTCAAGTCGCCATACCTTGCAATATTGATGAGCTGATTGATATGGCAAATGCAGAATCAGACGCATTTTGTGACGTCGTCTCTGAAAATGAACTGGTAGAAGGCGTCGACTGGCTTAAACTAGCTGTTGAGGCACGCGTAAAAAAATATGGCGATGCTATTCCCAGCACAGCAAAAGATAAAGCAAAACAGCTTCGCTTCTTACAGTATCGAGGCTTTCAGACAGACATCTGCTTTGATGCCATCAAATATAACTTATCAACGTTAACAGAAAGATTTTAAAAAGTACAAATGTTTGCTATATTGCAATAAGCAGATATGCTAAATGACTATAGATAATATGGTCTTATCCAAAACTCTAACCCATCACTGACAATAAAACGTCATTACTTAGAGTGATAAACTTAGAGCAATAAACATCAACAATAATCAAATTTGGAGCACCAGTATGCAATCTTCATATCAAAAACAATACCGCTTTTCATTTGCAAAGCTAAGCCACTTATCAAAACTCTCTGTATTGGCTACTTCTATTGCCATGGCATCTATGTTAACAGCCACCTCAGCTCAAGCTGTCACTGGACTTCGTGCTGGTGCTCCTATTACTGGTAACATCACCACAAGTAGTCCTCGTGATGAAAGTGACAACACCCCATATCAGCTATACTTATACCAAGGTGTTCCTGGAGAACGTGTACTATTTGAATTAAAATCAGATGACTTTGACCCATACCTAATTGTTGGTAGCGATGCAAAGAATGACCCGTACTGTGATGACTGTAAAAGTGATGATGACGGTGGTGATGAGCTAAATAGCCGTCTATTCTATGTTATTCCAGAAGGTGGTAATGCCTATATCCGAGCTGGCATGATAGATACAGAATATGGTCGTTATACTTTAGAAGCCAAACGTCTACCACCTGCCAGAACTAGTAGTCCTCAAAACCTAACAACACGCAGCAACCGCACAGCGCAACTACAACAAAATAGCGCTACAGATGATGATGGAAAATATTATCAACTGTATAGAATATCAGGACAGCCTAATGCCTTTGTCAATGTCAAAATGACCTCTGATGATATTGACAGCTATCTAGAACTTGTTGATTCAGATTTAGACAGAATAGATTATGATGATGACTCTTTAGATGACTCAAATGCGCGCCTTAAAGTCCAACTAGATGCCAGAGGACAAGCACTGATTAAAGCAACCTCTTATGACCCATTGGAAACTGGTAGCTACACCATTAGCACGCAACCTCTCAATGCTGTCTTAGTCGTTAATCCAACCAAGACCATTCGTGTTGGCACTGCGACACAAGGTGAACTAAGAACCAATCAGCCATTATATGAAGGTGATTACTACTTTGATGCGTATCGTATCCAAGGTCAACCAGGACAGCGTGTACAAGTAAACTTAGACTCTAATGATTTTGATGCTTATCTACGCTGGGGCTATAATGCCAACGGTAAATTTAACACCTCATTAGAAAATGATGATGTAAATGAAGACTCGGATGATTATGATGCTGAGGATAGCAACTCTCAACTAACAATCACTCTAGACCGTGATGGTAAAGGTGTATTAATGGTCACCACTTATGACCCTGAAGAATCTGGTAAATACCGTCTATCAGTTATTGAGTCAAAGCTTCCTTAAATCATATTTAATATTATTTAATGTTAAACTAAATTGCTTTATATCAAATTGTATAAAGCAATACCAACCAAACAACAGCCATCATAACTGTATATCATTTATGATGGTAAAAAGCCTAATCCATACAAACAATGGATTGGGCTATTTTATTTTTATTTATAAATTAACAACTATAGATTAGACCCTGTGAGCAATTATGAAGCACACCACCAACGATACCACACCATCCATAACCCCCAATCAATTGCCACAACCAACCACAGCAACCATCACCTCAGCACACTACAAACAAAGAGCCGCAGACTTTATTGTCAATGAAATACTCACTATTGACTTTAGTGGTAATGGAGAACACCTCTGGCTTTTCATCGAAAAACAAGGAATGAATACGCTATTTGTTATTAATGCACTAGCCAAATGGGCAAATATACCTAGGCGTGATATTGGTTACTCTGGGCTTAAAGACCGTCATGCCATTACTCGTCAATGGTTTAGCCTCCGCCTGCCCACACAAAACTTGCCCGATACCACCTTCTTTTTAGAAGATACAGAGCAACAAGAATATGCAAAAGTAATCGAAACACACTGGCATCATAAAAAGCTAAATCGAGGCACACATAAAGCCAATGAGTTTATCATCACATTAAGAGATGTAGCAGGTGACATGGATGCCATTGATGCTCAATTACAACAACTTGCAGACATGGGTATTCCCAACTATTTTGGTGAGCAACGCTTTGGACGTGATGGAGATAATATTCAACAAGCCTTAGAATGGCTAGAGAATGGAACGATTCATGGAAGAAAACCTCACCCTAAGAAAAGCCGTGATATGCAATCACTACTTTTATCATCGGCCCGTAGCCTAATTTTTAATGAAATTTTAGCTGCTCGTGTACAAAATAAGACATGGAACACTGGTATGGACGGTGATGTGTTTAATCTTGATGGGACTGGCTCAGTCTTTGCCAGCGAAATGCTAGATGCAACCTTAACACAGCGATTAATAACAGGTGACATTCACCCAACAGGAGTAATGTGGGGAGTAAAAAATGACAAAATACAAGGTAGTGCAAAAGAGCTAGAAATCCAAACTGTCCAAAATAATGAACTGCTATCACGACTGGCAACCGCTATTGAAAAACAAGGTATCAAATCCAGTCGCCGTCCTCTTCGCCTCAGTATTCACAACTTAACATGGCACTGGATAACAGAGCAAACAGAAAATAAACCCAGCCTAAAATTGTACTTTTGTTTACCTACTGGCAGTTATGCCACCAGTGTTCTAAGCGCACTCATACAACCTGAAAAGTTATCATAAAATAAACAAGCAAAACTCTCCAATATGTGCCATATTTTATGGTACATATTGAGTCATTATCACCTACGATGACTCTACCACTTACAACAACCTTGTATAGCATCGTATTTATGTCGCATCATGAGGCACAGTATCATAAAACCCAACTGCCTGTACTTGATTACGCCCTAAAGACTTTGCCTGATATAACGCCTTGTCTGCCTGCCCTACCAAGCGTTTAAGTATATCATCTACGGCACTGGTATTGCTGACTACCTCTGACTCTGATGCTTTCTGAGAGCTCACCATCACTTGACAATGTTGCTGTGCTTTTTGTACATCCTGTATCTGTAGTGTAGAGACCCCAAAGCTGGCAGTCAAAGAAACCGTTGTATCCATATCAACAACTAGAGGCATCTCTGCCAGTGCCTCACATAGCTCATTGGCAATGTCTACTGCCAATGACTGTGGGCAGTTAGGCAATACTAACAAAAACTCCTCGCCACCATATCGCCCAGCAGTACAAGAGCTTGGTAGTCGATTCATTAATAACATAGCAACTCGCTTCAACACCATATCACCAACCAAATGTCCATAATGATCATTAATCAGCTTAAAATGATCCAGATCCATCAAAATAATACTCAAATCCTCATGATTGGATTCATGGCAAATTTGGTGTTGCATACACTCATAAATACTAAATCGATTTTTTAAGTCGGTTAAATCATCATGCTCAGCTTTGTACTGAAAGCTGGCTTTGTTTGCATCGAATACTTCTAATAACTGCCTCATGACATAAATAATCAAAATTGCTTTGGGCAAAGCAAAATAAATATAACAAAGATACCAAAATAATTGTCCACGCTGAGGCATTAACTCAGGCAAACGAGCAACTGACAGCTCAGATGTCCACCATACAATATCCTGAGTGCTTTTCTCTTCATATAATACTGTGAATAAAATCGTACGCTTTAACGATGGCAGTTCAACATGACAATAAGGCAAGCTAATATATGCCATAATCAATACACATTGAATCAAAAATCCCCACCAGACAATACGACGATCTATTAGCATCATTGCCAAAATAGTGCCACCCATCAATGCCACACCAGAGACTAAACTGCCCTGCCCTACCAACTTGATGACAATAGCCATATAAATACAGTAGGTAAAAAACAGAAGAAACTGATACAGATACACTGCCTGAGGGTCTTGCTTAATACTGGCAAATTTTTTGACAAAACCAACAAATATAAAAATAAATAGACTACAGCCTATCCATAAGCTCGGAATCAGACTAACATCCACAAAAGGAATAACGCTTGACTCAAATATCCATATGGCTAATAACCATAGCCAGTGCATGAGAATCTCAATCAGCACCAACATACCAAATAATGCAGCTTTATCAGTTGGTTGCCAATCTAAAAAGATTTGTGACAAATAAGCTCGCACATCACGATACGTATCAATAATCATAGTCATAATAGCTTCATGCTAACAGTCACTTATCTTAGAAAAATTTAAATCTCATAACTAAGATAAATAAGTAAGAAGTGCGAACTTAAATCTTCATAACCCATAATGCTGGCGCTTACCTCAAACATCTTAAAAGATGATTAGTTTTAGCTTACACATTCAGGGTTTTAAAAATAATGAGAAAATACAATAATCTAAGTGTATATCAATAGATTATATGCTTATGCAACATATAAATAATGCAATATATGTGCCAATATTTACTTAATTTACTTATTAAGCATATCTGCTATCACAAGACGTTGTTCTGGCTCAATTTTTGGCACATCACCCAATTTACGCCACGGCATGGTTGCCCCATGAAAGTCACTGCCAATAGAAACCGCTAACCCATGCTCAGCAACACTACGGTCAACCATTCTTCGAGTGCTTATTGGCTCTTGGCTACTGGGCAACTCACAGGCATCACCGCCCAATGTCGCAAAATCAGCAATGAGTTTACGTACTCGTGTCGCTGAGAGTTGATAGCGCGTGGGGTGTGCCAACACAGCTTTACCACCACAACTATGAATCAGCTCAATGGTCTCTGCCATACTTAATGTCTCAATCGCAACATAAGCGGGCTTATTATCTGCCAGATACTTATCAAACGCCTGTTGCATGGTTTTAACAATGCCTCTTTCATACAGTACTTTAGCAATATGCGCTCGTCCAACTGCTTGTGCATTGCCATCAGCTTTTAGCAATACTGCTTGCCAAAGCTCATCGACTGGCACGTCTGTTATCTGTGCTAACTTTTCAACAATGGCATGTCCTCTATTGGCTCGGCTATCTTGAATATTTTGTAAGGTCTGGTTCATCTGCTCAAAATCATCAAAACCCAAACCCAATACATGAATGACTTTATCTTTTGCCTTATTTTTACCATACCCCCCTGTCAGTGTATGCTGACAGCTAATTTCAACACCACTAATCAGTTGAATACCATATTTTTGAGCACTGCTTTGTGCTTGTGCCAACCCTGCTAATGTGTCATGGTCAGTTAGTGCAAAGACACGAATTTGTCTTTCACTAGCCAGCTTTAATAATTCTTCAGGACTATATGTTCCATCAGAACAGGTACTATGGCTATGTAAATCTGTCTGTCTTTGGATTTCTGTTAAGTTTACTGTCATATAAAATCATCGTTTTCAATTGTCTATAAAGAGTGTATTTTTATTTCTAAAATAATGCAAATGAATCGCAGGCTGGCTATTCTGTCATGATATCTTTTTTTTATAGAGTGAGACGTGTAAACTACGCACTACATTTATCTATCTGGTCATTACTTTTATCATGAAAGCCTTATTAGACTTTATTCCACTGATTGCGTTTTTTCTTGCTTCCAAACAATATGGCATTTTGGCAGGTGCGGGCGCTCTACTTATCGCCACGTTGGTGGTTTATGTCTTACATCTCATCAAGCAAAAAGGTAAACTGGACAAACAACAATGGGTCACCTTAATTTTGACCATTTTCTTTTGTGGTCTAACCTTACTATTAAAAGATGATATTTTCTTAAAGTGGAAGTCTACGGTGATTAATGGTGTGTTTGCTGTGGCACTGGTTGGTAGTGTACTGATTAAGCGTCCATTATTACAACTTGCTATGAAGAGTATCTATACCCTTTCTGCTTCTGGCTGGAATAAGCTAACCCTAGTATGGGCAGTCTATTTTGTACTCATGGCATTTTTACAATATTACTTTGCCTTTTATACCTCAGAGCAAACGTGGATTAACTTTAAGACCTATGGTTGGATACCCTTTATGTTGGTATTTATGATTGGGCAGTTTGTCGCATTAAAAAATCATCTCAATCCAGATTTAGTAGAAAAAGGCAAAGAATAACTAGGGTCTGGTAAATTACTATTATGGCTCTCCAAGCTGACAACACCCTAATGTTCAAATATTCAAATTCAATACACCTTAAATAAAAAATAGAAAGGAAAACCATCATGTCACTATTTGTTATCATTGGACATGACGTTGCAGAATCAGCCGAACGCCGTCAGCAAACACGTCCTGCACATATTGCCCGTCTACAAGATTTGCAAGCACAAGGGCGTCTTATCATTGCTGGACCTACTCCCATCACTCATGGACAACCTCAGATGTCAGGAAGTGTTGTAATTGCTGATTTTGATAATCTGGAATCAGCACAAGCATGGGTTAATGATGAGCCTTATTTACAAGCTGGGGTTTATAGTCATGTTGATGTCAAACCATTTATTCAAGCGTTGCCGACGCCTCAAGACAATACGGAATCTTAATCTCTTATGACTGCGTTTACTACCCAACCTCATCTTACCAATCGTGCTTTTTTTCTAGCACAGCTATGCGGTGCTATAACCACTATTATTTTATTGTGTCTAAGTAGCACTGCAATGGCTGAGCCACAGGTGACCGTCAATCCAGTCAACCAGACTGACAATACGACCGTCATCACCCAAAATGTTGACCCACAAGTTGCACCTCGACCAAGCACACCATTTAATAATAACCAAGTTAATAACGCTAATGGTGATAATACCTCCAATAATCCAGCCAATGCTGATGAGCAAACACTTGCCAGCCAGTTACAGCCCAGTGCCAATGACTTATCAGAAGCTAACCAAAAATTACTGAGCCGTAATGCCCAGCTTCAAAGAGATGTCAACGATTTAGAAACGCAAGTTAATGTCTTGGTGAATGAGCGTAGTGGACAACTATTTTTATATGGTGCTATTACTGTTGTTACAGGTCTACTGGTGGGAATATTTATAGGTTGGCTGGTTTTTTCTCGTCGTGAGCGTTGGTAACTGCTAATTATTGATGTATCTATTGCCCTAAACATAAGAGATGCCTTCATTGTGACTACTGCACCTATAACACCCGCACGCCTTGAATGGCGAGAAGATGATATGGGTAATGTTGTACCTGTATCAATCGACTTTGCAGATGTTTATTATTCACTCAGTGATGGGTTAAATGAATCACGCTATGTCTTTGTCCAGCAAAACCACTTGCCCGAACGCTTTTTATCTCATCTAACAGCACCAGCATATTCTAACAACCCCACATTTAGTATTGCTGAGCTTGGCTTTGGTACAGGTCTTAATTTATTAGCAACTTGGCAACTATGGCGACAGCTTAAACAGCAACAACAAACAGATAAACGACCACAACCTAGATTGCACTTTATCAGCTTTGAAAAATATCCTTTAAGCCATGCTGATTTAAAGCGTGCGCTACAATGCTGGCAAGAAAAAGACCCTAGTCTATCCTCTTTAATTGAACAACTGCTGACACTATATCCAACTTTAGTGGCAGGCTGTCATCGTTTACACTTAGAAGATGATGTCACATTGGATTTATGGCTTGGTGATGCCAGTGATAACCTAGCAAAGCTAAACAATGATAATGGCGCTTATATTGATGCGTGGTTTCTGGACGGCTTTGCCCCATCATGTAATGAGTCTTTGTGGGCAGAGCAGATTTTTAGCCAAATACAACGCTTATCAGCTTATTCAACCACAGTAGCAACGTTTAGCTGTGCTGGCGTGGTTAAACGAGGCTTAAAAGATATCGGCTTTAGTATCCAAAAAGTTAAAGGCTTTGGACGTAAGCGTGAGATGCTCACTGCTACCCTAACTAACAACCAACTGAATCACCTAGACAACCACTCTGAGAAAAGTTGTAACTCTGAAAATAACCACAAAAATGGCAATACTACAAATAACCTTGCTAAGCTATTACAAAAAACACAACCTAGGCAACTTCATCATGTCAGTATTATTGGGGCAGGTATTGCAGGGTTGAGCACTGCTTGGGCATTAGCAAATCGGGGTATTAAAGTCACCATACTGGAGCAAAATGCACCCTTATCAGGGGCATCAGGCAATCCACGTGCCTTACTTGCGCCAAAAATGACACCCATTCACCATATTGCAGAACACCTCCACAGTATGGGGTATTTATACAGTCAACGCTATTATCAACAGTTAAACTCCAAAAACCCAGAAAAAACATCTGTCTTTGAAGCCACAGCAACGCTAGACTTGTTACTCAAAGCAAATGTTGATACCCAACAAATCGCTGATTATCCTGATGGTATGGCAACCACACTCAGTGAGGATGACGCAAAAAAATATACAGGTCTGCAACAACAGCCCCTTTTAGATAATCTTTACTTACCACAAGCAGGCTTAGTTAACCCAATGGCACTTGCCAATATTATTTTGGCACATCCACTCATTACTCTAAAACCATATCAAGTACAAGAGATACAACCCTATCAAGAAGGACTCTTGCTTCACTGTATAAACACTAACACTCAATCACAACAAAAAACACAGCAACAAGAATCTAGCCAATCTTCTACTGATGCTGTCATTATCAGTGCAGGAAATCATAGCCACCTATTAGATAAACGTATTTTTAAATGTCGGCTTATTCGTGGACAGTTATCATGGCTCACACCAAGCACAGAACAACTGGCACAACTCCCCAAACTGCCTCTTAAGTATGGCGGATACTGCGCTTTATTCGATGCTCAGCCCATAGATGCCCATAACAATACTGTTATGGTAGGAAAACCGCAATTTCTCTTTGGGGCAAGTTTTGTGCGTAATGACACCAGTATAGATAGCCGAGAAAATGAACAACTCAGCAACCGCCAAAAATTGGTGACAGCCATTCCTGCGCTGGAAAAAGTCATTAGTAATGATAGTCGTGACTGGCAGTCTCGTGTAGGTATTCGCGCCCAAACCCCTGATTACCATCCGATTCTGGGTCAGCTTGATACACAAGGAAAAGTCTGGACACTATGTGGTATGGGCTCAAAAGGTTTTGCTTTCTCTCCACTATGTGCGCAAGCCCTAGCCGACCAAATGACAGGAAGTTTTGCACCCCTAAGTAGAGATATGTTAGCACGTCTATCACCACATAGAGCCAGATTACAGACACCTTTAGCTGAGTAATAAACCTACAGTTTGTAGTTGATAAATTAATGTAGTTGACAAATTTAGACAGACTCTAAATTCAGTTTTTATTTATCTGTCATTTTAGAGCGAATGCTACCAAATAATGAGCCTTCTTCTGATGACTGTTGCTCTACTAAATGTGTTGTATTTGCACCTGTTGTCGAGTCTGGTGCAACTAAGGCTTGGATTTGGGCTGTATCACGAGTATTTTTTTGAATGGTAATCGCAGCAAACAAACTCATAGTAAATGACATTAAGTAAAACCCTTTTTCACTTAAACTCAAACTTTCTGCATTAAACAAACCTATAATAATTAATGCCACCGATAATGCCAAAGCAGCCCAACTAATCCAATAATATAAGTTTGTGGTTGGTATGCCTTCAGATTTATCTCGCAATGTCTTTTGCAAGCTAATAGCAGCATATAAACCCAATGCCAATACTGCCAGATAATAGCCTTTTTCATTCATTTGCATACTGGCTGCATTCCATAAGCCAAATAAATATGCCAAAATTCCAACAAGCATCACTGCCCAAGATGCCCCCACATAAGCGGCTGTTGGCTGATAGGCACTTAGCTGATTTCTATCAATAGGGTTATTCATGGTTATCCTTATTTATCCTAACTCATTATATTTGCGTATCATATATCGTCATATGATTTATAGTCTTAATAGTTAGCAATCAATCATTAGGTAGTTGTGACTGGCTTTACTTTATCTTATCATGGTAATAAGTAAATAGATATTTGATTCATCATCCGCTACTAGGGTCTAAATACTACTCATATAAACATATAAAATACTTACTGTGAGCCATTATGTCGTTTGTTGCTCTACTGATTCTACTCAGCCTTATCTTGGTTGTACCTTTATTTTTTGTACTTAAAGAGCGCAGTATCCATCAACAAAAGGATATGGCTCAACGTCATCGTCAATATTTACAACAACAGGCCCTTGCTCAAGCCAAGCAAAACCAAACTAACACGACTCAACCTAATCATAGTCATACAGATGATACAAAAATAACCACTTCTAACTTACCAGTGATTCAGTTTTCGAAACAGCATCCTTATGTCAAACTATTACATAGCCAGAATGTGCCACAGAGCTTTCGCCTTATCATGGATGAGATTGGAGAGCAGTATGAATCCACACACCATGAGCAACTCACTGAATCACAACTCTTTACACTAAATAAGCTGATTGATATTCGTATTCCTGAGCTTATTAACAACTATCTACAACTTGATAAAAACTATGCTAACTCTGTCATTATCAATAAACAGCTAAACGCTACCAGCTATGATGTGGTGATGACACAGCTACAATCCATTTTGGACTTTAGCAAACGACTCAATATGCAAAGCCAAAGTGGTGTCGTTGATAAACTACTTGCTAGCCAGCTATATTTAGAGCAGATATACCAAGATAGTGGCATGAAAAGTGACTCTCTGTCATTAAAGTAACAATATATTCACGAATTGAGTTTTCTCAAACTGATGGCAATATCTGTTAATCATACCACTCAGTATAAATCATTCCTTTACTTTTGCCCGAATACGATAACGACGCAACTTTGGAGTATGTTGCTTTGATTGTGCTGATTTTGGTTTTAATGAGCCCAGATAAATTGCCAACATGGTCAGTCCTGCACCAATCCATTGCATCATATTAATTGGCTTATGTAGCCACACATAGTCTATTAACAGTGCTGCGACTGGCTCACTAAGTAATAATAACCCAGTAATACTCAATGATAGTTTTGGAATACTATAAGCAATCAGCCCCCATGCTAAACACTGCATAACAGTACCATATATCACAATCCAGCCAACCTCTGCCATAGAATTGGGCAGTATATGCCCTGAGTCAAACCACAACATTGGTATTATCATTGCTAACACGCCCCCAATACTCACGCGTTGCATCAATTGTAAAATAGGGGTTGGCTGTGCCTCATGGGTAAGACGAATAAACAACATCGACAGTGCTAACATCGCACCAGAGCTAATTCCTGTAATAAAACCAATCGCTGCCTGATGGTTATGTGCAAACTCAGGACTGGCAATCATCACCACACCAAACATCGCCAATAACAAACTAAACCACTGTAGAAATGATAATCTCTCATGAAAAAAGACAAAACCAATGGCCGTTAAAAAGAAAATTTGCAAACTATTGAGTAATGTAGAGATACCCGGTCCAACGGCATAAATGCTTTCATGCCATAATGCCAAGTCCAGACCCAACAGTGCCCCTGATAATAGAGCATATCCCCGCGCTTTACGTGACTGTGTTTTACATAATTGCGCTTTACATGATGATGTATTAGATAGCATCTGAGCATCAGTTGGCTTTTTTAGCTGAGCTAAAATGGTAAATACCACACCTGCTACCGCTAAACGCCAAAATGACATGGCATAACCACCGACCTGTACATGTGCTACAATCAAACTGCCCAATCCAAAAATGATACAGCCTACAATCAGCCCAATTGAAGCACGGCGAGTCGTTAATGCCATAAAATATCCCCTAACATAAGCGCTATAAAGTACTATCGCCAACTCAAGATAATACCGTGACAAAGAAAACGAGCGAAGGTGTAACTGTTCTTATAAAAGCAGGTACTGCAAGCAAGTTTGACTTTGTGCCAGTCTTGTATGAAGCCGACTAGAAAACTCCAATCTTATAACACTTCTAAAGAACTTCCTATCCTTAACTATAACTTGTATTAAACCAACTATAACAATTGTCTTTTCGGCTTAATGCTCTGACATTACTCACGCTAATGCTTGAGATTTTCTTTGACAGGTTGCTATATACAATAGCAATTGTTCAAGCTCTTGATTTATGGTTAAATAACCAGCAACTATCACTCTAAAACACAACCTCAACGCGGATATAAATTATGAAATCAACATTGCCAACGGCAGGATATTCTATTTTTCGTATCTGTTCAGTTGCCCTACTGAGCATTTGCACTTTAGCCGCCTGTGAAAAGCAACCAGATAGTGACAGCTCTGAAGATATCAAAATCACCAAAATCACACCACCAGAAAATAGTGAGCAGGACAACTTGTCTACAGAAGCAGAGGTGACCACACCTCAAACCACTGAATCAACAGACTTAACAGAGCCAGAAACTCAAGTCACCGAAGTAGAAGTACTAAGCAATGATGACCTACCTCCCATCTCCCAAGAAGCTGGAGGACAACAAACAGAAATGATAGCAGATGACATTACCAAAGAAGCTCAAATTACTGATGTGGACTATCGCAGTGAGTCTGGTGAAACGCTTAAGGTAACATTCCAAACCTCTGCCATTGATGAGCTACAGGCGAACGTTACCCTACCTTCTGGTAAAAAAATACTACTAACAGCACCGGAAGGACAAGGCAATAACCCTACCTATCGCTCAACAGATGGTAGTATTGAGCTGGTCAGTCATGGTGGCGGTGGCTCAGTTGACTTGGTACAAAATGGCAAGGTTGTCAACTTTAATGCCATTAGTGCCGAAGCAGAAGTTGTGGTACAACAATAGACGACAAGAAACATAGACCAACAAATAATAAGTAGTTTCATAAAAGTTATAAGAAAATAACAAAAAGGGCGAACTGTACCACATTGCATACAGCTCGCCCTCTTGTTAAAAACCTGTACTCATACACACATCATACAATGATATCCCTTTTAGGCTCTGAACTACTTTGCTACATTTATTGGTTGGATGTAGCGCGCTGGCTATCTGCTAACCTACCCACAACCTTCACAGCAATACTCCCACCAGGAATCAGCTCTCCTGCCAAATCTGCACTAATATCTACTAACATCTCCCGAGTTAACAGCTGGTTAATTTTATCTTTGTACCACTCACCGTTTTCAATAACATCTCCTGTTAGTCCATTGACCTCAATCACACCTGTCTTATCAGCCGTTCCCCACACAAACTCAAAAGCAAAAACAGGAACTAAAAATAAATACAACTTTTCAAACACAATGCTATTTTTATGAACATCATGAGCATTCACCGCTTCACTATTTAATACCGCACACGCTTGCTGTATCGCCGCCTGTTGTGGCAGTAATGGCTCAATGACATTATTACCTTCTTCTACCCTACTTATCTCTTCAAATTTATACTTTTCCGCATAACTGGCAAATACTTCTGCTCTGATATCACGTTTTAGACCATCAAGGAGTCGATCATAATATATTTTACGATGACATGACTCCAGCGCAGGAATGTCAATACGCGCTTTCTCTTTATTGCGAGTCACCTCATATGTCTCCCCCTCTATCTGGATAGACTGCACAAAGGGATTATGTACGGGTACCTGATAGGTAATTTGACAATCATAATCTACAGACTTAACCGCCTCAATATGCCAAAATGGCTCAAGACGACGATCAATACGAGACAGCTGAACTGTATCTTCTTTTGGTCTTTTTAATGGGTTAAGCTTTGCCATCATACCAAATGCATTAAGCTTCTTTTTTTCTGCCTGTTCCTGAGCCGCCCTAAATGTATAGACTTCATCAAATAAAAAAATCTTACTTGCCTCATCTTTAATCAAGATTTCTTGTTGTATTGTTGCCATATTCTATATCCTTAAAATTATAAACATTAATGATGCAAAACTAACCACTCAAAGCTAGCCAAGCACAGCTTACTGCCACCACTGCAAATATATAACGTCCTACCCAAATATTAGCTAAAAATGCTTGAAAGCATGGCAATGGCTCACGGCTAAGACATTTTTTATTCTGTTTCGAAAACATCATCGCTACCAAGCCTAACGCAAAAATAGGAATAAGCCCCAATTTAGTAGGCGCAAAGTAGTGCCAAAATACAATCCCCATAATCAACAAAAATAGTGTTTGCAAAATAGCAATAATCAGCACATCAAAGCGTCCAAACAAAATAGCAGTGGATTTCACCCCAATCTGTAAATCCTCAGCCCTATCAGCCATCGCATACTGGGTATCATACGCCACCGTCCAGCACATATAGGCAACAAACAATAGCCAACACCAAATATCAGGCGAGCCTTGAATGGCAACGTATGCCATCGGAATTGCCCAACCAAAGGCTGCTGCCAAAAATACCTGTGGCAGATGAGTAAAACGTTTCATAAAGGGATAAATAAATGCCAATGCCACTGCTATTAATGACCAATAAAAAACCTGCACCGGTAAAAAAAATAGCAAACTGGCACTAATCCACGATAAAATCAAAAATGTCCATACTGCATCTCGCCCACGCAGTCGCCCATCTGCTAAAGGTCGTCCTTTAGTACGATTGACATGACTGTCAACTTTGCGGTCAGCAAAGTCATTAATCGCACAGCCTGCCGCCCGCATGAGTATCGCTCCAGTTGCAAAAATCACAAATACCTTTAAACTGGGCAACCCTGCCATCTGACCAGTAGCTTGTGCCTGTCCCATCGCAGCAAGCATCACTCCCCAAAGTGTTGGCCATAAAAGCAGTTCAATACCCACAGGCTTATCAAAGCGGGTAAGCTGAATAAACGCATAAAGCTTATCTTTTAGGCTGAAGGACGATTGATTGGCTATCATGTTTGCTCACTTATCATTTGCTGCGTTTTGTTCCTCATTGACCTGTTGCCAAAGCTGTGTTGCCTCAATCAAGGATAGCTCGGGAAATTTCTGGCGTAAGGCTTTGATAGCAGATACTTTCTCTTTATCACGTAAGTGCTGTCGTAAATAAGCTAAATACTGCTCACGACTACCCAGCTCCTGCAAACGCTTCTTGAGCTGTGTTACTTGTTGACGATAGGCAATGTTTTTTATAAATAAAACAACCACCATTATCACCACCATAATTAGCCATAAATACACAGCAATAAGGCTTAGATTAATCTTCATCATATCCCCCTAGCAAAATACCCATCAAAGCGTATCACTGCATTTTGCCAGCTTTCATCTGCCATCTGTTCAGCAAAATTTGGGGCATTTACAGGGCGTTTGACCACCACTCGCCCACCCTGTTTTAATACAGATAAAGCGTTATCTAATAACTGCCGTTGTACTTGCAGATTAGGCGGAGCAACCAAACCATGCAATGCCTGCATGTGTTTGCCAACTTTTGCCCCTTTACCCGTTTGGCTATTTTCATAACTGTCATCAGGAAACATTGGGTCAAGATAAACCACATCGACTTTTTGTGTGCTTTTTAATGCTAAATAATCGCTTGCCTCTATACAAACAATATTTAGCCGAGCCATCAGTTTTTGCCAGTTCTTTTCTTTTGCCATTTTCTGCTGTTCAGCCAACAATAATAGCGCCAATACTGGCTGTTGCTCTAGCATGCTGACACTTGCACCACCACTTGCCAATATCAAGCTATCATGTCCAAAGCCTGCGGTAGCATCAATCACCGTAGACTCTGAGGTTAGCTTACTTGCCTGTAATAACAGCTCTGACTTACGTCCTGCACTGACAATACGTCGCTGTAAACTTGCCCAATTTGGTGCGACACTCATACCCTCAATAAGTAGTGACAACTGCCCTTTTTCATCAATAATCAATAATGGCTGTTGATATTGCTCACTAAGTTTTTGGCGGTTTTTTTGGCTCAGTTTTATATTGCTTGGCTGATAATCAAGTTTAATAGGCAAATGATGTGTGGCTATCAAATCAGAAACAACCGCCAGTTGCTCGTTAACCACTGTTGGCAATTTTTCTTGCTCGCCATTGTGTCCACTTGCATAAATTAGTGGATAGCAATTTACTTGTGTATTTATGTTAGGTTGTTTGCTCATCATGCAATACATTACCCTTCAATATCATAGCCAAATACCAATGCTGCTACCAACACCAAAACACCCGTAGCAATACGCAACCATGCAAAAATAGTAAAGTCTCGGCGAGACACCCAATCTACTAGCCAACGAATACACCACAATGCCACCACAAAAGATACCAACGTACCCACACCCAATATCATCCAATCTTGTGAGCTAGTCAGTGCATCTTTGTGCTTGAGCAAGTCAAGCAATCCTGCACCAATTAATACAGGAATCCCTAAAAAGAAGGAAAATTCTGCTGCCGCTTTACGCGATACACCTAGCCACAACGCACCAATAATGGTTGAGCCCGAGCGAGATGTTCCGGGAATTAATGCCAAACACTGAAACAAACCAATCATCAATGCCGTTTTTAGGTTAATGTCTTCTGCCTCTTTTGCAATGATGGCTTTAGGGCGTTTTTCTACATAGAAAATCAATAAACCACCGATAATTAACATCACTGAAACGGTATATGGGTTAAACAAATAGGCTTTGATTTCATCAGCAAAGGTAAAACCCAGTATCATCACTGGAATAGTTGCTACAATCAAACTTAGCCCCAACTGACGAGGATTTGCCAAACCTTCTGCCTTTCCAGTAAGCAAGCCCATAAACGCATGCCAAAGCCTGCCCCAATAGTTATAAATCACCGCCAAAATAGCGCCAAGCTGGATAACGACAATAAACAAATCTGCTTTTTCTTTTGTCCAAAAATCCATGACATCAGCAGATAAAATCAAATATCCTGTGCTAGATATGGGCAGAAACTCAGTAATACCCTCAACAATGCCCATAATAATGGCTTTGATAAATAATAAAATATCCACTGACGTTGACCTCTATAATAATTTTTCATCACTAAAAATAATTAATGTATAGCTTATACCATCACTGCACAAATACAAACTCCTACAGCTAAAATATCATCTAGTAGGTATGAAATAGTAGGTATAAAACAACTTCTTACTTTATCCAGCAATAAAAAAACACCATCTTTAAGATGGTGTTTTTTATTTAGACCAATACAGTAAATTCATTGGTCAATTTTGGCAACGAGCCATTAACGAATAGCAATCTTTAATGAGTATTGCTGAGTTCTGCCATCACGAGCTGACGCACGTGGCTGAGTGATACGAATGGTATAAACACCATTATAAGGCAATACATACGCACCCGTTGCATCTAGCGCTGGAGAGTTTTCACCGATATTCACTGTGTTGCTTAGTCGACGATGACGCAAATATGGAGTAACATTGCCACCTGCTAGGTCTACTTTCAATTTTTGACCTTTTCTAGCACGGAACGTATATTCATTATAGTTATATCCAGTGACAGACCCTGTATAGTTTGCACTAGATGCACCACGCTGGAACTGCACATTGACCGTTTTTGAAGCACTTGATGGTGCATTAGCTAAAACAACAGGACTTGCAACTAAAGTAGCAACTGCAACCAGTACCGAAGCGGACAACTTTTTCATAGAAAGCTCCTAAAATAATACATTGAAAGTTTACTATTTACTTATGGTTGATATTGGCATTTATTTTCCAATATAAGTACAGGTGCTATCATATAATATTTATAATGAGTGTCTTGATATTCATTTGTAGCGTTGTGTTGTTTTTAAATACATTAATTCTTTCTGTTGTTTTAACAGATAATTCAGTTGTTTTTTATGACAAAATGCTAAAAAATCAATAAACTACTATCCCACTTCCTTTTTTATATACCATACATATTTATATGGTATAAAATATACAACTAATGGCTTTTTTAGAATAAAAATATAATGCATCTATATGTAAGTAAATCCTGAGCATATTCTTATTTATCTCTTTATAATATGCCACACTTTAGGTCTATTGACCTTAACTGACTGTTTTATAGGAATCTCTATAGTGACTGCTATCTCGCCACTTTTACGCCATCAAGCCATTCCTGTCTCCGACCCACAAGCAGGTCTACGCCTCACTGAGATTTTCTATTCACTACAAGGCGAAGCGCTTACTTCAGGCTTGCCAACGATTTTTGTTCGTTTAACAGGCTGTCCATTGCGCTGTGTTTATTGTGATACGACTTATTCTTTTTCTGGAGGGAAGCGTCATTCAATTGAAGACATTATGACACAAATTGCCCAGTATCCGTGTATGCGAGTGTGTGTCACTGGTGGCGAACCGCTCGCCCAACCCAATGCGATTGTCTTAATGCAACGCTTATTAGATGCAGGATATGAAATCTCTTTAGAAACAGCAGGTGCTTTATCTGTACAGCGTGTACCAACACCTGTCAGCAAGGTGATGGATATCAAAACCCCTAGCAGTGGTGAGGCAGAAAAAAACTTATGGTCAAACCTAAACTATTTGACCCAACACGACCAGCTAAAGTTGGTTATTATGAATCGAGAAGATTACGAGTGGGCAAAAGCAAAACTATATGAGTATCAACTGCATCAAAAAGTAGCGACAGTATGGTTTTCACCCATGTTTAATATTGACCAAGTCAGTACAGAGACAGGAGATGTGCCTATCTTAGCTCGTCAACTTGCTGAATGGATATTAGAGGATGCGTTGCCTGTACGTTTTCAGTTACAGTTACATAAAATTATTTGGGCAGATGCCAAAGGTAAATAGACAAAAGAAATAGGGTTCATAAAAGGCTAATAAAGGAATAATGCCTCATGATAAAACTGATTTTGCTCGGGTTGGTGGCTGGTGCTTTTTTTAGCTCAACCTTTGTTCTCAATGAACTGATGAGTGTCTCTGGTGGACATTGGTTTTGGTCAGCAAGCCTACGCTATATATTTATGCTGATACTACTGTCTGCCATCATTGCTTCACAACATGGTCTACGACGCATACATGAGTTATGGTCTATATTTTGGCGTTATTGGCAGTTTTGGTGTGTGACAGGGGGTATTGGCTTTGGGCTATTTTATGCAGGGATTTGCTATGCAGCCGACCATGCCAGCGGTTGGGTGGTTGCCTCAACTTTTATGTTTACTGTCGTTGCCAGCCTTTTTGTCCTATATGCATTTGGACAACGTTTTGGGAAAGATATCATCGTCTATGCACTGATGATATTTTGTGGGGTTGTTTGTGCCAATATCAGCGAAGCCTTGCACAGTCAGCCTGATATGAGCCATGCCCTAAATAGCTGGCAAAACTTACAAAATGTGTTGCTATATGGGGCATTGCCAGCATTAGTAGCAGCTTTTAGCTATCCAGTTGGTAACCAGTTAGTCTGGCAAGCATCACATAATGCCAAAGGGCGACATACCCAACAAGAAACCCAACCCACAGCAACATCTCAAACATCCTCTTGGCAACGCCATATCCCAACCATTGATACTGAGCTATTAAATAATGGCGTAAGTAACGCCTTTAATAAAGTCTGGTTAATGACCCTTGGTAGCTTACCATTTTGGCTACTTTTAGCTCTGGTAATACAGCCAGCACTTCCTAGCATGGGGCAGGCATTTAATACTTTTTTAGTGGCATTATGTTCAGGTGTCATTGCGACTAGCTTATTTTTATATGCACGTGGACAGGCAAACAACTCGCAGGAAGTCGCAGGGGTCGATGCCACTCAAGCCAGTGAAGTGATATTTGCACTTATTGGTGGAGTTCTGCTATTAGGCACACCATTACCATCTTTACTGGGGTGGGTGGGTATTGCTCTGATTGTATTGGGACTGGTTTTATTTGCGGTCAAGCAGTCCTGATATCAGAAAAAATTAAAATAACAGCAATAAAAAAGGTGGAAGAGAAACTTATCTCATCCACCTTTTTATTTTAAGACCCTATTTTAAAGCACCTATTTTAAAGCACCTAAAAAACTTTATTTTACAAAACCATTAACCAATTAATGTTCTTGCATCGACATACTCATAACCCAGCGCATCTGCAACGGCTTGATAAGTCACTTTACCATCTAAAGTATTGATACCTTTTAATAATGACTCATCTTCTAGGCAAGCTTGCTTATAGCCTTTATCTGCCAAAGCCAATGCATATCTGAGTGTTGCATTAGACAGTGCCATTGTTGAGGTACGTGGAACAGCACCTGGCATATTAGCCACTGCATAATGAATCACACCATGTTTGCTATAAGTTGGAGCATCATGCGTGGTAATACGGTCAGTGGTCTCAAAACAACCACCTTGGTCAATAGCAATATCAACAACCACACTGCCTTCACTCATGGAAGCAATCATCTCTTCTGTCACTAACTTCGGTGCTGAAGCTCCCGGAATCAATACAGCCCCAATCACCAAATCACTATTTTTGACACAGTTTGCAATATTCAGTGGTGTTGACATCAATGTTTGTACACTATTACCAAATAGCTCAGACAGTTGCTTCAGACGTTTTGGACTTAAATCTAAGATGGTCACATCTGCACCTAGACCAACTGCCATTTTTGCCGCTTCTGTACCAGCGACACCACCACCAACGATGGTTACCTTACCTTTTTGCACACCCGGCACACCACCAAGTAAAATACCTTTACCACCATAAAACTTCTGCAAAAACTGTGCGCCAATCTGAGTACTCATCCGTCCCGCCACTTCACTCATTGGCGTTAATAATGGTAAACCATCAGCCGTTTGTACTGTCTCATAAGCAATACCAGTGACCTTTTTCTCAACCAATGCTTTTGTCAGTCCTTTTTCTGCCGCCAAATGCAAGTAAGTAAACAGTGTCAATCCTTCAGTAAAATAGTCATATTCTTCGGCTAATGGCTCTTTAACCTTAATGACCATATCAACATCCCATGCTTGCTTCGCACTAGATACAATGGTTGCCCCAATGGCTTCATAATCTGCATCGCTAAAGTGTGAGCCTGCACCTGCTTGAGTTTCAACTCTTACTTCATGCCCACGTTGTACCAGCGCCTGTACACCACTCGGTGTTAAACCCACCCTGTTTTCATTATTTTTAACTTCTTTAGGGATACCAATCAGCATTTTTATCTCCGTATAGTCCGTATAGATTGTTTGGTTGTTTATCTTATAACTATTAGTTATTGATAGTTACCAAACGATTGTATCAGTGATGATATTGCTAAGGATAATTGAGTTTTTACAGAAAAATCAGCCATCAATAATAAAAAACCAATCAATAATGAGACTCTTTTTTTCAAGTTTTCCTTTCTGTGTCTATTTGCCTTATAATAGACAACTTTTAATAGATATTTTAATGGGCGATTGTGTCCAAGGTGTGTGTTGTTATACTGACTTAGTGTTATATTAAGGCTTTATGTTATATCGTTAAATGTGACACCATAAATAACAGCATCCTTTTACCTACTCTATCCAACTTGACTGATAAGACAGATACCATGACTGAGCAATCCAACAAAACACCGATGACTGACTATAAAGATACTTTAAATCTGGCTGATACCAGCTTTCCAATGCGTGCCAACCTTGCCAAACGTGAACCAGACTGGCTAAAAGCATGGGAAGAAGATGATGTCTATGGCAAAATTCGTCAAGCACGGGTAGGACGTGAAAAATATATTCTGCATGATGGCCCTCCATATGCAAATGGTCAAATTCACCTTGGTCATGCAGTGAATAAGGTATTAAAAGATATTATTACAAAGTCAAAAACACTGTCTGGCTTTGATGCACCTTATGTTCCCGGTTGGGACTGTCATGGTCTGCCTATTGAGCAAAAAGTAGAAGCCAAAGTTGGCAAAGTTGGACAAAAAGTCTCTGCCACTGAATTTCGTGGTCTGTGCCGTGAATATGCTCAAAGCCAAATTCAGCTACAGATGAAAGACTTTAAACGCTTAGGTGTGTTTGGTGATTGGGACAATCCATATCTCACCATGAACTTTGCACAAGAAGCAAATATTGTTCGTGCCTTGGCAAAAATCTATGCTAATGGGCATGTAACTCGTGGTATGAAGCCTGTTAACTGGTGTCTAGACTGTGGCTCAGCATTGGCAGAAGCAGAAGTTGAGTATGATGACAAAACCTCTGATGCCATTTATGTTGGTTTTGAAGTTGTCGATACTGATAAGCTTCTTGATTCTGTAGATACAGCAACTGATGATAAAACCTTTGCTGTTATTTGGACAACAACACCTTGGACATTACCTGCAAACCAAGCCATCTCTGTACATCCTGAGCATGAATATAGCATTGTTAAAACTGAAAAAGGCAACTTGGTACTTGCCAGTGCCTTAGTAGACTCTGCATTAGAAGCTTTAGGGCTAGAAAACTTAGGGGTTATTAAAACCCTACAAGGTACTGAGCTTGAGTTAATCAAGTCACAACATCCACTGATTGATAGCCGTCAAGTTCCTTTTATTTTAGGTGAGCATGTCACAACTGACAGTGGTACTGGTTTGGTACATACAGCCCCCGCACATGGTGCAGAAGACTATGTGGTCAGTTTGCAATATGACCTTCCAGTGACTAATCCTGTAGCAGGTAACGGTGTCTATCTAGAGACTGCTGAAGTCTTTGTGAATGAACATATTTACAAAGCTCAGCCTCAGATTATCTCTGCCTTAAATGATTCAGGACATTTGTTTAAGCATTATAAAATTGAGCATAGCTACCCACACTGCTGGCGTCATAAAACTCCCATTATCTTCCGTGCAACCCCACAGTGGTTTATCAGCATGGAAGCTCAAGGTTTAAAATCACAAGCACTGCGTGATATTCCAAATGTGACATGGACACCTGCATGGGGGCAAAATCGTATCGAAGCAATGGTTGAGGGGCGTCCTGACTGGTGTATCTCTCGCCAGCGTACTTGGGGTGTGCCAATTCCATTTTTCACGCATAAAGATACTGATGAACTGCATCCACGTACCCTTGAGCTGATGGAAGAAGTGGCATTACTAATTGAGAAAGGCGGTGTAGAAGCATGGTTTGATGCTGACGCTGAGCAACTTATTGGTGATGATGCCAAAGATTATGTCAAAGCATCAGATACACTGGATGTCTGGTTTGACTCAGGGACAACACACTTTGCTGTACTTGAACATACCGATGGCTTACATAACCCTGCCGATATGTATTTAGAAGGCTCAGACCAGCACCGTGGCTGGTTCCAGACATCGTTACTAACATCTGAAGCCATGTATGGTCGTCCACCATTTAAACAAGTATTAACGCATGGCTTTGTGGTTGATGAAAATGGTCGCAAAATGAGTAAGTCATTGGGCAATATCATCACCCCACAAGATGAGATTAATAAAACAGGGGCGGATATGCTTCGCCTGTGGATTGCCTCAAGTGACTACCGCTATGAGATGAGTGCAGGACAAAAGGTATTTAAAGGGGCGACTGATATGTATCGTCGTATCCGTAATACTGTACGTTTCCTATTAGCAAATACAGACGACTTCAATCCAGAAGCTCATAGTGTTGCCATGGATGAATTGGTCAGCCTTGATAAATTTATCATGGCACGAGCCAACACAGTGCAAAAAGCAATCATCACTGCCTATGATGCCATGGACTTCCACCAAGTCACCCAACAAGTCATGAGCTTCTGCTCACAAGACTTGGGTGGATTTTATCTGGACATCATCAAAGACCGTCAATATACAACCATGGCAGATGGTGCGCCTCGTCGCTCAGCACAGACAGCCATGTATCATATTGCTCATGCATTGATTCGCTGGATTGCACCTATTCTTACCTTTACAGCACAGGAAGCATGGGAGGCACTACTAAAAGACAATGCACGTGATGATAAAGCATACATCTTTACACAAGAATGGTATGACTTACCTAACTTCAGCATGGATAAAGTCACTGAGCAAGACTGGTCAACCATCTTGACTGCAAAAGATGCCATTAACAAACATATTGAAAATGCACGTGAAGATAAGCGCATCAATGCTAACCTATCAGCACAAGTGAACATTTATGCTTCTGGTGATGTTTATGACAGCTTAGCCAAGCTCAAAGATGAACTTCGCTTTGTTCTTATCACCAGTGATGCAACATTACATCATTTAGATGACCTAGAGCCTAACAACCCACAAGGTGAAGAAACAGATATTGAAAACCTACGTGTGAGTGTTGATAGCGCTCAAGGTACAAAATGTATCCGTTGCTGGCATGTTCGTAATGATGTTGGTTCAAATGCACAACATCCTGAAATCTGCCAACGCTGTGTAAGCAATGTCACTGGTAACGGTGAGGTAAGGTATTATGCCTAACAATAATACCAGCCCCACCCATAAGGATATATCCAAGCCTCCACATTCAACGGCAGGTAATCATTTAGAAGTACAACATGATACCCAGCCAAAGTATGTTTCTGCTCAGGATATTTCGGCAAATACGGCGCTCATCCGAGCGCCTAAAGCCAATGGCAGTCAAGCACTCATCTGGTATGGCTTATCAGTATTTGTCATTATTCTTGACCAATGGACAAAATGGCTGGCTGAGCATACCCTCAGCTTCCATCAGCCTGTACCTGTCATTGAGCCTGTACTAAGCTGGACACTGGCATATAATTATGGAGCAGCTTTTAGCTGGCTTGCTAACCAAAGTGGTTGGCAAAAGTGGTTTTTTGCAGGCTTGGCACTGGTCATGTCTATATTTTTGATGGTTTATCTGGTACGCGCGCCTCGCACTGCCAAGCTACTTAACCTTGGGCTGGCACTGATCTTAGGTGGAGCTGTAGGTAACTTAATCGACCGAGTACGTCTAGGACATGTGGTTGATTTTATTCATGTTCACTATGCTGATGTATGGCACTACCCCATCTTCAATATTGCTGATATTGCCATCTGTGTTGGTGTATTTTTTGTCATCATTGATATGCTATTTTTGGAAAATAAACGGAGTATATAAATCGCTCAGACATACATGTACCTTACCTTTGCTTAATTTTCACCCGATAATTAACAAAATTAAAAAGAAAATCTAATGAGATTTTTAAAATAAAACATTAGAATGTAGTTAAAGAAGTCATCACTGCAAAAATATATGACACAAAATTTATAGTAAAACATATATTTGTTGTAAAACATAAGTAAAACTATTGGCACAATGACTGCCCTCTATAATAAAGCATCGAGGTAAACCTTGAGTATTGACTATAGCTTCATATTTGACATCATCCTAGGCTTTCATGCACTACTGGTCACTGTTCTGACCCTGCGTATCCTATGGCGGCACAACCTAACACCAGCCGCTCGCTTAGCTTGGTTTATCTTGATATTAGTCATACCTTATCTGGGTGTAGTTATTTACTGGCTATTTGGGGAAGTCAATCTAAGTAAAAACTCTTTTCATGTCCGCCAACAAATCATTGATACACTACAAAAAAGACATCCTGAAGTATTAGGTACACACAGTCATTTTATCGAAGATATCGACCAAAAATATGTCCCAGCTTTTGCCTTTGCCACCTCAGCAGAAGGCTTTAAAACAACAATAGGTAATCATGCAACCTTGATGCCAGATGCTCAAACTGCACGTCAACGCATGATTGAAGATTTTGATGCTGCCACAGATCACATCCACGTTTTATACTATATTTGGCTCAATGACAGTACTGGCACAAACACAGCACATGCCTTAATTCGTGCTGCTAAGCGTGGTGTCACTTGTCGAGCCATGGTTGATGCACTTGGCTCGCGTAAATTTATCAAGTCGTCATTATGGCAGCAAATGCAAGAAGCTGGTGTTCAACTCGAAACAGCCCTACCACTGACGCATATTTTTAAGACTTTATTATTCAGTCGTATTGACCTACGCAATCACCGTAAAATTACAATTATTGATGGAAAAATTACTTACTGTGGTAGCCAAAACTGTGCCGACCCAGAGTTTCGAGTCAAAGCCAAATACGCACCATGGGTTGATATTATGATGCGTTTTGAAGGTCCTGTGGTCGCTCAAAACCAGATGTTATTTGCTAGTGACTGGCTGGTACAGCGCCCTGATACCCCATCTGATGCTTTTGTATATCATACTGAGCCATTAGAACAGGGTTTTCCCGCCCAAGTCTTTGGTGATGGTCCTAGCATTCGTCGGGATGCAACACCTCAGCTTTTCTGCACGCTCATTGCACAAGCGCGTGAACAGCTTACCATATCCACCCCTTACTTTGTTCCAGACTATACCTTGATTAATGCCATATGTGCTGCTGCCTATCGTGGTGTTGATGTGACCATCATATTCCCAAAACGTAATGACTCATTTGTTGTTGCCCTAACCAGTCGCAGCTACTATCGCCAATTACTTGAGGCTGGAGTACATATCTTTGAATATCGTGGCGGGTTACTACATGCCAAAACGCTAACCATTGATAATACTATTACCTTTATTGGCTCAACCAATATGGACCTACGTAGTTTTAATCTAAACTATGAAAATAATATTATCTTGAGTGATAAAGAATCCACACAAGCAGTCATTAAGCGTCAATCTGACTACATCGCTGATTCAGATAAAGTGACATTAGATATGGTGTTACAGTGGGGATTCTTCCGTCAGATTAGCTATAATGTTGTCGCAACCATTGGACCTATTTTATAATTTTTGTTTTAAGATACTTAAACTATTAAGCACTTCAAATCTTAGATTTAAATAAATTATAAAAGTCCTTTAAAGCTGTCCATATCTCCTATCGACAATATATATAACAATATCCCCAAATTAATAATTACTGTCAGGTAATAAACAACTTGAAACTCTGATTTTTGAGATTTATGACGAAGGTATGTTTGCGCTACCATCGCCCCAGCCCAGCCTCCCAATACACTAAGTAGATGTAATGTTGACTCAGGCGTCCACCACTGCCCATTTTGTGCGGCTGACTTATCTTTAGCATACATCAAAAATGTCACCACTCCGATAACCCCATACCAGCCAACAACATACCACGTCAGCTTGCCCAGTACAGCCAATAATAACAACAGCCCATAAAACCCAATGGCAATAAACAGGCGATTTTTCTGTCCTGAGCGAAATTTATCCTGATGACGCTGACGCTTATTTTTTCTGGCAGCCTGTTGCTGCACAAACGCCAGTTCTTGTATCTGCTTCGCTTGCCAACGACCTTGGCTATCTTGTTGTAACTCAAATACCACCTGCTCACCAACTATAGGACGCTGACGAGGCTTGTAGTCACTGATATGAAAAAATATCGACTCATTGGTTTGGCTTTCAATAAAACCAAAACCCTTATCATCATGCCACTTTCTAATTACACCTTGTTGTTTCATTGTCCAACCCTAGCTTCTATCATTTTATGCTAAACTTAGCAGTAGTAATTACCGTCCACAACCACATAAACTGTTAAATATCCTATGAATCAACCACAATTTATTAATCCACATGAAGATACCCGTATCACCCACGGTAGCCAAGTCAAGCTTCACTTCGAAGTATCATTAGAAAACGGCACAGTGATTGACTCCACCTTTAACCGTGATGAGCCAGTCTCACTTACCATAGGCGACGAGAGCCTACTAGAAGGCTTTGAAAAAGTGCTTATCAATCTACGTGCTGGTGATACACGAACTGCCCACTTAGAGCCTGAACAAGCTTTTGGTCAATGGAACCCTGATAACGTACAAAGCTTTAGCACAGCACAATTTGCCACAACAGGTACACCAGAAGTTGGCATGATGATAGAGTTCGAAGATAAAGGCAAAAACACCCTACCCGGAGTCGTCAGTAAAATCACAGAAGACAGTGTAGAGGTTGACTTTAATCACCCCCTAGCTGGACAGTCGGTCTTATTTAAAGTACAAATATTCAAAGTGACACCACCAGGAGTCACAGGTGTGCAGATTATGTCATAGACATTATCCTAGGCTCTGTTGAATATTCATCTTCATAGAAAAAATTGAGATAAATTTAAATCCCTTGCGGATATTAGCCTAATGGGGTAAAAGCTCAACAGACCCTAATTATATAAAGGATAAATAGTTATAAAAATAGACACCAAAAAAGCAACTGTTTCTTATTAGGATAAAAAACAGTTGCCTTTTTTATGAGTTACTTATTACCTTATATCTAGCCATCACATCAATATAAAATGACTATAACATAATAAGAATAAAACTAAGGCTTACGACTATGATTAAAACGCAGCCCAGAAGTCTTAATTCCCCAAATAAGTTCTACAAAAGCACGATTATTGGTCAATGGTTCACCTTCCAAAATTAAGAAATAACCACTTCCATCAATCCATAAAAAGATAAAGCTGGTGCTGGGCAAAAGCAAATCAATCTGCTTAAAGAAGGATACCGCTTCACCACTGACACCCCAACCACGTTGCTGTTGACGGGTCAAAAAGTCCCCAAAGTCCGCGGCAGCAACACTTAATGTGTCTGCTTGCTCTTGTGTATACCCAATGTGTGCCAAACAAAAGCCTTCATTAGATGCGATAGCAGCCTTACGGTGACCAGATAAACTAGCAACCACATAAGGTAAGAACTTATCTAATGGCATACTCGGTGCAGGTAGTGGCGATGCCAATATCTCAAGCCAGCCCTTTTCAGAAAAGTCTTCGAGCCAGTCATCACTGTACTGTGCAACCCAGTCTTCTACTGCCATGGTTGTCGTTTTTGAAAATAACTTTTGCAAAGATTTTTGGGCTTTACTAGGAATGTGTGCGCCAAATGCCTCAAACACACCAGCTGGAGTAAGCATCAAATACTCAGAGGACTTTTCAGAAGAGCTTAGGGTCATTACCATAGTTTTATCATTTATTTATTAATTAATAGAACTTCTTACTACCATAAGTGTAACACGGGATATTTTTATTCAGCGATTGCATATACCAAAGCACGGACTAACTGGCGCATCTGATCTTTTTCACGTGCATCCACTGTCATTACATTTGCAGGAATATCAATAGAAATCAAGTAGTCAGATAAGCGCTGATGTAAATCCCAAGCTACATTTTCTGCATGAGTCACACCAACAACCAATGCACTACCCTGCACCAGAGGAATAAAGCTTTGTAGATAATCCTTTAAATCTTGAACTGGATCATCTGTTGTTGCATTAATCAACAGTATTAATCCTAGCGCATTCTCACTTAATATCTCCCACATGAAATCAAATCTCTTTTGTCCAGGTGTACCATAAAGACGAACCTGCTCACCTGAATCTAACTTCATAATGCCATAGTCCATGGCAACTGTGGTTGTTTTTTTAATTTGTTGTACTTCATCAGAAGCGGCTTCTTCCGTCGATACCACATCTTTATCAGATAACACTCGAATTGCTTCTGTTTTTCCTGCCCCAACAGGACCTGCAATAATAATTTTATAGGTATTATTTGGTATATTATCTAATAACGAAGACATAATTTTATCCTAGAAACCCTTTGTTATTCATTGTTATGTAAAGATGCTTATGATGCCAACCGTCCCCAATCACTACAAGCCTTTTATGACTTGTAGTCACAAAAACTATATAGAAAGCTTTTGTAACAGTCTTCTAAAGAATCCTGTACTGTTAGCTTGACGCACACCACTATTTCTATTCATTTTATCCGCTGATGACAGTGTGGATTTATCTGCATCAGGTGTTGTATTAGCAGGCAATAAAATGGTTTCTTCTGCTACGCCTGATAGCATAGAAAGTAAAATAACACGATTGAGCTGCTGTATTGATAATTCTGGAAAAAGAGACTGTAGCTCTACAATGGTACGTGCTTTTGACAAACAGGCTGATAAAACTGAATACACATAACTAGGAACAAAACGCATCACTGCAAAATTTGGTACAAACTTAACCTTTAAACGCAATGGATGAGGTTGATTCGGCAAATCATAATGTAAGACTTCAGCTGCAATCTGCCATAAGATTGTATTCATTACATATTTTTTATTACCAGCCCGACTCAATTTCTGAGACTTTTCTATATATTGCTCAGTAGATATAGGTAATAGTTGCACACCATTGGTTCCTGCATATTTCTGATTACCAATAATACAAAAGCAATCTGTCACTCGCGTAATATCACTATCCATGATGACACTACGCTCAGCAGGATTTATTAATAACTCATATTTTCCTATTCTCATAATCAATGGATGCGTATATGAGAATAACTCTAAAACACTACGCACAAAAACTGTATCATAGATAGATGAAAAATATTGTTTCAGTACCTTAGTCAATACCTGTACTTTAACACCTGGGTCAACACTATCTTTCACAAAATGACTACTTTGACCATCTACCAGATCAGATGCTTGTGACTGAATAATACTGTTATCTTCTTGTACTTTTGATGACATCGCTGGTACAGTAGATGCCTCTGTACTCTTATCTCCATCTACTTCAGCTAGCTTTTTATCACGTGTCTGTTCACGTGTGGCTGATTGAGATGATACAGGCAAAGATAAAGATTGCTTTTGAGATGTCTTTTCACTCTGAACAACTAACGCACCATCTGTCCTATCTGGTTTAGAAAGTAGTTGGGTCAGCTGTCCAACAACCTCCATCATCTCTGTTTTTGAATATGGTGCACATAAATACAAAAGAACAGATTGAACCACTTTCTCCATCTGACGCCAACTACTCATATCTCTTCGAGAAATCAGCACTGTTGGCTTAGCGTTGATAAAAGCAGCCAATGCTTCTTGATTTTCAGCAGTGTGATAACTCATACCCACACCTTCCAGATCCACCAAAAAAGCATCAGCTTGATTTTGCTGTTGACTACTATTATTGGGTAGTATCAACGTCATTTGCTCAGAAAGCTGCCGTGGAATCACATGGGTATCCAAACTCGCAAAGTTCCGCGAACAAAACATTTTTACTGCTTCTGCATTTTGCTCAGAAAAACCAACTAATAATAATTTCATTATCTACTCACAAGAACTTATTTGTAATCATTATCTACATACATCATGATTATGTATTATAGTTAATAATTTTATATTTTACGTTTATATTGATACAAAATAAACGTAAAAACAGATAATTTGTTTATTAAAAGCGTAACGAGAAGGCAATAAAATATTATCTGATTCTAAAATTATAGAATACTTCTAGAAAAATAGCTAAGTAAACTATAAAAATAAATGCTAAGCACTTTTCGATAGCGACTCTAAATGCTCACGACATTGTCGCCATCGACTATCAAACTTCCAACCGGTCTTACCTAATCTGAACCACACTATCGTAAAAGCAATTAAATCATTACATGCAATACAATGTGCTAAGAAATCAGCCTCTATCTCCTCAATAACATCATAACGCTGCTCTTCTTTACTAGATAACAGCTGTTCCACAATATCATTGGCTACTAGACGAGCATCATCACTACTGGTCAGCAGACTATGTGAGGCAACATTTAGGGAAGGGGAAACCAAAACACTCCAACGCGTCGCTAAAGGAGTTACTTGACTGATATAATCATGTCGCAGTATATACTGCTCAAATGCTTGATAAATACTTGGACGCAGACGACTTTTTGCCTTATCAAGAACACGGTCTCCAATAAAAGGCATCTCATACCAACAGCCATAAAACATATCTGCCAATGCGCCTTGTAATGGCTCGGATACAGCCAAAGAGTGGGCTATATTAATTCGATGATGGTGTGCAGATATATCACTAGGTTGCTGTAATACTCGCCTAGAATAATAGCGAAACTGCTTTTTGATATCTAACGTATTATTGTATAACATAAAAAGACCACTTAATTAATCATTCTAGAATAATCATTATCATTGATTGATACAGAGTGGCAGGCTAAAATTTTTTTTGAATTTTATTTATAGTATATAAACGACCATCTATCTTATAAGTAGACTTAAGATATTTAACTATTCTTATCTTTAAGATATTGCTATAAAAACAATCAAATAACTCATCATCAGTCACATATAAATACTGGCTACACTGAATCAGCTCATTATAACGTTCCAATACCCATTATACTGGTATGGGTATTGGAAATAAATAAAGCTTATCGGAAAAACAGACTGTTAATCTAATAAAGTCTCCATTAAATCAATCATAAACTCAGCAGATTCTTCATCCATCGCTTCAAACCCTTGTTCAAAGCCTAATTCTTCCAACATTGTCTGTGACTCTGCTGAATCTTGTAAGGATAAAATCACACGCTCTAAAGTATCTGCATGCTCAAAGCCATCTTTAACCAATAGCACATGGCTGATATCGGCCAAATCACTCTCGATTAATACCGTCATTTGCGCACGGGTGAGTTTTGAGAGACCTTTAAAAATATCTGCCAAGAAAAAGGCAACATCTGCTTTACCCTGAATCACTTGTCTGGCAGCTGCCTGAAAGGTTTCAGTGATATCAAATGTTAGGTCTGCTTCAGTTAAGTCAACAGCTTCTAACAAACGCAAGCCAATTAATTTAACATCACGATTATCTGCCATCGCTACAGTATTACCAGCTTTTAAATCTTCTAGCTTTTGAATATCGCCATTTGCTGAAGTCGCAATAACCATCTCATCAGATTTACCAACTGGACGAGCAATCGCACGATAACCATGCTCACGAATCAAAGCAGCCGCATCAAATGGATTGGCATAAATAAGATCTATATCTTTTTCCTTAATCATCTCCGCCTGTTCAGCATGAGAAGCTGGTGTTAGCAGATGCACCGCTATGTCTGAATGCTTCTGTAACAATGTATTAAACATATGCCAACCAGCAAAACGCTCTGGAGAAAAGTCTGGAGCAATCAAAAAATTATATGTCATCGTTATGAACCCTCTTGCTGTGTGGATTTCATGTCAGCATATTGAACAACTGCCTCTTGGATTTTAGTACGAGATGGCTTACGACGTACTGAAGTATAGCCAACTGTCTCACCACGACGGACATTTGGTACAGCTGTCGCATATACCCAATAGTGTGTTCCATCTTTGCACAAGTTCTTAACATAACCATGCCATTTTTTGCCGGACTTCAATGTTGCCCACATTTCAGCATACACAGGTGATGGCATATCTGGATGACGCAAAATGTGATGCGGCATACCTATCAGCTCATCTCTTTCATAACCACTGATTTCGACAAAAGCATCATTTGCGTGCGTCAATACACCATTTAGGTCTGTACGTGATACGATGAGCTTGCCATCAGGATAAGGACGCTCCTCTCCTGTATCATATACTATACGAGATGTGCCATCATTATAGTGTAGCTCATATTGTGTTGCAGAATCGCAGGGTTTTTCCATGTCTGGTATCTTTGTACCCAAGGTAACCTCCTAACTTTTATCTACTTAATGAAAATTCTTAATTATAAAATCTATAGACTCATAAAACTAATTTTTATAAGAACAGTATTTTATGATATCTATAATACTATTGCTATGAATTGTTAAAATAATCATTGACTAAAAGAACGCTTGTTATATATTTGTTTCTATCAGTCAAATAAATATATTATAAATATTAAATTAATTTTGATAGTGCTTCAGATGCACGTTTAATATCAAGGAATATTAATCCTAATTTTGCATTTGATTTTGCCATAATCGTTAATACAGCTTCTTCACCAGCAGATGTCATGATGACATAGCCTTTTTCACCTTGTACCATAACACGATCAATACTACCACGTGCCAGCTCACGACCCGCGCGATCCCCTAAAGATAATAGGGCAGCAGACATCGCACCAACTCTGTCTTCATCAATTCCAGAAGGTAATGCTGAAGCAATCATCAAACCATCTTTTGAAATTAATGCTGAAGCTTCGACATCGGCAGATGAGCCATTTAAGTCATCCAAAATTTGTTGAAACATATCTGTACGCATTTATTAAATCTCCATTGATAATATAAATATATAGCCTATATTGGCTTATATACTATTTAATATATAAAAATCAAAACACACTTTAAAATCATTAAATAAAAAATAGTTATATAGTCAAGTTAGTCTTCACTATATATAGACTTTATAAGTGTAAATCACATCATATAACAGTTCTTACATGAAATAAACAAAGAATCACGTGATAAAAACAATCATTTTGGAGATTTTAGAACAGTATATTCCATCAACTGTATTCTACTTAGTGCTACATTGTTGTTTCAAACCTTATATTTATTTATATTTTTCAATATGTTATAAACAAAAACAACAATACTTTTGCACCAATTCTTATCGCCATATCATGAAAGCATCAACCTATGGTGAATAGTTGAATTTTTGTAATATTACTTTGACTAAGTAGTATTAGAGTATATAGCATAGTTAAATAAACAAGCCGTGGAATAAAACGATGAAATACCATAAGTTAGCGCAACTAAACCAAGATGTCTCTAAAATCTGTCTTGGTACGATGACATGGGGACAACAAAATGATGAGGCTCAAGCACATGAGCAAATGGACTTTGCACTGACATCTGGTGTCAATTTTTGGGACACCGCTGAGATGTACCCTTCTCCACCAGATAAAGATAAGCAAGGTACCACTGAGCGCTTTATGGGAACATGGTTTGCTAAGACAGGTCGTCGCCAAGAGGTTGTACTGGCTAGCAAAATTTCACCCATGAGCTTTTTACGTGATGGTCAGACTCGCTTTACTGCTAAGCATATCAGCGAAGCAATTGATGGCAATCTTAAACGTTTACAAACTGATTATATTGATATTTATCAGCTACATTGGCCCGAACGTCAAAGCAATTTTTTTGGCAAGCGGGGCTATACCACACAAATGGCTGAGCAGGATTTAAGTGAGTTAACGCCCTTTTTAGAGACCATTGAGGCACTTAATGATGAGATAAAAAAAGGCAGAATTCGTGCCTATGGGCTATCTAATGATACACCTTGGGGCGTGATGCGCTATCTATGGGAAGCCGATAAACATGGGCTGATTGCGCCCATCACTATCCAAAACCCTTATAATTTATTGAATCGTCTTTATGAGGTTGGGCTGGCAGAAATCTCTCATCGTGAAAATGTTGGACTACTGGCATATTCACCACTTGCATTTGGTGTGCTTTCTGGAAAATATCTTGGCGGTCGCCGACCTGAAGGGGCAAGGCTGAGTCTTTTTGACCGCTATGAGCGCTACACCAATGCTGAGGCAAAATGGGCAACTGAACAATATGCCAGTATTGCTGAGGATGCGGGGCTAGATATGGCACAGATGGCACTGGCTTTTGTCAATCATCAGGCCTTTGTTACTTCTAATATCATAGGTGCCACCACGATTGAACAACTAAAAGATAATATTGATAGCATCAATCTTGAGCTAAGCGAAGAGGTACTAGAGGCCATTGACCGTGTACATCAACAACAACCTAACCCTTCGCCTTAGAGTCTTTTAAATAGGCTGTTTTCAGTCATTTATCTTTATTTAAGATTCTTTCTAAAAAGCCCTTTCTCCAAGCTGAGTCAGGGCTTTTGCAATTATAATCAGTTAATCAATATCGGATTCGCCACAGCTAACATTCAGACTGTGTTAAAATCAACCGCAATATACCAATAATCACTTCTAACCTCTATTTTATATCTTATAAAATCTTGTATATTTTTAGCTTCATCATCTATAGGTAAATCCATGAATACCCCCGCTTCTCAAGACAACTTACAAGACATTGCTTCATCTAGTCCATCTACTCAGCTCAATCAACCTAATCAACAAAGTATGCAACCATCTCAGCAGGTCTTTGATATTGTCGTTACTTGTGCTGATGGTCTAGAAGCACCTCTACAAACTGAGCTAACTACACTTGGAATAACCAGCCATATCAGTAGTACTGGGCGATTGAGCGTTTCGGCTACTCTGGTACAAATTTATCAGATTTGCTTATGGTCACGGGTCGCTTCACGTGTGCTACTACCCATCAAACGTCGTAATATTAATACTGAGTATGACGTTGCTGAGCAGTTATATACTTTAGCAAAAGGCGTCGACTGGACGGCATGGTTTAACTTGGATAATACCTTTGCTATCCGTGTTTCGGTCGATAAGCGGGTTTCTGTGTCACAGCAGTTTGCCATGCTTCGTATCAAAGATGCCATCGCAGATACATTTAATGATAAGTATGATGCCCGCCCCGATGTGGATAGTCGTCAACCAGAGTTTTCAATTTATGCTGCGGTGGGTGATAAACAAGCCGAGCTATATTTAGATTTATCAGGCACCAGTCTACACCGCCGGGGCTATCGGGTAGCGATGACAGACGCTCCACTCAAAGAGAACTTGGCAGCCGCCCTACTCTATAGTGTGGGTTGGCATGAACAAGGACGGTATGATGCCCTCATTGACCCAATGTGTGGCTCAGGTACATTTTTAATCGAAGCATTGTTAATGAGCTGTGATTATGCTGTTGGTCTGGATAAAGCTGAGGGGCAGTTTGGGTTTTATCATTGGCAACATCACAATAGTGAGCTGTGGCAACAGCTCATTACTGAGGCACAGTCACGATTTCATAATGCTTTAGAGCGCTTTGCTGATGATACAAACTTACCAACCATCATTGGCTATGATGCAGACGCTGGTGCTATCAAAGCGACGCATAAAAACTTAATTGCAGCAGGATTACAACCTATTATTTCTCAGGTTATGTTGCAACAACGCCCACTAAACCAGCTAAAATCTGGTTTGCAACAGTGGCAAAGCAAACAAGCGTTAAATACACCACTTATCATCACTAATCCACCTTATGGTGAGCGTCTGGGTGATGAAGATATGATTAAGCCTTTATATCAAGGGTTGGGGCTAATTTTGCAGGATACTTTTGCACAAGCAAAACAAGCACCGACACTCGGGCTACTGGCAGCCCACGTGGAGCAAGCGGATGTTTTACCCATTGCTAAGCCACAGACATTGCGCTGTCATAATGGGGCAATTACTGTCTATTTCCGCTATGGTCGGCTGATTACTGATAGTACGGTCGCACTGATTGATAGCTTTGAGAAAAAAGAAATCAGCGTCGAAGCAGGACAAGATTTTGTCAATCGCCTACAAAAAAATGTTGCCAAGCTTAAAAAGCAAGCAAGTAAACAAAACATCACCAACTTACGTCTATACGATGCAGATTTACCTGATTTTAAAGTTGCTATTGATGTATACGGCGATAATGTCCATGTGCAAGAGTATGCACCACCAAAGTCCATTCCACCTGAAACTGCCAAAAAACGCTTTAACTTAGCCCTGCTTGGTATCCGTGAAGTATTTGGCATCGACCGTGAGCAGGTATTTATCAAAACACGGGCAAGACAGTCTGGAAAAGAGCAATACACCAAACAAGGGGGCGAAAAACAAGGTAAGTTTTATATTGTCAAAGAAGATGATGCCTATTTTTATGTCAACTTCACAGACTATCTGGATACAGGATTATTTATTGACCATCGTAATATGCGCCAGTTGATTAAAGCCGCCAGTGCTGGCAAGTGTGTATTAAACCTGTTTGCCTATACCTGTACTGCCAGTGTTCATGCAGCGCTGGCAGGGGCAAAGTCTGTCACCAGTGTCGATTTGTCACAAAACTATCTTGACTGGGGCAGACGTAATTTTGCTCTTAATGGCTTGGATATCTCTGCCAGTAAATATGAGTTTATCGCTGCGGATACTTTTGAGTGGATTAAAGATAATACAGAGCAGTTCGATACCATTTTTATTGACCCACCAACGTTTTCTAACTCCAAAAAGTTTCAAGGAACATTTGATGTGCAACGTGACCACGCTGCACTGATTAACCGTGCCATGAACCGCTTAGCAACAGGTGGTATCTTATACTTTTCTAATAACTTTACTAAGTTTGAGCTTGATGAGAGTTTGCGCCAACGCTATGATGTCACCGACATCACCCATAAGACCATAGGCTTTGACTTTAATATTAAAAAGCCCATTCATCAAAGTTTTGAGATACGGCATAAATAAGGCAATACTCAAAAGCTACAGCATTACATCATTAAGCCGAATGACTGAGCCATAAAAAACGGCGAACTATGAATAGTTCGCCGTTTTTTCATCATGTTTTATCTGATAAAAGTGCTAATAGAAATGATATGGACACTGTTGCTAATCTATTAGCTATCTAGTGACTGACGCCCTAAATGCAGATATTGCATATGACGCTCGTATTGATTAAGGATATCCACCAATACTTGCTCTTTGGTGTAGCCAACCAAGTCATACTCTTGTGAGCCCTCACTTAAAAAGACTTCAGCACGATAATAATGCTCAGCCTGTTTATTAGACGTATTCAGAGTAAAGTTTGGTCTTTCAGCTTTAACCAAATAAACATCATACACAAAGTCATCTTCACTACCATGACCAACATGCAGACTCAATCCTTCAAGTTTACCATCACTGCCATCATGCACACTTAGTGTTGTACTTAGGCCGCCTGCTTGCAGTTCTGCTTCTACATCTTGCATGGCTGGATGCACAACAGACTGCATAAAGCGCTGTACCTGATTATAGCCTGGGAAGCTCACAATACGCTGCAAACGTGCCTTCCAACCTTTACCGCTATTAAGTACATTAGCAGTATCTACTGTACTGGCTTTGCGCTTATTGCCCTCTTCTTTCAGTGACTTCCACATGGATATCATATATAGCACAAGTACAAGTGAAAATGGCAACCCTGCAATCACAGAGACAGACTGTAATGAGCTAAAACCACCAGCAAATAATAGACCTAAGGTAATAAGCCCTGTAGCAGCAGCCCAAAATAGACGTAACCAAACTGGTGCATCTGCATCATTGGTTAAGCCACGGCTACTGAGGTTGGCAAGTACCAATGCACCAGAGTCAGCAGAGGTAACAAAAAATATCAAACCAATGACCACCCCTGCAAAGGATAGAACACCACTGTAAGGATAATATTCAAACAGCGCAAACATACCCATAGCAGCATTATTAATCGCTGTTTCACCCAAATCAGTTGCACCATTTGCCACCAGTTCTATTGCTGAGTTCCCAAAAATAGAGAACCATGCAAAGATAAAGCCAAGTGGAATAAACATCACCCCAAATACAAACTCACGTAAGGTACGTCCACGGCTAATACGGGCAATAAATAAACCCACAAATGGTGCCCATGCTACCCACCACGCCCAGAAAAATACTGTCCACCAAGACTTCCACTCAGCACCTGTTTCACCATCAAAAGCATACACTTCAAAGCTTTTGTATACTATGTTTTCAAAATAGTAGCCAATATTTTCGGTAAATGCGTTCAGCAAATAGATGGTATTACCCATCAATAAAATAGCAATCAGCAGTAAGGTCGCTGTTAGCATGTTAAATTCAGACAGGCGACGTACCCCTTTTTCCACCCCAGTCATCGCTGAGATGGCAGCAGCAATCACGACGGTGACAATAATGATGGTCTGCACCATTTTGCTTGACTCAATACCAAACACATGCGTTAAGCCTGCATTGGCTTGTAAAACACCAATACCTAGACTGGTGGCAATACCCATCAGTGTACACACAACACCAAAGGTATCCACACTATCACCCAGCCAGCCTTTGACCAGCTTTTCACCAAAAATAGGAGTTAGCGCAGAGCGTAGAGCCAAAGGCATGTTTTTACGATAGGCAAAATATGCCAATGCCATACCAATCAGCGCATAAATCCCCCAACCATGAATACCCCAATGTAAAAAGGCTTGGGGTACAGCATCACGCATTGCAGCAGCACTGGCAGGGTCAATACCCGGATGTGGGGTTAAATAGTGCATTAAGGGTTCAGATGCACCAAAGAATAATAGATCAATACCAATCCCTGCCGAAAATAACATGGCCGCCCATGCTAAAAAGGGAAATTGGGCTTTTTCATGGTCTTGTCCTAGCTTGATATTGCCATAACGAGAAAATCCAACAAATAAGGCAAAGATACTGTAAGCGGCAACAACCAGCATATAGTACCAACCAAAGTTATTAGATACCCAAGTCATGGCTGACCCGAGTAATCCTTCACTATAGGTAGGGAATATAATTGTCCAAATAATTAATAAGATAGAGATGATGGCGGCGCCTAAAAACACTGTCTTATTAAGCGTCAGTGTTTTAGTCGCCCCACCAGAGCTTGGGCTATGCATAATATTATCCTCAAACAATAGAGAAGATGCACCATGGCACCTGTTACATACGCCACTCGCAACTTTCCTAATGCCCATTCATATACAATAAATATCTATATCAAGCCCTAGACACCTTTTTGTAAAAGAGCAGACAAGTACTTAAGGTGTATTTAATTATTAAAACACCCTAAATGAACTAAATATCTTTACCACATAAAAAGTTGAGAGTGAGGTATTATGAAAATGGCATACAGCATCCATTTGGACACTGTATGTAACGCTTGATTGACTATGTACTGCTTAACTCGGCTGATATTCACGCATCGGCTTACCACGTAGTGGCGCACCATTGGCAACATAATAGTCAGCATTTGACTCAGGCAGTTGTATACCCTTCATTTTATCGGCGATTTTCTCTGCCATCATAATGGTGGTTGCATTTAAGTTCCCACTGATGATATTTGGCATGATAGAAGCATCGACTACACGTAGTCCATCAATACCATGTACCAGACCTTCACCATTGACCACCGCTTGGCTATGTTCACCCATCGCACAGGTACATGAGGGGTGATAGGCAGTCTCGCCATGCTCACGCACATAGTCGTCTAACTGCTGATCTGTTACTAGGTCTTCAGTCGGTGAGATGGCACGTCCACGATAGGGGTCAAGTGCTGGCTGATGAATGATCTCACGGGTGATGCGCATCGCCGCCCGAAACTCCCGCCAGTCCTGCTCATGCGACATATAGTTAAATAAAATACTTGGATGGGCTTTGGGGTCACGAGACTTGAGCTTAACCCGTCCACGACTTGGTGAGCGCAATGAGCCAACATGTGCCTGAAAACTGTGCGCATCACTGGCATTGCGCCCATCGTAGCGTACTGCCAATGGCAAAAAGTGATACTGCACATTAGGATGAGTAAACTCTTCATGTGTACGAATAAAGCCACCACCCTCAAAGTGATTGGTCGCACCCAGCCCTGTTCCCTTAAACAACCATTCAATACCAATGGGTGGCTTGTTCCACCATTTATTGGCGGGAGCAATGGATACAGGCTGTGTACACTCATACTGCATATACAGCTCAAGATGGTCTTGCAAGTTATTGCCAACGCCTTGTAAGTCTAAGACTTCAGGCACACCCAGCTCTTTTAACCACTGCCCCGGTCCAATGCCAGAGCGTTGCAGTAGCTGTGGTGATGCAATTGCCCCTGAAGAAACGATGACCTCACGGGCAGCATAAAACTGCTTTGTTTGACCGCCATGCTCAACTTTGACTCCAACAGCACGTTTACCATCAAACAAAATCACATCAGTCAATGCACCTGTTAAAATAGTCAAATTGTTACGAGGTTTAGCACGGTCAAGGTAGCCTCGTGCTGTCGATGCACGGCGACCATGAGGTGTAACAAAACGATCCATAGGACCAAAGCCTTCTTGTTGATAGCCATTTAAGTCCTCTGTACGAGGATAGCCTGCCTGTACCCCTGCCTCTATCATTGCCTCAAACAATGGATTGACATTTGGTTTTGCTGTTGTCATCTCAACAGGTCCACCCACACCATGATAGTCATTTTCACCTGCATCACGGTTTTCTGCTTTTTTAAAATAGGGCAAACAACGCAAATAGTTCCAATCTTCTAAACCTTCAATTTTTGCCCAATCATCAAAGTCCAGCGCATTACCACGAATGTAGCACATCCCATTAATCAGTGATGAACCACCTAGTCCTTTACCACGTCCACAGTCCATCACACGGTTGTTCATAAATGGCTCAGGGTCAGTTTTATAGCCCCAGTTATAAGTCGTACCTTGCAATGGCATAGCAAGTGCTGCTGGCATCTGCGTCCGAAAGTCTAAGCGATAGTCTGGACGACCTGCTTCTAACAATAAAACTTTAACACTGCTGTCTTCTGTCAAACGAGTTGCCAATACATTACCTGCTGAGCCTGCACCGACGATGATATAGTCATATTCTGGGATAGAAGTAGTAGACATCGGATTTCTCCTAATATTAAAACGATTAAATTAGTCTTTAAATCACTAAGTACTGGATGCTTGGTGCCTGCACACAAGCCCTAAGCATTTTTCTCAATACCATCTAAAACACTGACTCAAATGCACCCAGCTCAACTTGTATTGACTTAGTCTGTGTATAATGTTTTAAAGTTTGAATACCATTTTCACGACCCACACCTGAATGTTTATAACCACCAACAGGCATTGGTGCTGCTGACTCACCCCATGTATTTAACCAGCAAATCCCCGCTTCTATCTGCGCAATCACTCGATGCGCCCGTTGTAAATCATGGCTCACTACCCCTGCTGCCAGTCCATACTCTGTATCATTAGCACGAGCAATCACTTCTTCTTCTGTCTCATAAGTCAGAATTGACATGACAGGACCAAAAATCTCTTCACGAACAATACGCATCTCATCATGACAATCTGTAAATACGGTCGGTTGAACATACGCACCATCTGCCAATTTACCTTCATCAGCTACTGAGCCTCCACATAACACCCGTGCGCCTTCTTTTTTTCCTTGCTCAATATATTCCAGCACCTTTTGACGATGCTCAAAGCTGACTAAAGGCCCCATATTGACTGCCTCATCCATCGGGTCACCGAGCTTGATACGTGCCACACGCTCACTAATGGCTTGCTCAAACTTCTCCTGCCATGACTTCGGAATAAATACCCGTGTCCCATTGGTACAGACTTGTCCAGTGCTATAGAAGTTTGCCATCATGGCAATATCAGCAGCAGTACCCATATCGGCATCATCAAAAATAATCAATGGTGACTTACCACCCAGCTCCATGGTCACATCTTTTAGAGATGAACTGGCGGCTGTTGCCATCACTTTTTTACCCGTTGCAACGCCTCCTGTAAAAGATACTTTAGCAATCTCAGGATGTTCAGTCAGCGCACTGCCAACTTCATGATTACCCTGTACCACATTAAATACACCATCAGGAAAGCCTGCTTCTGTAAATATCTCAGCCAATTTTAATGCTGATAAAGGCGTCACTTCTGAAGGCTTGAATATCATCGCATTACCAGCAGCCAATGCAGGTGCAGCTTTCCACATTGCGATTTGGATTGGATAGTTCCATGCACCAATTCCCGCAACCACACCCAGTGGCTCTTCACGTGTATACACAAAACTTGACTCACGCAGTGGAATTTGTCGCCCTTCAATGGCAGGGGCAAGTCCTGCATAATACTCAATCACATCTGCACCCGTGACAATATCCACGTACTTAGTTTCAGATAACCCTTTTCCTGTATCTTGTGTTTCCAATACTGCCAGCTCATCATTACGCGCACGCAATATGTCGACTGCTTTGAGCAAGATACGACTACGCTCCACTGGAGTCATTGCCGCCCAGACTTTTTGACCTTGTTGTGCTGTGCGCACCGCTTCATCAATTTGCTCAGCGCTGGTCTGCTGAATGGTCGCCAACACCTCCCCTGTTGCAGGATTGATGCTTTTAAAGGTCGGCAATGTGTCATCTACTGGCAAATAAGCGCCATTAATATACGCTGTTTGGGTTTGAGAAAAATCAAAAGTCGTATTTTGTGTCTCTGACATAACAATTCCTTAATAAAAAAAATATTAAAACTTAATGGATAACAAAACGTTCTGTGAATAAGCGCAAGAATCACAACCACCCTATCTGCCCGTAATAACTTATTTTTTTAGGGCATAGGTAAAGCATTACCACTATCTATACATAGATAATCGTCATCCTTGGCTTAACATACAGTTGCTGTATTAACTACAGTTGTTAGCAATAAAAATACAATAAAATTTCAATCGCCTAGAGCTGGCTTTATCGTCGATTCAAGGTAATGATTTATGAGACATTACCTCAACAAAACCAAGAGAAAAAACAAGAGAAACTATGACCATTCTATAAAATTAGGATTTATAAAAGACAAGCCATATCAAGTATCCATCATAGTATCAATAAAGTTGTGTCAGTCGTTGTTATATATTTATGCTATATATTTATGTTGGATATTCAGCTAACCAACTGAATACATGCAACAACAGAACAACAATAGGCTGACTATCAACTAAATGCAATGACAATGAAGTCTTACTTATTCTGGGTACGTTATCTTATTTGTTATCTTGATTCGACCATATACACATATTTGAGTGGATATGTGCTTAATACTAAGAGCATAAACTGGCAATATCACCCCACCAACATGTTGATTTGTCGATGGATTCATCTCGCTGGTCTATTAAACAGGAAGGATAAAAAGCAGAATATAACATAATCTACATTTATATGAGTTTGGTTGGTTAGTTTTATTAAACAAATCAAAATCAGGCAGGGATTATAACAAATATATATTTAGATAGGAAATACCAGCGAAAACTGATGAGGCAATAACCACTTTATAGCGCTTTATTTGTTGTCTTTAACACAGCATCTGTTTTTACCAAGATAAAAGCGCCATTGGTTATTAACTGCTTCTTAATTGGCTCTTACTTTTTAACACGTTATCTTTAAATCTTGGCGATATTCTTTGGGTGATACGCCATACTTTTTATAAAATAACTGACTAAAATGGCTGGGGTGATAACCACACATCCCTGCAACATCTTTGATATTCATATCCTGATGGTTTCTAAGTAACTGACATGCTTGCGTCAGTCGATACTGAGTCAAATACTCATGAATACTCATGTCCATCACTTGCTTAAAATATTGCTTAAGATAGCACTCATTTGTTCCCACTCGTCCTGCCAACTCTGCAATGGTCAAGGATTGATTAAACTCACTATGAATGATGTCACAAGCCCCATGCACATATTTTTTAGCAACATTTTTTTGACGGCTTGGTGTGTCAGCAATGACAAGGGTTGGCTGTTCTGCCATTTCAAGAATCATTGCTAACCAGTCGATGGCTTTGGACTCCACCCTAAGCGCATCACTAAAACGACTGATTTTTGGTAAACAGCAAATCTGCCATGCCAACTGACGCAGTGCAGGGGGTACTGCAATACGGTCAATCAACTGCTTATCATGATTTTCAACAATCTGACTAAGCCAGCTTGGTAGGCGCTGTTGCTGTTGTAACTGGCTAATATAGCTATGGCTAAACTGCAAGCTGGCATAATACAATGTTCTATCTAGTACTTTTAGCGTATTACCAGCAAATTCATAGCCATTCGTAATATTCATATCTGTATGATGCAAGTGCGCAAATGCCAGATTTTTTGGGTCAATATCTTTGTCACTAAAAGTAAAACAAACTCCAATATAATCCAAGTCATCAAATGCAGGATAACGGATAGGTGTCTGAGTTTGTAGTTGTCGTCGCACCAAACGAAACCCTGAGTGAAACTCATGAGTTTCCCGATAAGCACAGACTTCGTCATTAGCACTGGTAATCTTAACATGACCCAGCTCATGACTTTGCCAAGACATTTTATCGTAGTCTATCATCATTACCTCCACATAATTATTCTTTGCAATTACGCTTCCTAGCTTGCTTGGATTAGGGCAGTTAAAAATTCAGCCAGATACGCATTGATAACAGCGACCACATAATATTGGCTGTATTTAAATAACATAAGGAATGCAAACTTTAATTCACTATTGTTTTGATAACGCTCATAATTTTTTCCCATTTTCTATATATCTTTTTCCTCATTATTACACATAACTTTTCTTATTTGTAGATAATAACCATTCTCAAATCTACAATAATTTAGTTTTTCAATTATGCTTTATAGCTACCCATAGGAAGAATCATGCGTCAAAATTATCTTTCTTTAAGCTTACAATTATTACTATCCACCATGGCACTTGGTGCTACACATGTAGCATTGGCTGAGGTGACAACTTCCACAGCACCAATAACCAATTCCGCTTCAACAAACCAATATAACAGCCAATACAACAACCAAAATGCAACAAATGTTACTCTTGATGCACAAGGACAGCCCACAACGGTTTTAGACCCTATTGTGATTACAACCAGTTCAGGTGGTATCACCCCCACTGTCAATCAACAAACCATCGAAAAGAGCAATATTATCGATATGAAAGATGTGCTAAAAGATCAGCCCAGCTTGTCGGTAAGCGGTGGTAATGGCTTAGCACAACAGCTTTATATTCGTAATTTTGGTGAAAATGAGCTGACCTTTAGTGTCGATAACACAGCGCCAAACTCTCAGTTATTTCACCATCAATCACGCTTTATGTTTGACCCAGCTTTGCTTAAATCAATGAATATTGAGAAAGGCACAGGGCAAGCAAACTCTGGTATCGGGGTGACCGCAGGGGCTATCCGTATGACCACAGTGGATGCCAATGATATGTTACGAGATGGGCAGAATGTTGGTGCAATGGTGGGTGCAGGGTACAACTCTAATAAGGGCTACCGTGGCGTAGGCGCAGTATATGGACGCAGTGACGATCATCGCTTTGATGGTATTGTCATGGGTAACTACGTCAAACATGAAGATTATAAAGATGGTAATGGTGATGTGGTCACAGGTTCAACCTTAAACCAAGAAGCCTATATGGCAAAATTGGGCTGGAACGTCGATACAAACAACCGCCTTGAGTTAAGTCATCGCCGTGAGCAACAAAGTGGCGACTTACCATTGCGAGCCAATGTCATTGTCAAAAACCAACCCATTATGGACTCCACCACAACCCAAGATACCACCAATCTTGCTTATGAAGGCTACAACTTAGCAGGACGTGAAGGTGTCGATGTAACAGCAAACGCTTACTATAGCCAACTTGCCGAAAAACGTAAGCAAATCAGAAATATCAGTACCAATCGTGTGCCTGTTAATTTAGATATTGACGCCACTACCAAAGGTGCTAATGCCTCTGTCACCTTCCCTATCATCAACAATCATCGTCTTGAAACAGGGCTGAATTATCGTGACAGTCAGACTCATGCCAATAATCAATTCGTTGGTACGGGTCATGAAACTAAAACTGAAACAGGGGCATATGCCCAGATGAATTGGGACTTTAATCCTGTGACCCTTAGCACTGGTGTGCGTTATGACCATTATGATATTACTACTAACCAAAATAAAAACATCAAAGATGGCATGACCAGCCCCAGTGTGTCGGCAAGATGGCAAGTCAATGATAACTTTGCGGTTAATGGTAGCTGGTCACAGGCGATACAAGCGCCACGTGTTTATGAATCTTTGATACTGGGTTTATCCAACGGGTTACAACATGACTTTGCGGATGGTTTAAAACCTGGTAAAGCCCAAACTACTGAAGTAGGCATTGAGTGGCAAGGTAACAATGGCTTTATGGCAGATGCCAGCATCTTTGACCAACGCATCAAAGACTATATCAAAGTTGAGCGCATTAAAGATATTTCTACCCAAGTTAATGGTGGTGAGCTAAAAAATACAGGCTATGAAGTCAATGTAGGCTACCGTAAAGATGCTATTAAAGCTTTCTTAGGAATGTCGCACACTGATTCAGACCTTAATGGCGACTATCTTGGCTATGCCTTAGATATCATGCCAACAGGAACAAAATATAATGCCAGTGTCTCTTATCGCTTTGACCAACCACGTTTAGAAATTGGTGTTAAAAACCATTATGTCAGCGACTACAGCTACCAAACAGAAGTAGAAGATAGAAAAACCAAACAGGTATCGACCGTCCATCAAGATGTACCAAGCTACTTTGTGACTGATGTTTTTGCAAATTGGCAACCATTAGCAACGGATAGACTCTCTATCAATGCTGGTATTAATAATATTGCTAATAAGCAATACTATAACCAAAGTAATAACCGCCGTACACCGATTAACTACGACAGTATCAAACCTGAAAAAGGTCGTGAGTTCCGTGTGGGGGTGAACTATAAATTTTAATAGCTCAGTTGTCGTTGTATAACATTAATTTACTCTACTCTCTCTCCTCTGGCTACTTTACGATTCATGGCGCAAAGTAGCCATTTTTTATGATAAATTTTTATATGGTCGATTCAAGATAATTTTGTTATAAGACAATCAAGTGAAAGTAACTTGACAGTTAATGCAACAAAGATGATAAAAAAGATGACAAAGTAACTATTTTTTTATTGAGTCAACTAAATAGGATATTAAGATGAAATTATCAACATACTTTCGTAATTTTAATCAATTTATACCAAGCCAAGCTGTATCTGTCGCATTATTAACTGTATGTAGTGCCAGTCTGGTTGCCTGTTCATCGCCAGATTCAAACACAGACTCACCATCGCAGACAGAGCAAACCAGCCAAACGCAAGCTGATACAAATACGCTCACCAATGATGGCGATTTACCCACCGCTACCGTTAATGATGGTCAAGTGACTTTAGATACTGTGCGTGGTGAGATGACAGTGCCACTAAATCCACACCCTGTCGCTGTTTATAGTATGACCTTAATGCAAGATTTGGCAGCGATGGACGTACCTGTAGAGGGTCTGCCAGAAGGTTTACTCTTAGATAATTTCAAAGCCAAAGACAGCCCAGAATCAGCGCCAATCGGTACAATCTTTGAGCCAAATTTAGAGGCATTAAATGCCCTACAACCCAAAGCCATCTTAATTAGTAATCGTACCGCCAAAAAATACGATGAGCTAAACAGCGTTGCTCCAACTTTGGATTTAAGCCTATCGTTTGACGACTTGTATGCCACCAGTAAGCAACGCTTGGCACAGCTTGGTGTTTTGTTTGATAAGCAAGCCAAAGCCCAAGAGTTACAGCAAAATATTGATAAAGCCATTGCCGATACTCAAGCAGTTACTAAAGGTCGGGGTAATGGTTTGGTAATTTCTGTACAAGGCAATAAGTTATCAGCGTTTGGGGAAGATTCACGTTTTGGTTATATTCATAAGCAGTTTGGTATTCCTATTGCTGACCCTAATATCGGTGATGCCAAACATGGTGAACCTATTTCCTTTGAATATATCCAAAAAATCAACCCAGATTGGCTGTTGGTACTAGACCACGATTCCGCCACAGGTGAAACGGGTAAAAATGCCCAAGCGGTACTGGATAATTCGCTTATTCATCAAACCCAAGCATGGCAAAAGCAACAAGTGGTATATCTTAGCCCAGATTCTTATCTAGCATTTGGAGGTTATTATCACTGGTTAAATGATGCCAAACTTATCCAAGATGCCTATAACAAAACGGCTCAATAAACATGGGCAATGTGTCTAAAGTTGTGTCTAAAGTTGTTCCTGATTTTGTGCAAGGTCATATTAAGCTGACCAATGCCATTGGTATTGTGGCATTGTTGATACTCTCTGCCATTAGTTTGTCAGTGGGGGTGGCAGATTTTAGCTGGCAAGGAGTCTGGCAAAGTCTGCTACACTTTGGCTTACAAGTTGGCTCGCAGGATAACGGTTCGGGTTCATCACAAGATGCCATGCTACTGCTGATTAGCCGTCTGCCTCGCACCTTAGCGATTATCTTAACGGGTATGACCTTGTCGGTGTCTGGGCTGATATTGCAAGTGGTGTTAAAAAACCGCTTTGTCGAGCCGTCGATGGTAGGTGCGACCCAAAGTGCCACATTAGGACTGTTATTGGTCAGCTTGTTTGCCCCGCAGTGGTCACCGATTGCCAAGATGAGCATTTCCTCATTAACCGCATTGCTGGGTATGGGGCTATTTGTGCTGTTAATCCGCCGTTTGCCCAGTCGAGATTATTTGCTTATTCCGTTGGTGGGTATTGTCTATGGGGGAATTATCACAGGGATTGCCACCTTTATTGGTTATCAAACGGAGATGTTACAAACCCTCGCGGTGTGGTTTTATGGGGATTTTTCGGCGGTGCTGGCAGGTCGCTATGAGCTGTTATGGCTGACGGGTGGTTTGACAGTGCTGGCGTATTTATTGGCGGACAAACTTAATATTGTCGGGCTTGGCGATACCATTGCCATGAATTTGGGGGTTAATCAACGCACACTGATTTGGCTAAGTATGACGATGGTGGCGATGATGAGTGCGATGGTGGTGGTTACGGTCGGGGCAATTCCATTTGTGGGTTTGGTAGTGCCAAATGTGGTCAGCCGTTTATATGGTGACCATATGCGTCAAAGCCTGCCAACGGTGGCATTACTCGGGGCTTGTGCGGTGCTATTTTGCGACATTCTTGGACGTATTATGCGTTATCCATTTGAAATCCCTGTGGCGACTATTTTTGGGGTATTAGGGGCGGTGGTGTTTTTGTGGTTGATGCTTAAGCCTGTACGGCAAACGGCATAGAAAATAGGACTGACTAGTTATGCAACATATGCAACAACAATCCACTTTTACCACACCAAACACACTTTTTATCACCATAAAAAACTGGCTAAGCCGTCATGTCATGGCAGTCACCTTGTTGCTGTTTATCATCAGTTGTGTGCTATTTATGACGATGGGGGCAAATGGGCATTGGGATTTTGTATTGCCATTTCGGGGCAAAAAATTATTAACCTTAATGCTGGTCGGTTATGCCATTGGGGTGGCAACACTACTACTTCAGACCCTTACCCATAATCCTATTTTAACCCCTGCACTGCTGGGTTATGATGCGGTGTATGTGCTTATCCAAAGCCTATTGGTATTTATATTGGGCGGTTTGGGTTATGCCAATCTGCCTTTATTGCCTAAATATGCCATTGAAGTGCTGATTATGGTGGCATTTTCGATTGTGCTGTTTCGTTTACTGTTTAATAAAGTGCGTCAAGATTTAACACAAATGATATTGGTCGGGGTGATTTTTGGTATCTTATGTCGCAGTTTGGCAACCTTAATTGCCCGTTTGATTAATCCCAGTGATTTTGCAGTGATACAGACGGTCAGCTATGCTCAGTTTAATAGCGTGAATGTGCCATTGATGAGTATCAGTGCGGTGATAGTTTTGCTATCTATGGGGCTAGTGTGGCGGTGGCGTCATCGCTGTGATGTGCTGATGTTGGGGCGTGCCTCAGCGATAAATTTGGGCATTGATTATCATCGTTTTGGTTTTAAATTATTGGCGATGATTGCTGTATTGGTGGCAGTTTCCACTGCATTGGTCGGTCCTGTATCGTTTTTTGGTTTGCTGGTGTGTGCCTTAACCAACCGTATCAGCCCCAATATGTATCATGGCACACGTCTTGTGATGGTTAGCCTATTAGCGATGATTTGCTTGGTATTGGGGCAAACGATTTTTGAGCAAGTCTTGGGTATGGCAGGGGTACTGGCAGTGGTGATTGAAGTTGGCGGTGGGGTGGTGTTTTTATTATTGATTGCCAGTCATTATCGCATTGGCAAATCGGTTAAATAGCCAGCAAAATAAGATAATCAAGGATAACAAGACATATGATAAAAATTGAAAACCTACACTATCATATCGGCAATACCCCCATTTTAAAGGATATTAATCTTGAGCTAGCCGATAACCAGCTTATCGCCTTAATTGGGGCAAATGGGGCAGGTAAATCGACCTTGTTTGCCATGATGGCTCGGCTACTGCCTTTTGAGCAAGGGGAGATTCATATTGGCGGGCATGACATTCGCCATGAGCGGGGCAAAACCCTTGCGAAAGTGGTCTCTATGCTTAGCCAAGACAACCATTTACAAGGACGACTAAGGGTCAAAGAGCTACTCACCTTTGGGCGTTATCCATACCATCAAGGGCGACCGAGTAATGAGGACATGGCGATTATTGATAAGGTGATGGCAGACTTTGAGCTGACCGACTTGGCTCAGCGATTTTTATCGACTTTATCAGGGGGGCAACGGCAACGGGCATTAATTGCGATGGTGGTCTGCCAAGACACCCCTTATATCTTGCTGGACGAACCGCTAAATAATCTGGATATGTACCACACCTCGCAGATGATGAGGCAGTTTCGCCGATTGGTCGATGACCAAGGAAAAACCTTAGTGGTGGTACTACATGACATCAATCATGCCACCCAATATGCCGATAATATTGTGATGATGAAATCAGGGCAGGTCTATGCCACTGGCACTCCCAGTGAGCTAATTACCGTAGAGCATATCAAGCAGTTGTATGGTGTTGATGTTGCTATTTTGCACCATGCAGGTAGACCGATTATTGTTGATGATGTATCGGCTGGGTAAAATACCCACTTAAGGGCTACTGTATAGAGAAATATTGCCATGAAAGTAAATATAGAAATCATTCAATTAAAAACAGATTATGAGATTGAGCCATTTGATTGGGTTCAGCCAGAAAACATTGATGGTTATCATCCTGCTATGGTTAGAAGTTATAATATAGACTCTTTTGGTGATGGCAATATAACAAAATGTAATAAAGAGGAACAAGCAGATCAGATTATTGCAGATTATTACCTAGAATGCTTTTATCATGATGGCGATTATCATTTGTTGATAGAATATGGATTGTGGTTGATAAAATCCTTATATTGTAGTTACGTTGCTTATATTTATCCTTGCTCTATAAAAGAAAAACTACCAAAAAATGAAACTAAGATAAATCAACTATTTGACATTCTTTATAATGAGTTTGAAGGTGCTTGTCAGATTAAAGAGTATCATTGTGCCAAACTTATCAGAGTTTTTATGTTTGAATTATTACAATATGGTGCAGAATGGGGTATGTTTTTGCATAAAAATAATAATATAAATGAGGCTAAGGAATTTGATTATTTATATGCTTATTTATCTGAGGGTAACCTTGCTAAATTAGTAGATATTGAAAAGTTTAATAAAGGCAATATTCCTAATTATAAATACTAAGAACTTGTATATATAGAATTTTTATTTATAAAAGAATATACAAGATGTATTGCCAAGCAATCATGATTTTTTATTATCTTATTTTTATTTGCTTGGCAAATAGCCATCGTCAGCAACTTGGTAAATAATGAATTTTAATGAGTCTTAAAATTCAATGTTTTGCCCAATGTTTTGCTGTTGTGCCAGTTGAGCCACTTTAATAGCCACCACTGCGTCAAATCGTCCTGCCCCTACTGATTTAAATAGAGTAATGCCTTTGTTTGTATCATTATCTTGATTGTTGGGCTTGTGTTGGTTACCCAAAACCAACGCTGATAAATCCCCTGTTAAATTATCCCAATGCCATGAGCAATCCTTATCATCATGAGCTTGGATTAAGTCGCCTGCCTCATGCGGACAGCCGTCCAAATCATCAACAAATATCTGCGAGCAAGCCTCAATCACTTCATTACTAACCTCTTTCATGGTTGGTAAATAAGCCCCCACCGCATTGATATGTACATGTGGCAAAATGGCGTCACACCTAAACAAGCCCTGTTCAGAGCGGGTTGCCAAATTGATGATATCGGCATTGGCGATGGCTTTATTTTTACCTGTTTCACTACTGTCAAAGACCTGTATGTCGATTTTTCGCTCTGAGTAGTGGGGGTTAAGATAGTTTTGTATAAACTGTTGTTTAAAGGTTTCAGCCCCTTTTGCGGTTCTATTCCATAGGTTGATTTGCTTAATATTTGGGCAGACGGTGAGTACCGCATTAAGCTGTTCGTATGCCATACCGCCACACCCCAGCACCGCCACCACTTGACTGTCAGGGTGAGCCAGATATTTTGTGGCAATGCCTGATAGCCCTGCGGTACGCACTTGCGTGATATAGACACCGTCCATAAATGCCAAAATCTCTCCAGTGTCATTATCGGATACGGTAACAACAGCAGTGGTGGTCGGCAGTCCACGACTGGGGTTATCAGGGCAGATGGTGACCAGTTTGACTGCTGTATATTCTTTGTCGCCATCATACAGCACCGCAGGCATGGATAAATGCGAGCCACTGGATTTATTATCAACCCCTGCAAAGGTAGGAATCACCAAGCGTTCAGGACAGTTAACCCAGTCGGGGTGCTGTGATTGACGCTGTAATAACTGCTCAATGGCATCAATGGTCATTGTCATGGTTAGGTGTTGTTGCACCAGTGCTTTATTTAGTAGTTGCATCATATCTCTCCTTAACCTATTTGCTGACACCAGTATTTGGTAACTACATATTCTTCGATACCATATTTAGAGCCTTCTCGACCAAAGCCTGATTGCTTCACACCACCAAATGGTGCAACCTCAGTAGATATTAGCCCTGTATTCTGCCCAACCATGCCATACTCTAAACCTTCACAAACTCGCCACGAGCGCGCCAAATCTTCAGAATAGAAATAGGCAGCCAAACCATAGATGGTGTCGTTGGCTTTTTGAATCACCTCTTCTTCTTCGGTGAAGGTAAATACAGAAGTAATTGGACCAAATATCTCTTCACTGGCAATATCCATATCCTCAGTAATATCAGCAATCACTGTTGGATTAAATGTCAGTTTGGATGCTTTATTTTCATCACCACCCAGTAGCAATGACGCACCTTTATCTAATGCATCTTGCAACAGACCTTTGACCTTTTTAAGTGCATCTTCATTAATAAGAGGTCCAATATCTGTTCCTTCTTGCATGCCATTACCAACCTTGAGCGATTTGACCTTATTAATATAAATCTTTAAAAATTCATCTTTGACGCTTTCTTGTACATAGATGCGGTTGGCACAGATACAAGTCTGCCCTGCATTGCGATATTTTGCAGCAATCAAGCCATCAGCCGCCTTTTCAAGATTGGCATCATCAAAGACAATAAATGGCGCATTACCACCCAGCTCCAGCGATAACTTTTTGATGGTATCGGCACATTGCCCCATCAAAATTCGACCCACTTCGGTTGAGCCAGTAAATGACAGTTTATGGATACGCCCATCTTGGGTTAGCACCTCACCCACCACGGACGATTTACCTGTCACGATTTGCAACACGCCTTTGGGAATACCTGCCTGCAACGCCAACTCACCTAATGCCAGTGCAGACAATGGTGTTTCTGAGGCAGGTCTGACAATCATGGTACAACCTGCTGCTAAAGCTGGTGCAACTTTGCGAGTAATCATCGCTGAGGGGAAATTCCAAGGGGTAATGGCAGCACACACACCCACAGGCTGTTTTAAAACCACGATACGCTGAGATGCTTTGGTGGCGGGGATTACATCGCCATATATGCGCTTGCCCTCTTCGGCAAACCAGCGAATAAAACTATTGCCATAACCAATCTCACCCCGAGATTCTGTTAATGGCTTGCCTTGTTCAGCGGTCATCAAAATCGCTAAGTCTTCTTTGTTTTCATCAATTAAATCTGCCCATTTAATTAATAGCTCACTACGCTCAGTGGCGGTTTTTGCTGCCCATTCTGGCTGTACTTTGTGGGCGGTGGCAACGGCTTGCTGTACTTGCTGTTTTGATAAACTAGGCACACTACCAATGACCTCACCATTAAAAGGATTGGTCACCTCAATACTTTGCTCATCATCAGCACTGACCCAACCATTACCATTTTCACCAACCAAACACTGAGATTTTAGTAAAGTAGAATTTTTTAGTGTAATCATCTTTATTTTCCTTATCAGTCATCTTGTTTGTGATTTAGACTTTATTCAATGCCATGCTAAACACTTAACCAAGCACCCAAGTAAAATCAACCAATCAAATAAATTATTTAAAATTATTTATAACCACATGAATTTACTTATTATTTATAGAGCAATTTGCACAAATTACAATTAACAATCTGTAGTCTTTATATATCTAGCCTGCATCACAAATATTTTTTATTCAATAAATGACTAGACTATATCCCTCTGCTGGCTTCTTAGATATTTTTTTATTTTTAAGTATAAGATTTTGTACATATAGTCACTAAATTAATATGGTTGTTCTTAATCACCGCGCACCGTTTTAATGTCTTGATTGGCTGCCCATGCCAATACGTCCTCACGTTTGAGTGCCGTTGCCATTAAGTCAGGAAACTGGTCGGGGGTACAAGCAAACACAGGTGAACCAATATTGGCAAATTTTTGTGCCATATTATCATCATAGCTGGGTCTGCCATCATCACTTAATGCCAATAGACTAATGACATTCACCCCTTGACGTATCAGCTGACTGACACGAGCAACAAGCTGTTTTTCATCACCGCCTTCATATAAGTCTGAGATTAAAATCAGATGGGTTTTGCTGGGTTGTTCGATTTTCTTTTCACAATAAGCAATGGCTTGGTTAATGTCTGTACCACCGCCAAGCTGTACGCCAAATAGCACCTGCACAGGGTCAGCAAGCTCATCGGTCAAATCAATGATGGCGGTATCAAAACAAACCAACTTGGTTTTGATGCTGGGAATACTTGCCATCACTGCCGCAAAGATAGAGCTATACACCACCGAGCTTGCCATTGAGCCTGACTGGTCAACACACAAAATCACTTCATCAAGGTCGGTAAGCCTACGTTGTTGGCGCAGATAGCCAACCAGCTTTTCAGGGACAATGGTGTTAAAATCAGCTTGGTAATGGCGCAAATTGGCATGAATGGTTTTATGCCAGTCAATATCATTGAAACGGGGGCGATGGGTGCGTTTGCCTTTGTTAATTGAGCCACGTATCGCCTCTTGGGTGCGTTTTTCTAATCGCCGCATCAACTCATCGACCACTTTTTGTACCACTTGCCGAGCGGTGCTGATGGTTTTTTCGGGCATCACTGAGCGTAGGCTAATCAAATCTGCCACCAGATGCACGTCTGCTTGCATGGCGTTTAAAAACTCAGGCTCCATTAGCATTTGCTTAAGTCCCAACCGCTCAAAGGCATCTTTTTGTATCACTTGCACCACCGAGCTTGGGAAAAACTGGCGAATGTCACCCAGCCATTTACTCACTTTTGGGGCTGAGCGTCCCAGTCCTGCCTGCCGACCTTCACCACTTGTACCACAGTCATATAAGGCGTTTAGGGCATCGGCAAGACGTTGGTCTTGTCTGGATAAGGCAATGGCATCGTCCGAGTCATCTTTGCCCAATATCAGTTGCCAACGGCGTGATTTTTCTTGTGGGTCAATGGGATTATTCTCTATATCCATACCACTTAGCGTATTTCTTGTTGGTGTTGTGGTAGCTGTCATTATTTTAGTTCCTCTACTGCGTCTTGCTCCATCAGCTCAGATTCTGGCTCTACGATTGCTTGCCCCATAAGTAGGCTAGCCAATGCTTGTTGTTGCTGTTGCCATAACGGCAGTAGGTCAACATGGCTATGATATAAAATACTGGCTTGATATTGCTTACCCAAGATTTTTTGTAATAAATACTGACGCTCAGTGCGGTCAAGGTCGGCAAACACCCGTTTAAATAATGGCAAATACTGCACAAATGCGTCATCAGCCAATGACATTAACCATTGTTCAAGGGTGGTCAGTAAGTCAGTATCATATTGTAGCTGTTGCACCGCTTCGCTAAAAAAGCCATCGAAATACGCCGCTGCATCACTACTGGCAATGGCAGGCGATAAAGTTCGTTTTAGACGGCGTTGCAATTCATCACGCTCAAGCTGTTCGGCTTGATACAGCAGGCGGGTAGACAGTCCTGATAATAAGGGGCTGGTTTCTGTGCTGTGGCTGATTTGCTCTAAGGCTTGCCACCACATCTCCATTAAATCCTCAGATAACTGTGCCAATAATATACTGCTGTGGGTGGCTTTGAGTCGCTCCCGAAAATGATTGGCTTCGTTCTCATTTAGATTGCGACAAGCATAAGGCAAGGCAAGGGCAGCTTGGGTGACAAGCTGAGTGATAAGTTGCCCAACTTGTGCAAAGTCGATATGACGTGCCGTACCATAACGGCTGATTTGCACCAATGGCACAATCGCCCCAAGTAGACTTAAGGCATCGCTATTATGTGCCGCTTGCTGGTTTAGGCGTTTGAGTCCCATCTGCACAGCATCATCAAGCTGAGCAGTTAAGCTAAGTTGTACTTGGGTGGCAAGTTTATCAAGTGGTAAGTCACCACCCATCACTTCAATCAGCTTGTTATTACTGGCTTGCTCAATGCTGTTGCCATAAACTAAATTTTCGACCAGTTGCACTGCATATTCAGGTTGCCATTGCAGTTGCCAGTTTTCCCGAAACGTTCCTCGAGAACTGCCCGAGCTAAGCAATGTACCCCACGACACGTTTAAAATCTGCAAACGGTGCAGTAACACCGAGCGTTTATTACCTGACTCACTACGCAAATCAAGGCTTAAGGTATCACCTAAGGCTTCAGGCTTAAGCTTGGTGAGTTTTTGTTGCCGCTGTAAATCCTCTAACAATGGTGCAAGCGGCATGTTATCAGGAATCTGCCCTACCCGATTGCCTTGCAATACTGTGGTGGCAATTTGTTGCCAAGTCAGTGGCTCACCAAAGCACAAACACGAAACCGTGGCATCAATGATTTCCTCAAAGCCCACCGCAGGTCGCCCACGCACACTCGCTAGGCTATGGCTTAAACGCACTGTTTCTATCACCGAAGCGGTAGAGATGATTTGCCCCTGCTCTCTTAGGCTGTGGGCAATGTGGCGTATCCAATAGGTAAGCTGGTCAGGGTGGTGACGATAATCCCATAAATGTTGATACCACATGGGGGAAGCCACCCCTGCTCCATAGCCTGAGGCTTTGCTAAGACGGGCAGATGTCCACGGTATCCAAGTGGTTTTTACTTTACTGGCGGTCAGCTTTTTGGGTAAGTCTTTTAGCATCTGCTTATCTGCTTTTTGGGTGCTGTCTGCTTGCAATGCAGGCACATGCCATGCACCGCAAACTACCGCAATCACAGGGGGTTTTGTATTTTTATTATTAGTATTGTCAGAACTGTTCGTCTGCTTGATAAGTTGTTTGCTATAGTCGGCAACTTGCAAACGCATATAGGCTTCACGTATGTCATCTCGTGATTCTATATCAACAGCCTCCCCATCAGCATCTACCCCTTCAACAATCAGCTTATCATTTTGACTACTGGCTCGTAGTACCGCCATCACTTCAGCAATACTGGCAAATAATGCTTGGCTGTCCTCTGATTCATGATGATTTTGTTCTATAAAGTCGTTCCACCACGATTCCCCATCTTGATAGCCTGCCAGTTTTGCTAATACACCAATGGGGTCATTACTGATGCGTTTGCCACTAATATTAATTGCTTCCGTGCTGTCTACATTGTCTAAACTGTCTGTATTATCTGCACCATTGCTGTGGTCTGTTTCATCGGTTAAATCGCTATCATCTGCCGATTGCTCTACTGGATCTTCTTCTAGTTGTGCATCTTCTAGTAGTAACTCTGCATTTACCGTTTTACTGTCCTCACTTTGCCCATCTGCTTCAAGCTTTGCCATTGCTTCTTCAAGTTGCTGTTGCCGTTGCAAACGGGCAGCCAATTGAATGTTAATCGGTAAGTCAATAAATGCTAAGGTGGCTTGCTGTTTCACTGCCCATAAACAGGCTTGATATTCAGGCGAATACTCAGTAAATGGATAATATAAATGCTGCTCTGGGCTATCAGCGGCATACGCTAACAATGCCACCGGCGGACGCATTTGTTTGTCTGCCAATAATGGCAACAATTCACTACAATCACTAGGACCTTCGATAAGTACACAATCAGGCTGTAGCTCATTTAAGGCTTTAAGCAGGCGACTGGTAGAACCCGGTCCATGATGACGGATACCCAAATAATGAATGTCTGGTGTTTGTATTGCCATAACTGACTCTTATAAATGCGTGATTTTTATTGTTGTTAATATGCTTGTTAACGTCTTAAAGCTGTTCATTTAAACCATGATAGTACTGCTGATAGCCTTTGCGTTTTTTTAGTACCGTTTCCAGATATTCTTCTAGCACCAATTTATCCTGCACAGGGTCTTTAACAATGGCACCAATTAAGTTGCTGCTGACATCTTCGACACTGAGTTTGCCTTGATTAAACCAGTTGGCTTGGCTTAAACTACCCACCATTACCGCAATGGCTTCGGCAGTAGACAGATTACCTGTGGGGGCTTTAAGGGCAGTTTGTCCGTCTAAGGTTTCCCCGCCACGCAGCTCGCGAAAAATGGTAATCACTTTTTGGATTTCCTCAAGGGTGTTTTTAGGTACAGGTAAGCCCAATTTATCACCCATCTCACTGACTCGGCGACTGACGATTTGCACTTCCTCGTCCATGTCATCAGGCAGAGGCAACACCACCACATTAAAACGGCGTTTTAATGCTGAGGACAGCTCATTGACCCCTTTGTCTTTATTATTAGCAGTAGCAATGACATTAAAGCCTGCTTTGGCATAGACGGCATCGTTTAGCTCAGCAATGGGCATCATTTTTTCAGACAATACTGTAATCAGGGTATCCTGCACATCTGAGCCCATACGAGTTAATTCCTCAAGACGACACAATGTACCGTCTTGCATCGCTCGAAACAATGGTGTTGGCACGATGGCATCAGTGCTTGGACCATGTGCTAGTAACTGCGCATAGTTCCAACCGTAGCGAATTTGGTTTTCGTCTGTACCTGCGGTACATTGGATAATGCGGGTGCTGTCACCACTGATGGCAGCGGTTAGATGCTCAGATACCCAAGATTTTGCCGTCCCTGGTACACCAAGTAACAGTAAAGCTCGGTCAGTTGCCAGTGTTGCCACTGCCGTTTCTATCAAGCGCCGATTGCCGATATATTTACTGCTAATCTCTACACCATCACGGGTTTTTCCACCCATTAAATAGGTGACGACTGCTTGGGGGGACAGTTGCCATTGCACAGGCTTGGCTTTGTCATCACAAGCTTTTAGGGCGGCTAGTTCATCTTGATAGGTGACTTCAACGGGTTGTCTTAATAAATTACTCATGGTGGTATTATTTCCATTTTGGTGTGTTGGTAATGATTGTTTTATTTAATTGATTAAGTCGTTTGTGCCAACTTTGCCAATTCGATATTTAATAAAAAACTGCTAAATATAGGGTCAATGCGCATACGCTCTGTACGCTCAGCTAAATCATCTAAAGCAGGCTGTGCCACACAGGCAGGTAATACCAAGCCCAACAGCAAGCAGTGATGCTCAAAACAATTACTGTCTTCTTTCATTTGCTCTTGCCAAAAATGACTGCGTTTTAATTGCGCCCAGCTTAGTAGCTCTTTGGGTAAAGGGGCTTGGACATAGTTTAAAATTGACAGCGGATAATGATTGGATAATGTCTTAATGGCAGTTACCAAATATTGTTGCTGTTGCTCGATAGACAAACGCTGCCATAACTGCTCGTTTAGCCATAACATTTGCTCATCAACGTCAAGGTTATCTATAAACTGACAAATCGCTGGTGTATAGTTATCTGGCAGATTGGCAAGATGCTTGGCAAACACTATCCCATGTTCATAACTTTTAGCATCAAAGCCTTCTATCACCTGCTCAATGGTTAATGATAAGGCGTTGGCAAGATTAATAATGTCAAACTGCTCTAATAACTTGATATAGCGTTCACGCTGGGTACTATTTTTAAAAGTTTTGGGGGCAATGTGATACTCAGGTAGGTGTTTTTTGCCTATGGCTTTGGTAAGGGTGTCTTTAATTGTCGATTTTGGCGTGACCTTCAGCATGGCGACCAATTCTCGCAATTCCTCATCAGCCATGTCTGTTTGACCATAACCCAAACGCTGTAACAGTCGATTTGCCAATTGCACCACTTTTTTGGAGCGGTCTTGCTTAAGGCTTTGCAAAAATTCAACATCATTGTCAGACAAGTTGATTTGTAGTATTTCAATGATTTTTAGGCGTTTATCAGCAGATTCTTGCTCGATACATTCGGCGATTAACTCGCGACAGCCATCAGCATCACTGTGACGCAAATCCTCTAGTAACAACAGTCGCTGAGCAGGGGCAAAATCTACCCATGTTTTGGCAGTGAGTGCATCTGCTACATCAGCATCAACTTGACCCAAATTTGCCTGCGCTAAGTGCTGTTTACGTTGTTCATTCCAGTATTGCCACTTACCATAAACGCTGCGATAAAAATCAGGCGTTTGCTGTCTTGCTTGTGTGCTAGCTGCCTGATATTGCAACCACAACTCAGGGGGTAAACTGTAACCATATTGTGCTAATAATGCAGTTAACAGATAAAAACAATGTACTTGCTCGGCTAAAATATATCGCACATGTTTTTGCAGGCGTTCAGGCAAAATTGGATAATCCAGCGTGGGCATATCAGGTAATATTGCCAATGGCTGGGCGACTTGGGCAGGTTGCATCAAGGCTTGATATTGGCTTAGCATCGCCAGTGCTGCTAATGATAGCGACTGTGTATCTTGCTGTGTCTGCTGGGCTAGCGTGTCCTGCCACAAACTTGGGCAGTCTTGCAAGCTAAAAGGGGCATCATTACCCAAAGTCCAACGGGTTAATAACTGCTCAATCTCGTTATCTATTTGCTGCATATCGTTTGCATTGATATTAGCTATATTGCTGCTGGCAGTAACTGTATTTACCATGAGAGTTGTCCCCAGTGTTGATGATAACCACTACCAAAGGTGGCATAAACCCCGTCCCATAAAATAAAGCTATGTGTCAGCGGACAGGCTAAAACATAATCCAAACTGCGCTGATTTTGGGATTGATTGGGTCGCAGGGGCAGTTGCCATTGTGGTGATTGTAGTGATTGCTGTTGGGCTGGCTTGCTATTTTCATGGGGATTGATGACGTTATTTTGTAAACCATCATCGGCTTGCCACCACAACCTATTCTGCTGATTTTTTTGTCCTTTGCTGGTTGACTGATTTATCACAGAGCTAAGCATTGGGCGAATATGTCCACAAGGCAATAAACACGGCATTGCTTCAAGCCACGGCATCACCGCTAGGGCTTGCTGATAACCTCGATAAAACTCAAATACTGATTGTGGCAGATGGCTATCTTGCTGATAAGGATAAAATTTAAAAGGGTTTTGCCCATTATTAATATTTATGCCAGTGTCTGTTAATGTGCTTATGACCGAGGCTAACTGTTCATCAACATGTTGCTGTGATGCAATCACCGCACGCAATGGATAACGACTTGGATAATAGCGAATATCAGCAATTAAATAACCGCCCAAACTGGCACTGGTGCTACGCCGTCCAGTGGACGCAGGATAATAGTCTTGCAACAAAGCAAAAGGAATAACAGGAACAATAGGCATGGGCTGGCTTTGGGCGTTTGCAGCTTGAGTAAGCTGGCTATGCTCTTGAGAAAGTGATTGCAATGCCTCTGCTGATAGCGTATCTAGACTAGCTAAATTGTCCAAATCACCCAAACAACCCACACTACCTAAGTAGCGTAACCATGTCGCATGACTGATTAAACCATCACGGCGGTTTTCTACCTGCTCGGCAACCACTTGCCAAATGCCTTGCTGACTGATGCTATCCGTATTTTCTAGGACACTGTCACGGCTTTCGGCACTGCTAATGGCGCGGCGTACATCTTTGTCATCACAGTTTGCTTGCCATGCTTTTACTAGACAGACAATTTTTCCTAGCTCATTGGTCGCCACTCGCAATTGATTTTCTTTGGGAATTTGCATGAGTTTGGCAGGTAACTCGTCCAAACGTGCGGCTAAATTGGTGGCTTTGGCATCAACCAAGCGCGCGCTAATGTTTCGGCAACGCTCGGTGGCATGGTCTAAAAAATTGATGAGTCCTGTACGCAATTGGTCAGCCAACCACTGTTCAAACTCTTTTAGCCCTGCACTGATGGCTTTATCGGTAGCTGCTTTGAGTTTTGCTGCTCTTTTAGCAGTTGCGGTTTGTTTTTTAGCCTCCGCTTCTGGGTCTTGTTTTGCAACAGCAGATGCTTGATTGTCCATACCAGTTTTAGCAATACTGGCGGTTATCTTGTTAGTAATGGTATCTTTATCTGTATTATCCGTATTGCTTGCATCTTCTGTTGTTATCCCCACACTGGTAGATTTATTTCGCCGCCGTCCCAGCCAGTCTGTCACCCACTGCGGCACATCTGCCACTGCAAAACTGCTGTCATCATCAGCGTATTGCCACATCAACGCCAATACGTGTTTGCAAGGAAACTTGCGCGAAGGGCAAGTGCATTTATAGCCATGATTGCTGGTATCTATCACAGTGTAATAGGGATTTGCCCCTGAGCCTTGACAATGCCCCCATGCCAGCTCTTTGCTATCAATTTGCTGTTTGACAGGCCATTTGGCAGGCTTGAGTAGTTTTTTGGCAGCATTCAGTGATGCTTGGTCAGGGGCAAGGTTTTGAACAATTTCTAAAGTGATGGTCATAGTTGGCAATCCATAGCCACATTAAATATGTGGGTGTTTTATTTTTTATAAATGGTTAAGTGATTGACAAGTTTGATTATAGGGAGCAGTTATCTATCACACAAGCGATGAATACAGTAAAAACGAATTAATGCGTCATTTAGTGTCGTGCAATACAAATACAATGCGTTACATATCTTTTATCTAATAAATTTCTAGCTAATTTAGGTTCAAATTTAGGTTCAAGCTTGGATTCAAATAAAAAATGCAGATAATCTTATGATTACCTGCATTTTTACTCGTTGGGTTTATCTAGTAGTGAGTCACATAAAGGCTTGTATCCCCGTCTGTGCCCGTCCTAATATTAGTGCATGGATATCGTGTGTTCCTTCATAAGTGTTGACCGCCTCTAAATTCATCATATGGCGAATCACATGATATTCATCACTGACTCCATTGCCCCCGTGCATGTCCCGAGCAACTCGAGCAATATGCAGTGCCTTACCGCTGTTATTACGCTTAATCAATGAAATCATCTCTGGTGTTGCCATGCCTTTATCCAACAAACGTCCCACTCGTAATGCAGCTTGTAAACCTAAGCTTACTTCAGTTTGCATATCTGCTAGCTTGAGTTGTACAAGCTGTGTCGCCGCCAGTGGTTTGTTAAACTGCTTACGCTCTAAGGTATATTGTCGGGCAGCTTGCCAACAAAACTCAGCTGCACCCATTGCGCCCCAAGCAATCCCATAACGTGCCTGATTGAGACAGCCGAACGGGCCTTTTAAGCCTTTGATATCAGCAAATACATTATCACTTGGCACAAATACATCTTCCATCACAATCTCACCGGTAATGGAAGCCCGTAGTGAAAATTTACCCTCAATCTTAGGTGCAGATAGCCCTTTCATGCCTTTGTCCAATACAAAACCACGAATATCACCCGCCTCATCTTTTGCCCAAATGATAAACACATCGGCAATGGGACTATTGGTAATCCATGTTTTTTTACCAGTTAATAGATAACCACCATCGACTGACTTTGCTTTAGACTGCATGGCATTGGGGTCTGAGCCAGCTTCTGGCTCTGTCAATCCAAAACAACCAATATACTCACCTGTGACAAGCTTTGGCAGATATTTTTGTTTTTGCGCCTCTGTACCATATGCCCAGATAGGATACATCACCAAGCTTGACTGCACACTCATCGCTGAGCGGTAACCCGAATCTACCGCTTCAACCTCACGCGCAACTAACCCATACGCCACATGCGACATACCCGCACAGCCATAACCCTCTAAAGTTACCCCCAAAAGTCCCTGCTCTCCCAATCCTAACATCACATCACGGTCAAACACTTCGTTACGATTGGCTGTAATAATATGAGGCATCAATTCAGTTTGACAAAATTTATGGGCTTTTGCCTGTATTGCTTGCTCAGCATCACTGAGCTGCTCTTGTAATAAAAACGGGTCATTCCAGATAAATTGTGGTTTTTTAGATGACATAACAGCTTCCTTTCTATTTTAATAACAGTTGAATTGATATGAGTATACTCTATAACTACTTATTATAACCCGCCAAAACCTGCGCCATGATAGAGACTGCCACCGCCATTGGCTGTTTACCGCCAATATCAAGCCCTATTGGCATAATCAAGCGATTAATAGTTTGCTCATCATAGCCACGCTGACGCAAACGCGCTTGAAAGCGAGCCGCTTTGGTTTTTGAGCCAATACAGCCAATATAAGGTATGGCGAATTTTTTAGCATCAGTATCAACATCAGTATCAACATCAGTATTAACATCATTATTACCAAAATCTAAGGCATGGCGTACCAACTCAAAGTCCAACGCATGATCATGGGTCATGATAATCACATAACGTCCCTGTGCGTGTGTGGCAATAAACTCAGTAGGGTCATCACTGACATGGCTACGAATATGTGCAGGCAGTTGTAAGCCATCAAAAACATCAGGGCGACCATCCACCCAGTCAACCTGACACGATAACTGCGCACATATCGTCATCATCGCCTGCGCCACATGCCCTGCGCCAAATACCAATAAAGACAATACAGGTGTTTGATAAAAACACTCAAACATCACTGTCACACTACCACCACAGCACTGCCCCAGCTTTGCCCCCAATGGATAATGCTTGGTCAGCACCGCACTACGTCGCCCTACTTTGGGTTTGCCTGACTTTCCAGACTTGGCTATCTGGGCGTCAGTTGTCTTATCATCCTCTGGCTCTGCACTTGGAAACTCCCCATTGATAAGCTGACGCGCATGGGCAATCACATCAAACTCTAGCCCGCCCCCACCGAGCGTATCACTACACGCATCTTCAGTTATCACCATTTTCGCTTGTAGCTCTCTGGGGGCAGAACCATTCACCGCCACGATGGTTGCCAACACATGCGCCCGCCCTTGCTGCTGACACAAGGTTAACGCTTCATACCATCTTGACGGCAACTCTTTATTTAACATTATTTCACATCATCACTGCTAGAGTTTTCACTATGGGCAGGCGCACGAGTACCATCGACTTTTGGCTGCGTGATATGCTCTACTTCATCATCATGCTTCTTACCCTCACACATTGGTGTATCCACCTGTTTGGCATGGCGTACTTGCTCTGGCATGGTTAAGGTGTCCCCCTCTTCTTTATGTTGCACCTGCATACGCTGCACCTGCTTCTGATTTGGGGTATCTGCGCTCTCCCATGCTTTGTCTTGAATACCCATCACCGCTTTAAGCACCGCTTCGGGTGTTGCAGGCATGGTCAGTTCAGGATTTTTGCGATAGTCTGCAAGGCTGGCAATGGCATTATTAATGGCACACCACACACTGGCGGCAAGCATAAACGGTGGCTCACCCACTGCTTTAGAATTATAAATGGTCTGCTCACTATTTTTACGGTCAAACAACTCAACATGCCACTGTTCAGGCAAATCATGGGCGGTTGGAATTTTATAATTGGCAGGGCTGTTCGATGCCAATTGCCCTTTGTCATTCCATATCAACTCCTCGGTGGTGAGCCAGCCCATACCTTGCACAAATCCCCCTTCAATTTGTCCAATATCAATGGCAGGGTTAATTGATTGCCCCACATCATGCAAAATATCACAGCGTACGACTTTATATTCCCCTGTTAAGGTATCAATCTCAACCTCACTGCATGCCGCCCCGAGAGCAAAATAGAAAAATGGTCGTCCCCACGCTTGATTGCGGTCATAAAATATTTTTGGTGTACGGTAATAACCTGTTGAAGATAAACTAATACGGTTTTGATAAGCTAACTGCACAAACTGAGCAAAACTCAGCACCTCTTTATCAGCAATATGCACATGATTACGCTCAAATACAATCTCTTCTGAGCTAACTTGGAAATGCTCACTGGCAAAGTCTAATAGACGTTTTTTGATTTTAATACACGCATCTTGTGCCGCTTTCCCATTAATATCTGTACCCGATGAGGCTGCAGTCGGTGAAGTATTGGGCACTTTATCGGTACGTGTAGCAGAGACTTGCACCGTTTCTACATCCACGTCAAACTCATTGGCAACAATTTGGGCAATCTTAATAAACAACCCCTGCCCCATCTCCGTACCGCCATGATTGAGATGAATACTGCCATCAGTATAAATATGCACCAAAGCACCAGCTTGGTTTAGCGTCTGTACGGTAAATGAAATACCAAAACGTACTGGGGTTAGCGCAATACCTCTACGTTTATAATCTCCGTCTTGTTGGGCTTGCTGATTGTCCTTGATAATGGCTTGGCGACGCTGGTTATAATCACAATCATCACGTAACTTGGTTATTAATTCTGCCAAATCAAAATGCTCAATCGGCTGACCATAATGGGTACATTGTCCATTTTGATACAGATTATCAAGGCGTACTTGCAGTGGGTCACGCCCGAGCGTATAGGCAATGTGGTCCATCATATATTCAGCGGTCATCAACCCTTGCGGTCCACCAAAGCCACGATAAGCAGTATTAGATACCGTATGTGTTTTACAGCGGTGTCCCACCACATGTGCATTAGGATAATAGTAGCCATTGTCACAATGAAACATCGCTCTATCGACAATCGCATCAGACAAATCAGGGGCATAACCACACAATCCTGCCAGTTGCATATCTACGCCCAACACCCTTCCTGTCTCATCAATACCAACCTCATACTGATTGGCAAACTCATGGCGTTTACCCGTCACCACCATGTCATCTTGGCGGTCAAGACGCATACTCACTGGCACATTATGACGCTTGGCAACGATGGCACACAGACACGCCCATGCTGCCGCCTGTGTCTCTTTACCACCAAAACCGCCACCCATACGCCGTACTTCAGTCATCACTGCATGAAAAGGTAAATCGGTGACTTCAGCGACCAGTTGCTGCACCTCACTGGGGTGCTGCGACGAGGTGTAAACTTGCAAGCCCCCATCATCACAAGGCACCACATAGGACACCTGACCCTCAAGGTAGAAATGCTCTTGACCCCGCATATGGATATGCCCTTGCAAACGCAGTGGCGCATCTTGTAATGCCTTGGCTGCATCGCCTCGCTGCATATGATGGCTGGGACGCACAAAATATTGCTGTTTTAACGCCGCATCAATACTCAGCACCGCAGGCAATGGCTCATATTCTACAATGGCTTTTAACGTCGCTTGTTTAGCAGCACGGTGACTGGTTGCCACCACCACAAATAGAGTCTGTCCCACATACTCGGTTAAGCCATCTACCATCAATGGCTCACCCTCAAATACTGCACCAATGTCTGTTTGTGCTGGTAAATCAGCAAAGGTCAAAACATCCACTACCCCTGCCGATGCCTTTACCGCACTCAAGTCCATATTTAAAATACGTGCATGTGCATGCTGACTTTTGCCCACCGCCAAATGTAATGTCTGATTGGGTTTACTAATATCATCAACATAAACAGCCGTCCCCATCACATGACTGATGGCACTGTCATGCTTTGCCGAGCCGCCTATCTTTTGCTTCGGTGGACGTGTACGACGAATTTGATAATTATCAAATAAAGATGTTTCATGGCTCATCGTACCACCTCCTGACTATTCATCATTTGTTGCAACTGCAAACCACATTTTAGCAATAAGCCTTTGACCACATGCAGGCGATAATGACGGCTGGCACGTACATCGGTCATTGGGGTTACATCCTCTCCAATCAGTGATGCCGCCTGAATAAAGCTATCTTGGTGTATTGGTGTATCAATAAGTGCCTGCTGACACTGTCTTGCCAATGTTGGAATGGCAGCCATACCCCCCAAGCCAATACGAGCATCCACAATACGATGACCCTCTTTATCAATATCAATACGCATCGCCAGCAAACAGGCAGAAATATCATCTTCATAACGTTTACTGATTTTATGGATAAACAAATACTGATGTTCTGTGGGAATGGGAATATGAATGGCAACAATATAACTGCCCGCGCGCAATCTGGTCTTTTTATACTCTAAAAAGAACTGAGATAACGCAATGATTTCATCTTCAACCTCTGTGGTTATCGCACCCTCTTCTGTAGCACAATGGCGCAAATGAATCTTGGCATCTAATGCCAATAGCACTGGTGGCATATCACCAATGGGTGAGGCATTGGCAATATTACCGCCAATCGTTCCCATATTGCGAATCTGTGGTGAGGCAATGCGTGGCAATAATTTGGCAAACTCAGGAATATATTGCTGTAACACAGGTAATAATTGCTGATAAGTCATTCCCGCACCGACCACCAGCATCTGCTGAGTGTCCGCATCTTCTTTATCTATCTGTGTTAACGAATACTGCTTTAATTCAGCCAATTTTGATAATTGAATAATCACCTGATGCTCAATCAAATGCTGAGTGATACTCAAGCCCAAATCCGTACCCCCAGCCCATAATGTCGCCTCAGGATAACGCTGTAATAACCACTCAAGCTCTGCCAAAGACTGTGGCATAAATAAATGATGCCCTGATTGACTCAATACTGGACAAATATCGCCCCTATCATTATCACCATCTTGATAAGACTGTGCTTGTAAAGAAGCTTGCTTAGACATATCTGCCATTTGCACTGACTGCACTGCATTGGCTAATCGCTGTTGCAAAGATGGTGCTGTGTTTTGCGAGTTATCCTGACCAATCTGCTGCATACGCAAACCTGCCTCAATAATCGGGCGATACCCCGTACAACGACACAGATTACCCGAAATGGACGTTACCACCTCATCCCGAGATAGTTGATTTTTATCGTCATGATTTTTATTGATATTGTTTTTACAGGCATGGTTTTCATAAACACTGGCAAGCGACATCACAAAGCCGGGGGTACAAAAGCCACACTGTGAGCCATGACACTCGACCATTGCCTGTTGGGCTGGGTGTAACTGTGCTTTTTTAGGATGATTAAAAGGATTATCTGCCAGATAGGATGCCGTCATTAAATGATGACCATCTAATAACGATAACAAGGTAATACAAGCATTAACTGTAAAAAATGGACGCTCTATATCTGCCTCTTGTTGCTCATTTTGTCGCTCATTTTGAGTAGCATCATTTTTGATATGAATATTTGGTAGAGCTTGAGCCATCACTGTACAAGCCCCACAGTCACCACTGGCACAGCCTTCTTTAGTATCGGTCATGCCTTGGTGTAACCGCAAAAAATCTAATACTGTGGTATTGGGGTTTAAATCAGTGACTTGATGGTACTGACCATTTAAAAAAAAGGTAATCATGGCAAAACTCAGCTATTTTAGATGTGGATAACAGAACAGTCAGTCATTATCCAAAAGAGAACAAAACTTAGAAATTTGAAAGCATCACAGATAATATGACACAAAATCACTTTAAAGACAGCAAACAAAGAAAATAATAGTGCTTCCAATATCACCACACACTATTAAATGTTAAACACTCATTCCTTGAGCCTAGGGTTTGTTGAACTTTCACCCCATTAGGCTAATATCTATGCGGAATGAGGAATACAGCAACTTTTTACTTTCATATAAAAATTGGCTAAATTTGCTTGTATAGTCGATTCAATACACACTGGTATAAAATCGACTATAGCAATAAATATTGGCTTTATAAACAGTTTACTACATAAGTATAAAATACATCTTACTCGACTTCTACAGTTGCACTATGGTCTTCTGGCAAAAACAGACTTAATAATATGGCAGTAATCGCACCAATAGCAACAGGTGAAATAAAGATATTACGCATGAGTTCAGGCAACTGTGACAAGATATCAGGCACCATAGAAACACCGATACCCATACCAATAGAAATGGAAATAATCATCATATCACGGCGGTCTAGCTTAGCACTGGCAAGCACTCGAATACCCGCAACTGCAACTGTACCAAACATCACTAATGTCGCTCCACCCAATACAGGCTTTGGCATGGTTTGAAGCACTGCTCCAAAAATAGGGAAAAGCCCCATTAGCACCAAAATCGCAGCAATATACATCCCCACATAACGGCTAGCAACACCAGTTAATGCAATCACACCATTATTTTGGCTGAAGGTAGTTGATGGCATACTATTAAGAGTAGCAGCAAGGATAGAATTCACACCATCAGCCAATACCCCTCCACGAATACGATTCAAATATACAGGACCTGTTACTGGCTCTTTCGAGATAGTCGAATTTGCAGTCAAATCCCCTGTGGTCTCTAATGCAGAAACGCAAAATAAAATAACCAGTGGAATAAATGCCGCCATATCAAAGTTAAACCCATACTTAAATGGTATCGGTACACTGATAATGCCAACATGAGACAAAGAAGAAAAGTCTAAACGCCCCATAAAAAAAGCGGCCAACATACCCAAAGTCAATGCAATAACAATGGATGACAAACGCAGTACTGGATTTTTTGAGCGATTAAGAATAATCACGGATACCAATACAATCCCACCAAGCAATAGATTTTGTAGACTACCAAAATTCTCAGCACCAAATCCGCCGCCAATATCCGTCACTGCTACCTTAATCAACGGAATACCAATTAGCACAATAATTGTACCCGTTACTACGGGGGTAAAAATACGTTGTAATTTATGCACAAAACGGCTTAAAAACACCTCCACAAAGGCTGCACAAAAACTCACCCCAAAAATAGTCGATAAAATCTCTTCAGGAGAACCGCCACGCGCTTTGACAATCATACCAGCCGACAAAATCGCTGTTAAAAACGCAAAACTTGTGCCTTGTAAACACAACATGCCTGCCCCTATAGGACCTATTTTTTTACTTTGAATAAATGTTCCTATCCCCGAAGCAATTAAAGCACAGCTAATCAAATAGGGAATGTACTCACCCAGCCCTAGCGTCCCTGCAACAATCAAAGTTGGGGTCACTACACCAACAATACTTGCCAACACATGTTGCAATGCCGCAAACGATGCTGGCCAAAAACTAGGCTTATCATCCAAATGATAAATCAGCTCAGCGTTGACATGCTTATCTGGTATATCGCTCATAAATTATCTTCCTTATATATAAATACCATCATTTATTTCTACCAGAAATATATAAGTAAAACTCATCATCAGGAGCTAAAACCTAAAAAGGTGATTGCAATAAAATCTTCTCCAAACATACATAAGTCTTACCCATCCTTGTCAAAATCCTTGTCGAACCAACTCTGCTCACTTATTTATCAATATTGACAACACAATATGTATAGTCAAATTATAAAGACAAAACACAAAGAGACGATATTCATAAAACTCTCATGCCACTAAGGTCTTATCTAAACGTAGTTAATACAACTAATGACAAAGTTTTAACAAATGTTCAACATGCCTTAACTATGCCAGTAAGGTTTAGCCTCTGTCAATTGTATACTGATATAAATTTTTTCATTTTCTCTGCTAAATATAGATACATACTTGACTTAACATAGTATTTACACTATTACACTTTTATATAATATTACTTATTTAATTAATAATAATATTAAAACAATACTCATAAAAAAAAGAATAGGTATCTATAGACGCCTATTCTATTAAATCCTGTATTAACAATATGTTACTAACATAGTATTTCAATATAACGCCAGTATATTGATACTAAAACGCCCTTTCTCCCATCACCAAAATCAACTAAAGCAATATCCAAGATATTGAAAAAACATACAAAAAACTAGCAAATTTTCTTCTTGATTATCACTAAATAATAGACGCATAAGTTTTCATAAAATCTATCTGACTTCGTAGTAACATTCATTGTAAATAATTCATTTAATATCGTTTTAGTACAAAATAGCATAGTACAGACTAGCTGTTATTCACCCAACTACTAACTGAATGAATCCACCGCCAACGACTAACCACATCATCACAATTGCTCCCAAAATCATCGGTTTGATGCCTGCCCGCTTGATAGCACTGATATGTGTGGTTAAGCCTAACGCCACCATTGCCATGGTCAATAGCCATTGGTCAAGTGTTAATAGCCCTTGTACGACAGTTTGTGGAATGATATTTAGTGAATTAACCGCCACCATTACGATAAAGAGAATAGCAAACCATGGAATGGTGATTTTATTGGCAAGTTTTTTTGTATTTTCTGAATGCTCTAAACTGTTTGTTGCATCTGTTGTATTGATAGCATTTGTATTATTGGTAACTTCAGCCATTTGCTGTTTGGTGGCTTGACGGCTGACAAAAATAGAAACCAATATCAAAAATGGTGCTAACATCATCACTCGTATCATTTTTGCTGTAACTGCAATATTTTCTACTTCATCATTGATTGCATGACCTGCCGCATAGACCTGTGCTACTTCATGCACACTTGAGCCGATATAAATGCCCCACTGTTTATCGACAAAATCCCACAGCCCCCAATGATACATGGCAGGATATAAAAATATTGCCAACGTACCAAAAATCACCACCACCGCAATGGCTACCGCTACTTTATCTGAGTCTGCTTTTAGTACTGGTTCAGTCGCAAGCACTGCTGCTGCCCCACAAATACTACAGCCCGCCCCCATTAAAATAGCGGTGTGTTGGTCAATGGCAAATACCTTGCAAGCCAATATATATGTTAACGCAAAAGTTGAGGTCAAAATCAAAGCATCAGCGACAATACTGGCAACTCCAACTTGACCAATTTGGCTTAATGTTAAATGAAATCCATATAAAATGATGCCTAGCTTTAATAGCTTTCCCTTACTAAATAGCACACCTGCATGACATTTATTTTCCCAGCGGGGATACAAGGTATTACCAACCAACATTCCTAATGCAATTGCTAAGGTTAAGGTGCTAAAACCCAAACTACTTAACCATGACACCTTACCTAATAGCATACACAACAAACTAATCGCCAAAACCAATATCAAGCCAATAATAAAGCTTTGACGATTATTTGGGTGATTTTGCTCTTTATTTATATTAATCGCAGTCATGGCATATCCTTTTTATATGAATTCGTTTATATGGATTTGTTATTAACGTTAGATTTAATCGAACAAATTGGAATAACATCATCATAACCTATTTTTTTATGACGAAAAAATAGATAATAGAAGTAATATCTATCGGTAAAAGTGATATACAATGAGTGAAGAACTCCGAGGAAGAATAATATGAGCTTACGCCTTACCTTGCGCCAATTAGAGATTTTTTGTGCCATTGTGCAAGCAGGCAGTACCAGTGGGGCAGGCAAAATGTTGGCATTATCACAATCTGCGGTCAGTAGTGGACTAAAAGACCTTGAAAATCAGCTTGGTATTTTGCTATTTGAACGGGTGGGAAAACGCTTGGTAAGTAATGAGCAAGGGCGATTGTTATATATCAAAGCAGTTGCCATGCTAGAGCAAGCCCAAGAAATACAAGGGCTGTTTGCAGGGGATGCAGGAGAGATTCACGTTAGTGCCAGTACGACCATTGGCAATTATTTACTGCCCCCTATTTTGGCGACACTGCGTCAACAATATCCCAAACTAACAGTACGGCTAACCGTTGCAAATAGTAATGATGTCATTGAGCAAGTGGCTCAGCTTGAGTGCGATATTGGCTTGATTGAAGGGCAATGTCAGCACCCAGATATTGCTACCCAGATTTGGCAATATGATGAGTTGGTGTGGTTTTGTGCCAGTGAATCGCAGTGGCTAGATGGTGACTTTCAATATCTACCCAGTCAATATTTACCTCAACATTCATCTAATCAGAACTCCCAGATTTCAGCTAACTCAGCAATTAGCTTGGCTGAATTGTTACAACTACCATTAATCATGCGTGAGGCAGGGTCAGGCACTCGTGGTTTGATGGAAATGAGCTTGGCGCAATATGGTTTGCATTTAACCACCAATCACCCAAAAAATTTAATGGAGCTGGGCAATTCAGAGGCGATTAAGCATTCGGTGATGTATGATTTGGGCATTGGCTGTCTGTCACAACATGTGCTACAAGATGTCTGGCAAACGGGGAAGCTACATGCCATTTGTACCCAAGAGCCAACGATAAAACGTCCACTCTTGTTGCTACAGCATCGGCAAAAGCATGACAGTTATGTACTAAGCTTGTTTAAACAGCAATTATTCACCTACTCTGATGCAAATATTTTTGCGTAAAATACTTGCTTTCACTAAAAAACCTGCTAGAATATGCAACCTCTACAGGCGTATAGCTCAGTTGGTTAGAGCGCCACCTTGACATGGTGGAGGTCGCTAGTTCGAATCTAGTTACGCCTACCAAGATTTTAAAAGCCCCAATCTTTTGATTGGGGCTTTTTTTGTATAAATTTCAAGGAATTAGGGGGATTATTTTTCTACTACATTTAATCACTTTTTATCTCTCATAAACTCTCAGGATATCCTTGGGGAGAATAGCAATGAAATTTTATAAAAAAGGAAATGAATATATCATATTGAATATGACTGGACATAAAAACAACTATCTTTCTACTGTATTCTCTGATGAAGAAAAGGAACATGATTTTATAGATATAGAAAGTAATAATAAATAAATATAAATAATAAAGAAATTAAGGTTTGGATAGAAAAATCCATTCAGAAAATAAATTTGAAGTTTGGTAAGATTTTTTTGTAAAAACTATCAATTATATATCATCTACTATCAAATAGTACATAAGCTAATTAAGAAAATCATAAATAATGGAGATATTGAAAGTTTATAAAGTTTCGCTTCCTTATTTCACCTAATAAAACAAGTATAGGCTAAGCATTTTGTCTAGCTAAATTGCAAATGTAATGTCATCACCAACCTATTACAAGGGCTATGGCTTAGCGACCCCATACCCATAGAAAACTACAGCCAGCAAGAAAAACAACTACAAGCACTAATCAACGACCAAACCGCCACCGCAGTCGCTACTTACTCGCCCCCCAACCAAACACAACAATGGGCAAGTATCGACCATTATCAAATCACCCCCTATACATGGAAAATACTTGACCTAGAGCTGACCGAAGCCAATGGCAAAACCTTTGATATCAGTATACTACGCCCCAACTGGTGGATACAGCAAGTTGGTGCACAAGCCATAGGTAACAAGTTTTATCTAGACATACCAGAAGTAGAACAAGGCTGGGCAATTGTCAAAGACATACGAATCAATCAGCTAGATACCAGAGTATGGGACGAACAGCGTACAGGCGACTTTGTCTATAGACCAGTGACCGCCACCTTTGAGCATGACAGTGACCAAGTCCTGCAACTATATTTTAATAACAATGAGCAACCATTAGAGGTGACACCAGAGCATCCGATATGGTCGGTTGATAAAAATGATTATGTGCCTGCTGGCAACCTAACGGTAGGCGAAACGGTAAAAACCCGTCAAGGCGTTACCACCCTACAGGGACGTCATAGACTTGCAGGTACGCATCGTGTTTATAACATTGAGGTGTATCGTGACCATAATTATATGGTGTCGCTGGATAGTATTCTGGTGCATAATAGTAAGATTCAAAGTGATACTACAACTAACTCTAATTTATCAATTGATAATGAATTATTACCAAGTAATTTAAGTGATATTAACATTGAGAATTTAAGGAGAAGATTAAATCTTTCTGATAAAGATACAGTTGCTGTAGCTAATACAGATATTGATGGATTGAGTACATTAGATGTATATGGTATTTCACCATCTGTTAGAAAAGAGGCTAACCTGCCTTCTTTAGATGAGCTATATGGTACAGAGAGACCTATAAAATCTCCCCGAACAAATGCTTTATTTACAAGACATGCTGAAGAAGATATCCTAAACTCTCTAGCAAATAGAATAGATAGCTTAAATCTTCCAGAACAAGATTTAGAAGGTAAAACCATAAATATACATATATCAAATCAAACAGGCATATGTACTGCTTGTTATCAAGGTTTAACGAATTCTAATGTTCCTGCAGGAGTTATTAAGCAGTTTAGTGAGCGTTATCCTACTCTTACAATAAATATTAGTGCAGAAGGTGGGAATGCACGTCCTAATCGTAATATTCTTTCAATTCGTAATGGCAAAATACTGGAATAATTTACTATGCTGTATAATGATTTTATTTTATTAAATGATATAAATAAAGCAGAAGCACTTTTATATATATCTAATATAGCTTGTAAGGAGTTAGAAAACAATACCCCCATTTACTCTCAAGCAAAAACTGCATTATTTTTATCAGAGAAATTTATCAAAGAAAATTTTCAAAATGTAGATGCTATTGAACTTTCAAGTTATTTAAATAATCCTGATGAAAAAAAAGATTTAGGTATGTTGATTTGTAGTGCAAAAAATAAAAAAGAACAATTAGCTCTTGATGTAATAATTTATACAGTTGGATTTATTTCTAAAATAGCACATGAAAAAACAAAAACTACAGAAAAGATGCCTGAACCTGTAGTAGAGGCAAGTGCTGACGTGGTTTATAACGCATTTAAATCATATTCTGAGATGAAGAGGATAGTGTGAAATATAAAAGAATAATGCTTTATAAAGAAAAAATATATGAAAATCGTGACGAAACGAAACCAAGTATAGAGGATAACCTAAATGCTCTTAGTAAAGAACAGGCTGAAAAAGTAGCAATATATTTAGAATCAGGACATATATTATTAAGTTTTGTCAGTCCAACAATTGATCCCTTTGATCAGAAAACCCGCCTACCTGTCGTTATATATACAGATGGTGTATACATATGGGATTCTATTATTATTCATTGGGTTAAGAGCTATAGAGTAAAACTACCTGAAGAATTTCTTGCTCATGTATCAAAACATCAAACAGTTCCAAATATTGACCTAAAGGCATTAGGTGGAATAACAGTGATGGGAAAAAATTTAGAGTATTTATGGCTTGAAAGTTGATATTAATAGTAGTTACAAATGAATATATACCCTTATACTAAAATGAATCCAAATAAATCATCATTAATCAAAAAGATGAACGAGCTTATATTGGCATATGCTGATGATATTGTACCAGTAAATCGAAATATCATTGTTAATTTTTTTAAAGAGAGGAACATACCCTGTCGAAAAGATTATATCGACTTTTTAGCAAGATTTGGTGGTAATTACTCTTATTTTCTTAAAAAATATAATTTTGATTGTACATTTCAAGAGATAAGTGAAATATATATAGAAGAGCCAGCAGAAGAAATGCCAAGCAATGACTATGCACTAATATCCAACCATACTTTTGCTGATTTTTATTTTATTGAATATAGCACAGGTCATATTTATAGACCATCTATTGATATAGAAGGAAACTATATATTTAAATATTACGCGTATAAAGACATTGATTCGTTTTTATGGTGTCAACTGTATTACACCTATTATAAGGAGTTTACAACCCAAGTCATACATCACCTAACGGATGCAGAATTAAATAAATTTTTTATTGACTATCATGATTATTTATTAGTGGGCTTTCCTGATAGCACTGCTGGAAGCTATTTTAAAGATAACAAAATATATGCTCACACATCTAATACCAATATTATTGAAGAGCATATCTTATCTGATGATTTTGTCCGTAAGCTTTATAAATAAAGACTTTTAAGGCTGTTTGCTAAGTTTTATTTTTTATCAGATAGTAAAAGCTATGAATCCAAATAAATCATCATTAATCAAAAAGATGAATCAGCTTATGCTTGAATATGCTGATGATATCGTCCCTGTTGAGCGTAATAGGGTTGTTAATTTTTTTAAAGAGAGGAACATACCCTGTCGAAAAGATTATATCGACTTTTTAGCAAGATTTGGTGGTAATTACTCTTATTTTCTTAAAAAATATAATTTTGATTGTACATTTCAAGAGATAAAGGAGATTTATCTTGAAAATGCAGTATATGACCCTGTGCCACCAGATGGTTATTGTATTATAGGTAACCAATTAATAGTAGATTGGTTTGTTATAGAAAATAGTACTGGAAGAATATTTAACGACTATCCTACCAAGGATGACCCTATTATAGGTAAAGCAGACTTTGAAAATATTGATATTTTTCTTTGGTGGTTTTTATATGGTACTTATTCTGATAATTTTATTGCCAACTTTTCCCTACATGAAAATATAGTAAATTTAGATAAGTATTTGACCTCGAATAGAATAGAGCTAATATTTTATGGTACAAAATACTTTATTGATGAAGGTAAGGTATATATCTATTATGAAAATAGTCATAAACTTTATATACATATCCTTACTGATGACTTTGTAAAACGGCTTTATGAGTAACTGTTTTAAACAGCTTTCTATCTATGAGATAACACTTAACTATAAAAGATGAATCATGCACCCAAATAAATCATTATTACTCAAAAAGATGAATGAGCTTATATTGGCATATGCTGATGACGTTGTACCAGTGGATCGCAATATCATTGTTAATTTTTTTAAAGAGAGGAACATACCCTGTCGAAAAGATTATATCGACTTTTTAGCAAGATTTGGTGGTAATTACTCTTATTTTTTTAGATCAGAAGGCAGTGGTTATGACTGTACTTTTCAAGAGATAAGTGAAATATATCTTGAAGAGCCACCAGAAGAAATGCCAAGCAATGACTATGCACTAATATCCAACCATACTTTTGCTGATTTTTATTTTATTGAATATAGTACAGGTCATATTTGCCAACCCTATTCTGATAACGAAGGAAATTGGACATATGAATATTATTCATATAAAGATATTGATTCGTTTTTATGGTGTCAACTGTATTACACCTATTATAAAAACTTTACTACTGAAATCATTCATCATCTCACTGATGCAGAATTAAATAAATTTTTTATTGACTATCATGATTATTTATTAGTGGGCTTTCCTGATTGCACTGCTGGAAACTATTTTAAAGATAACAGGATATATGGACATAGTTCAAATACTAATATAATTAGGGAATATATTCTATCGGATGAGTTTCTTCGTAAGCTTTATAAGTGATTAAAAATCTATTAATCAAATAGAGAATAAATAAAACAATGAGTTATATAGAAGAAGTTGCCCAAGGTAGATGGTATCAACCTGAGTTGGTAAAAGGCTATAGTGAAGATGAAATCAAACAAATAGAAGCACTTTATAGTATTTGTATTCAAGGGGAGTTTAAACAGTTTATGCGCTGTATGGGACGTTCTTCGGGAGGGCTATTAGCAGAAAGAACTATGATGCTATATAACTTACAGCCCAGATCACATATGATACGCTATAAGGCTTATAATGATGAGCTTTTACATTATAGTGGTTATGACTTTTCCTATAAAAACTCTTTTTTCTTTGCTTGTATTTGGGAAACTAATCTATATTTTTTAAAAACAACTTCTAATAATCCAGATAGAGTCTATCATTATTCAGAAGGTTCAGAAGATATATCAGATACAGGTCAAAATTTTACTGAATTTTTAAAAGGTGTGGTACTTGATTTTGGTTATGATACCCCACAAGACTTGCAATACCGTTATACTGGAGAGTTATTACCACAATCAACCCATATTGGTGCAGAATATGTGGACGATTATCTAAATAAACAACAGGCTTATATTAATGAATTAATCAAAATTCATCCTAACCGCCACTATGATATCACCCAAATCAAAGGTTATAGCTTAAGTGAAATATCAGCATTTGAACATGTTTATGAAATTCAGATTACTGGACAGCTTAAAGACTTTATGCACTATATGGGGCGGTCATCTGGTGGGTTACTAAGTGATGATTTTATTTTTTATAATAAAATGAGTTTAATAGAAAAAGTATATTATATTGACAGCGTTTTAGAAAATAAATGGAGAGACCCAGATAATTATAGCCAAGACGATAGATGTTTTATATTTATGACTTATAAACGAGATAATCATTTCTTTTTAGTGACCAATCGTAAAGATGCAGATATGGTGCATCATTATAATAGCTATGACCAAATTTTAGCCAAAACAGGTAAAACCTTTTTAGAGTTTATCAAAGAAGTGATTAAATATAGCTAAATGATAGGACTGGCTTATAAAGAGGTATTAAAAAAGGCGGATAGCTCAAACTATTTTATAGATACACCAAACCAAGCTTAAGTCGAAATGGGCGAAATATTTGGTTTAGTGTATCAACGCTATAATTGCCCTTGTCATTTTCTACATCAGATAATGTTTTGCGTGATACCTTAACCAACTTAGCAAACCTATCTTGCTTAACCCCCAATACTTGTATTCTTAAGACTTTTAACGCTTCTCCTTGTGTTATTTCTCCTGCGTGCAGACGTTCAATAACTTTATCTATCGCTTGGGTACGCGCTTGAATATCTATAGTAGGCATGCCATCAGAGGCACGTTGCCTACTGCCATCTATCAAGTTATCTAAATCATCGCCATTAGTTTGCGTGTTGTGTTGATTGGGTTGCATAAATCTCTCTAAATTAGCTGTGCTAAATAACTGCTTGTTCTAAATAATTACTTGTACCAAATAACTGTTTGTTTCAATTTAGTTACTTCTAGCTATTCCTAGTTATTAAAAGCCATCAGAGTAATCGCCATTTTTTTAATTTATCTGGCAGTGCCTCAAAGCCGAGACTAGGAAAGTCTAAAATACGCTTGGCAACACCGCGAGCTTGCAAACGCTGTTTTAAATCCACCAGTTGCTCTGCGGTTGTTTTTAACTCTGCTAATAATTTATCTGGGTCAATAAGATCAGCTAACGTTTGTGCAATTAAATCAAAGCGATATTCACCACCAGATTCTAACTGCTTGGGGGTCATATTCTGGGCAGTAAATGTGTGGTTGTCATGTTGCCATTTTATGGTTCGTACAATACCTTCAGGGTCTGCCTTCATAGGGGCAAAGTCATATATCGGTGCAAGCCAAATGGCATGTTCATCACGCATAAACGCTGTATTTCGACCATGATTATCAGAGTTGCCAAAAGCAATATTTAGCAGGTCACGGCGTACCCATTCCATCACAAATGCTTGTCTATCAAAAATAAAACCATCTTTAACCAGTTGTGAGTCTTCAATTATCTTAATTAACTGACGAATTACTTGCTCATGGTTTAAATATGACCCAGTGCCTTTTTTTAGCATGCTATAGACAGACTCCATTGCAACCCTTTGGGTATTACCTGCGTCATCAATCTTAATATCAAATCTTGGCAACCATAATGAGGGGTATCGTTCTCCTTCAATCAATCGCATATCTTGAGTGGCAATCGTATTTATCCCCATTGCCGTTAATTCATGATAAAAATGATATTCTGCTCTTAAAATATCACAATCTATCGCCTGACGAATACCACGCGGATATTTAACTAAATAATACTTATCGACACTATCTGCCAACTGGTGATTATCAATCCAAATCGCCTCATCACTTTGCCAACGCAATAATAATTTGGGGGCTTCACCACCTGCACCAGTTGCGCCTCCTGCCATTGCTCCATGTTCACTGGCATATTGCAAAAAATTAACATCTCTATTTTTTATATCAGTTAGGTGAAATTTTTTTGGCTCATGGTTATCAATATCTGTGATGGACTCTTTAATACGTAAATGTCCAACAGGTGCAATGGTGGCTCTTTTTAACAGCTCATAATCTTGTTCTGCCTTAGACAAACGAGATAAATCAAGGCGTTGCATCCAATAACGTCTGCTTGCCCCTGCTGGAATAATATCATCTAAAAAAGGTAACCAATGCCCCTCATACACAACAGGATAGGCAACCAGTTCAACAGGATAATTAATAGAGGTGGCAAAATGATTATCCGCTAAGAAATGTTCAAATGAATATTCTTGCAGATAAACAAAGGACTGAATTTGTTTACCATCATCAAATTCAATAATAGCAATATCTTGCCAATGTTGATTAATAAAGGCTTGTAGAGTGAGAGGTTGTGTTGCCATAATGACACCAAATTTAAGCGTATTATATTACTCATTATAGAGCATAAGTTATATATTATGATAGTTATATCACGCATAAACCTCATTAAACTTAAATAGTGAGTGATTTATTACTCATAAAATAAATTAATAACCGCTCACCTTAATAACAAACCTCATAACTGGTACTACGCCCAGATGCCTCAGATTTTTTTAGCATACCTTTTTCTATCAAATCATTGATATCACGTAAAGCCGTATCAGGAGAACACTTCATCATGGTTGCCCATTTTTTGGTGGTTAATTTGCCATAAAAATGGGTTAATAAAATATTAAGCATTTTCACTTGACGTTCATTAAGCGCATGGTGGCGATGAGTCTGCCAAAACTGTGCTTTAGCAATGATTTTATCTGTTGTTTGATGTGCTTCAATTAGTGCAAGCTCTAAAGTCTTAACAAACCAAACCAGCCAATTTGTAATGTCCATATCCCCTTTTTGCGTCCGCTCTAATATCTGATAATAGTCATTGCGTTGGTTTAAAATCTGGGCTGACATACTATAAAATCTCTGTGTACTATTATCGCTTTGGGCTAAGATACGCTCAGTAATTGCCCGAGTCAGACGACCATTGCCATCATCAAATGGATGTATGGTAACAAACCATAAGTGAGCAATCCCAGCTTTAAGCACCAAATCCAAATTGCCCTGAGAGTGACTATCTGTATTTAACCAAAGTAAAAATTTATCAACCTCATCAGCTAATCTATCGGCACTGGGGGCGACGAAATGTACTTTTTCTCGACCATAACCACCAGACACGACCTGCATCATCCCCTTACTATCATCACGAAATCGAGCAACATTAATCTGATAAAGACCACTTCTACCATCAGGAAATAATGCATAATGCCAAGTATATAACTGCTCTAAGGTTAACGGTTGATTAAAATCACTGGTAGCTTGTAGCATCATTTCTACTATGGCATCAATTTTACGAGTGGGTGCTGGCAGACCCGTCATATCGACACCCAAATGATGTGCGACTGAGAATCTGACTTGCTCAGAGTTTAACATCTCGCCCTCAATCTCTGAGGTTTTAACCACCTCTAATGTCACCGCATCTAATTGTGCTTCAGCATTTAAATCAAAGCCTAACGTAGATAGTTTTCCCAATAAACTACCTTGTAATAGCCGTACTCGACTAACTAGTGGCAATAATGTCGAATCTGACCATTGCCATTGTGTCCAATCCTCCCGTTGATGAAGATAAGTGATATGTCTCATTGATACCTACTATATGGCTACTTAATTATGCATAGATTAATTAATATAATCACCGCATATTATGCAGAGATAAATCAAAGTATTCAACGCATTTTATTATTAGACAAGATAGGATTGAGAGAAAAAATTCTAAACTAGGCAAGATTAGCAAATAATCTTAGCTAGAAAATGGGGATTACCAGCGGATAAAATTAGGTTTTTATAAGCCAAAAAGTTATTGTTAGCACGAACAGAAAAGAGGGAAGTGGTGGTCAAAACTATTGTTAAGGACGGTCAATTGACAGTACCTAAATACGAGTTAAATTTTATTACATATTAAACTATGAATGAGATATACTCAGATTTGTTCAGCTATAAACCTTAAAATACAAGGGCTGTAGTATAATATCATTTTAAGTGGTTTGCTGGATTGACCTTGACATGGTGGAGGCGTTAATAGTCAACATCCATTATAGTCAACTTTTGCTTAACCTCTTGCCAAGACTGGTAACTAAAACTATTATATTACCAATATATTATTTATATTTTATAATAATTTATAAAAACTAAACAATAATAGCTTTCATAAATGATTTTGCTTTAAAAAAGTAAATAATTTTAGTTTACATGATAGCGACTGTGTTAATCTTAGAATACAGTCGTATTTTATCAGTCTATGTTATATAACATATAGAATGACTAAATCGTTATCATGGTCTAATAACATCATATTTGGGTGGTAACAAGGAGAAAATGTACGATGTCAGAAGCTTTTACAATATTCATTACAAGAATAAGCTCGTACCCCACCATTGTTTTTACAGGGCTAGTGATGTTTGTCACGCTATATTGGCTTGTTTCGTTGATTGGCTTAGCAGATATGGATACTGTAGATATTGGTGACTTTAATGCAGATTTAGGTGCAGACGTTGGTGGTGATGTTTCTAATGTCGGCCACCAAACTTCAGTAGGTGGCTTTACAGGGATATTACTCAAATTTGGGCTATATGGTGTGCCCTTAATCGTTATTTTATCTTCAATCAGCTTGATTGGCTGGCTACTTAGCTATTTATATACCAGCTTTCTGCATCAATGGATGAGCTCTGGTATTTTATACTATGCATTTGGCACGGGTGCGCTAATATTGGTATTGGTCATTTCTATGTGGCTAACTGGCATTATTATTTCCCCTATCCGTAAAAATATTGCTAAAATTCCTAAGCGTAATGCTTCCAGTAATATTGGAAAAGTTGCAACTGTACGTACGTTAACGGTTACTGACAAGCATGGCGAGGCTGAGTTAAATGATGGCGGTGCAGGGTTGATTCTAAAAATTCGTCAGCTTGATGAGCTTCAGCACCCATTAAAACAAGGTGATAAAGTTGTATTGGTCGAATATATTCAAGAGCTTAATGCTTATCGAGTTATACCAAACCAAGATTCACAGGATAATAAACCTTCGATATAAGTTAAATAACTTAGGACGTTGATAACCAGTACACACGATATAATCAATAAATTAATATTAATAAAACACACTTAAACTGATTAAATTGAACAAAAAACGGTCAGAAATGACCAAAGAAACAATGTATCCACCATATAAATAGTCACTGACTCCTTTATAAACCACATTGTTTTGCCTTCTTATGTTCGATTTTAAGGTTTTAGCCAAAGGAGTAACAATGCATACACTTTTCATCGTTGGCGCAATAGTTGTGCTGATATTTATTATCATGATGGTCATGCTATTAATGCTTAAAGCCTTTTATTTTAAGGTTGAGCAAGGTACAGCACTGATTATTAATGGTGTTAATAAAATAGCAGTACGCTTTGATGGGGGCTTTGTTTGGCCAGTTATCAATAAAAAGGAATTGATGAGAATCTCGCTAATCACCCTAGAGGTTGATAGACGAGGAAAAGAGGGCTTAATTTGTGCTGATAATATGCGTGCTGATATTACAGTCGCCTTTTATTTACGGGTTAATGAAACGGAAGAAGACGTTTTAAAAGTTGCAAAATCGGTTGGGGTCGATAGAGCCTCAGATAAAGTAGCTGTTAATGAGCTATTTAATGCCAAGTTTTCTGAAGCCTTAAAAACTGTTGGTAAGCAAATTGATTTTGTCAAACTGTTTGAAAACCGCAGTGAGTTCCGTGACAAAATCGTCCAAGAAATTGGTAATGACCTAAACGGTTATGTACTTGAAGATGTTGCCATTGACTATTTAGAGCAAACGCCAAAATCATCTCTCGACTCTAGCAATATCTTAGATGCTGAGGGTATCAAAAAAATCACCCAGCTAACTGCTTCTCAAAACGTCATCACCAATGAGCTAGAGCGTGATGAAGAGCTGGCAGTGAAAAAGAAAAATGTTGAAACGGCTGAAGCCATGCTTGAGCTAGAGCGTCAGCAAGCTGATGCCGAAGCCAAACAAAAGCGTGAAATTGCCTCAGTCATTGCCCGTGAGACAGCAGAAACTCGCAAAATCGAAGAAGAAGAGCGCAAAAGATCTGAAACAGCCGTTATTATGGTTGAGCAAGATTTGGCAGTGCAACGTGAAAACCAACAGCGTGAAATTGAAGTTGCAGAGCAAAACCGCCTACGTGCTGTTGTCATTGAGCAAGAAAAAGTTACCCGCGCCCGTGATTTAGAAATTGTTTCTCGTGAGCGTGAAGTCGACTTACAGCGCATCGAAGCAGAAAGAGCCATTGAGCTTGAGAAAAAAGAGATTGCCAATGCCATTCGTGAGCGCATTGCGGTTGATAAAACCGTTGCTCAGGAAGAAGAGCGCATCAAAGAAGTGCGCGAAGTCAGTGAAGCTGACCGTGCCAAACAGACTCGAGTACTTGCTGCCGAAGCGGAAGCTGAAGAAGCCAAAGTTAGACAGGTCAAAAAGGCGGAAGCTGAAGAGTTGGCTTCAAAACATAAAGCATTGGAAATCACTACTCTGGCAACAGCAAACTTAGAAGCGGCTGCTAAAGAGGCTGAAGCGAAAATTAAGCTGGCAGAAGGTATCAAAGCAGAAGAGTCTGCACATGGATTTGCCGAAGCGGCCATTCAAGAAGCCAAAGCTGGCTCACTGGAAAAAGAAGGTCTGGCTAAAGCTAATGTCATTAAAGCCACTGGTCAAGCGCAAGCGCAATCAGAGCGTGAAATTGGCTTGGCAGATGCTGAAGTTATCGCTGCTCGTGGAGAATCAAAAGCCAGAGCTGAGCGTGAAATTGGTCTGGCAGATGCTGAAATCATCGCTGCTCGTGGTGCATCGACAGCACAAGCAGAGCGTGAAGTTGGTCTTGCCAAAGCAGAAGTCACTCGTGAGCACTTCAAAGCTGAAGCTGATGGTCTGGTCGAGAAGTTCAATGCGATGGGTAGCATGAGTAAAGATGCCCGTGAGCATGAAGAGTTCCGTATGGGCTTAGAGACTGCCCTACAAGAAGCGATGGCTTCTATTGAGGCAGGTAAAGAAATTGCTAAAGAAAATGCTGAAGTATTGGCAACTGCCCTATCTAAAGCGAAAATTGATATTGTCGGTGGTGAAGAGCATTTCTTTGATAACTTTGCTAAGTCGTTATCTATTGGTAAAGCCATTGATGGTCTGGCAGGCAAGTCAGATACTCTAGGTGGTATCATCAATAGTGTGATGGCAAACCAAGTGGCAAATCGACTAAAAGCCAATGAGAAAGTCGATGATAAAGCGACTAACAATAATGACCAGCAATAATCCATAATCTGTCATTTGTATGACGGATTATTATGAGTCAATATATTAATAAATCAATAAATAGGGCGTGTTTAGCACGCCCTAAGCCGATTAAAACCTAACAACCCACATTGATTTTCCCATAGCCAATTCTCTTATTAATGCCAACAATGGACGAATAACAATGGCAGATACGCAAAACTCAAATAACATAGAAAACTCAGAAAACCTAAACCCAGAAGACAGCGCCAGTCAAGCCGTTGCTTCAGGTAATGCTTATGAGCTGATAAAAAGACGTCTGATTGAGCAAGGTAGCCGTTTAGAGACACTGACTGCAAAGCTAAATAATGCCCGTTTATCTGAGTTTGGCAGTACCCAGATGCAGGTCATCGCTCGTACTCGTATTCGCACTGAGCATAACTGTGTGGCACAAGATATGGTACAAGTCGGCGATTATTTGTTGTTTGGCTACAATGTATTTATGGGGCTAAAGCGTGTCACCAACATCAAAGATGTACTGTCATTATATCGACTGGTTGAGCCTGCCAATAGCAACGATGCCGATGCAGAATATCAGTTAGAAGAAGTTGACCAGTCAGAGACTTTTTTAAACCAGCCTGCCTTTGTGCAAGACTTTAATGAGCTGTATCGCTATTATAAACAGACCCGTCTAATTCAGCTCACAGTCAAAGACAGCAAGTTATTGCTAGCCTTTCAGATTGGTGAGCGTATCAGTGATATTCGAGTTTTTCGCTTTGCCTTAGACTTTAGTGACAGTGTCTCTAAATCAGAACAAATTTCGTATATTGATAATCGAGGTGAACGTGATATTGAGCTTCCACCTGCCTATGATTTTGACTGGGTAGAGACCACTCGAGACCAGATGGTCAATGGTAAGCACCCACATATGAATATCCTTGATACGCTGTTTGTGGAAACGCTTGGTGGCGATTTGACCATTAAGATTGAGGATAATACAGAGTCAGGGCTAGGCATCTATAGTGAGCCTGTCAATGACCGTACTCAATCTCTAACAGATGCTGAGATTGCTTATGCCAAAGTTGGCAGTCTGATTTTACTAAAAATCTTACCCTATCGTGAAGAAAAGCATCGTTATTTTGTTTATAACACTTTAACCGAGACAGTATTACGCTTAGACGCCATTGGTCAGTCGTGCGTACAATTACCAGAAGACCACGGCATTATATTCCCCGGTGGCTACTATCTACAAACTGGGGAATACAAACTATTTGATAAACAACAAAATACAGATGCTAAAAACTTAAAATTCAAACGGAAAATCATCTCACCCAATGGTGAAGATGTACTGTTTTTATTCTATGATGTGGCGATGGGTGTGACAGGATTATTTGCTTATAACCTCATCAAAAAGCAACTGACAAACCCCATCTATTGTAATGGTATGGCACTGGCAGATAATGGGCGCTTAGTACTGTTTAATGCCCAAAGTGAGCCAACTCGTATCCATCCAATGCAAATCTGGCATACTCCCTATGCCTCACCCGAATATGTGAGCGAACTGCCTGAAAGCACCAGCTTTTATGGCAAGATTGGTAACAAAGAGCTGGTGCGAGGTATTTCAGACCTCTACAGCATTACTCGTTTGATTGATAATCAAAGTGTATCTCAAAAGCTATATGAAGAGCTTGCTGATAATACCAGCAAACTTTTTGATAGTTATTATTGGCTATCAGAGCCTGAGCTAACTGAGATTGCAGATAGCATTCGTGAAGTCACAGCAACCGCAGAGCTGGTTATTGATGAATTTGCCAAAGTGCAAAGCATTCAAAAGCAAACACAAACTGCATTAGCCAAAGCCGAAGCTGAGCAAAATGAGATTCTTAGACAAATTCGAGTCACTACTTTTGAGTCAGCAAGTGACTATGTTGACCAGTTGTCGGCATTAAGACGACAAAAAGGTCACTTAATTAGCTTAGAAAACTTACGCTATTTAGATAAAGAAAAGCTAGAAACACTACAAGCACAGATTGAAGACAGCGAAAGTGAGCTGGCAGAAAAAACCGTGACTTATTTAAGCGGTGATGATGCCCTATCTAGTTATGATGCCATTTTAAAAGATGTCAATGAGCGTCTTAACACTGCTGAAACCAATGCTGAGCTGACACCAGTGCTGGAGCTTATTGACGAAACGGCGCAGGGACTAGACTTGCTGACCGAGCTTTTAGGCACACTAGATGTTGCTGATGCCACTGTACGCACACAAATTATTGATGATATTTCTAGCATTTATTCTCAGCTTAACCAAAACAAAGCCAAACTTAATCATAAACGCAAAAACTTAGGCTCAGCCGAGGCAGTGGCACAGTTTGGCGCACAATTTAAACTGTTTAGCCAGTCAATTGCCAATGCCTTATCCATTGCCAATACTCCTGAAAAATCAGATGAGCAAATGGCAAAACTGCTGGTGCAATTAGAAGAGCTAGAAAGTCAGTTTGTTGACCCTGAAACCAATATGGGTGAGCAGTTTTTAGCCGATATCATCAGCAAACGTGAAGAAATTTACGAAACCTTTGAAAACCATAAGCAACAATTGCTTGATGCCCGTAACCGCAAAGCGCAAAACCTAGGTGATGGTGCGCTTAGAATGTTAGAGAGTATCAAAAAACGTACTCAAAGCACTGGTGTCACTGGCTTTAAAGATGAAGACAGCCTAAACACCTATTTTGCCTCAGATGGCTTAGTACAAAAAGTACGAAACATCGCCAAAGAGCTACAGCAAATGGGCTTTAGCGTCAAAGCGGATGATATTGATGCACGCCTAAAAGCCATTCAAATTGAAAGCTATAAAAGCCTTAAGGATAAATCCGATTTATTTGAGGACGGCGGACAAGTTATCAAACTGGGTAAACACCGTTTTTCGGTCAATACTCAACCATTGGACTTAACGCTATTAAGCCGTCAACAGTCTGATGGCAAGCAGGTACTCAACCTACATCTTACTGGAACAGATTACTACGAAACACTGGATAATCCTGCTCTAAATGCCCTACGCCCTTACTGGAATATGAATATCGCTTCTGAATCTGATACGGTTTATCGTGCAGAATACTTGGCTTATAGCATCATTGAAAGTGCTAAAAATGGTCAAGATGGTTTGAATGAAGCCCGTCTCTATCAAGCCTATGATGAAAGCCTTATCAGTATGGATAGCACTGGCAAAATTGATGAAGATAGCCCTTTATCTAAGTTGGTTAAAAACTATGCCACCCCCCGTTATCAGCTTGGTTATGAAAAAGGCATTCATGACCATGATGCCACCTTGTTACTAATGCAAATCTTACCCACTTTGCGAGAAGCAGGATTGCTGATTTATACGCCACAAGTTCGGGCTTTAGCACAGGTATTTTATTGGCAACTGCACCTAGTACAAACCTTAATAACGCAAGGGCTATCTTTCAGTGACTTACAGCAGTTTGGCTACGACTCATGGCTCAATGATGCTGTATTGACCCGTATTAATAACTGGTCTGACCGTGCCATCACTGCTGAACAGCTACGCAGTACATTGGGTAGCGATACAGCCAAAGCCTTACTGGTCGATGATATCAGCAAAGTCATGATAGATTTTGTGAATGCTTATCGTGATAACAATCATCACAGCGACAACCGTGACAATAGCAGTAATAGCGATAATAGCAATAATCTATCAACTAACGAATCAGATACCCACTCAGACTCAAAGCATAATCAAGCGCATGCCCTGATGGAAAGCAGTATTTTTAACACCCATCACGTTCAGCTTGCCAGCGAATACTTAGTCAGTGTGATGGGACAAGCTGATGCACCAAACGCCCCCTTGCACTGGCAAACCAGTCAAAAAGCTCAGCAACTCTATGAACAGCTACAACAAATCTTAAATAACTCTTTGACGACCTCAGTACAAAGTGGACGCAAAGCCAGTATTGACCAGCTACAGGCATCCATTGCCAAGCTAAGCTTTCAACCCAAATCTGCCTATGAGCTACTGGCAACATGGTTTTATGCCCTACTGGATAAAACCTATGCAGATAACAACCCTTTAAATACTCAGACTGACAATACAGACACAGATACAATAGACACTGAGGCACTGAGTGCAGAGCAACTGGCAGAGCAACAGGAAAAACTTGCCCTACAACAGCAACAGCGAGAAATTGGTCGCCATTATGTTCCTGAAGCGATTGCTATTTTACTGACACAGTTAAATGAGCAACAACGAGAAGAACTGGCACAACGTCTTATCAGCTCTGGTGTACGCTTTAATAAACGTACCACTGGCTCACAGTCAACCCTAGCGCCTTCTTCTTTAACCAGTATCAACAATCCACTAAATCAACTACATAGCTTTGAGCGTAGTACAGGAAAAATTTCCCTAGAAATCGAAGTAGATAATCTATTGGGTGAACATCAGAACATTCATCAGCAACGGCTGACTTTTGCAGTTGATGACTTTTTAAACCGTCTGCATCAGCATCATACCCAAGTTATTCCTGCATATAAGCACTACCTTGCTTTACGCTCTGAAATTTTGCGAACTGCCAAAGAGACTCTTAGACTGGCAGAATTTATGCCTCGCCCGTTATCCTCATTTGTGCGTAACCGCTTGATTAATGAAAGCTATTTACCACTTATTGGTGATAATCTTGCCAAACAGATGGGGACGGTTGGTGATGATAAGCGCAGTGACCTCATGGGCATCTTGATGATGATATCACCACCGGGTTATGGTAAAACCACACTGATGGAATATGTGGCAAACCGTCTGGGGCTGATTTTTATGAAGATTAATTGCCCTTCATTAGGGCATGAGGTCACCTCACTAGACCCAGAAAAAGCACCCAATGCCACAGCACAAGAAGAGTTAAAGAAAATCAACCTTGCCTTTGAAATGGGCAATAATGTCATGCTCTATCTAGATGACATACAGCATACCCATGCTGAATTTTTGCAAAAATTTATCTCACTAGGTGATGGTACACGCCGTATTGATGGCGTATGGCAAGGCAAAACCAAAACCTACGACATGCGAGGTAAAAAGTTTTGCGTGGTCATGGCAGGAAACCCCTATACCGAAAGTGGCGAAGCATTCAAAGTCCCAGACATGCTTGCCAACCGTGCCGATATCTACAACTTAGGCGACATCATGAGTGGTATGGAAGAAGTATTTGCCCTAAGTTATATTGAAAATGCCTTAACCTCTAATGCGATACTCGCTCCCCTTGCCAACCGTGATATGGCAGATGTTTACCACCTTATCAGAATGGCAAAATCTGATAATGCCAATAACATACAAGCTCAAAGCAGTGAGCTGTCCTATCCTTACAGCACCTCAGAGATTAATGAAATTCTTGCCATCTTACGGCATATGTTTGCTATCCAAGAAGTCATTCTTGATGTCAACCAAGCCTATATCGCCTCTGCCTCGCAAGATGATAAATATCGGGTCGAACCAATATTTAAACTGCAAGGCAGTTACCGCAATATGAACAAGATGACTGAAAAACTCTCAGCCGTAATGAATAAGGACGAGCTTAACCAGCTTATTGATGACCACTATTTAGGTGAATCACAACTACTCACCTCTGGCGCTGAAAGCAACCTGCTAAAACTGAGTGAAATGCGCGGTGTCATGACCGAAAGTGACGCCCAACGCTGGGCGCAGATAAAAGCAGACTTCTTGCGCAATAAAGCCATGGGTGGTGATGATGCAGACGTCGGAGGGCGCATTGTTGCTCAGCTTGTGGATATGGCAAATGGATTTAGTGCCATCAATACCCAGTTTGATAAATATCTTAGCCAAAATGACCCTGAGCAAATGGCTGAACAACAACAAACCCGCCAGCAGACCCAATTTGAAGCCCAAAAACAACTGCTAGAGGGATTTGCAAATCACCTAACAACGCAACTAAGCAGTAATGCCCAAACTGTGAGTGGTGACATTGCCAGCAGTATTGATAATGGCTTTGAAAAAAGTATGAATCAACTATTACAAATCTATCAGCATGACCATAAAACCGAAAGTGACTACCTAAAACAAACGCAACAAGCACAAAGACAACTGATGATAAAGCTGGTCACGGCTGTTGAGCAGTTGGCGCAAAAGATGGCAGAAAGCCTATCAACCACACTGCTTGAAAACAGTACCAATAGTACCAATACAGCAGAAAACTCAGCAGACATGGCATCTACGCATCAAATCAGTGAATCAGACATCAATCAGCAAAGCACCATTATGGCAAACGCATTTCAACAGGCCTTACAGCCCCTTATCAACCGACTGGATGAAAAGCTACTGATTGATAACAGCACTGACCAATCAGGAAAACTTATTGTCAACTGCTTAACTCGGCTTAATCAGATTATTGATGAATATGAAGAGTAGAGCCTAGAGCCTAAGCGCTATAGTCAGCGGAGTTATACCAAGTAAACCATAAACAATAAAAAACCCACAGCACAATGATAATAGATACTGTGGGTTTAGTCAGTGTGGTTAATCAATAACTCTGATTAGTTGCGAATAAACTGTCCTGTCATGGTATTGATAACAACTTTACGTTTTTGTTGCCCTTGCAGAACCTCAATCTCATAAACTGCCTGACCATTTTCGATATCAAACTCTGCTTCAATAACATGCCCTCTTTGCTTAGCACGCTTTATGGCATCAGATAAGCTAATAGTAGATTGTTTTAGACGGTCATATTTTACTTTATCATCTCTATCTAATCTCTCTTGCTTATGCTCTAATACATTACCTGTATTTGCATCAACTTTTAACTCCATTTTAGTTGTCGTAGAGACAAGCTTAATCTCATACACACCTTTACGGGTTGTATCATCATAATCAAACTCAATACTTGACAGCTCACCATTAAAATTTTGCTGAGCAACTGCAATCGCTTGCTCTATTGTCACCGTACTTTGTACCACTGCTGTCACTTTATTAGCATCAGCACTCTTAGCAGAAGCAACTGTGCCAACACCTGACAAGCCAAATGCAAGGATAACTGAAGTAACCAAAGTTGATAACTTTTTCATAAAAACTTTCCTTATGCTGATAAAAAAGTATATTACTGACCCCTGACAATTAGGGAAATCCCTTTAAAGCATCAAGGAAGCACATCATACAACATTAACAGCAAAAAAAACCAATCAACTTTTTAATTTTTACAACTTAAATAAAATTATCACAGTTAAATAATGAATGGAGACAAAAAATATGGCAAATATACAAATAAATTGTTGACTGTCTATGACAACACAATCTAGCTTTACTTAAAAAATCAAAGAACAGTCTTTAACAAATATGACTACATAATACAGCTAAACAATACAAGTAAATATACATAAAAAGTGATAACTATTATCATTTGCTTTTGGTGTACGCCTAAGTATAATGACAACATCAATTTCATTCCAAACTTAATATTCAACCAAACACAACCAACTAAACTCAACAACGTGATTTTCAATAAGGTCATTTATCATGAGTCAAAAAATATCTCTACAAGAAAAAAATACCCCTCTTTGGCAAAACTACCAAGACAAAAAAGGCAATGACCGTATGTTATTCCCCACAGAAGGTGCAAATCTTCTGGGTGTGAGTGAACTTGAACTGCTACTTGCCTCTCCCAATAGCCAATATATGGGAACAGACTGTAAAGCAGTGCTCTTGCAATTAGAAGAATTTGGTGTGGTTGAAAGCATCGTCAGAAATGCACTGGCAGTCCATGAAAAATCTGGACTGTACCACAATCTAAAGCTGGGAGAGAAAATGGGACTGGCACTCAATGTTGGCGGGCTAGACTTACGATTTTTTATGTGGCAATGGAAACATATGATAGCCATGACAGATACCAGCAATGCTGAACGTCCTTCCTATAGTGTGCAGTTTTTTGACGGCAGTGGTCATGCAATTGATAAAGTCTTTTTGCGGGAACTTAGTGCAGAAAATATCAATAAATGGCAACAAATGATTGCTGAACAATGTCAAGAAGTGCAGAGCCTAGACAGTATCGAGCTAGAGCCTAAGACCAAACCAACAGCATGGCAATATAAAGCCCTAGAAGATGAAAAGCGCCAAGAACTGCAAAGCCAATGGCAACAAATGACCGATGTGCATCAGTTCCATTTTTTACTCAAAAAACTAGAGATTGACCGTGCCAGTAGCTACTATCAAGCACCAGAAGGCATGGCAACACCCCTAAAAAAAGAAGCCTTTGCCTCGCTATTTGAGCAGGCACGTGATGCGCAGTGCTCTATCATGATTTTTGTTGGTAATACAGGCATGGTACAAATACAAACAGGGCAAGTGCATCAATTAAAACGCATCGGTGACTGGTATAACATCTTAGATAAAAAAGACACTCAGTTTACCCTACATCTAAAAGACCAAGACCTAGCACAAGTCTGGTGTGTTAAACGCCCCACTAAAGATGGTATTGTCACCTGTATCGAAGGTTTTGACCAATATGGCACCAGTATTTTAACCGTCTTTGGAGAGCGTATTGAAGGTGAACCTGAGCAAGCCATCTGGCAAGAAATCACTCAATCGTTAGTCTCACAATTTCAACTATCAGACAACAGCCAAAATGTGCAATAAAAATAGGATACAAACATGGTTATAAACAAGCTTATCAATACCAAAACCGTAAAATCCAGCCTTTTAGCCATCACACTAGGACTCTCTAGCATGGTTGCCAATGCCTACGACCGTATAGTCGCCATGAGTCCTGATGTTGCTGATATCTTAGTTGCTCTTGGTAGTACCAATAAAATTGTAGGTAAAGATACCACCAATACAAACCCAGCACTGCGCAATGTTCCATCGGTTGGTATACACCGCCACATCACCGCTGAATCAGTCATTGCTGTCCGACCCGACCTTGTATTGGGTAGCTATATGGTACAACCACAAAGTATCTATCAACGCCTAAATGGTCTAAATGTAAAAGCGGTTAATGTCTCCCCAAGAGAAGATGTCAGTAGCTTTGCCAATAGTATTAAGCAAGTCGGACAACTGGTTGGTAAAGCACCACAAGCCAACCGTCTTTCAGCAAAGTGGGTACAAGATATGACTGCCCTACCCCGCACTGGTAAACGCTATATCCTCAGTTATGATGGACGCATTGTTGCTGGTCGCGGTACAGTTGGAGATGAGCTAATTCGTCGAGCAGGCGGCGTCAATGCTGCTGCCAATGTCTCTGGACTCAAACCTCTGACGCGTGAAGGCTGGTTGGCAGCAAAACCAGATATTATTATTATTGCCTCTCACCACCGTCAAGACATTAACAATCGCCCTGAAGTTCTTGCTACCCCTGCTGGTCGCAACAACAATATTAAATACTGGTCAGCCAATGACTTTCTCCGTTTTGGGCTAGATTCTCCACAAACCGTCAGAAGATTGCATAACCTAGCAAGGTAACCTAAAGCACTGATAGCTAACCTCAACCATCAATAGCTATCAGGCAATGGCAATTTACTCGCTTTCACCTTGTATCGCACCAGTCTCTAACATAACAGACACCATAGTGTGACAAGATTGGACGATACAAGGTCATGATAACGTGCATTATTTCTTTTTAACTGACCATTTATAGACCCATTGTCCATGACTCAATCCACACCACAACGCACCAAAGCATCTTCACCAACATCACTAAGCAAAAAAGTGATGCTTTATATCATTGCTACTATACTATCAGTGTTAACAATATGGATTAGTCTAGGGATTGGCTTTGGCGAATGGAACAATCCATTACACCTAGAAGATATTATCTGGGAGTTGCGCTATCCTCGAGTCGTCACTGCATTACTGGTTGGCATGGCGCTATCTGTCAGTGGTGCTGCTCTACAAGCACTTTTTGAAAACCCTTTAGCCGACCCCAGTTTGATAGGAACATCTGGAGGCGCTGCTCTTGGCGTAGTGATTGTGCTGTCTCTTAATATCACAGGAATCGGCGTTCCCCTTGCTGCCTTTATTGGTAGCGTTAGCGTATGTTTATTTATCCTAGCCTGTCATCGTCTGCTTGGAGGTGGGCAGATGGGACTACTAATTTTAGGTTTTGTCATCAGTGCTTTTTGTGCTGCGGTGGTCAGCCTGATGTTATTTTTATCTGATGATATTGTTTTACGCAGTGCGACCAACTGGCTATCGGGTAGCATGGCAGAGGCTGGTTTAGTGCCTTTACGTTATGCCATTGCTTCTATTGTACTAGGGCTACTAATTATCTTGCCACTAGGTCGGCAACTAGACGGATTGATGTTAGGCGAAACCAGCGCACGCTCATTGGGTATCAAGGTTGGTGTTGTGCGGACTTTTGTGGTCATTGCCTCTGCCCTGCTGACTGGTGCGGCGGTATCCTTAGCAGGGGTGATTGGCTTTATTGGTATGATGGTACCAAACTTACTGGCACTATTATTTGGTGGTGGACGAATGCGCCTAATGATATGGTCAGGGTGGCTAGGGGCTATTTTGCTATTAATTGTCGATAGTGCTGCCCGTCATGTTGCCTATCCTGTTGATATTCCTGTTGGTATTGTTTTAGCGATGCTTGGTGGTCCATTCTTTATTTGGTTATTTATCCAAAGTACCCGCCGATAGCAGCAGCTAATATAAACACCTTAGATTGAGATAATATAAAAATTAGGGTCTGTTGAACATTCATCTTTGTAGAAAAAATTGAGGGAAATTTGCCTTAGTCAAGGCAATGAACGCAGGTAATATCGGGATATTAACCAGTTCATTAACGCAGAATAAGGCAAATTTAGCCAATTTTTACACAAAAGTAAAAAAACAACTGTATCCCTTGAAAATACTAGATTAACGGGGTGAATGTTCAACAGACCCTAATAGACCTGAGATTTTCATAACCTTACTAAATCATAGTAGAGGATGCCTAATGGAACAAATAACCCACCCAAACAGCACACAAACTCAAAATGACACTTGGCTAGTGCTAAAAAATATCCATATTGCCCATCGGGATAAAGTTCTATTAGACATTGAGCATCTGCAACTGCCAAAAAATAAATTGATTGCCTTTATCGGTCCTAACGGTGCGGGTAAAAGTACCTTACTACACAGCATCCTAGACCAACATACAGGCAGTTTAACCACTCAAGGTAACATCAGTGCAAATGGCGAACCAATACAAACACTGGTCAAACAAGGAAAAATTGGCTGGGTTGGGCAACATGAGCGTTTTGAACTACCACTGACTGTCTTAGACTATGCCCTACTTGGCACATCTCCCATGCTAGCATGGTATCAACGTCCAAAAGCCAATCATGTGCAGCAAGCACAGCAACTTTTACATGACTTTGAATTGACACACCTGACAACTTCCCGTATTCAAACACTATCAGGTGGTGAAAAACAACGTCTTGCCGTTGTACGAGCATTAATGCAAAACACAAATATATTAATGTTTGATGAGCCTTGTAACCACTTAGATATTCGACATCAACGTTTTCTATTAAACTACCTACACCAACTCGTACATCAGCAAAACAAAAGCATCATTGTTGTCTTACATGACTTAACTCAAGCTCATCGTTATACAGATGAAGTGGTGTTACTCAATCAAGGCAAAGTAGTCGCACAAGGAGCACCCGAAACCATCATGACCAGCTCACAGCTTAGTACCGTCTATCATGTTGACATTAAAGTCCACCAGACAGAGGATGGTGTCGTATTTGTCTAGTAACTACACATATCAGACCTATCATCTGTCTAGATAAACACTTAACCTAATCCTAAAACTAATACATATACGATAAATGTCTAAAAATATCACTGTATTTCTATAAATAAATATTGTAATCTATTAACATATAATCATTATATTAACTAAAAAACAAAACTAAGAGCATATAAGCTCATAAACAATAATCCACAAACTTTGTCTCACTAAACATCTGTATTAATAGTCTATAGTGATGATTTTTTATTAGAATAAATACACATACTACTGCATTAAATTTTGGTTCAAATAGAATAACTATTTTTCCCTAAGTTTGCCTTGTATTACACTATTTTGACTTAAAATCCCTGAATTATAGATAACAAATACAGATTCACATAAAACAAGGAATAACTATGAATCGTACATTATGGGTAATTATTGGTATTATTAGTATCCTTGGTGGTACATTTGCACTCTTTAACCCTCTCAGTGCCTCATTAGCAGCCGAGCAAATTGCTGGCTGGATTTTTCTATTTGTCGGTATTTTACAACTTTTCACAATTTTTCAAGTCAGTAGCACCAGTGCACGCATCTTTACTGGACTTGGTGGTGCTGTCAGTACATTGATTGGATTGGAGCTATTACAAGAACCATTAAAAGGCATCTTAGCTCTCACGTTAGTTATTGCTTTCTTATTTATCCTAACAGGTAGTATCAAGAGCTTTGTGGCATTTAGCTTGCGTAACACACCAGCATTTGCCCCAATGTTATTTTCTGGCATCATCTCTATCATATTAGCAGTGATGATATTTACTAATTTTCCCCAGTCAGCTACCTTTATTTTAGGTATTCTGCTCGCTGTTGAGCTTATCTCAAATGGTCTCACTCTTCTAATGTTCTCACGCAATCAGACAGCCTAATACATAATCTACAACCATTAAAAAACGCACCTTGAGTGCGTTTTGTTGATGGGTCTATTGAACAGTCATTTTTGAAGTAAAAATTAACGCACTGTTTAGGGTCTGTTGAACATTCATCTTTGTAGAAAAAATTGAGGGAAATTTGCCTTAGTCAAGGCAATGAACGCAGGTAATATCGGGATATTAACCAGTTCATTAACGTAGAATAAGGCAAATTTAGCCAATTTTTACACAAAAGTAAAAAAATAACTGTATCCCTTGAAAATACTAGATTAACGGGGTGAATGTTCAACAGACCCTATTACCATCAGAAGGAAAATTTAGTTAATTTTTACACAAAGGTAAAATATCACTATACTCCTTCTAAATACTGACTAAACGGAGTGAGTATTCAACAGAGCCTACTAGAATCTTAGATATATTATTTACATCTAAGCTTAATAAAACATAACTCATGTCAAATTCATACCATTTATCATGCAGATTTATCACATTATCCTGCCTTTATAACAAATTATCAGCAAATTAATAGTTTTAGTACAGAATATATGCTAAAAAATGTTATGGTATTGGTAACATTATCGTTATCTAGTACAGACACATCTAATACAAATTTTGATGTTATACTATGTTTCTTCTCATTCTTATAACTTAGATATTTATGAGTAAAATATAATATGCAACCTGCTATCTTACCTATCTAAAGTAACAACTTCTTATTTAAAATAACTTAGATAACAGGTAACGATATAAAGAGAAATTTTCACTAGCTTGCATTAAGTTGTATGATTTTTATACAGAATCTATATTCTATATGTTTATATACATATAGAGATGTTTATTAATTTTATAGTAAACAATTGATTTTACTATATATTTCACCTTATCACTAATATCATTGTAGTTTGCTTAAATCTAGCCAGTCATCAGTCAAACAAGCTATTATGTAAAAAACCATAGGAAAGTTATAATGTCTCATGATAATAATGACCAAGCTAAGCTAAAACTTGCGCTTGCTCAATCCAACTACTTAGTTGGAGATATTGCAGGTAATGTTAAAAAAATGCACTCTTTGGCAACTCAAGCACGAGATGCGGGGGCAGACATTGTCTTATTCCCAGAGTTAGCACTTCTTGGCTACCCACCTGAAGACTTATTGCTACGCCCTAACTTAGCAGAACGTGTTAAGTCGGCTCTTAGCAAACTTAGTGACATCAAAGATATCGTTATCATTGTGGGCTATCCCCATGTTGACTATCATGGCACTTTTAACTCTGCAGCCATCTTGCATAATGGGCAACAAAAAGGGTTCTACCATAAGCAATATTTACCAAACTACGGTGTCTTTGATGAGCGTCGCTACTTTGATAAAGGTCGTAACCAAGTCTTATTCGATTACCAAGGTATCACGATTGGATTACTAATATGTGAAGACTTATGGCAACCAGAGCCAGTCAAAGCCCTTAAAGAGCAAGGGGCAGATTTAATCCTTACCATAAACTCTTCACCATTTGAACTGGGTAAACAAGAGATTAGAAAAGCCATATTAAAAGAGCGTGCCACCACTAATAATACTCCCATTGTTTATGTAAACAGTGTTGGTGGACAAGACGATTTAGTCTTTGATGGTGGCTCACTGGTTATACAAGCGAATGGTGACATCGCACATGAAGCCCCACGCTTTTTAAATCACCTAATGATGGCAACATTTGATATCAAAACTGCACAGTTTGATACTCAACCCAAGCCCCCCCTATCACTTAGTCCAGAGTCAGAAATGTACCAAGCACTGGTTGTTGGCTTGCGTGACTATGTCAATAATTCTGGATTTGAGGGCGTTATTATTGGTCTATCAGGTGGCATTGACTCAGCCCTATCACTATGTATTGCTGTTGATGCCCTCGGCTCAGATAAAGTCTATGCTGTCATGATGCCTTATGAGTACACCTCACAAATCAGCTTGGAAGACGCTCAAGCTCAAGCACGTCGACTCAATGTATCCTATACAGTCTGCCCTATTCATGATGCCGTCGATGGTATGCGTATGACTCTAGCACCATTATTTAGTAAGTCAAAAGCAGATACCACCGAAGAGAATATCCAAGCACGGGCACGTGGTATGGTACTGATGGCACTGTCTAATAAGTTTGGACATTTAGTCATTACCACAGGTAATAAATCAGAAATGGCAGTTGGCTATGCCACTTTATATGGTGATATGGCCGGTGGCTTTGATGTGCTAAAAGATGTTTATAAAACCCAAGTATATGCACTAGCAAACTACCGTAACCGTCTTGAAGACACAGATGTAATTCCAGAGCGTGTTATTACACGTCCACCATCTGCTGAGCTACGTCCTGACCAAAAAGACCAAGACAGTCTACCTGACTATGATACTTTAGACACTCTATTAAAACACTACATTGATGAAGACTTAGGTTTCAATGAGATTGTTGCCAAAGGATTCCCTGAGGCACTCGTTGCGAAAGTTATTACGATGGTGGATAACAGTGAATACAAACGCCGTCAAGCTGCCATAGGTACAAAAATCAGCCATAAAGCCTTTGGTCGTGAGCGCCGTTATCCATTGGTTAATAAATGGTCAATTCAAGATAACTAAACGCTTACACCACACTTTATATGTAACATACAACAATGCCTATGATGGTTAACCATCATAGGCATTGTAATTTATAAACCGCTTTATCCTCATATTATCAAGTAGTACGCACTCACACCTACTTTCTAGTTTCTAGCACCAAAAATGGCTGTCCCTACCCGCACCATGGTTGAACCATGAGTAATCGCATCTACCATATCACCACTCATTCCCATACTTAATGTATCCCATGCTGTTAGCTCTGGATATTTACTTTTTATTGTATTAAATAATGCCTGTGTTCTGGCAAATGCCTGTGTATCCTCTTTTGCAGGAATAATCATTAATCCACGTAAACACAGCTTTGGATAATCTTTAATCGCACATACCAGTGCCTCTACATCTTCTGGTAAACAGCCTGATTTACTCTCTTCTAGGTCAATATTCACTTGTATTAACACATTTAACGCAGGTAAATTTTCAGGACGTTGATTATTTAAACGTTTAGCAATAATCTCTCGCTCAATGGTATGCACCCACGCAAAGTTTTCAGCAATATCACGGGTTTTATTACGCTGGATATGTCCAATATAGTGCCAAATGATAGACGGTTGCTGAGATTTTAGCACTTGGATTTTATCTAATGCTTCTTGCAAATAATTTTCACCAAAATCAACCTGTCCTGCCTCAGCCAATGCTTGAACCATTGAGGCTGGTTTGGTTTTAGATACTGCCAATAGAGTCACTTGTTGAGATTGACCTTTAGCAGCCCGACTCACCTGCTCTAATACTGCCTGCCAGCGTTGTTGCAACGCCTGTTGTTCTACTAAAGTTAGCTTTTCTTGTACTAGTGATTGTGATGACTGTAACATGGTGACACTTTACCTTCTATTGACACTATTATAAGAGGTTACGGTTAATATGATTCTATCATTATAAGCTATGCTAAAATAATAGGACTCATTATAATGATAACAATGCTAGACTATGTATCAAAGTCTATAACAGTTAGAAAAATAGAGTATTTTTTATTCAAAATAAAAAGCTAAGTTTATATTAAACTGATATTACGACTAGTGAACAGAATAACCTGACGTATATCAGTTGCTTCCATACTCAGCATAATAGATATATGGCACAATAAACCATAACAAATTTTGAATAAAAATATTGATAATTGACTTAATTCACCTTTTACTAGGAAAAAAATATGTCTGCTAAAAGCAATCTAAGCATTGAAGACTTACTACGTTTTGCCCATAAACATAAAGCATCAGATTTACATATCTCTGCTGGCATGCCTGCTGTAATCCGTGTCGATGGTGAGATGATTAAGGTGAATATGCCTGTTATGGATCACCAAACCGTTCATGGGCTCATTTATGACATCATGAATGATAAACAACGTGCTGACTTTGAGGAATTTTTAGAAACTGACTTTTCATTTGAAATTCCACAATTAGCACGCTTTCGTGTAAACGCCTTTAACCAAAACCGTGGTGCTGGTGCTGTTTTCCGAACCATTCCATCAAAAGTATTAAGCATGGAAGATCTTGGTATGGGGGATGTATTTAGAAAAATCTCCAGCTTTAAGCGTGGTGTGGTACTGGTTACTGGACCAACAGGTTCGGGTAAATCCACCTCACTAGCTGCCATGATTGACTATATTAATGATACCCGTAAAGAACATATCCTAACCATTGAAGACCCGATTGAGTTTGTACATCAGTCCAAGAACAGCTTAATTAACCAGCGCGAAGTACATCGAGATACACTCAGCTTCGATGCTGCACTACGCTCTGCACTCCGTGAAGACCCTGACGTTATTCTTGTAGGTGAGCTACGTGACTTGGAGACGATTCGTCTGGCACTAACAGCCGCAGAGACAGGGCACTTAGTTTTTGGTACGCTACACACCAGCTCAGCTGCAAAAACCATTGACCGTGTGATTGATGTTTTCCCAGCAGCAGAAAAAGATATGATTCGTGCGATGTTATCAGAGTCTTTACAGGCCGTTGTCTCACAAACCCTGCTAAAACGTAAGGCTGGTGGACGTGTTGCCGCTCATGAAATTATGTTGGGCACACCAGCAATTCGCAACCTTATTCGTGAAAATAAAATTGCACAGATGTACTCAGCCATTCAAACCAGTGCTGGAGAAGGTATGATTACACTGGATCAAACTTTAAAAAACCTAGTTGCTAATGGCACAATTACCAAAGAAGTCGCTCGTCCTTATGCAAAACAACCCGAAGCCTTCTTCTAAGATTAGATAACTTAATAACTATCTGAATAAATAAAAGCAAAACCAAAAGATTCTTAACTTGACATATAACTGATATATCACTCATAACAGCGAATAACCTTATGGAATTTGATAAATTATTACAACTGATGGTCAAGCAAAATGGCTCTGACCTTTTTATTACAGCAGATGTCCCTCCTTCAATCAAAGTGAATGGGCAAATTCATCCCATCGGTAAGACACCATTGACTGGTAAACAATGTATGGCACTGGTCACCAGTATCATGACTGAAAGTCAAAAACAAGAATTTGCTGAAACAAATGAGTGTCAGTTTGCCATCTCTGATAAAAACAAAACGGCACGCTTTCGGGTCAGTGCCTTTATCCAACGAGATCAAGCTGGCATGGTATTGCGTAAAATTGAAACAAATATTCCAACTGCTGATCAATTAAGACTGCCTCCAATCCTAACCGAACTTGCAATGAAAAAACGTGGCATTATTTTGCTGGTCGGTGCAACTGGTACAGGTAAATCTACGACCCTTGCAGCTATGATTGGTCACCGCAATGCCAACTCACGTGGACATATCATTACCATTGAAGACCCCATTGAATATGTCCATGAGCATCGAGGTTGTATTATTACTCAGCGAGAAGTCGGTATTGATACTCTATCGTTTGAAGCTGGCTTAAAAAACACCTTACGTCAAGCGCCTGATGTGATATTGATTGGTGAGATTCGTAACCGTGAAGTAATGAGCTATGCTATCCAGTATGCTGAAACAGGTCACTTAGTCTTTGCCACACTACATGCGAACAATGCTAACCAAGCCATTGACCGTATCATTCACTTCTTTGAATCAGACCGTCATAGTCAACTATTTATGGACTTATCGCTAAACCTGCGTGCCATCATTGCTCAGCAGCTGATTCCAACGCCTGACGGTAAAGGTCGTCGCGCAGCTATTGAGATTTTGTTAAACACACAGTTAATTGGTGACTATATTCGCAAGGGTGAGATACACGAAATCAAGCCTGTAATGACCCGTTCTCGCGATATTGGTATGCAAACATTTGATCAGGCATTATTTGACTTGTATGAAGCTGGAGAGATTACTTATCAAGATGCCATCAAACATGCCGACTCACCCAATGACCTGCGATTACAAATTAAACTACATGGTAAAAATGCTGGTAAAAATATGGATGATGACATTGCTGGATTATCATTAGACATCCAACCTGAGGAAAATCAAGGTAACCGCTTAAGATAACATAACAAAGATACAGAAATAATCACCCCGTCTCTATATCTCTATTTGACACTGTAACTCATAATAGAAAATAAAGACGGGGTGACACCATATCAATAACAGTCTGAATCAAAACCAGCGAATACACCAGTTAATTCATCTATAAATAATGCAAATACGGGGGAGTATTTACTTTTATTGAACCGTATCCTGACACTCTTTATCATCACACACTCCATACAACACTAAAGAGTGACCGGACAGCTTAAAGCCATAATCAGCAGCAACTTTCTTTTGTTCCGCCTCAATAACCTCATTGTGAAACTCAACAATCTTACCACAGACATCACAAACTAAATGATCATGATGTTGCTCTTGCATAATCTCAAAAACTGACAAATTGTTTTCAAAGTTATGACGCTCTACAATACCTGCCTGCTCAAACTGAGTTAGCACACGATATACAGTCGCTAGACCAACATCTTCACCTTGCTCTATCAGTGCCTTATATACCTCTTCGGCGCTCATATGATGATTCTCAGCATTTTCTAACAACTCTAAAATTTTGATACGTGGCAATGTGACTTTCAAGCCTGCTTTGCGTAAATCTTGATTAGTAAAACCCATAATCGTCCTTCTCGTCTATCAATGAATAAATTGTTATTGCTACAAATATTTTTAGTAAATAATGTCGTAAGTGGTAGGCAATTGCAAGTAAATAACGTATCATTTAGTGATTGAAATTTTCTATTATCAAGTTGATGAGTGAATATATGAATACTTCTACACACCATATGACCAAAAAAACTTCTCTCATTACTGGTCGTCGATTATTATCTGCCGCCTCATTAACATCCGTTTTGTTATTATCGGGCTGTTCAATGTTTGGTGTATATAAAATTGACTTACCACAAGGAACACCAATCACCCAACCTCAAGCACAAAAAGTGCAAATTGGTATGAGTCAAGATCAAGTATTATATCTACTAGGTAGTCCTGCTATGCGTGATACCCTAGCACCAAACCGCTGGGACTATTTGTATGACTACACACCTGGTACTTATGGCAAGCGTGAAGGCAAAAAAGCCATTCAGGGTGCATCACAACATCTTAGCATCTTCTTTGATAACACAGGTCGTGTAATTCAAATTCAGGGACTTGAAAGTCTACCTAGTCACTAAGTATATCAGAGCAAAAGGGCACTTTTACTGTAAAATTCTTAACTCTATAGATATTTATACAGAAGTTGCCCTTTTTTTGCGTTTACGCATTGGATCAACACTTAAAGGACGATACACCTCTAAACGATCATCAGCATCCAACTGATAATCTAAGGGTTGCTTCTGTGAGCAAACACCTACTCGCCAGTCTTTATGAATAATAGGTTGACCATAGTTCTGCTGACACCATACAGATAGTGCCTCGTCCTTATCCAACCACCCTGCCATCTGCAACGCACTATAAACTGTTGTTCCTTGTGGCACTTGCATTTCATGATACCACTGCTCACTGGCAGATGGTGCATACGCCATACTTATGGCAATCATAGCACTACCCATATCCACCATCCTTTTCATACAAAATAGCTTACCATAATATAACCATAGTCACGGCTATATGACTCCTCACCTAACGCAAAAACCAACCCACAAAGCCTAATATCACCAATAATGGAACAACCAAACGTATGGCTACTCGCCATAGGTTATATGTAGCCTCTGAAGAGAAGTTTAATGACTTGCGCATATGACTGATTTTCATCTGCCAACCAGAGAATATCGCCAAAATTAATACCGCTATAAAGCTACTAATGACCAATAGCGTCAGTAACAAAGACTGGGGACCTACTGCCACCATAATACTGGTAATAATAAAGCTGATCAGCAAACCAATCCAACGTCCAAACTTCACTGCCAACTGTGAACTGGCATAGTGGATAACATATCCTGAAAGTATCACTACCCCAATACCATAAATAAATAAGGCAATAGGAGGCAATACCACATTACTCATTATCAAAGCAAAGATACCAATGATTAGCTGAGTTACCCATATCGGAAATACTGCTTTACTGGCGATATACTGTATGCTGTTTTTAGTATCTTGAGCCACTGACAACTCTTGCTCACGACCTTTAGAGAACCAATACAGACCAGTACCTGCACCCACACTCACCAGTGCCATCATCACTGCACTTGCCCACTCATTTAAGTTCGTTTCTGTCATTGTAAAAGGTGGGATTAGACCATCTGTACCAGTGCTAATGCCCGCCCATAGTAAAGCAGCAATAATACAAACCAGTCCTAGTAATAATAATTGCTCAGCTAACAAACTTAATAGCGTTACAATTACAACAAGACCCACTGCCAATGCAAAAGCAGGCACATTAATCTGTAACCCCATCAGCTCAGTGCTGGCCAACAAATCTTGACTTAAAGAGACGATACTTAATGAGGCAATCAATACTGACAACCAAACAGATAACCAAGAAAATCCACGCCACATCGGGCTAGCATCTGCCTCACGCGTTAACTTCTGCATCCCAGAAAAAGGAGACTGATGACTACGATATGCCAGCCCAACTTCTGCAAATATTACAGGTAGACCAACCACTACCATTGCAAGTAGCCATAATATCCAAAAATCAATCTGTCCAGATGGACTGGGGACAAACCAATGAAATAGTAATAATGGCAAAATAGCAGCAACTAATAGGGGAGCAAATGTTCGCATAGAGATATCCAAATAGCGATTAGGCAAAATTTATTTTATATATTCCTATATATAAAATTATATTGAATGGTAGATAAAATATATCCCATTATAATGGCATAAATAACTATCAAGAAAAAAGTAGATAACGACAAAAAACCCCGAAAACGGGGTTCTTGTCATTAATATCATTATATTATAAATATATTAACAGTCAGCATTATAGATATAACAGCTTATATGACCCATATCACATCCATACACAGTAAAAAGTGTCTCTCACTCAAATACTGGCAATTTATTAAACTTCACTATTATCAATATAAACGAACTATATATTGCTTATACTTGATACAAAAGATGCTAAGTCATACAAAACCATATGCTCTATTAATGCACAGCACTTAAATATTCAGATAGTATCTTGATATCATTATCTGATAGTTTCGATGCAACTGTCTGCATCATACCTTTTTGACCTTCTTTTTCAGAATCATTGGTACGAGTCTGGTCTTTTGTGACATCATCCTCACGACCTGCAGCACGGAACATTTTTAGCTGAATACCAATATATTCAGCATGTTGTCCACCCAAACGTGGGAAAGCAGCATAAGCATTACCACCTGCTTTTGGTCCATGACAACCAGAACAAGGGATGACACCTCGTGTACTGTCTCCACCCAAGAACAGCTTGGTTGCTGCTTGTGTGGTTGCGGGGTTACCATATGTCACACCCCAAGGTGCTTGTTCAGAATAATATCCAGCCACATTTGCAATGTCTTGTTGAGACAGTCCGGCTACCTGAGCTTCCATGATACCGTTATGACGACGACCCGTTCTAAAGTCCATAAGCTGTTTATATAGATATCGGACATTTTGTCCACCTAAATTTGGCTGAGTAGGGACTACGCTTACGCCGTTGAGACCATGACAGGCTGCACAGACTTGCTCGGCTGTTGCCTGACCGGCATTAACGTCATATTCAGGGACAATGATGACCGCATGGGCGCTGAAACTGGCAATAAACAAGCTGGTGGCAGCGAGCAACTTTTTCATCGATACGAATCCTACTAACGAGAGGTAGGTACTTATCCACTATAAACAAGCGCAATAACACACGGATATGACAAACTAATGCAAGGTCATACTACGATAAACCACCTTGTTATATAACAAGCTAAATAACAAAATGACTGTTTATCATCTTTGGTGCTGCCACTTGAGAGTGAAGTACCTACTATGAATGAGGTTTTATTTAACCGTTATTATAGCAACAGTTGGGTAAAAATAGCTACTCATCTATTTACCGATGCGTTCTCTATCTGATGTAATTTTTACCATTTACTAGAAAAACCCTGTAAACAGCAGGGTTTTCAGTAATTTTTAAAATTGTGACTCAGTTGTCTATTCAGTTACCTATTGTGCTTTCGGTTTCATCATATATTCAATCAGTTGTTGATACTGCTGGTCTGAACAATCACTACATAGCCCACCTGCTGGCATCTGAGTCATACCATTTTTCACTGAATTTACCAGTCCTGCCATACCTTTTTTGTCTTCAAGACGCTTCCAGACAGCAACATCACCTGTTTTTGGTGCATTAAGCGCACCTGTGTCATGGCATGTCGCACAGCTATCTGCATAAATAGTGGCAATATCATTTGCTGCTTGACTATTACCAACCATACCTATGGTTAATAATAAAAATATACTCAAAGTGGCTAGTGGTTTTGGCTTCATCATTGTCATTTTGGAAGAAGTTGCCTGAGCCATCTTCTGCCATAATGTACAGTGACGCAATGAGTTGGTCATCATAGTAGGTATTCCTTATCTTTATCCGGCTTTATCATCACACAAGTTACAATAAGCACTATTGCTACCTTGTGGTATAAACCCACTTTTTTACAACCTGACTATGTATTAATCATTTAGAGTATTAATAAGTTAGATTGTAAGTTAGTGTACGGATATTCACCTAACTCTATTATGATGTATATTTAAAAAATTTCAATGAAATATCTGTATAAGTTTTACTTAACTACACTACAACCCCACTAACTCACTCACCTTATAAACTTTATAAGAAGTCAACTACGATTACATCTTCATAATTTAGTCAAAAGCAAACCCAAAAGATTGTTATAATAGAATTTGTTGCTAATAAACAACATCCACCATTAAAACAGTAAAACCCTTTATCTACTGAGACACCTCATGACTGAACAACTCTCTGCTTCTAATACCTCACTGTCAGCACGCCAGCGCTTGCAACAAACGGAATTTATGCTCTCTGCACCAACTTTTCGTTTATGCCCTGACGATGCTGGTTATGAAGTGGCCTTTGCAGGGCGCTCAAATGCAGGGAAGTCTTCTGCTATCAATGCACTAACCAATCAGCGTCAACTTGCACGGTCTTCAAAAACACCTGGGCGCACACAAATGATTAACTTTTTTCGTATTGGTGCTGATGATACCCGCTTGGTTGATTTACCCGGTTATGGTTATGCTGCTGTTCCTTTAGAGATGAAAAAAGAATGGCAAGTTGAGCTAGAGGAATACCTAGTCTCTCGGCAAAGCCTGACTGGATTGGTACTGCTAACAGATATTCGCCATCCACTCAAATTTTTTGATGAGCAGATGCTACACTGGGCAAAAGATGGAGAGTTACCCGTACATGTGTTACTGACAAAGGCAGATAAACTTAAATATGGTGCTGCCAAAAATACATTGCTCAAAACAAAAAAACAATTAGATAAATTACAGCTTCCTTGCAGTATCCAATTATTTTCTGCATTGAAAAAAGAAGGCATTGATGAATTGGCAGAAGTCATGGGTGGCTGGTTAGAGTTTTAACCAGCTAGCTAACTTATATAAACCATAAACAGTAATGATACATAAGTTATGATTGTGACGGCTGTAACAATAACTGCGCTAACTGCTCAGGTGTATCGACTTGGTAGGTTGGATGTTCTTGTGTCAATACTTGCGCCTGCCCTGCACCATAATTGACAGCAATGGCAGTCATGCCTAAAGCATTCGCCATTTGTAAATCATGTACACTATCACCAATAAATACCGCATCACTAACTTCATGTCCTGTTGTTGCTAAAATATCTTTCAACATTTGTGGGTCAGGTTTAGAGCCAGACTCGTCTGCACAGCGTGTCATCACAAAATAATGCTCACTACCACTATCATCTAATACGCGCTGTAGCCCTACCCGTTTTTTCCCTGTTGCCACTGCAAGCTGTTTACCTTGAGCTTTTAGTTGTGCCAACATATCTTCAATTCCTGTAAAAAATGGACTGCTGGCACTGTTAGCAATGTAGTAATCTGCATAACTTTGGACAATCTTTTGATGCTCTTCACTATTGGCTTGTGGATACAAAATCTCAATACCTTTAATCAGACTCAAGCCAATGATGTCTTTTATCGCTTCATCACTGCTACTAAAGCCATTGGCTTCACCAGCAATGTGCATTGATTTAACAATTAAACCAATAGAATCCATTAGCGTACCGTCCCAATCAAAAATGATTAGCGACTTCTGGCTTAAATCATGTGTTTGTTCAGTCGAAGTTTTTATCATTATGGCATCACACTCTATTTTCTATGGTCAATTCAAAACGATATTGGTACGCTGTTTATTCTGCATCATCTGGCAACAATGCTTGTATATCTTCTGGTAACTCTGCTTTAATCACTGGATAATCAGGGATTTGTAGTTGCCATGCGTGCAAACATAAACGCCTAACAGTAGATTTATCATGTGGATTATATTTATCATCACCCAAGATTGGATGTCCAATATGTGCTAAATGCACACGTATCTGATGGGTTCGCCCTGTTAATGGTGAAGCCTGTATTAGACTTACAGATTGACCAGCTAAGCTAAACCGTTGTAAGACCTCAATATTTGTCTGACTGGGTTTGGCTTGCTCATCACGCTCATCAACTTTTACTCGCCGTTCCCCATTTGCCAGTGTATAACGAAGCAACGGTGCATCAATTTGCTGACTATTTAACACAGGCTGTCCTTGACTGAGACAAAGATATGATTTTTGGATGGTTTTATCCCGCAAATGCTGTTGCAAAACCTTTAGAGTTGAGCGCTTTTTGGCTATCATCAATAAGCCTGAAGTATCTTTATCAATGCGATGTACCAGCTCCAGATATTTTTTACCTGTACTTTCACGCATTGCCTCTATCACGCCAAAATCTACCCCACTACCACCATGCACAGCCATACCCGATGGCTTATCAATGACCAATAGTCCCTCATCTTCATATACGATTCGTTGAAGCAAACTTTGTGCAAACGCATCACTAATAATAGGCTTTTCTCGAGTTGCCAAAGTAATAGGGGCAATCCGTACAACATCACCACGAGATAGCTTATCGTGAGGCTTACAACGTTTATTGTTAATCCTTACCTCATCAGAGCGGATAAGCTTATAAACATGAGATTTTGGTAGTCCTTTTAGACGCGCTAAGAGGAAATTATCAATACGCTGATCATGTTGGTTGCGCGTCACCTGCAAATAGTTCACTTGTTGAAAATTTGCAATATCATCATCAGCGCTTTGTGGACGGTGCTTTGAAGAAGTCTTTATGGGCTTTATTTCTGCATTTGTCATATTTAATTAGGTGTTTGGCAAAAGATTTGCTATAGTTTACCACGTTGAGGTACCTATCATGAGAGTAGATACACTCATATTATGCCTTTTGCATAATATCTCTCTACTTATGTTAGCTCAACCCATAAACTTTTTTATTTACTACCATAAACCCTTATCAAGCTTACAACTATGATGAGATATTATGGTATGAATTACTTAACTCAACGCACGACCATCAGTATTTTATTAGACAGGACTCAGCAACTTACTGCCCGATACTTACTTACAATAAGTATTTATGGCAACTTTTGAGTCAGTCATAAAAGAAAAAGCATGAATATGTTTTGGTTAGCAGATGTTGAGCAAGTCACATGACTGTATCCATAAGATAATGAATGGCGGTCAAACGAATTTATCTTGACGACATTGACAAAATATACCTTATTCACAACTTACTGAATATTTATTCGTTTGCCAAGTACGCCCCGCCACTGCACACACTGCTTTTATTGTGCAACACTATCTTGATGACTATCATGATTTGACACTAATTTGTGATGTCAGTTTTGCTTGGGTCATTACCCATCAAACTAACACATTTAAAAATATTGCATTGTTTCTATCATCTTATTTAGGCATTTAAATACTTTAAGCACCATTATGAGTACATAGAAACATTCCAACATATAAAAGTCTGGCAGATATTTGTCCAAACGATGATTTGAGCAAACCGCTCACAGCAATACAATACGCCCATACTTTTATTATGTAGACAGCAAGGTTTATAAATGACAAAAAATAGAATGAATGTTGTCCATCGACAAGTACATCAATACAAACAAAACTCACAACTGCCACTGGCAACATTGAGTGACCCTGTAATGATACCGTCGATAGATAAAACATAACTGCTCCAATATTGTAAAAGTGGATACATTTATCAAAATCCTTTATCAATATCAGACATGACACTTGATAGACAAACTTTTACAAGATAGGGTGTGTTACATTCATTTGCATATGCACTAATATGCCGTCATATCACATAACTTAATGTAAAAACACGTTATACTTTTGACAGCCTCTATTTAGACTTAGCATACATCACAACTTTGTGCTTCCAATACTTGCTACTGCCCATCTATTCAATATAGCGATATCTTTGCATCATACTATGGCGTGTGCTCTAAAATAGACAGGACACACCATGAAACGTATTCTTATCAACGCTACCCACAACGAAGAAATTCGTGTTGCCTTGTGCAAAGGCAATCATCTATACGATTTTGACCTAGAAAACCGTACCCGTGAGCAGAAAAAAGCAAACATCTATAAAGGACATGTCACCCGTGTCGAGCCATCTCTTGAGGCTGTCTTTGTAGAATATGGCTCACAACGTCAAGGCTTTTTACCCATTCGTGAAATTGCCAATGAATATCTCTCTGGTAATCCTCGTGATGAAAATATCAAGAAACTCATCAAAGAAGGTGATGAGCTGATTGTCCAAGTCGAAAAAGAAGAGCGAGGCAACAAAGGTGCGGCACTATCAACCTATGTTTCACTGGCTGGTCGCTACTTGGTTCTGATGCCAAACAACCCTCGTGGCGGTGGTATCTCTCGCCAAATCTCTGGTAAATTACGTGAAGATATGAAACGTATGCTCAGTAACCTTGACCTACCCAAGGGCATGAGTGTCATAATCCGTACAGCAGGTATTGGCAAGACTCAAGAGGAACTACAACATGACCTCAACCATCTGTTGAACATCTGGAGTGCCATTCAGGAACAGAATAAAAAATACCCTTCACCACGCCTTGTCCATCAAGAAGCAGGTGTGGTTACGCGTGCTGTACGTGACTACCTGCGTGATGATATTGGTGAAATCTGGATTGATAATGAAAATGCCTATACTGAGGCAGCCAATTTTATCAAAGCGGTCATGCCTAGACAGATAGATAAACTGCGCAAATATACAGATTATGAGCCAATGTTTGCAAACTTTGGCATCGAAAAACAAATCGAAACCGCCTATCAGCGTGAAGTACGCCTACCCTCTGGTGGCTCTATTGTGATTGACCAAACGGAAGCCTTGGTATCCATTGATATCAACTCTGCCAAATCAACCAAAGGCTCAGATGTCGCCGAGACAGCCTATCATACCAACCTTGAAGCTGCTGATGAGATTGCCCGTCAGCTTCGTCTACGTGATATGGGTGGTCTGATTGTTATTGACTTTATTGACATGAATGATAGCAAGCATCAGCGAGATGTTGAAAAACGTCTGGTTGAAGCAACTAAATATGACCGTGCGCGTGTCCAGTTTGGTACAATTTCTAAATTTGGCTTGATGGAAATGAGCCGTCAGCGCTTACGCCCATCGTTAGAAGAATCAACAGGCTACATTTGCCCTCGCTGTCATGGTAACGGCATGATTCGTGACCTACGCTCGCTTTCTTTATCTATCATGCGTCAAATTGAGCAAATTGCTTTAAAAGAACGCCAAGGGGAAGTACAAGCAGAAGTACCAACCGATATCGCTGCCTTTTTACTAAATGAAAAACGTGACAGCCTAGTCTATCTAGAGCAAGATAGCGGTACTCGTATTACCATCTTGCCACATGCACATTTAGAATCACCACAATTTAAACTGCTCTTTAACCGCGATGGCTTTGCGCCTTCTAGTTATGAGCGTATCAGCGATGCTCAGCAACAAGAAACCAGTGACCTAGGTTATGATGTCAACTGGCAAACCGCCGAAACAGAACGCCCCGAGCAACAACCTGTCAGACAACCTCATGCCAGCCTTGCCAATACTCCCAAATCACAGACAACTGTAAAAACAACAGGTGTCACAACACCAAGCATGGCAAGTACAAACAATGCAGTTACTGAAACAAAACCTGCTGCTGTTGCATGGCTATCTAACCTTTTTGCACCTTCTCCAGAAGCAAAACCAACAGACCATATCAGTAGTCAAGATGCTGCTCAAGCAATTGAATCTATTGTTAATACTGGGGCAAAAAGTCGCGGTATCTTTGGGCAAGTGGCAGAAGCGCCTATTGCATCACAAACCCAACCTGCTTACAGTGGCGCACAAGTAGAGCCTGAAACGACACAGCAACCAAAAGAAAAAGATGAAACAAATAAGCGTCAACGTAAATCTCGTCATAATGTAAAATCAAAACACAGCAAAACAAAATCAAGAGGCTCTCGCAGAGATGAGCGTACTGATGGTGCTAATACAAAAGACAACCGTCAAGATAATAAACGCACTGAGACACAAGATAAAGATAATGGTCATCAGGTCTCAACTGAGCAAAACGACTTGCCAAAACGCAGCTCACATAGCAGACGTGAGTCACGAGGTGCAATTGAACGCTCAGAGACTTTAACTGCAAGTAATCACAAGCAACCACAGCACAAAGCAGATGCTCACTCCAACAAACCTGAGCAAAAGGCAGCAAATACATCTGTAGAAAATATAGAAAAAAATGCCTTAAACCCAAATGAAATCAATCTAAGGGTTAGCGCATCGCCTCTATCACTAAAAGAACCTGAAGTTGTGCATTTATCATTAGATGAAACGGCAAACAAAGCGAAAAAGACTGAGCAAAAAGCGCAGGCTCATACAACTGCAATAGAAGAAGTAGAGCAAAAGGCCAGCTCTGAATCAGCTCATACCAATGATACGACTGATAAATTAAAAAATACTGCTTCAGATATCAGTAGTGTTAATACAGACAGTAATGACTCAAGCACTATTGAAGATGCACCTAACGTAAGCAAACAGAATGATGCTTCTACATCTGATGATATGGCTGCAACAATAGAACCAAAAACTGAGCTATCTCATCCAGAAGAAGATACTGACCATACATCATACTATGATGTTGAGCAGCTATTTGCAGAGCGCTATGCAGCCGCCAAACAATATGGCAAAGCCAGTAATGACCCTCGTGTCGTCAGAGCGCAACAACAAAAACAAGTGGTTGTTGCATCTACCAGTAGCAGCCTAGCGGCCATCTCAGGCAGTGTTGGTGAGTTTATCCACACCTACCTACCTCAGGCACAACAGCTATTAGCAGAGCAAGGCGTGATTGCTTGCTTCTTATCTGCATTACAACAGCGACAAACAGCAAGTCAAAACCCAGCTGATAACGCAAATGATGTAGAGCAAAGCTTTAGCAACTATGGCTATCAACCACTGGCTGACGACTATTTAAGCCAGTTTGAAAAAATGACAGCCGCAGTCGCACAGTTTGCTACAGCACAAGGCAAGACTGAAGCACAGCCCTCTGTTATTGGTCAAAGAGCCAGTAATGACCCTCGTGGTCAGCATCCTGACTATGTCGCAACAACACCTGCTCATGAGGTTCAGCCGACACAGCCCAGTTCAAATGAGTCTAGCCACACAAATGCACAAGCAGACTTTTTACCAGCAGAAACTGTTGGAAAATATATCTTGCGTATCCTAGCTCAGCATGGTGAAACACTGCTTGAAGCTGGAAAAACTGAAACTGCATTTTTACAGGCTCTACAACAACACAGTAACAGAGCAGATGTAGAAAAGCACTTTGCTAATGCACTGGCATCAGAATCTCAGGCTCAAGCCGTCGAAAAGGAAAGTGAGCAAATGCTACATCATGCTGATATATCATCAGTACAGAATGAAGTGACCGCCTCAGATATTTCTGATATTGATAACAACTCAGATAAAGCTGAAGCTTCTACAGAGGTAGTACAAGAGAAAATATCAGAAATATCTCATACTGAGTCTGAAGTGGAAGACGATAGTCCAGCAGAGAATAATGCAAACAGCGACGCTCAAAATGAAGCCAAAGCAGAAGCTGGCAAAACCAGTGTTGAAAGCTACAAAAGCATGATTGAGACTGTTTCAGAGCAACTGCTATCACAAACAGGACTATTTAACTTAACACCTGCAAAAGTCACACCCAAAGCAGGCAGTAAAGTACCAAAGTCTCGGACACGTAAGCCGAAAACCGAGCATAAAAAGCCAACTCAAGCTGAGCGACAAAAAAGCAAAGCAGAAGACAAAAAGACTGAGGATAAAAAGATAGAGGACAAAAAATAGTCTGATATCTGATGGTATCTACTATCGTTGCCTCAAGATAAAACCACTATCAGAGCATAAGGAAAAAGTGTGGACTTTCTACATCTGTAGTGGCTTTATTTAAGATTAATCATATCAATCAAAAAGCCCCTTTCTATATATAGAAAGGGGCTTTTATTGATTATCAATAATCAACAAAACATTAAGCACGTGCTTTTTGTATCATGGTTATAATAAATAGTAACACCGCACCAACCACAAAACCAATCACACCATTTAACACAGCCGTTGATACACCTGAAAAAACACCCGTTAAATGTGCAATATCTTCTACAGCATGATGTAAATAACCAATACCATGAACCAAAATACCACCACCAACTAAGAACATGGCAACAGTACCTGCAATGGATAAAAACTTCATCAGCTTTGGTGCTGCCGCTAACAAAAACTTACCAATTTTTTGTTTTCCAGCGTCAGGTTTTTGCAACAAATGTAATCCTACATCATCAATTTTGACAATACCAGCAACCAAACCATAAACACCAATGGTAATTGCAACAGCAACAATACTCAACACCAATGCTTTGGTTAATAACGTTGCCCCAACAGTTGCACCAAGAGTAATCACAATAATTTCTGCAGATAAAATAAAATCAGTACGAATCGCACCTTTAATTTTCTGCTTTTCATAAGCAACCAAATCTATATTTTCATCCATATTTGCTTCCCGCCGAGCTTCATGCTCTGCATCATGAGGCAACAAATGAGGCCAGAACTTATGAATAACTTTCTCTGCCCCTTCATAGCAGAGATACAAGCCACCTATCATCAGTAGTGGTGTGACTAACCGTGGCTCAATACTACTAATAAGCAAAGCCACAGGCACTAAAATTAACTTATTAACAAACGACCCTTTTGCCACTGCCCAGACTACTGGCAACTCACGATTAGGTTTTACTCCCGTTACCTGCTCAGCATTAAGTGCTAAATCATCACCCAGCACGCCAGCCGTTTTTTTGGCAGCCACCTTGGTCATAACAGAGACATCATCCAAAATTAGACTAATATCATCAAGTAATGCTAATAGGCTAACACCTGCCATAAGACCTCCTCAGGTCAATCATAAAAAAATATGAACAATATATTAATATAGTCACTTCCAAGATAATACAAATATCTGAAACTAAAAAATAATATACATCATAGGATAATTAAGGTCCGCCTGCTTATCCATGATAGGTAGGATTATTAATCAATGACCTTTATCATATACTTAAATCAGAATCTTTAGTATTGCTCACACCATGAAAAATTAAATAACATTAAAATAAGCAATCAGATTATCAAGTCTTGTATGATATATAGCATGGTTATGGTTAGGCTCAATAAATTAAGACCACTTATCACATATCTTTTGATGTCACACTCTAAAAAGACTTTTGACTCAACGTGGTATTATGGAATAATGGTATCTTTTTTCATAACAATGATACTTTATACCCTGATGGTACAAAACCAACCTGATATTAACAGCAGACAAACCTTTGCTCATAACCTCACTTTTACTGAAGGATTTATTCATGTCACCTATTAACACTACTTTATACAAACGTTCATCTTACCTTGCAGTATTGATTAGTGTCCTACTTTTTGGTTGTGCTAATAATGAAAATGCTCAAGCGGAGCAAAACACCACTACAAACAATACACCTACCACCAATACTAACCAAGTTAATACCAGCACTTCGACAGAGTCAGATGCCTCTGTGGTTGATGCTTTACAAAAAAATCTTGCTGCTTCAGGCATTGAGACTACCATTATTTCTGCTACTCCAACAGAGATGCCAGATATGTACTGGGTAACGGCTGAAGGTCTACCCTCATTTTTTGCAGATAAGACAGGTCAACACATCATTCAAGGGCAAATTATACGTATCGGTGATGCAGAGCCAGTTGATATTGCTACGCCACTTCAGACACAAGCTGCCCAGCAAAAACTTGCTGCTGTTGCGAAGGAAGATATGGTTATTTTCCCAGCAAACGGAGAAACCAAAGGTGTGATTTATGCCTTTACAGATGCTGATTGTGGCTATTGCCGAAAGTTGCATAGTGAAATGCAAGAAATTAATGATAAAGGTATTGAAGTACGCTATCTAGCATGGCCTCGTAGCCAGCAGACTGTCCCCAAAATGGAAGCTATCTGGTGTAGTGAAGATCGCAATGCTGCCATGAATACAGCAAAATCTGGTGGTGAAGTTGCACCTTCAAGTTGCGAAAATCCAGTAGCAGAACAAGTTGAGTTAGGTCTTGGTCTCGGTGTTCGTGGAACACCAGCAATATTTACGGAATCTGGTGAACAAATTGGTGGCTATTTACCTGCTGAGCAAATTGCTCAAGCACTCGGTATTTAATACCCAAAATTGCCTTTGTCCTACCCATCTTAACAAATTGATAAACATGAAATAATTGGTGCATCATCCACATATACATAGTATATTGGTAGCAATAATGGTGATTATCCTCTGTGTATAATCACCATTAATCATGTGCTACTGGCATATGATTTAATGTTTATCAGTGCTTACAATTATTGTAAAACTTTACCAACTCACTTTTTGATAGTTGAAGAAGACTAAAACAGATGCAAAACAACTGAGTACAGATAGTTTGGTTGTACAGCAAACAAGGGCAACACCTTAACTGTTTAGTAGCACTTTGATTATAGTGAGCATCTTATTATTAACATTTCATAATAACCATCAAGTATTTGAGGATAATGTGAGTAAAACAATCAAACTTGCAATACTAGGATTAGGTACAGTAGGTACAGGTGTACTTAACTTACTAAATGATAACCTTCAAGAGCTAAAACGCCGTAGTGGTCACGATATTGTAGTGACACATGTTGGTACTCGGCGACATCGAGATGATATTGACCCCAGTATTCAGCAAGACAGTGATCTTATGGCAATTGTCACCAATAAAGATGTCGATATTGTCATCGAAGTCATCGGTGGGCAAACGGTTGCAAAAGAAGTCATCTTAGCAGCGATTCAAAATGGCAAACATGTCGTTACTGCCAATAAAGCATTATTAGCCGAACATGGTAATGAAATTTTTGCACTGGCAGAAAAACATCACGTCCATGTAGCCTATGAAGCGGCTGTGGCAGGTGGAATACCAATTATTAAGGTCATGCGTGAAGCACTGGCAGCTAATAAGATTGACTGGCTTGCAGGTATTATTAATGGTACAGGCAACTTTATCATGACAGAAATGCGTGATAAAGGTCGTGATTTTGATGATGTTTTGGCAGAAGCACAAGCATTAGGATATGCAGAAGCAGACCCAACATTTGATGTTGAAGGTATTGATGCCGCTCATAAATTAGCACTACTTGCCTCTATTGCCTTTGGTATTCCATTACAGTTTGACAAAGTCTACTGTGAAGGCATTACTAACATCACTCTACAAGATGTCACTTACGCTGAAGAGCTGGGATATCGTATTAAACATTTGGGAATTGCTGCCAGACGATATGATGACGATACACAGACGCCTTCTGGTATCGAGCTGCGTGTGCATCCAACACTGATTCCTGAAGATAAGCTCTTAGCCAATGTCAATGGCGTTAAAAATGCCGTCTTAGTCAATGCCCATCCACTTGGACAAACCTTATACTATGGTGATGGTGCTGGTGCTGGTGCAACTGCCTCTGCTGTTATGGCAGATGTTATGGATCTTATCCGAGTATTGACTGTAGAAAATCATGGACATCATGTGCCTCATCTTGCCTTTATCCCAGAGTCACTTTCAGATACGCCTGTATTACCTGCTGAAAAAATGAGAACGGGCTACTATTTACGCTTACAAGCAAAAGACATGTTAGGTGTATTGGCAGATGTCACCCGCATTCTTAGTGATGCTGGTATTAACATTGATGCTATTTTACAAAAACCTGCTCATAAACAAGGACAAGTCCCTGTGATTATCTTAACCCTACCCGTGATAGAAGAGCAGATAAATAGTGCCATTGAGAAAATAGAGCAATTAGATGCCATCACAGCAAAAGTTGTACGTATTCGCCTAGATGAATTGTCTTCTTCGTGATATCTTTAAGATACCTATCTGTACAGGAGTTTAATGATAAGTGATTTTACTCATTAATTGACAAAACAGCATAGGTAAACATAGTGTCATAACACATAATAGCTTTGTAATATCAATACAAATAAGGAAATACCATGTCAAATGATTCAATCGTAATTGTAAATGGAGCAAGGACAGCCATGGGTAGCTTTCAAGGTGCGCTATCCGGAGCAACTGCACCACAACTTGGTGCAACTGCCATCAAAGCTGCTGTCGAACGGTCTAATGTCGCTATCGATGATATCGACGAAGTCATTATGGGCTGTATTTTAACCGCAGGACTAGGACAAGGACCTGCTAGACAAGCCATGCGTCAAGCAGGCTTATCTGATGCCATCGGCGCCGTAACCATTAATAAACTTTGTGGCTCTGGACTAAAAGCCGTGATGCAAGCACATGATGCCATTAAGGCTGGTAGTGCGGATGTTATCGTAGCTGGTGGTATGGAATCGATGACCAACGCACCCTACATACTACCACAGTCTCGTGCTGGCTATCGTATGGGGCATAAAGAAGTCAAAGACCATATGTTCCTAGATGGGCTAGAAGATGCCGAAACAGGTAAACTTATGGGACAATTTGCCCAAGAAGTTGCCGATGAAAAAGGCTATACTCGAGAGCAAATGGATGACTTTGCTATTGAGTCACTCAATCGTGCTAAAACAGCCATTGAAGAAGGTCACTTTACCGACGAAATCGTTCCAATGACTATCAAGACTCGTAAAGGGGAAGTCACAGTCGAAGTGGACGAAGAGCCAGGCAATGCTAACATTGACCGTATTCCTAAGTTACGTCCTGCATTTGCCAAAGAAGGTACCATTACCGCAGCCAATGCCAGCTCAATTTCAGATGGTGCTGCTGCTGTGGTTGTTACTAGACAAAGCCTTGCTGAAGAAAAAGGACTAACACCACAGGCACGCATTGTTGCAACTGCGACATTCTCACGCCATCCCAGCGAGTTTACACTAGCACCTATTGGCTCAATTGAGCGTGTGCTTGATAAAGCAGGCTGGACTGTAGAAGATGTTGACTTATGGGAAATTAATGAAGCCTTTGCCATGGTAACGATGTTGGCAATTGATGAGCTAAATATTCCTCATGAAAAAGTAAATGTAGAAGGTGGTGCATGCGCACTTGGACATCCAGTTGGATGTTCTGGCGCACGTATCTTAGTCACCCTTATCAACTCATTGAAGCGTACTGGTGGTAAGAAAGGTGTTGCCTCATTATGTATTGGTGGCGGTGAAGCGGTTGCTGTTGCAATTGAGCTTATCTAGCATTACTGAATAACTCGGTCAAATAGTCCACCTATTATCATATATCATTATTACATTCGTTAATGAGTTGCATGAGTTAATAGTTATTTGACTGAAATAACCATCATAATCAAAACAACCAGTTGCTCTACAGTGGCTGGTTGTTTTTTGTTGCACCTGAACCACTTAAAATGTGCCTATCGTTTAAAAAACTTTTTATATCGCCATTCACAAGTAAATAGCTGTAACAGTCCTCAAGTAACATGTTATATCACTTACAGCCCCTTACAACTCATTACGCCTAGTTCACATAATGAAACTGGAAACCTATAGGATAAACTCTGTTAGATTGCTAAACTGATAGTCAAGTTGTTAGCTTAATAGTTTACACAGTGACAACTCTGCAATGTCTCTAGCAATTTATTGTTAGTTAATTGCCAGTATAAAATAACTGCAAGTAATAAAAGTTAAGAAGTACAGTAGTAAATAACACAATCCAACTAACTCGTTTTTAACTATAAGGAATACAATAATGAGTCAATTATTACGTTTAAAAGATATTCAAGCCACTCATCGTGATTTAATTGGCGATGACTACTATGACCCAACCGGCAAAACTGCTTATGGGGCACATGAAGATAAAATTGGTAAAATTGAAGGGGCTTTAGTAGAAGATACAACTGGACGTATTCGTTATCTTATCGTTGATGTAGGAGGCTGGTTTAGCTCAAAAGAAGTACTTGTGCCTGCTGGTCTAGCACGTATCGTCGGTGATGATGTCTTTTTTGATAGCTTAACCAAAAAACAAGTTGAAGCCATGGAGCAGTATGACCATGATTATCAATATAGCTATAAAGAACAGTTTGAAAAAGACCGTCAAGCCTTTGTTGCAGATACAGTCCCTGTAGAAGAGCAGGTAGAAATTGCAGAAACAGACTATCAAGCGCCAAACACTCTTGAGCTATTAGAAGAGCGTCTAACTGTTAATAAAGACCGTATCGTTGCTGGTCTAGTTAAAGTAGGCAAACATATTGTGACAGAAGATCGTCAAATTGATGTCGACCTTGAAGAAGAGCATGCCCATATTGAGCGTAAAAATGTCGACCGCCCAACAGACCGTCGTATCGGTGAAGATACAAACTCTGTAGAGGTACAACTAGAAGCTGAACGTGCGCATGTTAACAAAGAGACTTACGTAACAGAAGAAGTTAGTGTTGGCAAAACTGTTGAAAGCCATACAGAGACATTATATGAAACCATCCAGCGTGAAGAGCTAGACGTTGATGGTGATGATAATATCATTGACCGTGATGGTAATATCGTTAATCGTGATGACATCACAGCAGCAGATGTACGTGCTGCTCGTGGTAAATAGCCTACTCTAAGCTTTTGTCCTTAGTGTTATTTTAGTATTGTAAAGCTTGTTCTAAGAAGGCCAGAGTATATCTCTGGCTTTTTCCTATTTAGTTATTTCTTGCTATACTGCAACATATATGAGTTCGTTCTCTCAATCATGTAGTGCATAGTAATAAGAGCAACAACATAGCTATTTAGTCATTTTTTAATTATCTTAGTAAATAATATATCAATCGCCTTTGCTTAACCTTACTTGTATGGAAAACTTCTTATGGATACTCAAAAATCAAATTCTCAAGAAAAAATAGCGCCACATACCACTGTTAACACAGTATCAGAAGACAGTACAACATCTCCTAATAATCGTACAACAGTAGGACGTTTGGAGCTTTTAGAAGAACGTGCCGTTGTCAATAAAGAGCGTCTGGATGTTGGTAAAGTTATTGCCACAAAGCATGTACGTAAAAAAACGGTTAATGTTCCTATTGAGTTGGTTGAAGAAGTCCTTACAGTAACCACAACCTATCAAGATGTCGACTCACAAGCAATGTTAGAAGGCAGCTATGATGATAAAGAGGTTATTCGTCATGTTGAGCCAACGTTAGATAGCATTCCTAGTGTTACCATCAATGGTCATAAAGTACAACTTGGTGATGAACCCATTGAAATTGTACTATCTCGTCAAGTGGCTGTCGTTACTAAAGAAACTTATGTTGTTCAAGAAATAGATATTGAAAAATCAGTTCATACACATAAAGATACGATTTCTGTGGAATTACAACGAGAAGAACTGGACGTACAAGAAGAAGGGTTCCTAAATCACGATAGATAAAAATCATGATAGATAAATGAGCTATTTCTATAGTTGAAGAAGTCTCAAACAGATACAAGGCAAACGTACATAGTACCGTTGCACAGCAAACGATGGTAGCATCATAGCTGTATAGCTGTTCAGTGATTCTTTGACCATAACATGATTTAGATCATCATACTTTAGAAAATAAAAAAGCCAGCAAATGCTGGCTTTTTTGATATTGCTTATTTCCTATTATAAAAGTCATGGTCAACTATGAAGCTGATTTACAATCGTAGGTCTCAATGGCATCACCTGATTGACTGAGTCGTAATACGGCAGACTCAATGCTACTTGTGCTGACACGCCACTGAATCAAGCCTTCACCATCTGTCAAGACACTTTGATTGGCTTCAAAGATAATAGGATTGTCACCTGAATTGGTATTATTCAACACCATACTATTGCCATCAATTTCTAATGCCACACTTTCATTATCTGGTGCATAAGAGGCATTGACTTCTAGTGCAGGTGTACAAGCATAGTCAATATGACTCGTATCAATGACACCTGCATTAGCAACGGTTTGCTCATCGACGCTTTGGGTATCTGCTGTTTCTGTATCATTATCCAAAATTAATGGCTCTTCGGTTTCAGCAGGTTCAGCAGACATTGGTACAACCTGTTCAGCATTCTCATCTGACACTGTGTCGGTTGTCTCTTCTTTCTTTTGACAGCCACTCAGCCCCAAAGATAGTATCAACGCACCTGAAATTGCTATAAAACCAAACTTGCTATCACGTCCTATCATATAAACCTCTTAATTAGATAAAAATATTATTTTCTCATTATCCCCAAGACACGCCATTTACTCAACTAATATTCTAATACAAAATATTGCTGATTTTGTTACTTATCCTGTCCAGAGTACCGACAATCAATGTCAACACTCCCACACATGATTAGTTATCTTATAAAGATACTTTGATATAAAAACATAATAAAACCAGTAAGAGTTACTGTTGTCTATTTTCACTACAAGTATCAATCACTTAATACTGTCAATAGATGCTAAATCTTGCCATGACACTGTTTATATTTCAAACCAGAACCACAAGGACAAGGTGAGTTACGACTAATATTCAAGTCTTTGTAACTCTCTTCTGTATTACCTGTTTCTGTAGCACTTGCTGGTGCATTTCCTGTTGACGCTCCAGCCACACTTGCAGTCGTATTAAAGTTAATTCGCATTTGGCTGCGCCCTTGTGTACGCTGCTCTTCTGCTCGGTTACGTGCTGCTACTTCAGGATCTGGATGCGTCTCTCCTGTCAGACTATCTATCTCATTATGCTCAAAGTGCATCTGCATTCTTTGTGCTTCAACACGACGCTGTTCAGCCATTGCTTCCAGCTCTTCTTTTGTTGGGATATGTACGCGTGATAAATCTTGTACCGTATCCGACTTAATAGCACCAAGCATCATGGTAAATAAGTCAAACGACTCACGCTTATATTCCTGCTCTGGATTTTTTTGTGCATATCCACGTAAATGAATCCCCTTACGAAGCTGATCCATCTGCGTAAGATGCTCTTTCCAATGACGGTCTAAACTTTGGAGCATCAAATGTCGCTCTAATCTGGCGGCTTGCTCCTCACCCATCTGTTCACGACGCTCATGATAACGGTCAATAGCTGCCTGCGTAATCTTTCTACGTAGACCTTCTTCATCCAAACGGCGGTCTTCATCTAGCCAATCATTGATGGGCATAAAGTATTTAAACTCACTTTCTAGCTCATCTTCTAAACCATCAATATTCCATTGATCATCAATCGACCCTGGTAAAACAAACTGACTGATAAGGGCATCATATACTTCCCGATGCATTGACTCGATGGTTTCTTTTAAATCTGCTTCTGCCAATAAATCATCACGTTGTGAATAAATGACTTTACGTTGCTCATTAGCAACATCATCATACTTCAACAAGTTTTTACGGGCATCAAAATCACGGCTTTCTACTTTACTTTGAGCATTTTCAATCGACTTTGAAACCATCTTATGCTCAATGGCTTCATCTTCTTTTAGACCCATGGCACGCATCATATTCACCACACGGTCTCCAGCAAAGATACGCATCAAATCATCTTCTAATGATAAGAAGAATCTTGACTGGCCAGGGTCACCTTGTCGCCCTGCCCGCCCACGTAGCTGGTTATCAATACGGCGTGACTCATGACGCTCAGAGCCAATAATATGCAAACCACCAGCCGCTAGCACTTCATCATGACGCTTCTGCCATTGCTCTTTGAGCTTTTGCATCTGTGCTTCATCGACATTTTCTGGGTCAACAATCTGTGCTTGCCAGTTACCACCAAGAATGATATCTGTACCCCGACCTGCCATATTTGTTGCAATGGTAACCGAACGAGGACTACCTGCCTGTGCAATAATTTCTGCTTCACGCTCGTGTTGTTTAGCATTTAGCACATTATGCTTAATACCTTCTTGGTCTAATAAATAAGACAGCTCTTCACTTGCCTCAATGGTAGCTGTACCGACCAATACAGGCGCGCCCTTCGCTTGAATTTCCTTAATCTCTCGAATGATGCCTTTATACTTACCCAATTTGGTCAAGAAAATCTGGTCATCTAAATCTTTACGGGCAATTGGCTTATGTGTTGGAATAACAACGACATCAAGGTCATAGGTTGATTTAAACTCAGCCGCTTCAGTATCTGCTGTCCCTGTCATACCCGACAGCTTATCGTACAAACGGAAATAGTTTTGGAAGGTAGTGGTTGCCAGTGTTTGGTTTTCTGCCTGAATTTCGACGTTTTCTTTAGCTTCTACTGCTTGGTGTAGCCCTTCTGACCAACGACGACCAGGCATGGTACGCCCTGTATTTTCATCAACGATAATGACCTCACCATCATCAACAATGTAATGCACATTTTTAACAAAAATATGATGTGCACGAATAGCAGCTTGCACATGTGCTAATAAAGGCAAACGAGTTGGGCTATATAAACTTTCATTTTCACCCAGCTCACCCACTTCTATTAGGAAGTTTTCAATTTTTTCGTAGCCTTTTTCGCTAATTTCAATTTGACGATTTTTTTCATCAATCCAAAAATCACCTTCTTCATTATTTTTATTTGCTTCTTCATCTTTTGAGCGTTGCAGGCGAGGGATAATGGTATTAATAAGTGCATAAGTACGTGAAGAATCTTCCGCCTGCCCTGAAATAATCAATGGTGTCCGTGCTTCATCAATCAAAATTGAATCAATTTCATCAATGATACAATAGTTTAAAGGGCGTTGCTTTTTCTCTTCTAGGCTAAATACCATATTGTCACGCAAGTAATCAAAACCATATTCGTTGTTTGTACCATACGTGATATCTGCTTGATAAGCTTCTACTTTTTCTTGTGGAGGCTGTTGTGAATAAATCACCCCCACACTTAATCCTAAAAAGTTAAATAATGGACGGTTTAACTCAGCATCACGAGTAGCCAAGTAATCATTAACCGTCACAACATGCACACCTTTACCACTTAAAGCATTCAGATAAATGGCAAGTGTTGCCATCAATGTTTTACCTTCCCCTGTACGCATCTCTGCAATACTACCTTGATGCAAAGTAATACCACCGATAAGCTGCACATCAAAGTGACGCATACCCAAAGTACGTTTTGATGCTTCCCGACATACGGCAAATGCCTCTGGCAACATGGCATCAAGACTTTCACCTTTATCATAACGTTGCTTAAATTCTAGCGTTTTTTCTCGTAATTGCTCATCAGATAAAGACTGAATACTTTCCTCTTGTGCATTGATTTTCTTAACAATTTGACGCATGCGCTTTAGCTCACGGTCATTTTTTGTTCCAATTACACTGCCGACTATTTTTGATAACATAATTATATAAACCTGTGGAAATCTTTGGTGATACATACTCAAGAGTCAACCTAAGCCTATATCTCCCTCCAAATAAAATTACTCTTATTATATATGGTTACGTTTTAGATAGATACAAGTGCAATCATTAAGCCTATTTCAATAAAAACACTCTATCACTATCAGTAAACAATTCACATCATGATAAAATAAACCGTTTTACTCACCAATAAGCCGTTTTGTATTATGCCAAACTCAATCCAACACTCACCAGCACAAGCCAATCATAATAATACTTTAACTATTGCGGGGGAGGTTTATCACCTTGATGACCATACCCCTATGATGGTGCAGTATCTTACCTTAAAGGCACAATATCCTAATGCTTTATTACTGTACCGCATGGGAGACTTTTACGAACTATTTTTTACTGATGCCCAACGTGCTGCTGATATTTTGGACATTACTCTCACCAGACGTGGTAAAGATAAATCTGGTAATACCATTGCTATGGCAGGTGTTCCTTATCATGCCGCAGACAGCTATATGGCACGTCTGATTGCTGCTGGTGAGACCGTCGTTATCTGCGAACAAGTAGAGGAAGATGATACCAGCAATAATCAAGCCAAAAATAAAAAAGGCATTATGAATCGTGAAGTGGTAAAAACACTCACAGCAGGGACACTCACAGACGATGCCCTAATTGCCCCAAATCACACCCCTAGTGTGGTCGCAATCGACATTCAAACAGCCCCTAAAAACAAAGCCAACACATCCGCACAATATCATGCTGGTATCAGCCAGCTAGATATCAATGCTGGTACTATTCGTACCCAAGCCATTGCCAGTCATGATGAACAAACACTGACTCAACAGCTATTGAACGTACTGGTACGCTTCGACCCCAGCGAAGTCATCATTTCAGAAAACCTCGATAATCAATGGCAACAATGGCTACACAAAGAGCTGACCTGCCCCCTGATTCATGTTGCTGCCAGTGACTTTCATCAAGCACATGCAACCCAAACATTATGTACCCAATTTCAAGTACAAATGCTAGAAGGATTAGGCATTGCAAACAATCCGTTAATGCAAACTAGCTGTGCTGCTCTAATTCACTATGCTCAACAAACTCAACAACGCCATGTACCACAAGTAAATGAACTGGTGGTTGAAAATACCCAAGATTACTTAATTATTGACCACATCAGCCAAAAAAATCTGGAATTATTTGATAGTGTCAGCAACACAGGCACAAGCCTAATTTCAGTTATCAATCACTGCCAAACCGCCATGGGCAAACGTTTGCTGGTAAATCAACTTAAAAGACCATTGCGTCTATCTCCACATGCCAAAAATACGCCTCTTGATACCTTGCAACAACGACTAGATGCCGTTGAATGGCTACATAACCTCAGCACTACTCATCTCACACAATTAGCAGATATACTTTCTGATATTGCCGATATCGAGCGCATCAGCTCTCGTATTGCTCTTGGCAGTGCTAAACCTAAAGACTTACGCCGTTTACTTGATGCTATTATCTCAGCACAACACCTAACAGATGCCTTTATCACAGCAGAGCTTAACCCTCAAGCATCTGGACTATTGCCTCTACTCATACAACAACTACCACCCAACCATCAAACTTGTGACCATATCGCACAGCTTATTGATAGTGCCATTATTGAAAACCCTCCAGCGCATATCCGTGATGGTGGCATGATTGCACAGGGGTTTGATACAGAGTTTGACCGTTTAACTCATTTACATCACAACATCCAAGATACGCTAGATACTCTCGTAGAATCAGAACGGCAAAAAACGGGACTAACCAGCCTAAAAGTTGGCTACAATAAAGTTAGTGGCTTTTACTTTGAGCTTCCTAAAGGTCAAGCAAAACAAGCCCCGCAACACTTTATCCGTCAGCAAACACTAAAAAATAGTGAGCGCTTTATGACAGAAGCACTCAAAACATTAGAAACAGACTATCTCAATGCACAAACTGATGCACTTGCCCGTGAAAAAGCACTCTATCAAAAGCTGTTACACACCCTAAACGAACATATTAATTCACTCCAACGTCTTACCTCTGCACTGGCACAAATTGACGTTTTGGTAAACTGGGGAACACTGGCAAAAAATAATCACTGGCGCCGTCCAACACTGGCACCCAATCAAACAGGTATCGCTATAGAAGCTGGCAGACATCTGGTTGTAGAGTCTCGTCTTAACAAACCTAATAACAACTCAACCACCAGCACACATCAATTTATTGCTAATGATTGTTATATTGGTGACACAACACACCCAGAGCGTCTTCTTATTATTACAGGACCAAACATGGGTGGAAAATCGACTTATATGCGCCAGACTGCTCTAATTATTCTACTTGCATGCTGTGGTAGCTTTGTACCTGCTGACCGTGCAGTCATTGGAGATATTGACCGTATTTTTACCCGTATTGGCTCTGCCGATGACCTCGCTGGTGGTAAATCTACATTTATGGTCGAAATGATAGAAACTGCACAAATTCTTAACCTAGCAACAGATAAATCACTGGTGCTGATGGATGAGGTAGGACGTGGTACATCTACCACAGATGGGCTTGCCATCGCTCATGCCTGTGTCGAAAAGCTCTGCCAAATAAAGAGCTTAACATTGTTTGCAACACACTACTTTGAACTGACAGAGCTGGCAAAACAACCCGAGTTCCAAGATAAAGTTCGGAATGTTCATGTGGCTGCCAGTGAAGTAGAAGGACAGTTATTACTACTGCATAAAATCAACCAAGGAGCTGCTAACTCCAGCTTTGGGCTTCATGTTGCTAAAATGGCAGGCATACCAAATAGTGTCCTAAAGCAAGCTCAAAACTATCTAAATAACAACAGCATACAACCTAAAGCCAGCTATGCTAAAAGTGACAAAGCTTATCCCCAAGCTGAAAACACCCAACCACAAATGATAGAAACGTTACCAGAACACTTTGCTTTTCTGGAGCATAAAACACCAGAGCAAATACAGCAAGCCCTTGCAGTTATCGAAAAGTTGCAAAATCTTGACCCAGATAACTTAACACCAAAAGCTGCTTTAGAATGGATTTATAGTCTAAAAAATAATGACTGATGGTAATTTGTGAAAATACGCAGAAGAGAGTAAAATACGCCATTAATTCTGAGACTAATAGAAGGTAGCCGTCGCTATGGCCTTTGTTGTTACTGATAATTGCATCCGCTGTAAATATACTGATTGCGTAGAAGTCTGCCCTGTAGACTGCTTTTATGAAGGACCCAACTTTTTAGTCATCAACCCTGATGAGTGTATTGACTGTGCACTGTGTGAACCAGAATGCCCTGCCAATGCAATTTTCTCAGAAGATGAAGTGCCTGCTGGTCAAGAGGCCTTTATTGAGCTAAATGCTGAGCTTGCCGAAGAGTGGCCAAATATTACCGAAATGAAAGATGCCCTACCCGACCACAAAGAGTGGGATGGCGTTGAAGGGAAGTTGCAGTATTTGGAGCGTTGAGGAGAACTATATTATTTCATACAGATATCTGCCAGCTTCTTTGCAAGCTGGCTATATTCATAATATTCTAAAGCTAACTTCTTACCATTCCTCCCTAATTGTTCCCGCTCCATACTACTTAAATGATAAAGTTTGATAATGGCTTCTGTTATTGCGATAGGATTTTCTGGCTCAACTTCATAACCAGCATTAACTTCTGAAATTGGTCTATACTTTCCTGAATCAATCGCATATATGATTGGTTTCGCAGAATACAGATAATCAAATAACTTATTTAATGAAACACCAAAACCATATAATGGATCTTTTTTCACACCAAGATAGCAAACATCAAATTCAGATAACATAGATTGTATCTGATTTTTTGGAATTGTATCAATAAAATAAACATTATTAACTTTGTTTTGTTTACAGTAATTAATTAGACTTTCTTTCTTTTTACCATCACCTACTACTACAAAAGCAATATTATTATAGCTTTGTAATTTTTTAGCAGCTTTAATAAAAAAGTCCATTGCATTTGCTAAGCCTAAAGTGCCAGTATAACCCACGATGAACTTATCTTTAGGTAACTGCGTAATAGTCTCCTTATCTAATGGCTGTTTATTAGTTACTTCTTGCAAAGAAAATCCATTGGAAATCCAATAAAATTTTCTTACATTTAAACCATGCTGTTGCATATGTTCAACTGCATATTTTAGATTAGAGACCACAATATCAGCTTTTTTATAGGCTCTACTCTCTATCCACTGAAGAAATAGTATAAAAGGATGATATTTGCTATAACCACCCAAATGTCTTAAAGTTAATGGCCATATATCTCTCACTTCAAAAACCAATTTACACTTTAATTTTGTTGCCAAATATTCCGCACCCAAATATCCAACTAAAGTTGGGGATGAGTATAAAATAGTATCTGGTTTTTGAGAAATAACTTTAGTTAGCTGAGTAAGTTTCCAACAAAAATAAAACCAGTTCAGTATTCGTTTTTTACTATGTGCATGTTGGTAAGTTGATGTACGCACCCATACCATATTAAAACCATAAGATGAGTCAATCAAAAATTCCTTATCAATCTCAATCGGGTTCCGCAGTAAATGTGTAAAAGAAGCAGATATTAAATATACCTTATATCCTAATTTAGCTAATTCTTCAGCAAGATAAAAATGTCTACCACCAAACCCTGTATCAGGTGTAGAGGCATATTGATTCATAATCCAGATCGTTTTTGTCTGCATATCTAATTTACTCTCACATTTAACAATGAAGTACAAAACATACTAACACCTGAATCTAAACTTTAACCTATGCTGTCAAATTCGTAAATTAATTCATTTCATATATTTTTGGTATTTGATTTATAGTATTAATTGTACTTCTAAAATCCATTCCAATCACATCTAAATACCATCTAATATTTTGATATCTTGGCTGATTCTCCTCCAATACAAGACTCAAAGCTTTCTCACGGCTAATTTGCCCTTCCCGAATTTGATTACTTCTAAAAGTATCATGCTCTGTAAAACCAGCCACTGTATAATAAATATAGTTATAAAATCCTGATGTACCATCACCAATACGCCAAGTCGTACTGGTATCCACCGCAGTTTCCCAATCATATTCATTAATTAAAAGATCATCTATGAGACTTTCATCCCAACGCCAATAATCAAAAATATGATAATAATCTTTTTTCTTAGTAAAACTACGATAATATTCGCCTGTTAATGTATCTAGTAATGAATCATTAAAATACCCAATACTTTTTGTCATAGCTAAAAAACGTAGTTTTTGATATTCAACTTGTTTTTGCCAACCATGCATATATACTCGTTTTTCATCAAAGTCTGGTGGAACACCCAAAAAACCTGCTTTAAAATGTGTAACTTCTAGTGGATTAATACCCCATAAATTTAAAGACACATTAGTTTGTTTTTTTACTGTTTCAATATGTCTAAAAAAATGTTTATCACCAGCAGTAAGTATACTAACCATACCCAGATTAGGTGCTTTAAGCCATGCAGCTAAATTTCTGGCTATATTTTTTCGCTTTTTCGCTATATTAGCTGCTACAACAATATTTTCTACTCCAAGTTGAGCACACATACGACTAATATTTCGACGACCTAAGTCTGTAACCATCCCCCAATCATACGTATAAGCTATTGGTTTTAAATTTAGCTCCTTAACTACTAGGTGTAATCCATAACAGCTATCTCTTCCTCCAGAAAAAGGAACAATGCACTCTGCTCCTTCTGTCCTTCGATAAGATTGTAGTAGGGTCAAAAGCTGATTTTTTGGTTTTGGCTCATTACGAATTTTATAATTTGTACAATAATTACAGACACCTTGCTCATTAAAAGTTATATAAGGCATAGTTTCTGGTAATATACATTTAGTACACCTCTTCAAATTAGGGATATTATACTCTAATAACTTTTGTTCTTGACTATCTAAATGAATATAGGTTGGCACCAGATTCTTTTTATTTTTATCTAATATATCCAAATCAATACTTATTTTTTCTGTAATAGGTATATCTAATATTACTTCTCTATTAATTACTTGTTCTATATTAGCAAATCCGAGCTTTTCTAATACATATTTTTCTGAAGCGAAGCAAAATTTTTGTTTATTTTTAGCAATGTAGAGACTACCATTATTAGAAAACAATACTAACTTTCCAAGCTTAGGCATCATTACAGCACAAGCGACTACCCCTTTACACTTTGATAATACACTTTCAGAGAGACCTACTATTGTGCCATTCTTATGGTAATATTGTTCAGCTATTACAGCAATTACTTCTGTATCTATTTGTAAATTTTTAGGTTCTAAAGTTTCTTTCCATATTTCTTCATCATTAACAATAATTCCATTATGTATTACAATAAAATCATTTCTAATAATAGGTTGGTTATTAATCATACTATTAGTTACTAATCTACTATGTCCTAACACAATACTAGAAGAACTATAATCAACTTTTCCCAGTAGTCTCATAATATTAAAATCTGCTCGATTAATATTATACTGCTGTGACTTAAAAGTTATCAAACCACTTGAATCTCGACCTCTCTGCTGAGAATGTTTAGCTAATAGCATTAAGTCTCTCTTAGAAACTCCTCTTTTATCTAAAACCCCAAATATCCCACACATAAAAAAACCTATATTCCCAGTAAATTATTATACAACTTAATCAATTTCTTTTCTTGAGCTATCCAAGATAATGATTCAAGATCTTTCATCTTAAGATTTTTGAATTCTTTATTATCTTTCAAACTTATAATTGCAGACTTAATGCTTTCTTTATTAACTGCACAATAACTGCCCAAGTTATGTCTATCGATAACTTCAACAATATCTGGAAAATCTGATGCTAATACAGGAATACCTGAAAAGGCATACTCAAAAAGTTTATTTGGCAGACAATAATAATCACTTAGAGAAACATTCTCGATTAAGCATAATCCAACATCTGCACTCTGAGAAATAAATACAACGTCCTCATGAGGTACAGATTCATGATAATGAATATTATTATGATGTTTCTCAGCTTTTTTAACTTGACTAACCATATCACCATAACCCATAAAAACTACATGAAAACCATCATTATCATTAAATTCTTTAAAAACATCTAGAATTAAATCAATAGCTCTGCCTTTGCATATTGCTCCTAAATATAGGAATATTAAAGAAGTTTCTTTTATACCAAATTTTTGAGAGAAATAATGATGACCATCCTTTTTAGTCTCATCAATCAAAATTGGACTATTAAGTATTACTACAGTATCTTTTACTCCAATATATTTGCAATACCATTTTTTAATTGAAGGACTAACCACTATAAGGCTATCTACAAATTTCCATAGGAATTTTTCTACTAAAAAAGTCGCTTTACTTAGGAACTTGCTCAAACCATTGCGATTAGACTCTAGTTCGTGAGCATCATAGACGAGCTTAGCTCCAAATATGAATTTTAATAGAACACCAAGTGGCAATACTAAGGTATCATGACAATGTATTAATTGAGGTTTATATTTCCTAGTTTTAAATAACATTTTCATAGTAAGTTCCACCATAGAAAAAGAATGTCTAATAAACTTGGGAAATAAAGTGAGCTTTCTTGAAAGCAAGTTAATACTGACTATATTAATACCTTCCACTAATTTAGATTGGCTTGATTTATCTCGAGTTACTACACCAACACCATAAATGCTAAAAGATGGATTAAGTCTTGCAATCGACTGCATCTCTTTTAGAATACGAGAATCAGATCGAATATCTGTATGTGAAAGATGTAAAATCCTCATATATTTAAACCTGTATTTTTTCTATATACGATAAAAATAGCTAAAAAATTAAGTTTATAGTTAAAAAACATAATAAAATAATTAACTTAATTCAACACCTATAAATCAAATAGCTTTTCAATAAAATTAATGTAATTCTTATCTGCATCAAATTTTTCCTTATACTTTTGATAAGAAAAATTTCTAGTCTTTTTATCTTTAAAAAAATTGATCTTAGACAAAGCTAAAGTAATTTCTTCGACTGTACATCCCTCAGATAGCAACACTCCATTTTTACCATCTTCGACCATGTCTTTTATCCCTCCTATATCTGGAGCTATGATAGGTATAGAACAACTCATAGCCTCCATTATTGATACTGGAACACCTTCAGACTCACTAACATTTATAAATACATCAAATCTATGATTTTGATATAACTCATAAACTTGCTTGTTCTCTAGCATACCTAAAAATTGATAGCTTATATTATCTAACTTATCTAAATTAAGTTCAGCTAAAGATAATAATTCACTCATTAAAGGTCCATCACCAATATGAAACCAAGAAATTTCTATATATGGATATTTTTTAGATAGTATGAATAAAGCCTTTATTATTTTATCTACTCGCTTAACAGGTAATAAGTAAGAACAAGAAACTATACGATATTCTATAGCCTCACTAGGTTGACACTTTATACATTTATCTATAACACCCAACCTTGATAAATATAATTTATCAATAGAGAAGCCATAAGTCTCAGTTAAATATTCAATTGCCGACTGTGTAATAACAAATACTCTATCAATATTTTCAACAAACTGTCTCTTAAGTGGCATATAATTTAATGGAGATCTATTCTCATATAAATCAGCTCTATGTATACGGCTAATTAGTTTAAAATGGTACTTATTCTTCAAACTCTGCAATGCATAGTTTGCTTCTGTATTCCAATAAGTATAAACCAAATCTTTTTCAGAAATCTTATATTTCACCCCAAATAAATATCGAAATAGTCTCTTATAATAAATAAAGCTACAAACTGAAGATATTATAGATTTAGCTATTTTGAAGTTAAAAAAACCACTCTTAATATTCAACAACTCTTTATAAAAAGCTTTATTTATTAATAGACATGCAATATACTTTTTAATGTTTTTTCTTTTATTACAAATATGATTATCTAAGACTACACCTTGTGGATAAAATCTAATTTTTTTAGCATTATTCAATGGCAATATAATTAAATCTATATTATAAAACTGGCTATAATATAAAACTTCTGTTTCAATAAACTGCTCTCCACCATCGTAAGGATATTTCTCAGTTATTAAAAAAACTCTCATTACACCAAAATACTCCTCATCTGATTTAAAAAAACACTATGCTCTATATCATATGGGACTTCAACTATATAACACTTAATATTTTTAAAAACACTAAGATAATTAGCACTCATATTATTTATAATATCCTGATACTTTAATATAGGATTAAATCCCATTAGTATACAATTATATTCATGCCATTTGATATGCTTAAAAACCTCTTGATATTCATTCTCAATAACATTTAAAGATAAATTCATAGCCATTTCAGATGATATTTGCCTAAATTTTATTTCTTTAACTTTATTTGTTTTATGAATAATATAATAAGCATCTATCTGTTTCTTTTCCGAAGTAACATCGCCATATAATCTGACAGGAGAACATGACCTTCTTACCCTTTGCTTACCCTTCCATGTACTCAATGCATACCACTGAACTTTACTCATAATACTACTATTAGATAAAATAATTTCTTTTAAATTTTTATTCCCTTCAATATTATAGGCATATATTTTAGGGTAAGAAAAGTTAGGATAAACATTAGAGTCTTTATCTATTATGGCAATATCATCAGCTATAAAAGACCAGTCACATGATATACAAAGCATCAATTCCAAAGAGGTCTTCCCAACTCCTCCTGTTCCACCTATCAACACTGTTCTATTACTTTGTATTGAGTACATTGATGAAGCATGTAATATAGCTATATCTTTAAAGAAAAAACTAGAAGGCACTATTGCTAACTCATGTAAAATTGTTGCTGAATGCTCCAGGTTATCTCTATATCCCATATTCATAAACTTTCTACGGTAGCTTTTACTAGGGTCTATATTTAAAGTAATCTTGATAGTATCTTCTTTACTAAAATTTATAGTATTATCCCCAAACATAGCTATAAACCCATTCTCATATGTAATATGGGATTTAGGAGAGATGCTATAAAAATTTTTTTTAAGAATCTCTGTTAGTTTATTTTTTCTTGATTCTCCTATTTCTAAATACACCTCTTCTTTGACTTCTGAATTTGGTACATTTTTGTATAAATCAATATTACCTTCAATATATTCTTTGAGATTATTACTAGATATCTTAATTTTAAAATTCTTGTCATAGATATATTTATTCACAATCCATCTCCATAAATCTTTCTGTAATAGAAACATACCAAAACAATCTAAACACTGTAGTTAAACAACTTACTAATGAATAAAAAAACAAAGTTAGTATTATATTATTCATAATTACTGTACCAAGAATTAATACACTAACACGTAAAGTTATTGAATACAACTCAATAATAAAAGACTTTTTTTCTTCACCAAATACTAAAGTGCTCATAGATACTACAGATCCAACCAACCTAAAATAAAACATAGGTATAAGAAACTTAGCATAAAGCCCTGCTACAGCCCATTCTAAACCAAAGACTATAGAAAAGATATCTTCTGAATAAATAAAAATAAAAATAAAAAAGGGCAGTGAAATAAATAATATTTTAAATATTGTATTTTTAACTAAATAAACTCTTTCAACCTTATCATCCCTTACATCATTCAATCTTTTAAAGAATACTTGAGCATATGCAGATGAAAATATATTTGCAGGCATCATTAATAATTTATTTGCAAAAGAATAATATCCAACTTTATCAGAAGTATAATATTTAGAAAATAATAATACAGGTATATTAGAAGATAAAATATTAAAAAAAGACTGTGGCATATTAAATATTAGTATATGATTATAGGTATAAAAAACCTTGTAAAAATCAATATTTGATACATTATATCGTACTAATTTTACAACCTCTTTTGAGTGTGAAAAAATATAAAGAACGCTAAACAATAAACCTAAAATACTCCCTATTATTAGACCAAAACTATATATTTTACTATATCCAATAGCTATATTGAATGTTGCAACTGTAGCACTCTGGATTACCTTTGATATAGATAAGTATTTAAAATTTGAATAACGTATGTTCCAATTATTTAAAATTTGATATATACCATTAAATAAGATAGCAACTGGGATAATATAAAACCAGAAGGAACTTGCTTCTATATTAAATATATTGAACAAGTATGGCTGAAATATTATTATTATAACAGTCACTAAAATGCATATAAAAATTAAAAGTATCAATGCCATGAGCAAAATTGATAGCGCATCAAGTTCATCTTTTGGTAACGGAATAGCTATCTCAAATCTTCCAGTGGAAATAACATAAATGACAGAAACAATACTAGTAAATAGTGAAAAAACACCAAACTCTTCAGGAGTATAAAGACGTGTCAATATCGGACTAACTAATACTGGTATAGCTTGAGCAATGGTTGTCCCTGTCATTAAAGTCAAGACATTTTTAGCAAACTCACTTCTAATAAATGGAATTTTCACTATTATTCTTCAAGTTATAGGCTGAACACTGATGATAATATATTATATTCGATTTCTTCAATTTTTAGATAAGGATACATAGGTAAACTCAACACTTCTGAAACTATATTTTCTGCAATAGGCAAATTAATATTTGACTTAACTGCTGGCTGTTTATTTAATGGAATCGGATAGTGTATCGCTGTTGGTATCCTCGCTTCTTGTAAATGTTGGCGGACTAAATCACGATTTTTAACTCGAACTGTATACTGAGCCCATGCACTTATATTATGTGGCTCAATATAAGGGGTATTTATCATATCTAGATTAGCTAACAGATCGTTATATTTATTGGCTACTTGCTGTCTAAGCTCTATCTCTTCATCTAATATTGCTAATTTTGGTAAAAGTATGGCTGCCTGAATGGTATCTAAACGACTATTTATACCAATTCGAATATGATGATAACGCCTATCTTGTCCATGCCGTGCTATCTGCCTCATTGCTGTAGCTAAATCATCATTATTAGTAAATATAGCACCACCATCACCATAACAGCTCAAAGGCTTTGTTGGAAAAAAGCTAGTACATGCTATTGTTGTATGGTTACATGATTTTTTTCCTTTATAACTAGCACCAAAACTTTGTGCAGCATCTTCAATTACTGGTAAGTTATATTTTTGAGCGATGGCATTAATCTCATCAAAATCAGGGCATTGCCCATACAGTGAAACTACCATAATGGCTTTTGTTTTATCAGTAATAGCTGCTTCTATTTTTGTTGGGTCAATATTATAAGTACGCTCATCAACATCTACATAAATAGGCTTTGCTTTTAATAAGGCTACTGTTTCTGCTGTGGCAATATAAGTAAAACCCGGCATAATGACTTCATCACCAATTTGAATACCCAAAGCCATTAATGCTATCTGTAATGCATCTGTACCATTACCACAACTAATACAATACTTAGCTCCACAATAAGCTGATAATTTTTCTTCTAGCTCAGCTACCTCAGGGCCTAAAATATACTGACCATGTGATAGTACTTTTTGAATATTATCGTCAATTTGTTTTTTTATTCTTTTTTGCTGTGCACCTAAATCAATAAATTTCATAACTTACTCGTTTCACATCTTTTTAGTATACTACTAGCTAAAATATACTTTGTACCTGTATGAGGGCAAACTACTTCCCCTGAGCCTTCAAGTGGCAATTCCAATCTTTCACCAAACTCACTTATCCAGCCTATTTGCTTAGCAGGTACACCAACCATAAGAGCATAGTCTGGCACATCCTTATTAACCACAGCACCTGCACCAATCATTGCAAACTGTCCAATAGTAATACCACAAATAATAGTGCAGTTTGCTCCTAATGTAGCACCTTTTTTTATTAGTGTATTTCGATATTCACTTTTACGTTCAATCATTGCACGTGGATTATACACATTGGTAAAAACCATACTTGGTCCACAAAAAACACCATCCTCTAAAGTAACATTATCATACACAGACACATTATTTTGGATTTTACAGTCATTACCAATAATTACTTGATTACCAATAAAAACATTCTGACCTAAAGAACAGTTTTTACCAATCTTAGCACCCGAACAAACATGCACAAAGTGCCAAACTCGAGAACCCTCACCAATATCAGCCCCCGTATCTACTACTGCTGTATTATGTATATTGACATTTTTCATATTAACAACTGCTTCATAATAGGATGAACCTCATCGAGATGAGCCATGACGACTTCATTATTACGTATCGCCTCCACTGTTTGAATACAACAACAGGCATCTTCAATGCCAAAGCCATTACCCGCCAATATTTGTTGATAGCTAGTAGTGTGTAAATCTGTAAAACCCCCTGAAAATTCTACCTCTTGTCCATCATACGTAATGGACCTATATGTTGTTGCCTTTCCTTTGACTGTATCTGGCAGGTCATCAGCATCAATTGACAAAAACCAACGTACTCTTGCTTTCTCATATTCTAAATAGCCTGCCGCTTTTTTCTCATTTGCAAAATGCAAATCGTTTCTTTCAAGCTTACCGAAAACATAGTGCAACATATCAAAAAAATGAATGCCTATATTTGTCACTACACCAAATGATTTTTGAGTATTACCCTTCCAGCTTTTTAGGTACCATTTTCCGCGAGAAGTAATATAAGTTAATGTAACATCATATTTACTATGTTTCTGTTCAGTCTCAATTTTATGCTTTAAATCAATAATTGCCTGATGATGTCGTAGTTGCAATATGTTATATAGTTTTTTACCTGTCTCTTGCTCTATTAAAGCTAATTTATCAAGTGAAGCATTGTCTGGAACTAATGGCTTTTCACAAATCACATCACAACCCAAACGCAAGCCTGCTGCTATATGTGCATAATGCAAATAATTAGGGGAACAGATGGATACAAAGTCCAATTGTTTCTCTTGTGTATTTTTTAAAGTGTAACAATACTCAAGAAAGCTCTCAAAATCTGTAAAAAATTCACTTTCTGGTGCAATACTATCAATAATACCAACTGAATCATTAATATCATAAGCAACACTAAGAATATTTCCTGTCTCTGTGATAGCTCTCATATGACGAGGTGCTATATATCCAGCCGCACCAATTAATGCAAAATTTTTCATATCTTATGCCTTAATAACTTTTCTTGTATTTGTACCTTTTTGATCTTCACGATACTTTCCACGAGTATCAATAATCATTTTTGCATGCTCATAAATTAATTGGTAATCAAACTTATCATGATCTGTAGTTAATAAAACAGCATCAAATTTTTTTAAGTTCTCTGCTGTTATTTCTTGACTGGATAAATCAAAATGATGTTCACGCATCTTTGGAAAATGTGCTACATGTGGGTCACTATAAGATACCATCGCACCTTTCTCTCGTAATATTTCCATAATCTCTACTGCAGGAGACTCTCGCATATCATCAACATTTTTTTTGTAAGCAATACCTAAAACTAAAATACTAGCACCTTTTAGTGATTTTTGTATTTCATTTAAACCGTCCATCACCTTTGCAACGACAAACTCTGGCATAGAACGATTAACTTCACCAGCAAGCTCAATAAATCGAGTATGAACACCATACTCTCGTGCTTTCCAAGTTAGATAAAAAGGATCAATAGGAATACAATGACCACCTAGCCCAGGTCCCGGATAATAAGGTGTAAAACCAAATGGTTTGGTCGCTGCCGCATCAATCACTTCAAATATATCAATACCCATTCGGTCAGCTACTATTTTCATTTCATTGACCAAGCCAATATTTACCGCTCGATGTATATTTTCTAACAGTTTAGTCATCTCTGCGACACGCGTTGAACTAACTGGAACTATATTATCGATTGCCTGACCATAAAAAATGACTCCTACCTCTACACAAGAAGGTGTACATCCACCAACAACTTTAGGAATTGTTCTAGTCTCAAAGTTTATATTACCAGGATCTTCTCTTTCTGGAGAATAAACAAGAAAGATATCCTTACCAACAACCAGGCTGGAATGTTCTAATCTAGGCACTAACTCCTCTTCTGTTGTACCTGGATAAGTGGTACTTTCCAAAGAAATTAACTGCCCTGCACGTATATAAGGTTTGATAGTCTTTGTAGTATCTATAACAAAACTAATATCTGGCTCACGATGCTTATTCAATGGTGTTGGAACACATAAGATTATGACATCACACTCTGTAATCCTAGAGAAATCTATTGTGGCATTAAATAACTTATTATTAACGACTCTTTCTATAACATTTGCTTCAATATGTTCAATATAGCTTTTGCCACTATTTAATAAATCAACTTTATTTTTATCTATATCAAACCCTAATACTTGATAACCAACTTCTGTGTATCTAAGCATTAGAGGTAATCCAACATAACCCAATCCAATAATACCAACGACTGCTTTTTTACTTTTTATCTTTTCAATCAACTGTGTTTGCATACTACCTTGCCCCAAAGCCTGTAATCATCGTCTGAATAGTCTTAATAACTATCAGTAAATCCAAAGTCAAAGAAAAATTCTTAATATAAAAAAAATCATGCTCAAGTTTTACTTTAGTTTCATCTTCATCACTGGCATAACCATGCATAACTTGTGCCCATCCTGATATACCTGGTTTTACAATGTGACGATAAGAATAAAAAGGAATGGTTTCATTAAATTGTTTTACAAAACTTGGTTGTTCTGGTCTAGGTCCTATTAAACTCATTTCACCTTTTAATACATTAATAAATTGTGGCAATTCATCTAACCGAGTTTTTCGAATAAAATGACCAAATTTAGTAATACGCATATCGTTTGTTGATGCCATTCTTGCACCACTTTTCTCTGATGTAGGAACCATACTACGAAATTTATACATAGTGAATAACTTACCACCTTGTCCAACACGCTGTTGCGTAAATAGCACTGATCCACCTGTATGTCTACTATCCCACTTTATGCCCAATATCACAAATAAAGCAAGAACTAACACAATGGGTAATGTGATAATTATAATTAACGTATCCATAATACGCTTGATTAATAAGTAAGATTGGGAAGGAAGTAATGAACCTAAGTTATTTTCATATAAATGCTTGATAGGTAAACGGCCTGTTAATGACTCTCGTACTTGCAATACATTGTAGACCGGAATACCTTGTAAAGTAGCTTCTGCCAAAAATCGTTGCCAGTCATCAGTCAAGCTTGAGTCAGCAAGATCGGCCACAACAGCATTCAACATAATAAATTGCTTTTGATTAGATATAATATCTCTACTCAGTCTTATCCAACTTACATCTTCAATTGTTAGTAAGTCATGACAACGACCTAGAGGAATATAACCAATGATAGGTTTTGTCACTGTTCGTAATATAATCTGTGATACAAAGCAAAATATCACACCAATAAACGCACTTAATGACAAATAATAAACAGAGTAAGGTAAACGAAATATTAACAATATGGTACCTACCAATAATGCTACACTGAGCAAAACTGGCAGGACTGTAATCATCGATTTTTGACCTGGAAACTGAGTGAGTCTATCTAACCCTATAACAGATAAAACAATTGCAATACTACTAACTACTAAGCTATTTAACTGAGTTAGTTGCCAGTTATTATCAATGACATAAGGCCAAAATAAGATTATTGCTGGTAAACAAGCAACAACTAACCAACCCATTAAAATTCTTATACTTAAATACTGCCATGGATGTTGGTGCATAATATATCAATTACTTTCATTATCTACTTAATATAATACATATTAAAATAATTTATTTTTATAAATACAGGGATATATTACTATCGATTAGTTGAAGGATCAAAACCAACATACCATTGATTAAACCGATCATAAATTAACCCATAGACATCTGGCTCACTTTCCATGAGCTTTCTTAATTCTTCTTCAACTTTAGGACAATTTCCTTGCCAATCTAATGCACAAGAAGCTTTAAACATAGCTATTGACTTCTCATATTGATGATTAATTGCAAGTAGCTTTCCATACCTAAATAAATTTATTTTATTTACTTCTGTACTAACAGTTCGCTCTGCAAGCTTCAACTTTTCATCAATATCATCTTGATCTAACACAATATAATAAAAAAGAATATGTTCTTTAAAAATTGTCAAACCAAAAGTATTAGGTATTTGATGATATAGATCTGCTATTTTCTCATTACTTAAATCTTCAGTTTGAAGCTTTGTAATAACATTATACAGTTTTAAATAGGACGACATAAGTAAGATAATAAATACTGTACTGATAATACTTAGCAACCCTAAGTACTTTGCAAACTTAGAATTAACCTCCAGATACTTAAAATCAACTAATGTAATAAACAAGGAAAAAATTACTAGGTATTTAATATACCATAATGGATATTCACTACATGAATACAATATAATAATGACAATAGAAGAAAAACATACAGAGTTAAAAGCACTCATTCTAAAATTAATCTTTCTGATTAAAAAAAAGCAAATAGGTAGCAAACAAAGTAAGCCTACCAATCCTAGCTCACTGGCTATTTGGGATATGAAAAAATGAGAATGCGCACTAAATGAAAACCAACCCAGTTCTGTGGCATGTTCTATTGAACCTTTTGCAAAATTTCCCCATCCATAACCTGTCAATGGGTTTTCTTGAAAAATCAACAGTGCTTGCTTCTGTAAAGAAACTCGTAGATAAGCTGATCCTTCATTAAATCTATCAATAACATTTCCTGAGTAATTATTAGTTTCATTTAAAGAAATTATACTCTGGTAAAAAATAGTAGCAATGTAATAACTCAGAAGATAGATTGATAACTGAATCCCAATATTTTTTAATTTTACTTTATAACTTCTATCAAGCAGAATATTAAATAATATAATAGTAGAGGCCCCTAATATTAATCCAGCACGGCTTAGAGTAAAAGCTATACCACATGTAAGTATACAAAAAAGGACTAACCATATTTTCTTATGTAAGTGATTGTAAAAATATAAGCTTGATAATACAGATAAAGACAGCATGAAAGCTGCTTGGTTCGGTTGTAATAGATTAGCATATAGTCTCCCATTACTCTCAGCTGTAATGATGATATCTCCAAAGCTAATATGATGCCCAAAGAGTTGTAAAAGTTGAATGCCAACACTGATTAGCATAAAAATCAGTAAACTGAGCAAATATTTATCTAAAAACCACTGCTTATTATTAACACCTGCAATAGCAATTGAAAATAGAATGGTTAAAAATAAAGTCCCTACAGGAAATATGAGATAGTCTGGATAAGAAATGTCATTAATATAGGGTTGAATAATAATACATATTAACAATAATATCCAAGTAAGCACCGAAGAAGGAATACGAAGTGTTTTTTTATAATTTAAAAATGAAGCGACTAATCCTAATGTTACAATTAATGCTACCACAAGATTGTGATATATATCAAAACCTGGATATAAATGATAAGGATTGAAAACAGTGGCAATTAACCCTAATACACTGGTAATTAATATGAATACATCATATCTACAGATTTTTGTATACAAAACGATTTCCCATTATATATAAATATATAAACTAAAGAAACCTAGGCAAAAGCCTAGGTTTCCTTATTCAACTTCAATAAAAAAGCTCAGTAACTTATTTATAGAACAGATTTCGGTAGGTATTTATCTTCAATAGCATCTGATTGACCACCGTCACCAGCAACTTTCGATAGACTACCATTGTTAACATCCATCTCTAATGTTACACCATGATCTTTAACTAAATTCGATACATCACCAGTCATTACTACATTAAGTTTACATGCACTTGATCCAGTACCTGTAGCAGAAGATGATGCAATCGTAACTGTTGCATATTTACCAGTGGCAGTTGCTGAACCACAACTTCCATTTTGTAAATTATCTGTTATATCTGTTTTCATACCTCCAGCAAGAGCAATACCCTCAGAAACTTGAGTACGAGCGATGTAGTCTTGATAAGCTGGGATAGCAAATGCAGCTAAGATACCGATGATAGCGATAACGATCATTAATTCGATTAGGGTAAAACCTTTTTGAGCGTTCATAGCGAACTCCTTTAGTTATAGTAAAGCCGATAGTTATTATGGCTTTAATTAAGTTATCTGTTTTAGATTTGCCTTGCGGCTTCATTTATATAGTTGCAGGTAGCATGCCAAGTATTTTATATCGTTAAAAGATAAGCTCGTATTTTTTATATCTAGTCAGCAAATCCAGATAATTGGTATATATTTCCATATTAAGACTTTTATATTTAGCTAATTTCATGCTATCCATTAAATATGACAGGCCATCAATAGCTATTGACAGATCTTTTGTTGACGCTATTTGTCAGTGTAGATATTTTGTCACCAGACTTTGTCAGAGTATGTCTTATATGTATATACTGACATAATTTGTCATTCTCTTTCTATCTAAGATAGTCGAAAAAAACCAAAAAACAGGTACAAGATGACTGAGTGAAGATAGTATGGTTGTACAGCAAACGAAGTTACCGTCGTAGCGCAACTGTTTGGTAGCTCTTTGACGATAACATCGCCATCATATTACAAGCTTGCCAATACAACATGTGTATGTATAAAAAAACCAGCTCTTTCTAAAAGCTGGTTTTTTATTATCATGATAGTACAATTATTCTCACTAAATTAATCTTTCCACTCATTACCCATACCACAGCTTGTACCGCGACATTTTCTACCCATGTAGTCTAATGTTAAGCTACCATCACTAGCTTGACTACCTGATGAAGTAGGGCTAGCTTCTATCTTCCAACTGCTATCTGATAGCTGAGTCTTTGTTGTATTAATAGGAGTGATTTCCACATCATATAGATAGTTATTTGTACTTGGATATTTAGCTTTACCAGTACTTGAATTATAAGTTCCATTTGTCACTTTTGCTATATCAACTTTCTTATAGCTACCTTGCGCTAACTTTTGACTTTCTATCTGCTTGGCAATATTTTGCATCTCACTCATCATTTCTGCACGCTTAGTTCTAATAACGTAGTCTTGGTAGCTAGGATAAGCAAAAGCTGCTAAAATACCAATCACCACAACAACTACCATCATTTCAATTAGTGTGAAACCTTGTCCTGATCTAAGTATTTTCATTACCATGCCTCCGAGCTACTACCACAATTATCACTAACTATTGTGATACTGTCATCATTAGTCTGACACTTTATACCTGTACTGGTCAGCATGATATTATCTCCTAATGAAGCAGGACCACTTGCATTTGGTACAGCTAACATTTTCCAGCTACGCCCCACTTCAGCACTAACACTAGTATTATTTAATGACTGGGTATCTGAGAGAGAAGTATACTTACCATCAATCAATCCAATAGCATAACGATGAGTATTAGCTGTACTACCCCGAGGTACATATATAATGCGTGCACCACTACCAAACTTTGCATCGTAGTTACTATCTGTCACATATCCATATTCAGGATTATTTAAAGAATCAATCCCTTTTTGTGGAATGAAACCCTTATAACTCAGTGCAGTCGCTCGCCAGCGCTCTAACCTCAACTGTGTTTGTTGCATCTGTGACTTAGCTTCATCCTCAGCATTTTTTACCACATAACGACGATAACTAGGCACTGCTATCGCAGCTAATATGGCAATAATGACGACCACGACCATCATTTCAATCAGGGTAAAACCAGTTTGTAGTTTAGTTCTATGCCTACTACCCACGATAGAATCAAATACAAAAATGGATGAATTCGTGTTCATTTTATTCTCCATCATTACTCTGACGAGCTATCACTTGATGAACTACCATCTTCTGATGATGTCGTCGTTGATGCTGCTGGTTCAGGGAAACGCTCATACCATGCACGAGGTAACAGCTTATATAAACTGGTAAAGATATCTGGTTCTTTCACTAAGCTACTGGTAGGGTCAACGCTTGTTGTGTCATCTGTATCAGATTCATTCTCCGTATCTGAAGATGTATCTTGATTTTGTTCTATTGAGATAAGAGTAGTATCTCTAGAGCCATCACCAGTAGTACCAAATGTTGCATTTGCAATACCAGCACCTGTTATGGTTGTACTACCTCGACCATCGCTACATTTACCAAATGGTAAGCAATATTCTTGTGCTTCAGTGACACCAGTCGGTACAGGAGTACAAGCATTATCTGTTCGAATATATGCTTGTTGGTTAAAGACATTAATAAATAGACGACTAGCACGCATGATTGGCTGACCCAATGAGCGTAAATAATTAATATTACTACCAATAATGTCATTTCTATTTCCAGTAGTAGACTGTATTCTAAGACCTACTGGCTTCTTCTTAGGGTCATCATCAGGAAGTTCTGCATTTGTAGCATTTTGTTGAGCGATATTGCGATCTTCTGAGTTACCACCATTAAAGTATGTCAAATCATCATACCAACCTTTTTTATCACCATTAAATAAGGCCAGCTTATCGGTATCAGACATATCGCTACCCGACCCATCTGGATTCCAACTCAACTTAATCAAATCACTTAATTGTACTGTGCCATCACCATTGGTATCTTTTTGTATCTTATCAACATTCCAGACAGTGATTAGTTTATTTGGATTGGCATTATACTGACGCTCAGAAAGTTTAGTAATCGGGCTATTACGATCTCCAGAGGCAATAGAAGCAACCATCACTGTTCTACCACCTTGCTCTATTGATGATACTTTGTCATCGGTCTCTTCGAGACGATAGGCACTGATAACTGGACGTTCATAGAAACGCAATGGCACTTTATAACTTGCATTAGAAGTATCTAATATACGCTCTACTGTTGTTCCTGTATCTTTAAAATCAGCTCTAAATAGCTGTCCACCCAAGTCTGCAAAATAAATGGAATCAACCAAACCATCTAAATTTGTATCAATAACACTTACTTCAGCAGGTATACTATGAGTGATATTAGTATGTTGTGTATATGTACTAGAGCCACTGTTACTAGATTCTGAAGATGTTGACCACAATAAATCACCATTATCAGCATCTATCATATAGATAGCATTACCTTGCGCCTGTGCTTTGGTTGCTGTTTTGGCAGTATTTAGACACTGAGCAGCAAGATTTGGATCTTTTTTGAGTTTCTCTACTAGTGTCGTATCATTACTATTAACTGTAAACTCAGGAATATCATAACAAAGGTCATAACCACCTGATAAGAATAGGACATCTTTAGTAGTTGTAGCTCCTTCTGTACTTGATATTTTCACCTTGGCTGGCTGTGGCTGAGACCATGTGTGCCCTAATCTAGAGAATCCTGATGAGCTTGGTGTCTTCTTAAAAATAATACTTGGTTTTGAGGTAGTCGAGTCACCTAATGTAGTATCATCCACACCATTATTCTGTGCCGTAATTGACAAATCGGTTATGTCAAGTGCATAAAAACCAACGCCACCACGACCTAACCCACCATAAGCTTTAACGTAAGCATCATTGGCAGTAGGAGTGCTTGGCTGTGTTGTAATTGTTACACTCAGACCATCTTCTGCATAATTACGACGATATTTTGTACGCACATACCACGGAGCATCAACACCAAAAGCAACATTACCTACAGGATTTGTTTTTCCATTAGGTAACTTTTGTACCTCATCTAAGCCTAGCTTTTTAAATGCTGCTACTTGGTCACTATTGACAATGACATTAGGAATAAAAGCAAATACTTCTTTACCTCCCTGTCCTGCTTCGGTACCATCTGTCACTAAGTGGAGAGCACCATCCATAGAGCCATAAAGGACACGCTTGACTTCTGTCTTACTGGTAGTACCCTTTTTACGATCATAGTTTAGCTTATATTCATACAGTATTTCTTGAGGCTTATTATTATGCACTCCACTAAGTATTTTAATGGCATCTGTAGGAATAAAAGTTGATATATCAGTTAACGGATCCGGCGTAAGCTTCTTGTTTGCATCTGAGGTTGTATAGTCTTCATCAACAATAGGTTTATTATCATTTTTTTCATTAAATACAGGCACATTATAACCTAAGAAATTTAGTAGATAATGTTTACGTTGACGATCATAACCTATATCATTAAGACCTGTAGGAGCTGTTCCATTAATACCTATTTTTACAACATCAGCTGAACTTGCTTTCTCTACAAATACATTACGAATATTAGTTTGAGTTGTACTTGCTGGGGCTCTTAGCTTAGCATAGACTCCCCCTTGATGGATTTGTGACCCATCTGCTGAAGCTGATGTGCTACTCCAGTAGCCTTTTACATTATCTCTAAGCTGTCCACCGATATTTGAAAAGATATGTTTATTATCTTGATCAAATAGTGAGCCATTTTTGACACGGTATTTTTTAAGGTTACCTTGCCAAAGTAAGTTTGATGTTGCAGGCTGAGGCTGTAACAAAGGCAGATAAGCAAAATCACTGGTTTTAGTTGAGTCAGTTAAATTAGTAGAGACAGATGCGCCTTCACCGGGCTGGGGTTGGTAGGGTTTGGATATTAGACTATTGGCAAACTCAACAAAACTATTAGCAATAGCCTGAGAACTATCAACATAAGTAAAGCCACCCTGTCCATAGTTATACTGACTACTTCCCCACTTACAGGTATTGCTAACAATTGTCCTTTCTGCTCCATGTATATCTCTACTAGTCACACTACAATCGTCATTTACACTTTTAAATGAATCACCAAATCCAACTACTGCCGTAAGAATAGGATCTATAGATATATTCTTACCTGTTGCATCTTTAACAGTTAGCTTTTTTGTACTATCTGTTTTATCGAAATTTAAGGCTTGAGCATAATTTCCTATACAACTCCAACCTCCTTTTCCACGTGGACCAATGGCATCTTCAAGACCTGCTATACAATTATTACTAATAGCATTATTTTCCAAGGCACCTCCCTGATCACTAAAACTATTGTTCATGGGTATAATGGGTGAAGTACCATTATCACTTGTCGAGTCTGCTAGTCCATCTGTTAAGAAGAATATACCACTTGCTCCTCCACACTGTGCAGCTTCTGTTAGTGGAGACTGATATGTTGTTTTATTGCCTTTTTTCGTTGCACTCTCTGATTCAGGAAAGCCACTATAGTCTGTATCTGCCCATTGAGTCTGCTTTTTTAAATAGATTGTTGTCAGTTTTTGTCCAAAAATACTTTTTGTGTATTGTGACTTAATACCACTATTCAAGCTAGTAGCTTCAAAATCAGCATCTCCTTTAGCATCTGCTTCAGTATATCTATTACCGTTTTCATTATATGAATACCGATCCACTAATGGACTACTCCAGCCTGAACAATATTCAACAACTTTATTTACACCATTTATAGGTACTGTCGCAAATCCACTTTTTTCCGTACAAGAATGATAAAAATACTTTCCTTTAGTATAAAACTCACCTCCTACAATACGATAACGCTCTCCCGTAGTAATATTTGCTGGAGCTGTTCCTAACATATAAGCTCCAACTTCGGAATAAGCATGAGCTGAAGGCGTACCACCAAAAGCTTTTAGGCTAACTAGTTTAGAAATTAAATCATATCTATGTGAGGGGGTAAGAGGAGCAGCAGGAACTAACATACTGCCTACCTCTCCAGAACTATTTAAAGTTGGGAAATGTCCCAATCCAATTCTAAAGCCTCCTTGTCTAAGAGCTTCTGAAACAACATTTGCACTCTCATCATCAGATATAATTTGATCTGCTAATAAACTTGTTAAAGCTATCTTCAACCGCCCTAATCTTGTATAGTAATATTTTCCATTGACTTGACAACCTTCAATTTTAAAATTGATATCATCTTGTCCTGTTATTTTAGCTGTAAAATTAAAAAGCTCATGTAGTCCAGAAGCTATCTCAGCATTAGGACCACCTTGAAGCTCACATCCTAATCCATAGTCCTGCTCAATACTATTAAGACCTTTACCTTGCCAAGTTCTAGAGTTAGGTTTACCATTCTCTTCAAAAATCCTTATCCCCGTCCCCACAGCAGCAGGCATAGTATAGCCAGTTGTTCCTTGTAACTCCTCATTCAAGAATGGAGGTTGTATCCCTCCACCTATTGAAAAAGTGAGAGGTCCCCCCATACTTGCTGAAGTATCCAGCATCATAGTAATTACAGGTCCATTACTTATAGGTGCTGCCCCTTCTGCTGTATAAATATCCAAATCCGTTGCTAATGCTAACTGACTAGCACTGACTAAAGGAAGAGCTAGTGCACTTACCCATACTAACTGGCGAATGGTAGTGACTAATGGTTTTAATACTGGTTGTGACATATTTATTCCCCCATGCGGGTGCTTTTTTTGACTATAAGATCTCTTGTTAGATACACCATCTACTAGACTATGCTTGTCGTTACGGCTTTGTTTTCTAGTTTTATATATCGTCATGATGCCTCCTAGAAGGTATATTTATGTGATGCTGTACTAACTGTAGATACGATCTACTTATCACTAATTAAAATCTTTACTTAAATGAACTTAAACATATTTTCTGATGTTACTGATAGTAATTAGGAGCCATTGCCACCAGCTTGATTGCCACCAGCTTGATTGCCACTATCTTCATTACCACCAGCTTCTGTATCAGTGCTTGCACCTGTTCCACTAGAGCCTTTAATTTTATCTTGATATGCAGCAATATAAGTCTGTGATACAGCTTTATTAGGCACACCATTATTAGATAGGCAACTAATGGCAACATCTATGTTACCTCGCTCTGAGGCGTTACTACCTTTAAAACAATTATTAATACTAGAGTCACTTGCTGAAGAATAAGATGGCAAGGCAGACATATTATCCACCGTTATTGCAAAGCTTTTTGCATTTTGTATTCCCAAAGGTACACCTACTGGTAAGCTTGATGCAGCCGCACTTCCTCCTGATATTTTCATCTGTGTCATGGTTGTGTTGCGTGCACTGATATAGTCTTTATTTTGACCGACATTACAAAATGGACGATCATCATTTTTATCTAACTTCCCACCTGCTTCATTATAAATAGCACTTTTAAAGATTGAAAATTGGGTTGTATCTTTGGGACGGTAACAAAATATCAGTTTATGATTTGTATTAGATTCACCTAAATCTCCAGCAAAGTAGCCAATCATACCTTGAGTAGAGTCCATGATATTACTAGCTGGGTCTTGTACTTCTTGCTCTAGCATGGCATTAGGCTGTTCCGCTGAGGTAAATAGCAGAGAGTCAATCTGACTTGCTGTTGCTAATCGCAAATCTGTCGTACTACTACGCACTGCGATAGCTCCTGCTAATATAATCAATAACAGTACTATCAATACCACAATTAGCGTCGCCCCTTGTTGATGATAATAGGGTGAATATACGCTTTTTACTTGAGGCTGAGGCATAATACAACTCCACACATGCAAACAATAATATGACTATAAAATAATTACTATTAGCAACTGGTTTATTTTCAATAAAATCTTATATGATAAATAATTTTTATTAATTATATGATGAGATAAGATTTATAAATAGATTATATAAATATTCACCATACCTGAATTTATGATTACTTGATACTGAAGCTTACTACTAATCTATACGAGCGTTTCGTAATAAAATCGTTGGCTCATATACACGACGGACTGGCTGAGCACCTGTGGCAGATGCCAAGGTGATATTGTCGCCCAAAAGATTAAAGCTGGTTGCCCCCGATGCTTCCAATACTGAGTTATCACCTGCTAATACAAGTCCTAACTTAATACCGTAGATAGGCTTCGTGCCACTGGTCTTATAAGTCTCAATATCCCGATAGCCCTCTTCTGTCATTAATAAGGCTCGGAACTGGTCTACATTAGGTATGACAATCTGACCATTATCACCAAAGCCTGATGCAATGTTTGCCGCTGTTCTACTATTGTTGCTATCACATGCCAGCCCTAACTTACTTGTGGTAGTATCACTTCGTAAAAAATAGCGTTCAATAATCAATTGTCCTTTTTTAACTACTGTCTGCTCACAGTCATACATTGTTTGTGGTGCTTTATACTGAATGGTCAACTGATCTGACTTTTGGCTACCGCCAAAGCTACTATCATGCGCACGACCCTTACTCAGTAAGTCACTATTAGTAATCAGTGCAGTTGCTGTGTCTGGTGTATCTGGGATAGAGTTAGTGGTAGTCAATAAGACACCAGCCTGTTTGGTATCGTTTTTTAAGATACGATTGGCAGCGCCATAGTGTGCTAACCTAATATCTTGCTCTAATCGCTGTAGCCCAAATACTGCACTATCTTGCACACCTGACGCACTACTTTGTGTTGTGGCTGTGCGTTGACTGATATAAAAGACTTGAACTGCTGCAGCAGCCACCAGTAACCCCAGTACTAGAGCAATCATTAATTCAATGAGAGTAAAACCCTGTTGAGATTGTAATGAGTTGGCAGCTTGCTTGGTGATACGAGTGTTTTTCATTAGTACATCTCCAACACTAAGCATGATGATCCTCTTCTGTAGACACCTTGTGCTGTTGCACAGTCATTATCATCATCCCCAAAAACTGCATTGGTATCATCCCATGCAATGATGGCACAGTTAATTGGCTGACCTGAGCTTGTACCTGGACACGTTGCCATTGCGATATTTAAACCTTCTGCAGCAATATTAGACTTAACACGACTGGCATCATATTTTGCCATTTCTTCTGCACTACATGCGACAGATGTACAGTCTTTCGAAAACTCTTCTCCATTAATCACTGCTTTAATCTCATCCAGATATTCGATATGCTCTCGCATAGTCTCTGATAAGGCATTACCAATAGAGGTAGATCTTGAACGTGATAACCCTTCATCAGTCGCTCCGACTGCCTGTAGCTGTAATGCAGAAAACCCTAATACCGCTACTGCTAATAAAAGTAGTGATACCATGACCTCAATCATGCCGACACCTTGCTGATGATGTTTATTAACCTTAATCATTAGCAACTCCCTGCTTGTTTTTGAGTAATATCTGCACCCACACTAATAGTCACTTGGTAGGGACTTTCACTTGTCACACCATTGTCACAGATTTGATAAGTTACATTATCATTTGCTCTTTGTATTGAAGATATGATTAGTGTGGTTCCTGTCGCTGGTATTATTGTTACTGCACTATTGCTATTAATCTGATATTCAGAGATTTGAGTTTTATTGCTACCTGTCCCTTCACTAACAACTATTTTTCTATCAGTACTATTATATTCGATATATTCGACCGTCATATCTCTCTTTCTAATACGACTTTCAGCTTTGGCTTCATTTAACGCAGAGGCAATAGTGGCACTTGTTGATTTTACCCGCTGATTAGCTAAAGCTTGACTCATATTCGGTACGGCTATAGCCACAATAATTGCCAATACTACAATCGTGACCATTAGCTCTACCAATGTAAAGCCAGATATCGCTTTTGGACTGTTGCTCATTGAGACTTTTGATGGGCGATTCACTGATATAATCCTATTTTTGAAGAGATAACCTGCATAAACACGATTATTATTTTCCAAATTTTTTAATATTCTATTTAGGGTGTTTGAACAATATATGTGTTCTTTGTCATTAAAATAAGCAAGATTTATTCCACTTGTTATATTTGTACTACTATATTAAAGAAAAATAACAAATATGATATTGTATTATTATGATGAAACATAGTTGAAAGCTAGAAGATAGTTATCAGTATACCCTGATAACTCATCAGTTGGTATTTATCTTTGACTATTACCATGAGCAATGGTATAAGCGGATAAATCTATGTGATGGTCTGCGTCTAATAATGACTCTGCCAATGCTCGTAGAGATGCACCTGTGGTAGCAACGTCATCAAACAAGATGATTCTTTGGACAGGCGGTACTTTTGTCAGTGTAAAAGCGTTATTAATATTAACCAAACGCTCTTCTCGACTCAGACCACGCTGACTGTGAACATCATCTGTACGAATAACACCATCCCAAAGTGGAATTTTCCAATGTTTTGATAGATAGTGAGCCAATATTAATACAGGATAAAACCCTCGTTTTTTGAGTCTTTTAGTTGTTGTGGGCATTGGTAGAATAACGCTATTACCTGCATTGCATCCTGCTGGCTTTGCTAGTTGCCTAAGTGCGTAAACTAAGGTGGGTAATGCTGAGAGATTCTCATTATATTTAAAAGCAACCATTGCCTCTGCAATGCTATTTTCATAAGTGGAGATAGGTTGCACAGTTAGTTTAACATCTAACGCCCAACACTTTGAGATATCCAACTGAATGGTAAGTGGCGAAGGAAACCATGATATGTCATTATGACAAGGTGTACAAACTATCCCTTCACTATTATGAAATCTATCAGCCGCTCTAGCGATGCTATCACCACAGATAGAACAAGTGGATTTTATATATTGAGCCACCCATATACCCAGCTGATAGGGTGCTAGACGCTCAATACATGCCATCATTATATCTACTGTCAATAAGTAAGCTAGTGGGATTATACGTATTCATTCACGATTTATAGACCTTTCCAACCATTAAGACTTACACCCAAGCCAACTGCTGTGGTGGATTTGTTATAGTCAATAATGGACTCCCCATAGCCATGAAAGATCTGAACAAACCCTTGAATCTCATCTGTCAATGGATGTATATAGTCTAGCTGTAGCGCACCTTTTTGTTTTGCAAAGTTATAGCGTCCAGTAGCTCCGAGAGAATGCCCCTGACCAAAGTCATATAATACTTTTAAGTCACCATATCCATAATAGTCTGTAATGTCTGGATTATCACTTGGCTTATTACTATCACTGGCTTTGACATGTGTCCACACTCGTGGAATGACCGATAGGTTACCCCACTCCATACCACCCATTAAATATAGCCGGTTCCATGAACGAGATAGTGGATCTGACTGACCATTAGAATGGTGGATTGCACCTGCTCCAAGCATACGCAACCGTCCATTAAATGGTAGGTTTGCTGTTACTGGCTGGGTCAAGAAAAATTCTGGTTCATAGTCAGTCGCGCGGAATGGGCGAGAGTTGTTTTCATTATAGACCTGCCAGTGCATTTGCTGCGTATAACCAAACCACAAGTCAGCATTTGTATCAAATAGGTCTTCCATTACTTTCGTTTTAAAAGACAGCTGAGCCTTTAACTCCAGATTACGCTGCTGATCTTCGTCATAATATACAGTCTCTTGAGTAGGTGTTCCCGGTGAGCGATTGGGGTTAAAACCATAAAAAACGGGTAATATATACATGGGATTATATGGTCGAGCAGACCATAATCCTAACTCACTATTTTTATCCAAGTCATAAGACAAACTAAGTGGTGTATAACGACCAATATCTGAAGGTGTAACACCAACTTTGGCAAGTATCTGAGCTTCACTATCTGTCATTGTGGGCGCTGATACTAATGCGTCTGTTGCTGATACTGTCTGGGTATGTGTGCTAGTTAATGTATTTACATTTGTATCTGTCGTAGACAATCGCTCATTATCATGAGCGGTGTCTTCATCATCAGAAGCAAGAACCAGCTGCGGACTTAATGTCTGCCAGCTTGCTTGTACGGTTTTTGTTATATTAAGTGGCTTTTTAGTGCTGGGAATCGCTACGGTACCTGCATTTGCGACTTTATCATAACAAGCAAGGCGCGCAGCATCTACTTGTAAACTGGCACATTGTGCAAATAGATCTACAGCATCGGCAGGTAAAGTTTTTATTATTACATTGCTATTTGCAACTACTGTATTAACATTATTATCATATTCTCCAGAAGATTGGGTTATGGCTGTATCATAGCTCATATTCTGACTATCTGAATTTGTAATAGTAGTGTCTGTTGGAGGCAACTGCACCACTGATACTGGCGGATGTGCAGTAGATAAGTCATCTACTGTTGTAGATGGCATCTGAGCAGCTTGGCTGGTAGTAGTTGTTGTCATTAATGCTACTGTAAGGCAGCTTAAAGAAAAAGGGTGGAAATGAGGAAGTGCCATACCTGTTCCATAAATAGAGTTGTAATAATTTGCAATAAATTATAATACAATTAAGGAGAATCTGGGTAAATACTGACTCGTAAGTATTCATCGCAAACTTTAAATAGAAACCGATAAGATAACGCCTGACAACACAGCTCTATATTGTTTGGATGGCTACTGATAGCGTCGACTATTAAACTCAATCCAGCCGCACTGATGATGATTATTAGGGTCATGGTGGGTTTTATAGATAATCCCACCTTGCATATTATACTTATATATGCCATACACCATCACAGTATCACCAATGCTGAGATTATCTAATCTTGGTGCTAGCTCTATATTATGTGTAATCAGGACATGATGCTTAGGAGCAACACCATCTAGCTCTATAATAAAACGCTGATGATGATTGCCATGATTCTCATCTGCTAAAAGCTCAATAACTTTACCACAGACTTTAACCTTTTTATCTGAGTCCGCCTGTGCAAAGTAGGTGACAATATCGTGATTATGGCAAGATACAGGCTCAATTTTATGCTCACTATTATTATTGCTCAGCACTTTTTTAATAACTGAGTGATTAGCTTTCTCTTCTTGTACTTGACTATCTATCGCAATAGACTCGACAACCTCATCGGAGGTAAATTCGAAAATATCCATATTCATCGATTGCTCTTCACAACCAATACTACTACTTAAAAAGAAGGCAAAGATAATGAATAGGCTTGTTGCTTGCTTCTTATTCATAAGTCTATTCATTACCTTTCATTGATAAAATATGGAGCACAATCAAAGTAGTTGAGCTTTTAATATCACCTAAATCCTTATCATATTATAGTGTTTGTAAAGTTTGTTCAAATTTATCTCTTTTAATCTCTCCTACTTGGCGTACTTTTAACACACCATCGACATAATATAATAAGGCTGGCGGTCCAAATAACTGATAATGTTCAAACACTGCTTTCGAGTCATCTGTTGTCTCAGTCACATCAAGCTTTACTACTTGCCAATCTGCTAACTCTGCTGGTGGTGTCGTAAATAAGGTCTTTTCCATAATACGACATTCAATACACCAGTCTGCAGTCACATCAACAAGAACTTTATCATGATTACTTAATATACCATCCAGTTCAGATAAGCTAGTCATAGTGACTGTATTATTCACTTCCTTTTTTGCGACTATCGAGCCAGAAGTAGTAGTCGCAACAGCAGCGCTATTAGATGCTATCAATCTATTAAGTGGTTGCCAGCTATCATCACTACCCAATGCTGCACCAATGACTAAGCACCCCGCCCAAATACCCGCAATAACACCTAAGGCACGAGTAAACATCAGTCCACGCCCACGCCATGTCCACGCCCACATGGCAACAACCATAAACCATGCACCCCAAGCAATCAGCATCAATGCAGAAGCGAACACTCGCTCAATTAGTAATAGTGCCACTGCAAATAGTAATAGTGCAAAGCCTTGCTTCACCCAAACCATCCACACACCAGCTTTGGGCATAAAGTTGCCCTGAGTAACTCCTAAAAGTAATAATGGCGAAGATAATCCCAGTCCCAACATAAACAAAGCTGCAAATCCTAAGACAGGACTGCCGATGGTCGACACCGCTGTCAATGCACCAAATAGTGGTGCTGAGACACAAGGTGAAATAACCAACGCTGATAAAGCTCCTGCTAAAAAGCTACCACTAAAACTACCTAATTTACTATCTGCCGACTGGCTAATGGCATTTAGTTTATTACTAATCATATGTGGTAAGCGGATAGTAAAGGCTTCTAGCATATATAAGGCAAGCAGGATAAAGATTGCCGCAAAGGTCAATAAAATCACAGGGTTTTGTAACCAACCAATAATACCTAACTGCGTGCCAAATATTGCGATTATTGCACCTAAAACCCCATAGGCAACTGCCACACCCAGTGCATATCCGCCTGTCAGCAACAACCCCTTAAGGGCTGTTGGCTTATGTTGATGAGCAACAATATTTGCTACAATTGGTATCATCGGATATACACAGGCAGTAAACGCCAACCCTAAGCCTGCCAAAAACAAAAAGCCTAACGCAAGCCAAGGATGCTCCGATAAGCCAAAAGGATCTGTATTCCCCAGTGTATTTTCTAGTTCAGATGTGCCGGCTTCTGGTTCTGCTGTCACAATATCTTGTGTATTGGCCGGCGTAGCCTCTTGCTCTTGTACTAAGATATCATCTCCTAGCTCAGGCTGTACTATCACCGCCTCTTCTTGTTCATTCCCGTCTAAGGTATTAGGCTGAGTTAGAGATGTTGCATCTTCACTATTATTGGTTGCTGGTATGGAAGACAACCCATTGATAGGCGTATCTGTATTTTGACTTTGGCTATTACGCTCTCCACCACTCTGGCTCGCACTTGAATTTGCTGCTGTCTTTGATTGAACAGGTGATGGTACTGCTGAGGCTTGTACCTTTGCTGTTTCTGTAGACGCACTATTTACTTTAGCAGGTGGGATTTTTTGAGTAGAATTTTGTGGCGTAGAAGTAGGTGAAGTATTATTTGTTGCTTTATTATTAGTGCTGGTATTAGCACTGGCTTTATTATCATTCGCCTGTGTGCTACTTTCTGTACGTTTATTGTCCGTAGCTGGCAATGAGAAGGTCACAGGTTGTTTTTGTGGTGGATAACACAGACCTGCTTTAGCACATCCCTGCCAGCCGACAGACAAAGATGCACCATTGAGCGCTTGTGCTGTACTATTAGTCAGACTTGCTGTCGCTGTGACTTGTGGCTGATCAAAAACTGCTACTCGACCAAAATCAGGATCGTTAACAAAATGTGAGGACTGATTAAACTTCAACTCACTTGCTGTTACCCCCTCTGGTAAAGAAAGCTTAACCTTATCACGATAAATATAATGCCCTGGCGTAATATTCATCCGTATTGTCAGCTGATTACCTTGTACAGATGGCGTTACTGTAAATGCCTGATCTACAGATAAAAACTTACCTTGACTACTATTTGTAGTAGCTGTATCAAATAATGCGCCTAGCCCTTCAGCCTGCGCACCCGAAACCATACCAACACTCATCAAACTCATCAGCATGATTGCACATGCTTTATGAGTTTGAGACTTTTTGAATACAGAAAATAGAGGCATCATAAATATATACACACTCAAAATATCGTGAAAATCGTTAAGAAATGGCTACTAGCCTAAACGATCCTCAGATCACTATAAAAAAGAAGTTACTAGAATAGGGGTATTCGCTCATAACTAAAGTCTATTGAACCATCACTTTATAAAAAACTGACTAATTTTGATAACCATTTCATTAATATAAAGCACACAAACTCAGTCAGTCTTATACAAGCAGAAAAGCAAAAAATAAAACTATAGCTAGAACTCTAAAAGTATTAGAAATGCTAGATTGGACAAGATAGCCTTAAACATATCCTACTTTTCATCTTCTTTCAGCTCAAAAACTAAAGACATAATACCCAATGATGAATAATAGTAAGATAGGATAAAGCTTAGATAAAATTAATAAACTTCAAAACTAGAATTAGTTTATTTAACATATGATTAAGTCAGAGTATACATATCAAAATATCTTCAATACTGCTATACAATATAACATTGTATTTAGGCATGACCATAATAATTTATAGCCCATGCTATTTATAATCATGACAAGCCATACAACATCAGACAGATGGGCATTATATTGACGCGCTTCTAGCATCCCTAAGGAGTAGCATATATATCAGCATCTAGCCCTTCACCGCCTTGTTTGCCATCAGCACCTAATGAAAAAAGGTCATATGGACGACCTTCACTTCCAGGAGATACATACTGCAACTCATTATCCCAACCATCTGTCGGATAGCCCCCCTTGATATAGCCACCTTCTGGATAATTCTTCGCATCTGCTGGTGGTGTAATCAGTGCATCTAAACCCTGAGCTGTCGTAGGATAGCGAGCATTATCAATACGATAAGAATCTAAAGAATTAGACACCGCAACTAAAACCGTTTCGGTTGTTTTAACACGTGCTTTATCACTTTGTCCAACGACTCGTGGCACAACCAAACCTGCCAAAATTGCCAAAATCACAATCACAACCATAATCTCAATCAGTGTAAAACCTGATTGCATCTTTGCGGTTATGGCTAGTGGTGTAAAAGCTACGTTATTATTTTGTTCCATCATAATAAATCATCTATTTTGTATAAAAGCGTAAAAAGCATTTAGTTCCAGAACATACTTTATATATAAAATATGTCAATCTTATAATCCAAGCATGATAAAGTGCTGATGATATATCATTCCACCAACAATATCACTGTCAAAATCTTATCACAGATTTTTCTGTGATAGGCAAGAAGATACTACCCATACGGATGAATCAACAAAACCCAACCTTGAGGAAAAACATGTGTAACCATTTACGTTTATGGCACATATTTAAGTAAGATAATACATCCTACTTATCCTGCTAAATCATTCATATTCACAATTGGCAACATCACTGCCATTACGATAATCATCACCACAACACCCATCAATACCAACATCAATGGCTCAAGTAATGATAATAAAGTACTGATAAAGTTAGTTGCTTCAGCCTCTTGCATATCTGCAGCTCGGCTAAGCATATTATCTAGCTCTCCAGAGTTTTCACCACTTTTTATCATCTGTACCATCATAGGTGGAAAATAACTAGAGGACTCTAGCTGGCTAGACAAACTAGCACCTTCTGTTACCTTATCTGCCGCATGCAAAATAGTTTGCTTAATATGTACATTCGTTGTTACTGCCGCACCAATCTGTAGCGCCTCAATTAATGGTACACCTGAGCGTACAAGAATCGACAAAGTACTAGCAAAACGTGCTGCATTTAGACTTTTTGATAATCTGGCTAATATTGGTAAACGTAAAATCCATCTATCTATCTGACTTGTTCCCACTTCAGTTTTTGCAAACCGATAGCCTAGTATCACCACAACAGCGATAATAATTAATAACAGCCACCACCACTGTGTAATCAGGTTTGATAAAGCTAAAACTACCTGAGTAATCCATGGTAACGCTTGGTCTGACTGCTCAAAAACCTTGACAATCTTTGGTACTACAAAGCTCATTAGACCAATCACGACTGAGACAGCCATTACCATCAATACAATCGGATAGACCATTGCTCCCTGAATCTTCTTTTGTAAGGCAAAGCGATTTTCCGTGTAATCTGCCAGCTGATTTAAAATTAAATCCAAGTGACCAGACTTTTCACCTGCAGCTATGGTAGCAACATATAGCGTTGGAAAGTTGGTTGCTTTTTTTAGCGCATTCGCAAAGCTATAACCTTCTAATACTAACGACCGCACTGCTAGCATGGTAGATTTTATGTGTGGCTTTTGTGCCTGCTTCGCAACCGATGCCAACGCTTCTTCTAAGGGAATAGCGGCCGCTAATAACACTGAAAGTTGACGCGTCACCAAAGCCAAATCATAAGCAGAAATACCCTTTTGGGCAAACCGTCCCTTTCTACCATCAGCTCCTGAATTATCTTGCACCACTTGTACATCAACTGGTAACAAAGATTTTTCTCGTAGTTGCTGGCGTATCTGACGTGCAGAATCTCCTTGTAGCACACCTTTCTGCATGCTTCCTGACGGATCTAATGCTTTATAATGATAAGCAGGCATTCATTTTTATCCAGTATTTTCTAATATCCAATATTTTCTCAAACCATGACATTACTACTAACTCAACTAGCAAAGAGATCATAGCCGTCATCTCAATCACTGACAGATAATAACGGATTTACACGCAGATTACGATATAGTTGTTTTAATATTATTTATTACCACTTATTTTATACATAAGCAATCCAGTATCTTAATCCAGCGCATCAGGCATTAACCCATGCTCTAACAACGTATCTAAATGCTGTTGCTGTTGTTTCTTATCAAAGCCATTCACCTCTGCAATCAACATCTTTTCAATACGTTTATCTGTCCGATAATCACTCAAACGAGCACAAACAACTGCCAGCTGATAAATACGTTTCTTACAGCTTTCATCAATCGCCTGTAGCAATCGTACCATCTGAGGCGTATCCAATGTGGCATAATCATAACCAACTACATGACCTCTATGTAATGGGGTCACACCATAAGGAATAGATAAATGTGCCAAGTAATAACAGCAAAATAAGTAACCCAAACAGTGTCCAATAAAAAAAGCTCGATCATTGGTATAACTCATCACACCAAAATGACCCAGAACATAGCTATTAAGACTGCCTTGATCTGCAATGGCTTGCTGAATACGCTGTCGACCTACTGTCGGTAAACGTAAATAATTATATCCCCCTGAACTAATCTGCCAACCTGTCGGGCGTTGTGCTGGCATTCTCTGAACAATCTGGGTAATCAAATCATCCACAATATGTAACTGATTCCACAATAAATCCAGATGACTCGTGTCTACCACACCTCTTTGGTCCAAACGCTTTGACATCAAAAAACGTTGATACTCCAAAAACTGCTGACGCAATACTGGAATCAAATAAGTAGGACGTATCATTTCTGGTGCAAGATATAAACTGGCTGTACGCTCTCTTTGTTGTTGATATAGAGCCAAGCGCTGCTCCTGAACCTGTTCTAAACTACTCTTATCTGTAGCATTAATAATTGGTAAAGGCATCTTTTCAAATAAAGCAATCAATGTCGCCTTACTGATCATCTGCTCATCAGAGACTTCTTTATTATCTACTTCTTCATTGACTACCAACATAGTCTCTGCTATCTCCTGATTACTGTTGGCACTTTTACTACTACTCATAACTAGCCTCACCGTCATCGTACACTGGCTCAATGTCTTATCTATAAAGTCACATCAAACACCATCTTAAACTGACTACCACTGACAATAATTATCATTTATCACTATAAATGCTAAATTAGATAAATACCACCATAAATACCTATAACAACAAGCATAAAAAAAAGAGTAAAGCATAAGCCTTACTCTTTTTGGGAAATCATCACCCTATCATACTAAATATTCACCATCAAAAGTGACATCCTACGTCTGATGAATAGATACAGTTGACATATTTTGTCACCAAACCCATCTCATCAACTATTCATCATCTGAGGTATTAGCATCGTTATATTCACCTATAAAATGTCCTTCCTCAATCATTTTTTGACGATAACTTCGAGGTGAAATTCCATAAACACGCTTAAAAGCTTGACTAAACGTAGAGTCTGAAGAATAACCGACCAGCTCACTAATACGACTAATACTGTTTTGCTGTAACCGCAAATATCGCGCTGCCAAACGCATACGATAATCTATTAAATATGTCAATGGAGGCATACCCACTACTTGCTTAAAACGCTCTGCAAAACTAGAACGTGACATCCCCACAATCTCAGCCAGCTGATTAATCGTCCAGCTTTGCTCAGGAGAGTTATGCATTACTGCCAATGCCTTTGCTAAATAGGGATCTTTGAGCGCCCGTAGCCAACTATCTGTCGCATCAGGTAAACTCTCAATATATGCACGCAAGCACTCTATCATCAATAGACTTGCCAAACGGTTAATCATTGCTGACTTACCCAAACGCTCTTCTCTTGACTCAATGGACAAAAACTCCATACCCATATCTAGTACCTTCCGCCCAGTTTTTGATTGATGCCCATGCTCTGGTAACATATCAGGTAATGCTGATAATAAAGGTCGTGTCACTTCTTTATCATACGAACACTCAACCAAAACCAAATCAGCATTACACATACCCTGAGTGTCATTAATCTGTACTGGCTTATTATCACTTTGTGTCAATAAATCATCAATTGCCTTAGCGCATTTCCCATGATGCTCCATAGCATAGCTTACATGATACTTAGCATGTGGAATCATAATAATATCACCAGTACTAGCCTGTCGCTGAATACCGTCAATCTCTATACAAAATCCACCTTTGAGAACCAAATAAAAAATAATAGTATCTTTGCGCGCTAGCGAATATGACCATTTGTCGTTTCCCTTTAAACAGTAATATTTTGTCTCATACAAATGCACATTCTTTAATAACATGCTTAATGCGTCCATTAATACCTTCCTTTACCACTTATATAAAACTCATCTCAGTAAAATATTCTCAACCTATTATTTATCAATACCATTATATTTATGCTTTGGCGTTTTATATTCTCACCGAATATTGAGCATTCCTTTTGGGCTATGTTACAAACTAATAGATAGCTTTACTGTTATCACTATTGCACGATCAAACCGTACACAGGACGCACATGATAAACCTCCACATTATCAAATAATACTTATCAATAGCATTAATACAGCCCACACACCTATACTTAAATATAATTTTAATCGGCATATAGATTAAGAATTAAAATGCGAAAATAACCAACCCATGCAATGAACACAAGTTAAACTTATCACTATGGACTGCGATTAAAAATAAAAAGACGATTGCCACGAAAAGAATCATGAAAGTATTCACAAAAACAGATAGTAGTCAGCTATCTGTAATAATTGGAATAAGTACCGCAAGAATAAAAACAAACAAAAGTCTATTTTTTGTTATAAAAATATAAACTAAAATTTAACAACTCTTTTTATCAAAATAGCAACTTCATAGCCAATTCTGACACCGCCATAGGAGCCTTTTATTTAAAATAATTATTGACTGCTACCCTCTCAGATACACTGCTATATCCGGATTTTATTTAATACTGTTTTTATAAAATAACTGCTAGCCGATCTCATAGACTCCCTCATAGTAGCCCAAGAACTTCTTTTGGTATACATATACTTATTATAAAGTAAGGTAACGATTTTAATTAGTCTTTATGATATTTAGCACAATATAATGAACTTTTGTTATGAAATATTGTCATATTTCTGTCATAAATAATTCTATACTGTCATATAGAAAGTCATTATTAAGAAAAATTATTGTATGGAAAACAAACAAAGGAATGTTATGTTTAATAAATAGATAAAAATAATTAAAAATATTTAAAATAAAAGAGTAGCAATAGATAGCATAAAATGAACATCTGAAACAAATAAATGTCAGATACTAATAAGGAGAGGTGATGAAATTAGATAGGAAATTGGGGCGACTGATGGGACTTGAACCCACGACAACCGAGATCACAACCCGGGGCTCTACCAACTGAGCTACAGCCGCCATAAGATATTGTCAAAGAGGTGACAAGACTTGCAGGCAAAATGGTGCGCCTGGCAGGATTCGAACCTGCGACCACCTGCTTAGAAGGCAGATGCTCTATCCAACTGAGCTACAGGCGCTCAAGGCTTACTATTTATCCAAATATGAATAGATTCTACTGGAATAAATACATAAAAAAAAGCCTGTAAGGCTCTTGAAATAGATGGTCGGAGTGGAGGGATTCGAACCCCCGACCCTCTGGTCCCAAACCAGATGCGCTACCAAACTGCGCTACACTCCGATATTTCTATTGTAGATAGTGATGAAGTTTTTAAGTAAAATTAACACCTTATGTTGTGTTAATCATCATCGCTATCGAGGTGCATATAATAATGACTATCTGATATCCTGTCAACACCTTTTTTCATTTTTTTTATAATTTATCCAATTTTTTATGGATGAGGTAGATTTTACCTGTACTTATATCAAAAAATCAATCAATAACTTTTCTTGTTGCACACAAAAAGGCACAATCATCATGGTTTGTGTCATATTTTGTCTTCGCCGTGATGGTGATAGCTGGTGTAACAAAATCGGTGTTTGAAATTGTGCATTGGCAGGATATACCAACCAAGCCTGTGAAGCGTGAAGATGGTGCTGATACGCTTGAAGCTGGTATAAATCTGATGCTTCTATCTGTCTGCTATGAGATAGTGATTTATATTTAACATCAATAACATGAGTAATCTGAGCATTTTGAGCTTCTGTCTCAATATTTCTTTGTTCAGTATCTTTTTGCCTTATAAGACAAATATCAGGCTGTATCCGTCGGCAATTTTTTTGTGATTTTATTCCTCCCATGTTTTCTTCCATTACTAGCCAATCATAACTTGGCTGTGCCTGTAGCTTGTAGGGAGATTTAGCAGTCTGTAATTGATATCGCAAACTTTCAGTTACCCACAGCTCAAAGGCATAAGGCATATTAAGCATAAATGCAGGTTGTGGTAGATAACCTTGTGTGTCTGCTGAGGCTATACGAGGTTGCAGAAACCACCATGCCCATTCAATGGCTCGATAAATAAACTGTCTTTGCTCTGTATTGCATTGATTCTGCCAGCCAGCTTGTTGCTGTTGTAAGGCTTGATACGCTGACTGATACTGTGTCACTGCTAATAGATGATGGTTTGTTATGTCAAAAAGTGATGACATTTCAGTGTTATACAGGCGTTGATATTGGTTTGCCATCACATCTGGTATGTCTGCATATAAACAAGTTTTTGCACAATGCCAACCTGTTAATAAAAATTGCCACAATAATTCATTGTCTTGTAACTGCTCACGCTCAGAGATGATATAGTGTGGACGATGTAGATTATGCTTTATCTGTTGTTTAAAGTTAATTTTGCCCTGTATTTGTGTGGCATTTTGTCTTTGTGTTTGATAGTGTCGAGGTAAACATTGGCTCACCTTAATTATCAAATTTGTAAAGTCATGATATAACTGAACATACCAAGGTGGCAGGGTCTCTGTCAGCTCTTTTTGTGCTAATCGTGAATAGTCACCTGTCACTTGCAATGGTTGCATAGATAAACGCCCTGCGATACGCTTTAACATCCTTGCTATCCAAAAACGTGCACTCTGCTCTAAGGCTAAGCGCTTATGTTGTTGTATATCTTGTAAGGTGATTTTAGGCAAAATTTCAAGGTATTGACCACTTGGTAACCGCAATATTGCTAGATAGTGACGAACCAGAAGTTGTGGCATACCTTTATAAAAACGTAAGGTAAAACAGGGCAGGTCTTGCGACAATAAATACTCAAAATCTTGCTGATGGGCAAAATCTTTCTGCTCTAGTATTTGATGCTCCAGACAAATCATCTTTTCCATTGCTTTATCATCATTTCCATATTTAGCCGATTTGATAAATTTGCTGATAAGGCTCTGCGCTTAGGTAGGGGTTATTCGCATCTTGCGTATCTATAGTAAGCTCACTAACAGTACTTACATTAATTGCTTGCAATAATTCTGGTGCTATTTTGGGTGGTTGTGATTGTAGTTGTGGTGATGAATGATGGCTCATACTCCAGCTAGAAATAGAGTCTTGATGATTAGAAAAATGATGATTTTGTACGCTCTGCTCCTGAATATTTGCACTTATCAGTAAAGGAAAACGAACCTGCGTCATATCAATATCACCATATAAAATTTGATATAACACTTGTATAGGTGGTGCTGTCATCATAGTTTGAGTCAAATGAATCAGTTGCGGTAAAATTTTCCTTGCCATCACCAAAGCTAAATCTTGCATGCTCTGCACACCATATAAAAAAGCATGCCCTAGTAGTGCCTCTGCACCTATCAATACTTGAATGCGCTGATTTATTGCCTCTAAAATTTGTGCCAAGTCTACTGTTTCTCCTAATGTATCTGTAATCACTGCCAATACAGCTCCCGTTGGCAGTAGTTCAACAAACTCAAAACGACGACGAAACGCCATATCTAAAGCAACCAAAGAGCGATCATACCCATTCATGGTGGCATAGATATCAACATTACTTGGCACACTAAACTGCCGACCTGAATACGCCAGATGTATCGACATGGCATTTTTCTGCCCTGCCCGTTTGTCAGGCTCGATAGCACTCATCAACTCACCAAAAACTTGTGCCACATTGGCACGGTTTAGCTCATCAATTAACATGGCATAACGATGCTCAGGATCAGACAATGCACGTTGACATAATGTTAAAAATGCACCAGATACAATACGATATTGCATCTGCCCTGTCTGTGTATCTAACTGTGGACGGATACCTTCTACAAACTCATCATAACCATAAGCCTGATGAAAGCTAACCAACATACTGCGAGAAATTGTGTGTGTGGCGGTGGAGGTAGACATGACTGACTCCGCTGACTGTAGTGACTTAGCAACCGCTAATATCTCTGCTAAAGACTGAGCCACATGGCTTTTCATATCGTCTAGCAAATACCATGATTTATCACTACTTTGTGCAAAATAATTGACACTGGCTTGTGTGCCATATGTACCATATTTGTCAGCACTATCACTGTTTGTCTTTGTATGAGTCTCTTTCTCTAATACTTTGCCGTATGTTTGCAATACACTCCATACCGTTTGTGACAGACTATCTGTGCGCTTGTTTGCTCGTGCTTTTGCTTGAAATAAAGCATGATCCACAATTTCTCGTACTTTCATCGTTCTATCTTCCAGAAGCAATACTGCACACACCACCTCACGCCAGCTAACCTCTGCTAATATTTGCTGAGTCACCTTTGCCGTTTCTACTGGTAATGCCTGATCATAAAGCTTCTGAATCTGTAATAAATGGTGTGTTTTACCAGTCCCTGCCACCCCTGTTAAAATTAAGTTGGTTGGCTGACTTGGTAACTTTGTAAGAAAACTTGTTGCAAAGGAAGAAGACATAGACAAAATCACAATAATAAAAAAAGAATGCTAGGATGTGTTGAACTTTTATCTTTGTAGGAAAAATTGAGGGCAATTTGGCTTAATTAGGCAATGAATACAGTTAATATTGAGGTATGAACCAGTTCATTAACGCCGAGTAAGAAAAATTTAACCAATTTTTACACCAAAGTAAGTAGCTACATACCTTACAAATATTATCCTAATGGATTAAATGTTCAACAGAGCCTAATATAAATTCACTGCAAAAAATGTTGAAATAACATCTAATTATGACTTAATTACAATCAAGCGCTCTGACCCCATAGTACAGTAAAGCAACTGGCTGAATACCACCTAGCACGTTAAAATGCGCAAGGCATGCACAGCATCACTCATTAGGAAGATGAACATGACTTCATTATTTAGTAAGTTAACCAACCGCAACCAAGATAATAACAACATGTCTAATATAGAAAGCCCTAACACTCAAAGCGACACCTCAGAATCTACTGGTCTAAAGCCTGTCAACAATCAATTTAGTAAAATATTAGCCATTACCAAATATCTACCTAACAGTGTACGTGCAAAAGTTTTGACCACCGCATTTGGTAAAATTGTACCATTTGTAGGGACAACAGGTGTGTATTATGAATCTGTCTCACACAACAAGATTGTCGTCAGTCTTGATAACGAAAAAAATGTGCAGAATCATATTGGCACTGTCCATGCTGTCGCTGTCACCCTGCTTGCTGAAACAGCTACTGGCTTTATCTTAGGGCTAAATCTGCCCTCTGACCGAGTGCTATTGGTAAAATCCTATCAAGTAAACTTTTATCGTCCGCTCAAAAAAGGACAAGTTGCCGCCATCGCCACACTTTCTGACGAACAGCGTCTGCATATCCTTAACACACCAAAAGGTGAAATGGTCATACCCTGTGTGATAGAAGACCGTAGCACTGATACCAACAAACGCGACCCCATCACCGTTGAAATGACTTGGGCATGGATACCAAAATCAGAGCTAAAACAACGTCAACTCGGCAACAAGCAAAATAACCAAGAATCAAAAGCATTAGAATCATCAGAGTCTACTACCAACAGTGATTCTCTTGCCAATGACCAAGATAACTCTAAACCTTCTGAGATAGACAGTGCGCCTACTGACAGCTCCATATCCTCAAAAAATAGTCCTGAGAATGATACGAGTGAGAAGTAAAATAGAGTAAGTAGAACAGATAGAACACTTTACAAACAGCATTACTGATACTAAAAAACCAAAAGCCAGCTATATCTAGCTGGCTTTGTTTGATATTAATATCTACTCACTAGCCTCGCACAGCATCGCCCCATACAGGCACAACCATCTGCATCAATGGCTTTAACAGCTTAACATTACACGCAAATATAGAGCCTGTCTCCATTGCATTGGGTGCGCCTTTATGGTCGACCACAATACCACGTGCTTCATTGACGATAAGCTCACCTGCTGCGATATCCCAAGGCTTTAATGACATCTCAAAATAACCATCTAATCGACCAGATGCTACATATGCCAAGTCTAGCGCTGCTGAGCCCAAACGACGCACCTGACCGCCTTCTTCACAGATTCTTTGCAATGTCTCAAAATGTGCCTTGGCATAAGAGATGACTTCGTTACCAACTTTACGCTCTAATGGATGTCCTGTTGAAAATAATCCTTTGGCAATGGTTTTTTGGTCAGTGACATTCAAACGGCGCTGATTTAAGCGTGCGCCCTTACCACGACTGGCAGTAAAGACCTCATCACGCACTGGGTCATAAATCACACCATGTTCGGTCACACCTTTATGCTGAACTGCAATTGACACACAAAAATGTGGCACACCATGCACAAAGTTATGTGTACCATCTAGTGGGTCTATCACCCAGCACCAATCAGCATCATTCCCCTGACCTTCTTGCAACCCAAACTCTTCTCCTAAAAAAGAGTGATTAGGATAATTAAATTTAAGCGTTTCAATGGTGAGCTCTTCGCTGAATCTATCAATACGGGTAACCAAACCATCTAAACCCTTTGACTGAATATCCAGCTCGATTTTATGACGATTTTGGTGAGCTTTTAAAATTTCTGCACCGACTTTTTGAGCAGCACGTACTGCTATCACGACCATAGGTTCCATAAGGTATCCACTATCTTGTTAATGAAAAAGTTATAAAATAATTTTGATTGATTAGGCATCATTACTAGGGCTAGGATTTATTGATAATCATATAAACCCTAGACAATACCCAGTTTAATGCACCATAGTTTAGCAAATATACATTGGATAAATCACAGTCAAACTGCCATCCAAAGCAGTGGTTATAACCACTGAGTCAATCTTGCTAATATACCAGCGCTATCTAACTGGCAATCTGCCAACTGTTGCTCATGGCTACCATGCGCAATAAAACGGTCAGGAATACCAATATTTAATAAATGAGGCACATTCGTCATGACTGATTGTGTGGCAGATTGATTAATAAAATACTCATTAACCGCACTACCTGCACCACCCATCACCGCATGCTCTTCAAGTGTCACCATATGTGTCACACCTTGAGCCACAAGCTGATGCAACATATCTGTATCTAACGGTTTTACCCAACGCATATTCACTACAGTAACGGATAAAGCCTGTTGATTTGCTAAAATTTGTGCCACTTCATTTGCTGTCGCCACCATTGTTCCAAATGCCAACAAAGCAACTTTTTTAGATGGGTTGCCTTTGATATCGTCTGTTTGCTTAACCTTGCTATCTGTTCTTACAGCATCATAGACAGCTTCGATAACCGCACGTCCGACCTCAAAACACTGTGCAGGTTTTTGAATCACTGCTCCAACACCCAGACCTCTAGGATAGCGCACAGCAGAAGGACCTTGATACTCATAACAAGTATTAAGCAACTGATAGCATTCATTTTCATCTTTTGGTGTAGCTATCACCATATTAGGAACACAGCGCATAAATGCCAAATCAAATACACCAGCATGCGTCGCACCATCTTCACCAACCAAGCCTGCCCTATCAATAGCAAATAGTACATCTAAATTCTGTAGGGCAATATCATGAATAAGCTGGTCATAGCCACGTTGCAAAAAAGTCGAATAAATTGCCACAATGGGCTTCACACCTTGCGTTGCCATACCACCAGCTAACGTAACAGCATGTTGCTCAGCAATAGCAACATCAAAAAAACGCTCTGGAAACTGATGGGCAAACTCTGTCATACCCGACCCTTCTTCCATTGCTGGTGTGATTGCCATCAAGTCAGTATCACTGACAGCTTTATCACAAATAAACTCACCAAAAACTTGCGAATATTTTTTGCGATGCTGACTGACCTCACTCTCACTACAATTGCCTTGTTTACTATCCTCTGATGCCTGCTCTTCTGTTGGTAACTTACCAATGGCATGATAGCCGACAGGGTCTTGCTCTGCTGGCAGAAAACCTTTGCCTTTAGTGGTATAAATATGAATCAAAACAGGACCTGACAACTGCTTTGCACGCTGAATCACACGCATAAGCTCAGGCAGATTATGCCCATCAAAAGGTCCAAAATAAGTAAAGCCAATCGCCCGAATTAAGTTATCCGCTACTTGAGGAATTTTGCGACTCTCACCATGTCTAGCACGGCGATCATCAAAGTTCATATCTGGACGTAGCTTGAGCTTTGGCTTGCCTGAGGCACTGATATCCACTTGATAACCAGCCTGCCAAAGCATCGCTAAATGACGTGAAAAACCACCAATGGCACAGGAAATAGACATATCATTGTCATTGAGGATGACCAATAAATCGGCATTTTGTTGTACTGCATCATTCATTGCTTCAAATGCCATACCACCTGTCATAGCACCATCACCAACAACACACACAACTTTATCAGACTTTTTTTGATGACGCAGAGCCAAGCTCATGCCAAGACCTGCTGAAATGGCTGTCGAAGAATGACCGACTCCAAAACAGTCATATTCTGATTCATGACGCTCAGGAAACGCTGTCAATCCATCTTTGGCACGAATACTGAGTAGTTTTTCTCGTCGTCCAGTCAAAACTTTATGCGCATAAGCTTGATGTCCCACATCCCATACTAGCTTATCATTTGGAGTATCAAATAAATAATGTAAGGCGATGGTTAACTCAATAACACCCAAATTTGCCCCAAAATGACCACCACTAACCCCTGCACAATATAGCAGGTACTCTCGCAGCTCGTCTGCCAATGTGATTAACTGCGCTTCGCTCAATTTGGATAAGTCTTGTGGTGAATCAATCTTGTCTAATAAAGGTGTCTGCGGACGCACGCTTGGTATCGCATCAAATACTCTTTGTAATGATGGTAGGTTTGGCAATTCAGATGATACTGGCGTCTCATGTGCTGATGAAGTGGTAACATCGTCACTATCAAGACGATTGTCACTAACATCAAACGACGACTGTGAAGAATGTTGCGATTGCTGCATAAAGCGTTATGTACCTAACCAAACTAAAGAAACAAAAACTAAACTAAAGGACGCAAATAAAGTCAAAACTGACCATGCTCATTATGCTGTCTAAACGACCTATCTAAATCAATACCTCATCATAGTATCGCTTTGCTAAATGAAAATCCAAAGGATTTATCATGAATTCGACAAAACCTAACCCAAACTCTGATGCTAAAAGGAGTCCCTAGCAGTTTGCGTAAATTCTACCACCTCATTAATAAACCACTATAATAAGATAGCCTTATCAATTTAGGCGTATGATACGATGTATGAATAGTCAAAATAAAATAGTGTGGCATGATAGCATCTTTTTTGATATATCGCCTTATCCGTTTTTATCTATTATGCTGATTGTTGCCATAATCAATGGCTATGTTACGTCCAAAGCGTGTTGAGTCGATGGTAGGTTTTATTCGCAATTGACGATATAATAACAGATTATTTAAAAGCGCTTAGGAGCGACAGAGGAGCAAAAGTTGTCCTATCAATTTATTACCCAAGCCAAGCTACCGACCCGCTATGGTGACTTTGACATTCATGTATTTGAAAATGAAGATGGTCAGGAGCATGTCATGCTAACGGTGGGACTGCCCCTTAGTAAAACTCAACAAAGTGACGCTCAAAAGCATGATGCACCAGAATGCAACCATTCACAGCCCATTCCACTGGTACGTATCCATTCTGAATGTTTAACTGGTGATGCCCTAGGCTCACTAAAATGCGACTGTGGCCCTCAGCTTAATGCCACCATGCAACTTATCCAAGAATCAGGCTGTGGCGCATTATTATACCTACGTCAAGAAGGTCGTGGTATTGGTCTTACCAATAAAATCCGTGCCTATGCTCTACAAGACCAAGGGCATGATACGCTTGAAGCCAACTTAATGTTGGGCTTACCCGCAGATGCACGTACCTATGATATGTGCTACCCCATGCTGGCACATCTGGGTATCAGCAAAGTACGTTTAATGACCAATAACCCAGCAAAAATGGACTATCTCACTGAATTAGGAATAGAAGTTGTTGAACGAGTACCCTTAGTTGTGGGTGTTAATCCTCATAATAATGCTTATCTCAATACCAAACGAGATAAGATGGGACATATATTAGACCCCAATTTAACCTTTCAACCAGTAGAAAACTAGCCGTAGAAAATAGCGCTTATTTCACATTTAATGTCTTATCAGTCATATTAGCTGTATTTATTTAACCATACACACATGACAGTGATGACTCAATAATAAATATGACATATTCATGACTTCCAGATATGGAGTACACAAATGACATCAACAAAAAATATGCACAATAACCATCCTACAGATGCTCATATTGCACAAGTTCGACAGTTCCTACTTGATTTACAAGCAAAAATCTGTGCCTCTCTAGAGGCATCAGAAGGTGGCACTGCCAAGTTTATTGCTGATGAATGGACCCGTGAAGAAGGTGGTGGTGGGCGCTCTTGTGTCTTAGCTGATGGCAAAGTGATTGAAAAAGGTGGGGTGATGTTTAGTCATATTCACGTCAAAAACCTACCCGCATCAGCCACTGCGCGCCACCCTGATATTGCAGGACGCGAAGCTCAAGCACTGGGAGTATCTTTGGTGATTCACCCTAAAAATCCCCATGTACCAACCAGCCATGCCAATGTTCGTCTTTTTGTGGCTACCAAAGAGGGAGAAGCACCAATTTGGTGGTTTGGCGGTGGGTTTGACCTGACACCTTTTTATCCTGTTATTGAAGACTGTCAGCACTGGCATCAAGTCTGTCATGACCTATGTGCACCATTTGGTGAAACGGTCTATGCTGACTTTAAACAGTGGTGTGATGAATATTTTTATCTACGTCACCGAGATGAGCAAAGAGGCATTGGTGGACTATTTTATGATGATGTAAATACAGAAAGTATGGGCTGGGACTTTGACACCTGTTTTCGTTTTATGCAAGCCGTTGGACAAGGCTATCTTGATGGCATCTTACCCATCTTTGAAAAACGCAAAACCACACCTTATACCGAGGCACAACGCCAATTTCAGCTCTATCGTCGTGGACGCTATGTAGAATACAACCTTGTCTATGACCGTGGCACACTTTTTGGACTACAAAGTAACGGACGCATTGAGTCCATCCTTGTCAGCTTGCCACCTTTAACCAGTTGGCACTATCGCTATGAGCCAGAAGTCGGTACTCCAGAAGAGCAATTGACCACCTATTTTCTCAAACCACGTGACTGGTTAAATATCCATAATAAAGACGTATAGCTTACCTAAAACACCCCTACCATAGACATATTCTAACAAAAGCTTAACAATAATTTCTTGCGAATTATCAAATAGATAACATAGAATAAGAACCTGTTAAGCTTTTATTCCATCATGGAATAGTAACACAATCGTCCAAATGTAAGGATACTCAACACTTTAAAAACAACGTTTTAAAACCGCTTTAAAAGCATTGTGTATCAGTGTCTAAAATAACACTGACTTCTAGCACTAATCATCTTATACCCGTCTAATATTAGCCAACAGGAGATTTTATGAAGATAAAACCTACCCTATTAGCCACCGTACTATTACCTCTCAGTCTTATGCTCAGTGCCTGTAGTAATACTGGTTCAGGCTCAAATGAGAGTGTTAAAGCACGTCAAGATATCATGTCAAACTGGGGCGATGCCATGCAAGTTATGGGTGGTATGGTAAAAAACCCTGATACATTTGATGCACAAAAATTCCAAGAAGAAGCTGCTTTTATGGCTGAAGATGCCTCTAAGCCTTGGCAGCATTTCCAAGATGAAAATGCTAAAGGTGGCTCTACTGATGCTGTCTGGTCAGACCGTACTGGCTTTGAAGCAGAAGCACAAAAGTTTGAGCAAGCAACCGCACAGCTAAATGCTGATGCCCAAAATGCAACCAGCGTCGCTGATATTGAGTCTGCCTTTAAAGAAGTGGGGGCTTCTTGTAAATCGTGCCATACAACATATAAGCAACCTAACTAAGCTACCAAATACTTAATATTTAATACTGAACTTAATTAAAAGAATAGCGGCTAAACAATAGCCGCTATTTTTATTTACTTCAATATATAAAGACAGATATCCATCATGACTGCCATTATTCAGGCGCTTTATGTTCAGATGATGGTGACTGTGCTTGTGTTGTCATTTGTTGCTTAGTCAGTTTATCAACAATGGCATTAACCGAGGCATCACCCATATCCAAAGTACGGATGGGGAAAGGAATATTGACACCAGCATTATCAAGGGCATCTTTAATCGACACAATCACCTCATGGATAGAAGCTACTTTATTGGCTTGTGTACCATTATCAATAAACCAGCGCACGGTCAAATCAATACTTGAATCACCAAAAGCAGTGGCAATTACTGAAGGTTCAGCACGGCGAGATACTGTCTCAGCACTGTCTAACGCCTGTAATATCGCTGCTTTCGCTGTACGGATATCATCATCATAGCCAATACCAACATCAACTTGTAATCGGCGCTGCTTATAGGCAGTATTCACCGTTAGTGCAGCCGTATATAAGTCCGAATTGGGAATCACAACTTGACGACCATCGTAAGTTTTAATCGTCGTCGCACGTACCTTGATATCCTCTACTGTACCTTCATAATCACCTGAAACAATCTGATCTCCGATACGGAATGGCTCTGATAGTAATAATAAAATCCCTGACAATAGGTTTTGAAAAATATCCTTAAATGCAAAACCAATCGCCACAGAGCCAATACCCAATGCACCAATCAGCTTAGCAGGTGTAAACCCTGGAATAGCAATCACCATAGCGACCATAAAGCCGATAAACAAAATCAATGCACCGCCAACACGCTGAAAGACCTTAATCAAATTGCGATGAGATTTATTACTGCTAAGCGCCTTGATGATTATTTTTTTAAACAGTGCTGATGCTGCCCAAAAAATCAAAAAGACAGTAAAAGCAACGATAAAATAAGGCACTCGCTCCATAAAGTCAGCAAACATATCATGAGCTGCAGAAGCAATGGTCTGATATTCGCTGACCTTTTCAACGACATTTTGTTTAACATTTTGAGTCATGCTTGGAGTGGGCATAATAAGATATATTCCTTATATATAAATCCGAAAATAGAGTCAGTCGAACACAGTCTGATTCAAATATTGAGTCAATCACACACAATATAAGCCATCAACACTGCGACGACTCAACCATAAAGCACATTAAACCATTAAATCTGCCTGTACAATTTCTATCCAATAACCATCAACATCCTTAATAAACGCAATATTTTTCATACTACCGTCTTCTGGACGCTTCTTAAAGACCACATCATTGGCATCAAACCAAGCCACTGCGGCCTCTAAATCTGGCACGCTGAAGCAAATATGCCCAAACCCCTGAGGCTCAGCATTACCATCATGATAACTAAAATCAGCCTGATTCTCTGTTCCATAATTATGGGTTAACTCTAAAATACCACGCTGGCGAAACGCATGGATAGCCAAGTCATCTCCCTCTGGAAGATTTTGACGCTCTTCTTCTGATAACTGCGCCAAAAAGTACAAATCAAATGACATCTCTGGAAACTTTTTAACACATAACAGTGTCATACCCATAACACCTGTATAAAATGCCAAAGACTTCTTTGGGTCTTTAACTCGAAGCATGGTATGGTTAAATGTAAACCCTTGAGTTTGAGCAGCAATGGGCTGAACACCATCTATCTGTACACTATTAGAAGGCTGAGGTTGTACAGAAGTAGTTATAACACTCTTACTCATAGTAAACTCCTTACATAGTCAATTTTTTCTAAATAAATCAAAGTCTAACTTACCAAATGATGCTATAAAATCCTAACACTTGCTATAAAATTACTAAATGTTACAATAGATTAAGACTCGAAAGTCCAAAATTTCTAAAGAATCATCCAAATTTATGGGAAAGCAGATATTATAAGTCAACTAAGTATCATAGTTCATCTGTTAGGCTCTAAAATAGGCAGAATACTAGCTATCATACCATGAACTAAAATTGTACTGTTTAACCAAACTAACAAAGCATTTGTATATATTTAATCACTACTAAGTCAAGTTAAATCAAAAAATACTGATACAATACACATACTAAATAAATTTTACTTGCATTTAAATGTTTAAGTATTATCCTATTAAAGTATGACTACAGTGTGCTTTTAGGTTAGGATGATGAATTAAAATACTGTAATGTTCAAAACGAAAAAGGATAATTCTATGGCCATTGCTATTCAACATTTTACTTGCACTGCTCTTGCAAAGCAAAATCTCTTATCTTCAGATATAGATTTAACAGATAATGAAAAAGCTGTATTAGAGATGGTTGCACACTACGATACTAGCGATAATGAGCTGAAATCAGAAATTGAAGATTTGTTTGCAGAGCTATATGAACATGTGAACCTCACACGTTTAGTCGCGCTAAACTTACTTAAATATCATGTTGATAAACCTGTGCGCCAATCTTCTTATTCTATTCCATTATTTGACGAGTTATTTGGATTAACTGACAATCATCCTGTACAAAATACCAATAAGGCAGAAATGCAAAGTTACTCAAACAAGCATTCAGCCTTAAATGACTCACAATCAACATCAAGTGATTTAAGTCAAGGATATACTCCGTCTCAACCACTACCACACCAAGCCAATAACAGTGTTAATAGTAAAGATGTGAATCCTGCCCTACATGTAGCTATGGGGCTATTTGATAAGAGCTAAAACCTAACAACTATCCAAACCCTACCCCATAGCCAATACACATATCAATAAAATATATAGGCAAGGGGCTGTATATATAATAGCCCCTATTTACTGTACTAAGATCCCAACCAAACATAATTTTTTAACTTCCTACAGCATTTATATAGTTGAAACAGTCTAGGATCTGTTGAACTGTCATCCCGTTAGGCTAATATCTACAGAGAATAGCGCTTTTTTTACTTTCATGTAGAAATTGGCTAAATTTGCATGATGAAGCATCAATGAACTGGTTAATATCCCATCTAGATGAATCAGCTACCTGCGTGCTTTGCCTTGACTAAAACACTATTTATTAAAAGTATCTCAATTTTCCCTATAAAGATGAATGTTCAGCAGACCCTAAAGCAAATACAGACTCAACCAAGTGCCGTAGTAAGTTATACAATAAATAATAGCAACACCATCGCTGTTCAGTGGTTCTTGAAGCACAGCTTTTCTCCAACTATATTACATTGTTACATATAACTATTGATAATTATTCTCATATCATCTATGATAATCAATTGTTATGTTATAACATTTCAATTATATTAGGTATTTTAAAGTATTAAATGACGCTATCCTTTTCACTACAGTTAGCGTTCTTTTTAAAATTTACCAACTACTCAATTTTCATTACAGACAATGGAGAGAGCCATGCAAGTATTAAGCTCATTAAAGAGTGCTAAACTACGCCACCCTGACTGCCAAGTTGTTCGCAGACGTGGACGGGTATTTGTTATTAATAAAACAGACGGACGCTATAAAGCAGTACAGGGGCGCAGTAAAAAACGCTAAAACTTATCACTGACTAACCAAGCACATATATTAAGTGGGCAGAAAATGTACCTGACCTGTTTTTAGGTCATACTCTGCCCCAACTATCAACAGCTTACCAGCACTAACCATATCTTCTAACGTCCGAGAACCATGCTTTAACTGACTAACGGACATGCGCACATTTGCACGTATAGAGCGGTCTATTAGAATGTCTTTATCTACATCTGCACCCGTTGCTGATGCCAACTCATGCAAGTTGTAAACACTGGGGCGAATACGATCAACAATAGACTGCAAGTTTGGTGAGTAGTTTTGCTCAGGATTCAGTAGTGTCTCCACACAAGCCGTTACTGCACCACAATGTGAATGCCCAAGTACAACAACCAACTGTGTCCCAAACTTTTCAACGGCAAACTCAACTGAGCCAATCTGTGATGGTGCAACCACATTGCCCGCAACACGAATGACAAATAAATCACCAAGCCCTTGATCAAAAACAATCTCTACAGGTACGCGTGCATCTGAACAGCCCAAGATAATGGCAAATGGATCTTGCTCATGAATCAATGCAGGGCGCTTTTGCATCATTGGATTGGCATCATTGAGACTATGTACATAGCGCTCATTGCCCTCTTTTAATAACTGTAATGCCTGACTACCTGTCGTTGGGCGCTGTAGCGATTTTGTTGTATATACTGCTGATTTTGGGTTGGAATCCATACTGCCTGCCTCAAATTATTCTCGGCAATATTGTAACAAAATGTTTAATAAGAAAATAGATGGCTCATAAATAAAAGCCGTCACCAAAAGACTAAAAAACCTGCAACACCCTGATTGGTAGCGCAGGTTTTATTGATTTATGACTTTGTAAGTAACCTATGAAGTGCTATCAAGCAAACTCACTGTCAACTTTCTCAATCTATATCAAATTCAATGCTATACAGGGTTTTCAGCACTGCTTTCTTTAGTCACCCGTAAGACTTCCTCTAACGTTGTTTTGCCTGCCAGCACCTTTTTTAAACCATCAGCCCGAATCGAAGCTGTTTTTTGGCGAGCATAATTCTCCAGCTCATACTCTGCTGAATTACGATGAATCATCTGCCGTAAGTTATCATCAATCGGCACAACTTCATAAATAGCAGTTCGTCCCTTAAAGCCAGACTGGTTACATTTATCACAGCCAACTGGTTTGGGTAGCTGTATCACTGCATCACTTACCATATTCAGCTCAGCAAATAGCTCTGTCTGTACCGCATCTGCCGTATGCCAAGTATGGCAGTGCTGACATAGCGTACGCACCAAACGCTGAGCCACGACACCAATCAATGATGATGATAATAAAAACGGCTCAACGCCCATGTCTTGTAAACGAGTAACCGCACCAATAGCCGTATTGGTATGTAGTGTTGATAATACCAAATGCCCTGTTAATGACGCTTGAACGGCAATCTCAGCCGTTTCCAAATCACGAATCTCCCCTACCATCACCACATCAGGGTCTTGACGTAGCATAGCACGCAAACTTCTGGCAAAGGTCATATCCACCTTATTATTGACCTGAGTTTGTCCAATACCATCAAGCTGGAACTCAATCGGATCTTCAGCAGTTAAAATATTGCGAGTTTGGTCATTTAAATCTGTCAGTGCTGCATACAGAGTGGTTGTCTTCCCTGACCCTGTCGGACCTGTCACCAAAATAATTCCATGAGGGCGATGAATCAAATATTTTAGCTCTTTGTAATCATGGTCAGATAAACCAAGATAGGTCATATTTAAACGCCCTGCTTGCTTATCTAGTAGACGCATCACCACCCGCTCACCAAAGTTTGACGGTAGCGTTGAAACACGTACGTCCACTTCTCGTCCTGCCAGTCGCAAACTAATACGTCCATCTTGTGGCACACGCTTTTCTGCAATATCTAGCTTTGCCATGACTTTAATCCGCGAAACAAGCAATGGTGATAGCTGGCGTTTTGGACTGACAATCTCTTTTAGCTCACCATCAACTCGAAAACGCACCACCAACCGCTTTTCAAATGTCTCAATATGTATATCTGAGGCATTCAAACGGATTGCCTCAGACAATAAAGCATTAATCAGCCGAATAATTGGCGCATCATCTTGCTGATCCATCAAGTCTTCTGTCTCAGGCACACTGTCTGCCAAACTCACCAAGTCAGGATGGTCTTCTAACCCTGCAGCAATGTGTTGCGACTCACCTGTATTCCCTGCATAGGCAACGGATAAACGTTTCTCAAACTCTTCTTCATCAACCGTTTCATACTGTGGTGCTTGTGACTGCCCATGTGTCAATGTATAGCGCACCGCTTCATTGATGGCCGGTAATGGTGTTTGTGATGTGAGTACAATGGTTGGTGGTAATGAAGTATCCAGTGAAGGTAAAACTAAAATTTGATGGCGCTTGGCAAAGCTATAAGGTAGAAAAGACATGGTTGGCACACATTTAGTGGTTAATTATGGTAACAATATAGTAAAACTCATAAAAAGTTTTTATATACTATAACGTAAAGACTGACAATATTACCGATTAGCTACTTATAAGATATGTATTTTAGCGGATTAATATCGTTGAATATCGCCTGTATATCGCAATGATTTGATATAATAGCGCGTTATAGTTGATTAAATATCATTTTATGATGACAAAATAGCGACTAGAAGCACAAATTGCACCTTTAGTCAGTGCTTACAATTTAACAGATTATTGATAAATAAATCATATTATCAACCATACATTTGCTGATTCTATCATGCTATATGATAGTGTATCTTAGAGGTTATATAAAATATATAGGCTGTGTAAAAACACAATAGATAAAATGATTTTTTATCAATGACTGAAACATAGATAACTTAGCAGCACTTATTAAAAATACTTAGGGTCTGTTGAGCTTCTTCCTCACTAGAAAATTGAGCTACTGACTGGAAACAAGCTGTCTCAAGCAAGGCAATCCTTATCTTATATGGACTCTAACAGCCTTATCATAAGCTTTTGTGACTCCCGTCAGCATATCATGAGTTGACGATAACAAACCAAACGGATAAAACACCATGTCAGATACAGTTAAAAACACAGCAACCCAAGCCCCAGCCAACGAAGCAAATGATCCCCTTATTATCGGTCAACGCACTTTCCAATCTCGCCTGCTCGTTGGTACAGGTAAATATAAAGATCTTGAGCAAACCGAACAAGCCATTAGCACTTCTGCAGCAGAAATCGTGACCGTCGCCATTCGACGTACAAACATTGGACAAAATGCAGATGAACCCAACCTGCTTGATGTCATTCCTCCTTCTCGCTACACCATACTACCCAATACCGCAGGCTGTTTCGATGCCCAGTCTGCCATTAGAACCTGTCAGCTAGCGCGTGAGTTACTAGATGGACACAATCTGGTCAAACTTGAAGTGCTGGGTGACAAAGACAGCTTATACCCCAATGTCACAGAAACGCTCAAAGCCGCACAAACCCTCATTGATGATGGTTTTGATGTTATGGTCTATACCTCCGATGACCCTATCGTTGCTAAAGAGCTAGAACAAATGGGCTGTGTTGCCATTATGCCATTAGGTAGTCTGATTGGCTCAGGTCTTGGCTTGCTAAATCGCCACACCCTAAGCCTTATCATTGAAAATGCCACTGTTCCTGTATTGGTAGATGCTGGCGTTGGTACAGCTTCTGACGCTGCTATTGCTATGGAGCTAGGCTGTGATGGTGTCTTGATGAACTCTGCCATCGCCTATGCCAAAAATCCAGTATTGATGGCATCTGCAATGAAACATGCCGTTATCGCAGGGCGGGAAGCCTACTTAGCAGGACGTATGCCCATGCGCCGTCAAGCACTTGCCAGCTCACCACAAACTGGCTATTTTTTCCAATAAGCGAGAATAAACTGTCTTTGCTGGCTAGTTAGTAATTAGTTTAGTTATTTATAAAAACTAAGTTACTCATATTCAACCTTACAAGTATTCTGTCTGGTTTGCCAGTAAAGCTCAGCTTCTCTAATCACTCAAGTTTACTCTCCTTGTGTGCTACTTTAGCCATCTCTATTTTATCTTGATGAGCAAAAGAGGATACAAGGTGAGATTGTTTTTTAGTTAAGGACATTTCATGCGCTTACTCACTGCCGTAGACCAGTTATTTCTAATACTAGAGTCACGTAGTCAGCCGATGCATGTGGGAGGTTTATTTTTATTTGAACTGCCCGTCGATGCCGATAAAGATTTTGTGTATCAACTAGTACATCAGATGCAGACTTCTACTGTACTACCAACCTTTCCATTCAACCAAGTCTTAGACAAACTTGCTTTTTGGAAAAATGATAAAGACTTTGATGTTGACCATCATTTCCGTCATCTCGCACTACCAAAGCCTGCACGTATGCGAGAACTACTCGTCTATATCTCTCAAGAACACGGACGCTTACTTGACCGTGCTAAGCCGTTATGGGAGTGTCATATTATCGAAGGTATTGAGCCTGAGAGCACAGGTAAACCAGAGCGTTTTGCCCTATACTTTAAAATCCATCATTCACTGGTTGATGGTATCGCGGCGATGCGACTGATTCAAAAATCACTATCACAATCACCCAACGAAATCATGAGTCTGCCAGTATGGTCACTGATGACCCGTCATCGTAATCAAGTCGATGCCTTACTGCCCATTCATAAACCTTTTCTACAATTGCTTAAAGAACAAATTGGCACAATAAAACCCGTCTATCGTGAGCTAAAAAAAAGCTTTCTTGAGCGTAATAATCCTGACTATATCAGCACCACCCAAGCACCTGCCAGCATCTTAAATCAACGCATTTCTGGTTCAAGACGACTTGTGGCTCAATCATACTCACTCAAACGCTTTATACGCATTGCTAGAATACTCAAAGTTAGCCTCAATGATGTGGTTTTGGCAGTTTGTGCGGGTGCATTGCGCCAATATTTACTAGGACTCAATGCCCTACCCAAAAAGCCTTTGATTGCTTTTGTCCCCATCTCGTTACGCCAAGATGATAGTATTCATGGTAATCAAGTCTCTTTTATTCTAGCCAATTTAGGTACCAACCTTGAAGAACCATTGGCTAGAATCAAAACCATTCACCGTAGTATGAATAATGGTAAACAAAGATTTGGACGTATGAATCAGGCACAAGTCATCAACTATAGTGGCATTGTCTATTCATGGGCAGGTCTAAACCTTCTTACTAAGGCTTTTCCCCAAAAACAAGCCTTTAATATCATCATATCCAATGTTCCCGGCTCAACAAAACCTTTGTACTGGAATGGTGCGCCACTAAAAGCCCTCTATCCTGCTTCCATTGTCTTAAATGGGCAAGCAATGAATATCACTCTCTCGAGCTACCTTAACAAAATTGAATTTGGTATCACTGCTTGTAGCCAAATCTTGCCTGATGTTGAAAACATGCTCACTTTACTAACGAAAGAGCTAGAAACTTTAGAAGTTATCTGTGATGAAAAAGCCATGGGCTGGCGTGAATGAGTAAATAAGTGAATGAGTCAGCAAGCATAATTTAGCCTATATTTGAGCTATTTTACTCTTTATTTTTTTACCTCTTGGCATTGAGCATAACTTTGCCCAATGTCAAGGTAAATTTTAGTTATCCACAGAAAAAACTTCCTTATCACTCCCTTAACGTGAAACATATTCTCTGCCAAAAAAATTTCATTTTTTTTTCAATTTTTTTATTCAACCAGAAACACTTATTGTAAGTTATTGATTTTATTGTATAAAAAAACTGTTCAAAAAATGAACAATTTTATCCCAGCCTAGATATTATCAGGGCATGCCCTTGTCAAGTATCAAGTTATCCACAAAGTTATCCACAGGTAATGGGGAAAACTTTTCTAACGTTGTTATAACAAGCGTTACAGCATTTTTTACTTTGGTTTTAGTAGACAAATCTGCAGTAAAAATTTACCTTTAAAGCACTTTGAACTGGTGAGTTCTCTTATCTGTTTGGTCATAGTAGGCAAGTGTTTCACAGATTTTTTAACAGCTTATATATTCACAATAGTCAAAAAGGACTAAAATAGACAAACATCACCTTTCACTACTATTAAAGGTGATAAAAAGGATAAAAAATATAAGCACAAAAAAACCGCTATTAGAAATAGCGGTTTTTTGTCATTAACTGACAGGCAATAGATAAAGCTTATTCAGAAGCTTTTTTCTTGCTACGACCAGCAAATGCGCCAAAGCGTTTGTTAAAGCTAGCAACACGACCTTCGTTAGAAGTTTTACGTTGCTCACCAGTATAGAAAGGGTGTGATGCACTTGAAATATCAAGTGGGTAGTAAGGATACTCTTTACCTTCATATTCACGAGTTGCTTTTGTAGCAACTGTTGAACGAGTTAAAAAGTAAACATCCGCATTGGTGTCATGAAATAAAACTTCGTGATATTCTGGGTGGATATCTTTACGCATAATAACTTCTCTCTATGTCCGATATGCAGTCATACTGCACGTAACTGAGGCACTAAGCGCATCTTAATCATCAGCCATTACATCACTGGCTTATTCCAGCATATAATACCAAAGATTTGCTCTCTTAGCCCTTCCCCAGTGGGAAAATTAAACGGCGATTTTAACGGATTTTGAGCCATGTCGCAAGCTTATGCACTTTTATTTTTCTTATTAAACTGATACCAAAATTGACCAGCAAATCATTCTACCTTCGATATATAATCAACATATTACCTTATTGATAATTTTTATCATCTACTATCAACAACATACCGCCATGACCACAATAAATAATGTAACAACATCTTCCCCTCGCCTTAAAGTTGGTATCATTGGTGGAGGCATTGCTGGCTCTACCATTGCCCTTCGTTTAGCATCACTTGGTATCCGTACATATCTCTTTGAGCGTAATGCCAGCTTGGTAAGTGCTCCTCCAATGTGCCACCTACACGCAGGGGGAAACCTATACCGAGAGATACCTGATAAAGATTGCCTAACCTTGTTACAACAAGCGATTGATATGATTCGCCTGTATCCACATAGCATCGACGTACGCCCTACAGTCATTGCTATTCCAAAGCGAGACAGTGGCTCACCTTTGGCGCTACTCCCACGACTACAATTGCTGACGCAAAGATATCAACAACTGGTCGACCTTGACCCGAGCAATCAAGTATTGGGTAAACCTGAGCAGTATTATCAGTTATTTGAACGAGCAGAGTTAGAAGCATTGGCACGCCAACCAGCCATCGCTAAACCTAAAACTCTTGAGCAATGGATAGCGAATGCCAGTCGCTATCTGGATTTAGACACACTAAAGTTTCCAATCATCGCTGTCCAAGAATACGGCTGGAATATCTTTCGTTTATCAGCATCTACTCAGCTTGCGTTGTCATCTGAACAAAGCGTCACTGTTTTAACCAATACGGTCGTGACAACGGTTAAACCCATTCAGCCCATTACTTCAGATAATCGTGCTTCTATGAAGCAATGGGAAATTCACTACCAAACCCAACAACAAAAAGAGACTGCTCCCAATCAAAACACTCACAGTATGTCTGTCAATGTTGACTACTTGATAAATGCTTGTGGTTTTCAGACAGGGGAAATAGATGATATGGTCGGTATCCATACCGAGCGAATGGTAGAGTTTAAAGCATCATATATTGCTCAATGGCAAGAAGCTGATGGCGCATTACCCGAGATTATCATTCATGGTCAGCGAGGCACACCACAAGGTATGGCACAGTTAACCCCTTATCCTAATGGATATTATCAAATTCATGCAATGAGTGATGACATCACTTTATTTGCTGATGGGCTAGTAAAATCCACTATAAATAGCGCCCAGCCCCAACTGAATCCAACCTATCTACACTACATCCAACACGGCTGGGATAAACAAGCCTTACTCAATCGTAGCCAAAAAGCCATCCAGTTTGTCAGTGAGTTTGTGCCTAAGTTTGCTCAGGCATTACCTGCCAATCATGCTCTGTATGGTGGTCAGCAAATCCCTGGAGAAGATGATACCCTACGAGTAGCAGACATTCGCTCATATCGAAACCAACACTACATACGTGCCGAAAATGTCAAAGCATCGTCAACTTTAACTGTCGCAGATGAGGTTATTAAAGAGTTGCAAGCGTTAGGTTTACTCAACATAGACCGTTTAGACGATACAATCCGTCAGCACCATCAATGGCGTTATCTACAGCACCATAACAAAGCAGATATTGATATATTAGCAACAGTGGTGGCAAAACAAAGAAAGTTTCCCGAAGCGATGGCTCAAGTTATTACCCCTATTCACACCACCACTCATAACTTATAGTGTCAGTAGCGACTGGATAAAAAGAAATAAGCGTAAAGTTGAGTAAGGAAAAACAGAAATTGTAAGAAGACAGCCCTCCCCTTATCACTATCCCTTATATCTTAGGTTAAGAGGAAGGCGTCAGAATGGCTAAACAGCACGGTAACACGCTGTAATAAGTAGCATCACTATAGCTTATGAGTCGCAATACGGTCTGAAATAGAGACCACAGAAGTCAACATTTTGACGGCTGACTCGACATCATGACAGACAACCAATCGAGTCAAGTCTTCTACCTTCATAAAGCCTTGCTGAGCAGTGTACTGTAAATGCTCGATAAGACGGTCATAATAACCGTTGATATTCAAGATAATCATCGGCTTTTCATGTTGGAATAACTGTCGCCATGTGGCAATTTCCATAATTTCTTCTAATGTGCCTAAACCACCGGGAAGTGTTATAAACGCATCAGCATAAACCGCCATTAATGTTTTTCGGGTGTGCATGGTGTCCGTCAAATGCAAATGGGTCAATCCTGAATGTGCTATTTCATGCTCTAGCATAAAGGTCGGAATAACACCAACGGCTTGTGCGCCTGCTTCTATGACACTGTCTGCCACCGCACCCATCAGCCCAATACTTGCACCACCATAAACCAGACCCAGTCCATTTTCTGCTAATGTTGTCCCGAGCTGGCGTGCAGACTGCTCATATACTGGGTCATTACCCACTCGAGAGCCACAATATACCGCAACCAAAGGCTGAGTGATATTGCTACTATCAACAATGTGTTGTAAGTCATTTATTTGTTTACTGGTAATAACTTGTTGTGTATTGTCAATCTGTGATGGGGTTGTCTGTTTACTCATTTATTGTTCCTAAACTTAACCGTTACTTTGCCCATACCATAGCATATTTATTACCTTTATCGCACCGGCAAATTCCGAACTATAGGGGATTTGAAATAAAACCACTTCAAGATTAACAAGAATAAACATACCTGTATCACCTCACAACCCCCAACCTAACTTTAAAGATAACTAAAACAAATATAAGGTAACCGAGCGTAGGTAGTACAAGGAGATAGCAAAGAGGGTAACACCGTAGCTATTTTGTAGCTCTGAAGCTATCGTGCATGCTATACAGTCAACTATAATGACGTGAATGACAGTGTTAGATTGAGGTCTGTCGAACATTCATCTTTATAGGAAAAATTGAGATGCTGATGTTAATAAATAGAGTCTAGTCAAGGCAGTGAACGCAGGTAGCTTATTTATCAAGGCGCGATATGAACCTAACGGAGTAAAAGTTCAACAGTTCCTAGGCTAGCCTTGCTTATTTCTATGCTGTTTAACCCAATAGCCGACCAGTTGATTTAACTGCTCACGTTTAAAAGGTTTGGTGCAATAATCTTGCATACCAGCTTGTAAATATTTTTCCCGTTCACCTTGCATGGCATTCGCTGTTAATGCAATGATTGGGGGCAATGGAATGTCCATCTGCTGGAGCTTCTGAGTTGCCTCCACCCCATCTAAGATTGGCATATGGTGATCCATCAATACCACATCAAAATACCCAATATCTTGTAATATGGCATCAATCGCATCTTGTCCATTAGTGACATAAGTAACACAATATCCGCCTTTCTCAAGGCTCTTTTTCGCAATCATTGCATTAACCGCATCATCTTCAACCAATAGCACATGACCACAAATCGTGATGTCATCACAACTTTGATGCATCGATTGAGGAGATATAGATGCTTGCGAGGAAGTTACCCCTGAGGACACAACGGATGCTCTATCTGTTCCTTTAGCTTTACGCTGGATAGCATCATGATTCTCAATAATACTGGTCTTATTATAAGTTGATACTTTTTCTTTATAATATGCAGAGTCTACAGGTGAGCAAACTTCTTGAAACTCTGCTTGATCTATCACAGGCAATGGCAAATAGATAGTAAATGTCGTTCCCACACCAACCACACTATCAGCACTGATTAAGCCTTTCATACTCTCAACTAAAGACTTACAAACAGACAAACCAAGTCCTGTTCCGCCATATAGTCGATGCGTTGACTTATCTGCCTGACTATAGGCATCAAAAATCACTTCCAAACTTTCTGTTTCAATACCAATACCTGTATCAGATACTTCAAAACAGATGGTACTATCTGAGGGGATTTTTTTAACAATATCACAGCCATCCTGTGCTTTATTATTTTCTTGATTACGTTTGGTTTGTGTAGATAATGCGCGAATACTGACATTACCTCCTGCTGGCGTAAATTTGATGGCATTATTAACCAAGTTGGATAATATCTGTTTTAGACGAACAGGATCTCCCATCACATAAGGAGATAAAGCCTTATCATATGACACATTAATAGTCACTTGCTTTTGCTTTGCACGAGGGGCAAATAACGCACTCACCTCTTGTACCAAATCAGATAAATTTATAGCAATAGAATCAATACTCATCTGTCCTGATTCTACTTTGGATAAATCTAAAATATCATTGATAATCGCCATTAAATGCTCTGTCGAAATTTTCATATTATCGACATATTGCTGCTGCTCACCATTTAATGGTGTTTCGTGTAACAAGTCTACCATTCCCATAAGCCCATTCATTGGCGTACGGATTTCATGGCTCATATTAGCCAAAAATTCAGACTTTTTTCGGTTTGCCATTTTTGCCAAACGTTGATTTTTTCGCAACGTTAACGCATCCGATGCCATACTAGCAAACTGTACTAGTCGATGACGTTGCTTGGCATCAAACTCATCATGAGGATTGGTATCTAATAGACACAGTGCACCCAGACGGTAATGATAACCATCTTCTTCTAATATAATAGGCGCACCAGCATAAAAACGTAAATGAGGTGGTTTGACCACCAAGTTATGATTGATAAAGCGCTTATCTGCCATTAGGTCTTTGACAACAAACACTTGATCAGAGAGTATCGTATAATTACAAATTGCATCATTACGTGGTGTTTCACACATATCCCCTGGACCCATCGGAGACTTTAGATACTGGGTATTCTCATCCATAAAAGTAATGGCAACCATATCTACATCAAAAAATGATTTTGCCAGCTCATTGATACGCCCAAATGCTGGCTCATCTTCATGATTTAGCACATGGTATTCTTGCAGTTTTTTTATACGACGAGCATCATCTTTTGCAATCGGTGCAATAGGTATAGAAGGAACTTGTGACAATCAATTAACTCCTTATAGATGAAAGCACATAAAGTAAAAAGAAAGTTTTAAAGAAAGTATAAAATCATACAAATGCCTACTACCACACAAACAAATAGTGTATAAAAACTAAATGATTAATATGTTTTAAGTTAGCGTCATGTTTGATTTGGTTGGTGATGCTTGTTTGGTACGACGACGTTGTGCCATATATTACATAAGGGCTCTCAAAATACTCATGACTTACCACAGTTAATTTCACTCACTTATGCTTAGCTTTACTACGTTCGTATTCCTTGTACCATACTGGCATTTTTCTCTTATTATATATTTAAAGCTATGTCTTAAACAGTCGTAAAAATCCGATAATATGCTAGTTAGAAATAAATATTAATCTAAAAAGCATATAATACAATCTGTCAATGCAAGACATATTTATAAATATACCGTCCATCTAAAAAAATATCTAAATCACACAAATTATGCCCTAGATTTTACCGGATTAAAATGAAATATCCAAATCTATTTTTAATAAATAGTCCAGAAAAATTTAGTTAAGGTCTCATATTTATAAAACTTATACCAGCGCAAACCTTATTATTACCGATACGCATATAAAACCATGTATCAACCAAATAGAATCATAGAGAGGCAATCATCATTAAAGCTTCGCTCACCATCACCATGCCCACAGTAGCTGTAACTGCAACTGCTGAGCCATAGCCACCACAATGTAAACCTCCAAGCTGACAATGAGCATCCTGTGGGTTACTAGAAGTCTGGCTGTTTTTATGACTCACTTGCTCTGTTATTGGTGGCTGAGTAGAATAAACACAGCGAATACCAAACTTTTCTTTCATCTGGGTATTAATATTCTTTTCATGACGTAGTTTACTGCGTAAACGCGCCAGTAATGGATCTTGATAGCTGTCTTTTAAATCACTCACCGTCACTTGCAAAGGGTCTGTTTTACCCCCTGCACCCCCTGCACAAATTAGCTTTAACTTATTAAAACGACAGTGCAAAGCGATTGCCATTTTTGCAGACATATCATCCGTACAATCCAAAATAATAATACTTCGTTGTTCCTGACGTGCTTGTGTCATTTGTTCACGACTTGGTAGGAGTGTTGCCACATTTTCCGCAGTCAAAAAATCATCTACTAAGTGTATCTGAACTTGAGGATTAATCTGTTTAATACGCTCAGCCATTACCTCAATTTTACTGCATCCAAAAGTGCTATCTAAGGCAGGTAATTGCCGATTGACATTTGATGCGACTAGAACGTCCAAATCCACCAATGTCAATTCACCAACACCTGTTCGTGCTAGCCCTTCGGCAACCCATGTACCTACACCACCAACACCTATCACATATACATGGGCACGCTCAAAGTTTTGAAATGATGATTGCCCATATAATTTCTGTGTACCCGCAAAACGACGGTGATATTGAGAGTCTGTTATTTGGGCATTGTCTGTGCTAGACGATAAAAGCTCAGGTAAAGGGCTAGGATCAAAGTTAGAATCTGACATGGTAGAAATGATATTAACGGCTAATGAATGTTGATTAGAATCTGTCATAAAGATATATCGTACATCGTATGTTTATGGCATATGCCTGTATATATGAATCTGATAAAGATAACGGATAGTATAGCAGCTAATATAATGCTAGTTTTACTGCAAAAAATATGCCACTATAAAGAGTAAGAAAGTACATTAAGATATCAACGGTGGATACTGCCACTGTATTTTGAATGCTTCACAGCTATTTTTCCAAAGCTGATGTGCCAAAGTTTGTCTATCCACAGAAAACATTTCACTTAATTGTGCAAAAACATAAGCTAAATTGGCAGGAACATTTGGTTGCTGTGTATCAAGACTGGGCTGATAGCAACTATATGGCAACATGTCTGGACAATCAGTTTCTAACACCAAACAATCCAATCCATATTTCTCAACAGCACAAGTGATGGCTCGTCGTAGTTTTTTAGCATTGGGGTTGGTAATCTGTCCTGTGACGCCAAGCTTAAAGCCAAGCTCTACAAACGCCTTCGCCTCCTGCTCACCACCACTAAAGCTATGTGCAATACCACCAAGCTGCTGTGCATCATACTGATGTTCTTTGAGTATTTTGAGACACTGGGCATGCGCTTTACGAATATGCAAAATGACAGGAAGTTTTTCAGACACTGCCAAATCTAGCTGTGCAATAAAAAATTGCCGTTGCTTAGCTAAGGCAGAATCCGTTTTAAGAGTGTCCTCATACGTATCCATTCCAATCTCACCGATAGCAATGGGTTGATGTGTTTTCACAAACTCTGCCAATAATGGCAAGTCTGTCTGTTGATGCTCATGAATATAAGCAGGATGTAACCCTGCCGCCACATAGACTTGTGGAATAGGCAAGTTTAGATTATCTGTCGCAGCAGCGAATAACTCTGCCTTTGTCTGTTGCATACGCATAAAATGGCGCTGAACATAACCCACTAATACAAGATGTCGTACGCCACTTTGCCATGCCTGCGTTGCCAAAGTCACTCTATCATTGGCAAATACAGGCATATCAAAATGGGTATGTGTATCTATTATAGGAATCTCTGAAGATGAATCTATAAAAGTAGGACTTAAAGAGGGAGCTAAAGTAGCAACGGTAACCATTATCTGCTCGACTGGTTAGAAAAAATCTGTGTCCATTCTGCCTCATCATAGCCACATAACAATAATTCTTCTTCCTGCCAAGTACCCTCAACAATCGGACGCTTAATCATACTGCTATTTTCTACCAAAAGTTGCATGGCAAAGTTTTCATCATCATCTGCTTGCTGTTTTTGTTCGTCGCTCAGTTTACGCCACGTCGTACCACGCTTGTTTAACACCTTATCAATGCCCAGTTGCTCACACCAATGGCGCACTTTTTCTATGGTGATAGCCTGCTTTTTATAATCATAAAACGCATAGTCAACGTCTAACTCATCAAGTTTCGTCAATGCTTTTTTTATCGTACTACACGATTTAATACCATAAATGGTTATGCTCATAGAATCTCCTATTAAAAAAATTTCGCTAATCATAATTACTATCAATATATAACATATCTTTTAAGGCATCGGTATCTCAGTCAACCCACTACGAAACTTCTGGCAACGCTCAGCATAATGAATGGCAGAGAGTTTAAGTTTGGCAACTTGCTCATCAGTTAAAGTTTTGACCACTTTGGCAGGCGACCCCATCACCAATGAGTTATCAGGAATTACTTTTCCTTCTGTCACCAAAGACTTAGCACCAATTAAACAGTTTTTACCAATTTTTGCCCGATTTAATACCACTGCGCCGATACCAATCAAACTATTATCACCAACTTCACAACCATGTAACATTGCCAAATGTCCAATGGTCACATAATCACCAATATGTACCTGAATACCTGCATCGGTATGAATGACAGCATTTTCCTGCACATTGCTATAATCACCAATATGAATGTGGTCATTATCACCACGGATCACTGCCCCAAACCATACACTGGCTTGATGACCCAAATATACATCGCCAATGACTTGGGCAGAATCAGCCACCCAGCCTTGATAAGGGCTGGCAAAAGCTGGCGTCTTATCTAAATATTGAAAAATCACTACTGACTCCTTGAGTTACACTAACTTAAATCATGGGGCATAGCATGCCCTAATAGCTACATAACAAGCACATATTACCTATATTATATGACGGTTTGATACCTTTTATTTTATACAGACTGTTGAGCAGATGAAACATGCACACAAAGCTAGCCCAAATTTTAAATTTCTTGTATACTACACAAAATCTATGCCTGAGCGAGCAGACATGATGCGATTACGATTCCAGACCTTCACGTTTAGTGAGTCCCGTAACTCTCATCTTTGATGTCTTCTCGCTTTTTTATGGGTTATTTTTAGCAAAAAGCACCATTCACAATAGCGGAGGCAAACCTTGAATACAGTGGCATCAATGGCAGAAGAAACAGCAGCAATTTTAGCATTGGCAGATGGTACTATTTTTCGAGGTATCAGCATTGGAGCAATAGGTCACCGTGTTGGTGAAGTGGTGTTTAACACTGCCATGACCGGTTATCAAGAAATCCTCACCGACCCAAGCTACGCCAAACAACTTGTTACCCTAACCTATCCACATATTGGCAATACAGGCACCAATACTGAGGACAGCGAGTCAGGCAATATCATAGAAAAACATCAAGTCTGGGCAGAAGGTTTGATTATCCGTGATGCCACCTTAGCCACTTCAAATTTTCGTCATAGCGAATCACTCACCGACTATCTAAAACACCATAATACCGTTGCCATTGCAGACATTGACACGCGTAAATTGACCCGAATCTTACGTGAAAAAGGCGCTCAACACGGCTGTATCTACACTGCAAAAGAGGGGCAAACCCTGACTGCAGAAGACGAGCAAAAAGCCATCGAGTTGGCACAAGGCTTTGCAGGGCTAACAGGTATGGACTTGGCGAAAGAATGTTGCCACACTAAAGGCTTTGAGTGGACAGCAGGTACTTGGGAGCTTGCCGACCGTGGCGTACATGGCAAAGTAGATAGCCAAACTGGTGGCTATTTTAAACAGCTTGGTGAGCATATCGAAGAAAAATACAATGTGGTCGCTTATGACTTTGGCACAAAAACCAATATCTTGCGTATGCTCGTTGATAGAGGCTGTAAAGTGACCGTTGTCCCTGCACAGACACCAATTGCCGATGTACTGGCAATGAATCCAGATGGTATTTTCTTATCCAATGGTCCTGGTGACCCAGCCGCCTGTGACTATGCCATCGACAACGTACGTCATATCATTGAGCAAACCAACATCCCAACCTTTGGTATCTGTTTAGGACATCAGTTAGTTGGTCTGGCCAGTGGTGCAAACACCATTAAAATGAAGTTTGGTCATCATGGGGCAAACCATCCTGTGCAAGATGTGGACGCAGGTACAGTGATGATTACCAGCCAAAATCATGGCTTTGCTGTCGATGAAGATACTCTGCCTGAGAATGTCAAAGTGACCCATCGCTCATTATTTGATGGTTCAAACCAAGGTATTGAGCTAACCAATAAACCTGTATTTAGCTTCCAAGGTCACCCAGAAGCAAGCCCCGGTCCGCATGATTGTGCCCCATTGTTTGATAAGTTTGTGGCGTTGATGGCAGAGGCTAAGGGTTAAACAATGAAGAAATTAACATTAGCCATATTACAAGTATCTACCATCAGTGCGTTGCTATTAGCAACGTCTGTACAGGCAGCAGAAAACACTTCTGCTAGACTGGCACAGCAAGAAGCTGAGGCTGCTAGACTAGCACAGCAAGAGGCTGAAGCTAAGGCTGCTGAACCAGCCAGATTAACTAGACAAAATAATCATACAGCTAACGTAACATCAATCTATGATAGCTTAGCCATCAATGATGATATTGTACTCACTGATACACAAAAACAAGCCGTGGAATATTTAACAGATGCTTCTGTACAAATAATAGATATTGGTCAAATCGTAAAAACACAAAGTGGTATAAAACTTTCTTTTCAGAAGCCATCCCAACAAAGCTGTTTAACCGACAAGTTTATGACCAGTGAGGGATATCAACAATATCAGCATGATAGAGCTGTTAAGTATGTTGTCTCTAAAACGCCACAACAAATTCAACAAGACATAAAGCTACTGACCCCACAGTTAGTTTCTGCTTTTCATTCACTTATTGCTAATGGCAATAGGGAAGCTCTAAATGACCCCGCTATCTTATCATTAGCAAGTAACCTAATATATAGCAGCAACTATCAAGACTTACGAGAATACATTAATTTTAAGCCAGATTTTAGTAAAAATGATGTAGTCAAATATTTTTTATGGTCTATGACTCAATGTGATGTTAGTTTGGATGATTTAAATAAGTCAGAATAATTACTGGCTAAATAAGTTATTGCCAAATTTAACTAGATATTTAATAAGCAAAATTTAAGCTTTAAAAACTTGAAATCCAAAATTAAGAGTTAATTATGCCAAAACGTACCGACATTCAAAGTATTTTAATCATTGGTGCAGGTCCTATCGTTATCGGACAAGCCTGTGAGTTTGACTATTCAGGTGCACAAGCCTGTAAAGCCTTAAAAGAAGAAGGTTACCGAGTTATCCTCGTCAACTCAAACCCTGCCACCATCATGACCGACCCTGTGATGGCAGATGCCACCTATATTGAGCCAATCACTTGGCAAACCGTCGAGCAAATCATCGCCAAAGAAAAACCTGATGCCATTTTGCCAACCATGGGTGGACAGACGGCACTTAACTGTGCCTTAGATTTGGATAAACATGGTATCTTAGAAAAATATGGCTGTGAGCTTATCGGGGCAACCAAAGATGCCATCGAGATGGCAGAAGACCGTGATTTATTTGACCAAGCGATGAAGCGTATTGGGCTTGAGTGTCCGCGTGCCGAAGTTGCCGAAACAATGGACGAAGCCTTTGCCATTCAAGAAACACTGGGTTTCCCCTGTATCATTCGTCCTTCATTTACCATGGGTGGCTCTGGCGGTGGTATCGCTTATAACCGTGACGAGTTTATCGAGATTTGCGAGCGTGGTTTTGATTTATCACCCACCCATCAGTTATTGATTGACGAGTCTTTGATTGGCTGGAAAGAGTATGAGATGGAGGTGGTACGGGACAAAAATGATAACTGTATCATCATCTGTTCGATAGAAAACGTTGACCCAATGGGTGTGCATACGGGCGACTCCATCACCGTTGCCCCTGCTCAAACGCTGACTGATAAAGAATACCAAATCATGCGTAACGCCTCATTGGCGGTACTTCGTGAAATTGGCGTTGAAACAGGCGGTTCAAACGTGCAGTTTGGGGTTAATCCTGAAACAGGTCGCATGGTAGTGATTGAGATGAACCCACGGGTAAGCCGTTCATCTGCTTTAGCGTCCAAAGCCACAGGTTTTCCAATTGCTAAAATCGCTGCCAAATTGGCGGTTGGCTATACCTTAGATGAGTTGCAAAATGACATCACTGGTGGCAAAACACCTGCCAGCTTTGAGCCTTCCATTGATTATGTGGTCACCAAAATCCCACGCTTTAACTTTGAAAAATTCCCACAAGCTGAAAATATTTTATCAACACAGATGAAATCAGTCGGTGAGGTGATGGCAATCGGGCGTAACTTCCAAGAGTCAATGCAAAAAGCCTTGCGTGGTATGGAAACTGGAGCAAATGGCTTTGATGAGCAAATCGACTTTACCGCCATTAAAGAAGGCAAACTCTCTATTGATAAAGCCCGTGCCGAAATTAAAAACCGCTTAACCGTCCCTACGCCTGAGCGTATTTTTTACCTTGCCGATGCGTTTCGTTTGGGTATGAGCATGGAAGAAGTGTTCGAATTTACCAAAATTGACCCATGGTTTTTGGTACAGATTCAAGATATTGTTAATACCGAAGCTCAAGTTAAATCTTTAGGCTTTGGTGGCTTAACCGCAGAAAATCTACGCAAATTTAAACGCAAAGGTTTATCAGATTTACGTTTGGCAACCTTACTGGGTATTTCGCAAAAACAATTACGCAAAAAGCGTTGGGACTTAGGCGTCTATCCGATTTACAAACGGGTAGATACCTGTGCTGCTGAGTTTGCCACTTCGACTGCTTATATGTATTCCAGCTATGATGAAGAGTGTGAAGCAAACCCAAGCGATAAAAAGAAAATCATGGTTATCGGTGGTGGTCCAAACCGTATCGGACAAGGCATTGAGTTTGATTATTGCTGTGTTCACGCTGCCCTTGCCATGCGTGCTGATGGCTATGAGACCATCATGGTCAACTGTAACCCAGAAACTGTTTCTACCGATTATGACACCTCAGACCGCCTGTATTTTGAGCCAATCACGCTTGAGGACGTGCTAGAGATTGTCCGTATCGAACAGCCTGATGGGGTGATTGTGCAGTATGGCGGACAAACGCCACTGAAACTGGCACGTGCATTAGAGTCTGCAGGGGTCAATATCATCGGTACAAGCCCAGATGCCATTGACCGTGCCGAAGACCGTGAGCGTTTTCAGCACATGATTCATCAGCTCAACCTAAAACAGCCACCCAATGAGCTGGCAACCAGTATGGAAGATGGCTTGGTTAAAGCCAAAGATGTTGGCTATCCATTGGTGGTACGTCCCTCTTATGTATTGGGTGGTCGAGCGATGGAAATCGTCTATAACGAAGACGAGTTAAAACACTACTTGCGCACTGCGGTGCAAGCCTCAAACGAAGCACCAGTGCTACTTGACCGCTTTTTAGATGATGCCATTGAAGTCGATGTGGATTGTGTTAGTGATGGCAACGAGGTGGTGATTGGCGGTATCATGCAGCACATTGAGCAAGCAGGGGTTCACTCTGGTGACTCAGCATGTTCACTCCCCCCCTACTCGTTATCTGATGAGATTTGTAACACCATGCGTGAGCAAACCATCGCCATGGCAAAAGAGCTGGGCGTGGTTGGCTTAATGAACGTACAGTTTGCAGTCAAAGACAATACCGTTTATATCTTAGAGGTCAACCCTAGAGCCTCACGTACCATCCCTTATGTGTCTAAGTGTATTGGTACTTCATTGGCACAAGTAGCCGCCCGTTGTATGGCTGGCAAGAGCTTGGCTGAGCAAAACTTTACCCAAGAAGTTAAACCGACATTTTATGCGGTTAAAGAAGCGGTATTCCCATTTGCCAAATTCCCCGGTGTTGACCCTATTTTAAGCCCAGAAATGAAATCAACAGGTGAAGTGATGGGTGTAGGTAAAACCTTTGGTGAAGCCTATTATAAGGCCATTATTGGTAGTGGTGAACGCTTGCCAGGTTTACCCGTTGAAGGTGAAACTAAAAAAGTGTTTATCTCAGTACGTGACAGTGATAAAACCAATATCGTACCGATTGCTAAGCAGCTTGCCGATTATGGTTTTAAATTGGTTGCTACCACAGGTACACAAAAGGTGATTAGTGACGCTGGTATCGACTGTACACGTATTAATAAAGTCACCGAAGGGCGACCACATATCGTAGATGCCTTGAAAAATGGTGAAATTGCCCTTATTATCAACACCACTGAAGGTAAACAGGCACAAGAGGATTCATTCTCTATTCGCCGTAATGCCTTACAAAGCAAGGTCTTTTATGTGACAACGCTTGGTGCAGCCGATGCGGTGTGTAAATCTTATGCGATTAAACTGCCGTTTGCGGTTTATAAATTGCAAGATTTACATGCACAAGCCCAAAAAGGCTAAGAGATTAACATATTCAAAATGGACATTCCCCTACCTAACTTCTATTATGATAAAAGATGGAGCAATAGAGGTTAGGTAGAAAGTCACAAAATGCTTATGAAACTATGGCTAAAAGTAGTAGTTATCAATCAGTTACCTGATTTTGATGACAACTCAAATAAATAACCATAGCTAATTTACATATAGTTTTATCATCCTATTCTCATAGTACACCCCAACTTTTTTTGGGGTGTTTTATTATTTATTGTTTAAGGAAAATTGCTATGCAACGCTATCCAATGACACCTCAAGGACACGCTGCTTTAGAAGCTGAGTTAAAGGAACTAAAAACCGTCGACCGCCCACGTATTACAGCTTCAATTGCTGAAGCTCGTGAACATGGCGATCTAAAAGAAAATGCTGAATATCACGCCGCCCGTGAACAACAAGGCTTTTGTGAAGCCCGTATCCGTGATATTGAAGCAAAGCTTGCTGGTGCACAAGTGATTGACCCTACTACCCTGCCAAAAGAAGGACGTGTGGTCTTCGGAGTCACTGTGGTTATTGAAAATATGGATACTGAAGAAGAGAAACGCTATAAAATCGTTGGTGATGATGAAGCCGATTTTAAAGCAGGTAAAATCTCAGTGAACTCGCCGATTGCTCGTGGCTTGATTGGCAAGTCAGAAGGTGATGAAGCCCGTATCGAAACACCAAGTGGTGTGGTCGAATATGAAATTATGGAAGTTATTTATGATTAAGCATAAATGAGTCTATATTTGACATATAAGGCTATCCTAGATAAGTAAAATTATTTAGGATAGCCTTAGCTTTTTATATCATCCCCAAATATATACTATGGTCAAAGAGCTACTAGACAGCTATGGTGTTGACCTCGTTTGCTATACAGCAGTAGGGTCTGTTTTAGTCTTCTTTAACTATATTAGAATAACATCAAATTATTTGTCACCTATTTTATAACACGCAACGGTTGAGTTTTATCCCATTTTATCTGACAATAGCTACCTCTGTAGGCTTTACAAGACCTATCTACTATGAAAGTCATGCGTTTACTGTCGTCTCTTAAACATGATGAGTCCGAACGGGGTATCTTCCATCTGGGTCGTGCCTTGGTGAAACAAGGTAATCAATCTATCATCGTTGCCAGTGCAGATAATGACCATGACCTCGTCAAGCGCCTAGAAAAAGAAGGCAGCATTTATCATCAGCTAGAGATGAAAAAGAAATCTTGGCTGTCTTTAATGCAGGTTATTCCGCTACGCCGTCTGATTGAAAAATATAATCCTGATATCATCCATGTTCACTCACGCACGCCAGCATGGGTATTGCATTGGGCGCTTAAAGGTGCACACCTACAGACTTTTCCAAAAATTGTCGCGACCATGTATGGCTTTTATCCATTAAATAGCTATGTTCGTGCTTTATTGGATGTTGACTGTGTTATTACCGTCTCAGATAGCGTATTAGAATATTTGCAAAGCTCTTTGCACAGGACTAATAGTCAACCCAAAAATATCATACGTATCTATCGTGGTGTAGACACTCGCTCATATCCCTATCGTCATAACCCTTCTGTATTTTGGCTACGCCGTACCTTTGCAGAATATCCAGAGTTAGAGCATAAAAAGTGGCTACTTTTCCCCTCTATTATTGGGGCAGAATATGGTCAAGAATGGCTGATTGATATTTTGGGAAATTTGCATGAACAATATCCCAATATTCACGTTATTATCATGGATGATGATAATCGTACAGGGGATGTTATTTATGAAGAATTTTGTCAACGCTTATGGGCATTAGATCTCACAGATCGAGTCACTTTTATTGGTAGTCGGCGTAATGACATGCGAGAGTGGCTAGCGGCGGCCAATATCGTTTTGGCACTCGCTAATGAGCCAGAATCTATCGGTATCAATGCCCTACAAGCCATCCACCTTGGTACCCCTGTGATTGGTTGGGATAAAGCTGCTTACCGTGAAATACTCCGCCCCTTATATCCACAAGGTCTGGTTAAAGAATATAAGGCACTGGCATTATGCCGAGTGGTAAAAAACCAACTAGAGAATGTCAGTCGTCCTGCCATTACTGACGAATTTACCATGCGTAAAATGATTGATGAAACACTGCAAGTTTACCAACAACTATGTCAGCCTGAGCCTGTATTAAACTCTAAGCCAAAATAATAGCTTAGTGGCCCTTTGAGACATCAACCCTACTACCCTGCCTAATTGTACCACCATGTTTAGCAATCAAATGAATACCAAAAATAGTATCTCCATTGCTATCCACAAGCTGTCGTTGCAGATGTTGTAGTGTCTTAAAAGGTTGATGTGTCACTGACTTTTCCCCTGTTTTTGGGTCAATATTAATCATTACACAACGAGTACAGCATTTTAGAAACTCAAAATGCACCTCACCAATGCGAATATCACGCCACTGCTGTTCTATCCATGGCTCAAAATCACCATCAATGACTAAGTTAGGACGAAAATGTGTCATGCTCACAGGACTTTCTAAATGTTGATTCAATGCATTTAATGATGCTGTCGTGGTCAGCAAATAAGGAGCGCTATCAGCAAATGACAAGGCTGTATTATAATCTTTTAATAAACGATGGCTCTTTTCACCCAAATAATGTAGTAAGCAAGGTGTATCAAGATGCTTACTTAACCACTGATTGACTTCATCAGAAGCTGTATAGGCTATAAAAGTATCTTTCCATACCGTCACTTCAAAATTTTGGCGACATGCCTGTACAGAAATAGACTGACTATCACCATTTGGGGCAGTTAATGTTAAATTGTGCTGAGTATCCATACTTGCTTGCCAAAGCAACATCCGTGGATAACGACGTGCAGTGAGAAATTTACCGTTTAAATCAGTAATCAGCCAACGACGATCGTTTACCATACCTTCTGAACAAATCTGTGCCTGCTGAATACGGTTTCCACCTAAAGATTTAACTGGATAATGATAAATACCATGCAAAGTTGCTATCATTTGCTATCCCTATAAGATTGAATAAGACATATCATAGTAGCTATGATTAAAATACCCCCTTTAAAAAGTAACAGTGTACAAACCATTACCTAATAAAGAGGGCTAAAATCTTAAAAATAATTTTGACTAAGGTGTGTTGAACTTGGATACTCTAAGCCTTATTACATAAGGGCTAAGAAAGAATTTTGACAAAATCAACCAATAGCACTCTATCCCTTATAAATAAATAACTTAAATCATCAACGTTCAACAAACCCTATAAAACAATCGATTAGTTAATAACTAAACCAACTCTTTCACCGCCTCAACTACGGCATCGCTAGTAATACCAAAATGCTTAAACAAATCTTTGGCAGGGGCAGATTCGCCATAAGTGGTCATACCGATGACTTTGCCATCTAAACCAACAAATTTATACCAATAATCTACGTGCGATGCCTCAACAGCCACTCTTGCCCGTACTGCACTTGGCAATACCGATTCACGATAATCGCTATCTTGAGCCATAAACACTTCACAACATGGCATAGACACCACACGCACACCAACGCCTTGCCCGCTTAATGTTTCATAGGCTTGCATGGCAAGTCCCACTTCTGAACCTGTGGCAATGATAATCGCTTGTAGCTCACCTTGCTCTTTTGCTAACACATAACCACCTTTAGCAATATTAGCAACTTGCTCATTATCACGAGCTTGATGAGGCAAACCTTGACGACTAAAAATCAATGCCGATGGTGTATGAGCCGATTTAATCGCCTCAACCCAAGCCGTTGCCGACTCAACAGTATCACATGGTCGCCATGTGTGTAGATTTGGTGTGGTGCGTAGGCTGGTTAATTGCTCAACGGGCTGATGCGTTGGTCCATCTTCACCCAAGCCAATCGAATCATGGGTATAAACATGAATCACTCTCTGTTTCATCAATGCTCCCATACGCACGGCATTGCGAGCATATTCCATAAACATTAAGAAAGTCGCCACATAAGGGATAAAGCCACCATGCAAGGCAATACCATTGGCGATGGCAGTCATACCAAACTCACGTACCCCATAGAATATATAGTTACCTGAGGCATCATTTTGAATGCCTTTAGCGTCTTTAAATAAGGTCAAATTTGACCCTGCCAAATCCGCTGAACCGCCCATTAATTCTGGCAATAATGGCTGTAGCGTATTGATGGCATTTTGACTGGCTTTACGACTGGCAACATCTGCCCCTTCTGCTTGGCATTGCTCAATATAGGCTTGAGCTTTTTGCTCAAAGTCGCTTGGCAATTCACCATTTAGACGACGCAACAACTCTTTGGCAAGCTCTGGGTGGGCTTTTTGATATGCATCAAAATCTGCTTGCCAATTTTTTTGTAACACGTCCCCTTTTACTTTACCGTCCCACGCCTCATAAATATCTTGTGGAATTTCAAAGGGTTCATATTCCCACTCGAGCACTTTACGAGTTAGGGCAATTTCATCTGTTCCCAATGGAGCTCCATGAGAGCTTTCTGTACCTTGTTTGTTCGGGCTACCTGCTCCAATGATGGTTTTACAAATAATCAAACTGGGCTTGGCTGTCTCAGCGATGGCATTTTGGGTCGCTTGAACGATTGCCTCACTGTCATGCCCATCAATGCTTTGTACTTGCCAGCCGTAGCTTTCAAAACGCTGTTTGGTATCATCAGTAAACCAACCTTCTACCTCACCATCAATGGAAATACCATTGTCATCATAATAAAAAATCAGTTTGCCAAGTCCAAGTGTACCAGCCAATGAGCAAACCTCATGGCTAATACCTTCCATCAAACAACCATCACCCAAAAATGCATAAGTATGATGGTCAATGATGTTATGCCCTTCTCGGTTAAATTGAGCAGACAGTGTTTTTTCGGCAATGGCAAAGCCCACGGCATTAGCAATACCTTGCCCCAATGGTCCAGTGGTGGTTTCAATACCTGCGGTATAGCCGTATTCTGGGTGTCCGGGCGTTTTGGAATGCAACTGACGGAAGTTTTTTAAATCCTCAATACTGACATCATAACCTGTCAAATGCAGTAATGAGTAAATCAGCATTGAGCCATGACCATTTGATAATACAAAGCGGTCACGATTATGCCAGTTTGGGTCGGCAGGATTGTGCTTTAAAAACTTACGCCAGACAACTTCGGCAATGTCTGCCATACCCATTGGGGCTCCAGGGTGTCCTGAATTGGCTTGTTGTACCGCGTCAAATGATAGTACACGAATGGCATTGGCTAATCTACGTTGGCTAATTGGGGTTGACATGAGATATCCTATTATATGAGTTATAAAGTTAACAAGTAAGCATGCTTTATATATTTACAATCACAGACCAGACGTTAAATTCATATTGCAGACCCTATACATACAAAATGGTCAGATAAATTCCATCATATCCGCTAAAATATATATCACAAAATTTATGGCTAATAGTACCATAATTGTCTTTCTGTGGCAGAGGCATCGCTTTGACTTCAACATATTTTTTCATATAGTCACACATATGCAAGTATGCTAAATAAAAATACGAACCACACCCTATCTCTTCACTGTATCATATGGATACTAAAGGAAAATAGCATTTATGGAACTCATTACCTCAGATAAAAATCCAACTGTTAAGCTGGCTTCTGCATTATTATCACAATCTCGACAACGTAAAAAATCTGGACAAACCGTCCTAGAAGGCACACATCTGATTGATGCCGTGCTACGCACCCAAATACCTATCACACACATTTTATTATCAGAGTCGGCACACAGTCACACGGAAGTTCAACACTTACTTACGCGACTACCACATCAACCACCCATTTATACTCTAAGCAACCGACTTTACCAAAGTATTCGTACACTTGGCACAGGTATTGATATGATGGCTATCATTGACATACCTTCTCCCATACTCACACCATCACAAACAATCAATAAAGACTGCCTTATTTTAAATGACATACAGGATAACGGTAATGTTGGTACACTGCTCAGAACAGCAGCCGCCATTGGCATTGATACCATCTTATGCACCACTGGCACTGCTCAAGTATGGTCACCAAAAACCCTACGTGCCGGTATGGGCGCGCAGTTTAGCCTAACCATCTATGAAGGGCTACAAATTAGCGATATTCTTAATCATGTCAAAACACCACTATTTGCCACCAGCTCACATACAGATAACTTAATATATAAACAAGACTTAACTGCACCCATCGCATGGGTATTAGGGCATGAAGGACAAGGCGTGTGTGATGAACTTATGCAATGTGCCACCCCCATTGCACTACCACAGCCCAACGGGCAAGAGAGCCTTAATGTTGCCATTGCAGGTGCACTGTGTCTCTATGAAACTCTACGCCAGCGTAAATATGCCTCCAACTCATAAGAAGTATCAACAAAGCACTAAAAAAGCCCTCAGCACATAGACTGAGGGCTTTTTAACGCATCACTCACACTTTAAGAAGATAAGTGATGCAATTGTCTTAGCATACAATTACAGCTTACTGGTTAACTCTGGTACAGCATCAAACAAATCTGCTTCCAAGAAATAGTCAGCAACACTAGCAATCGGCGCTTCTGGGTCATTATTGATTGCAACAATCACTTTAGAGTCTTTCATACCTGCTAAGTGTTGAATCGCACCTGAAATACCCGCAGCAATGTACAATTGTGGTGCGACGATTTTACCAGTCTGACCAACCTGCATATCATTTGGTACATAACCAGCATCCACAGCAGCACGTGATGCACCAACAGCAGCACCCAGCTTATCTGCTAATGGCTCAATGTATTTTGTAAAGTTTTCACCACTTGCTAGAGCACGACCACCAGACACAACGATTTCTGCTGAGGTTAATTCTGGACGGTCAGATTTTGCTAACTCTTCACCAACAAATTTTGACTTACCAGCATCTTGAGCATTGTCCACAGCTTCAACTGTAGCACTGCCACCTTCAGCAGGCGCTGCATCAAATGCCGTTGTACGCACAGTTACGATGACTTTTGATTCGGTTGTTTTAACTGTAGCGGTCGCATTACCAGCATAAATTGGACGCTCAAATGTATTGGCATCAACAACTTTTGTAATATCTGAAACCATGCTTAAATCTAGTAAAGCGGCAACACGTGGCATAAAGTTTTTGCCTGTTGTTGTTGCAGCAGCAACGATATGGTCATAACCATCAGCCAAATCTTTTACTAATAGTGCCACATTTTCTGCTAACTGATGCTCATAAGCAGCATTATCTGCCAATAGAACCTTACTGACACCATCAACTTTTGCTGCTTCATCAGCAACTGCCTGACAACCAGAACCAGCAACCAATACGTGAACATCACCACCCATTTCTTTAGCAGCAGTGACTGTGCTTAAAGTCGCTTTTTTCAAGCTTGTATTATCATGCTCTGCATATACTAAAATTGCCATTGTTTTATCCTTTAAAATTTTATCATTGAGCGAATGATAAAGGGTATCTTATAAACACATCATATCTGGACTAATCTGTCTTTCTTTTACAATGATGTTGGTACCACCCTAAAATGTATCATCTTGCTCAAAATTAATTTAATGAGTAAATTACCAAACTTACAATATATAACCTATATATAACTTGCCATGCTATACGTATATTGGCTTAACTCGTTTATATACACTTAAAACTATAAAAGTTTAAATAACTTTTGCCTCATTTTTAAGCTTATCAATTAGCTCATCAACTGACGCAACTTTCACACCTGCAGAACGCTGTGCTGGTGGCTCAACTTTCAAAATCTCTTGTTTTGAAGTCATATCTACACCAAAGTCAGCTGGTGTTTTCTCATCTAATGGCTTTTTCTTTGCCTTCATAATATTAGGTAGCTTAGCAAAGCGTGGCTCATTTAGACGCAAGTCAGTCGTAATCACTGCAGGTAGACTTAACTCAACCGTTTGTAAACCACCATCAATTTCACGAGTTACTTGAACTTTATCACCTTCAACTTTGACTTCAGACGCAAATGTTGCTTGACCAACACCCATCAGAGCCGCCAACATCTGACCTGTTTGGTTGTTATCATCATCAATCGCTTGCTTACCTAACAAGATAACTTCTGTACCTTCCTGCTCAGCAATACCTTTTAGAATTTTTGCAACTTGTAATGGATAAGCTTTTTCATCTGTTTGCACCAACACACCACGGTCAGCACCTAATGCTAACGCGGCACGAATCTGCTCTTGTGCTTCTTTAGGACCAATAGATGCCACGATAATTTCATCAATCACGCCAGCTTCTTTTAAACGCACCGCTTCTTCAACAGCAATCTCACAAAATGGGTTGATTGACATTTTGGTATTGCTCAAATCCACACCTGAATTATCCGCTTTTACACGAACCTTTACGTTATAATCAATCACGCGCTTGACAGCAACTAATGCTTTCATACAGTCCTCTTTATTTTTTATAAATGGGTTAAGCCAAGTCTACATAGCGACTCATGTCTATACTCTAAATCATAAGATGAACAAACCATTTTTAGATTCATGTTATCTCATGACAGTCTATATACTATGAGTACAAGTAGCCTTCGCCAGTAACAACGAAATATATCTAATAATCCTATAATAGCAGTCTCTTGCCTTATATAAGTTACCAAATATGTAAAGATATTATAAATTTTTGCAGAATTATATTGATGTAGTGTCGTCTTGAGGTCAAGGCACAGCTGTGAATGAAGGGTCATAGATTTTAGAAGATAGATAGTTGATTCAAGATAATCCCGATACCAGTCAGCCAAATAAAAGTACAACCATCTTGACAAAAATACGTACTTTTGGTGGGAGTAGCAAAGTAAGCGCTTCTTATGGTATTGACTATATCTTGACTCTTGTTATCTTATTACCCATAGTCATAGGCAAAAACAAAATAGCTAAACAGTAATGACAACATAACCCTTTTATTTTAAACAGACTATAGCCATACATATATTATTCCATTTTTTCTTACTTATTAGTAATAGATTCATTTCTAGTTAAGCCATACATTATTAAAATATATTTTTTATTTAATAATACATGTTTTTTAATATCCCTTATAAAGAAAAAGCAACCTAATTAGATAGGTTGCTTTTCTTATTATACTTATAATATTTTTCTAGTTTGTTAATATATTAGCAAGAATTTTAATAAAAAGACCTGATAAAATAAAAATAACTATAAAGTCTTAGTTCAAATTATACTGGCTCGATTTGCTCAGCTTGTGGGCCTTTTTGACCTTGACCTAGAACAAATGAAACTTTTTGACCTTCAGCTAGGGTTTTAAAACCACTACCTTGAATTGCACTGTAATGAGCAAATACATCTTGTCCACCATCGTCTTGTGCGATGAAACCAAAACCTTTTGCTTCGTTGAACCACTTAACAGTGCCTTGAACACGTTCTGACATAACTTATCCTACAATACTAATTTGGGGGTTAAAAAATTTGGTCATTGTGATAAAGGTAAAAACCTTTAAAGGTAATCCCAAACTTCTTAGTGAAGTATAACAGCTTTCTGATAAATATCCCACAGTAATTGCAGGTATTTTGTAACTAATCGCCTTTTTTTCACCGTTCATAGCCATTTTTTAGTGTTTTTTGTAAAAATTTTATCAAAAAAACGTTTATCTCTTAATAACAACTTAAAAAGCTCTAAATATATGATAAAAAAGATAAAAAGCATCTTCATCCATCTTCTAATATCTTTTACATATAGTAAACCAATACTAGTACACAGCATTGGTTTAGTACAAATGTTAAGATTAGCTTCATAGTGACAAGTTTTTATGACTTCTCATTGCCAGTTGTCAGATAAGCCATCATAAGCCTGATATGGGCAACCAAGGTGTAGCTAGAACTAACAAACATAACAATAAAAAAATAAGGGAAAATGACTGACTATAAGCCACATAGCGCATGGGAATAACGAGATCTTCAGGAGAGTCTGGTACACCTTTTTTCCGGATTAACTTTGTACCATATATCCAACCAAAAATAGTATAGATGCTATAAGCCACTGGCACAGCAAGTGCTAATGATTGTAAGTTAAAGGCATAAAGCACCCACAATGAAACAAAAAACCAAACTGTATCTAGTATTGAACTAATATGAAAAAATGTTGATTTGGGCAGTTTGCCTGCTGTTTTTTTTAGCATCATGGACTCTGTCCATATCAACATAGCTATAACAGCACTTAAGAATATATAGGCAAACTCTGGAGTTAGCCAGTCTAAAGAAGTCAATGACAAAATATAATACCTTTTTCCAAACAATTTAAATAATAAAAACAGTAATAAAATGAGAGATATGCATAGCTATGTTGGGCTTTTTGATACAGTTTCAAGTTATTATGAAGCACCATCATTAAAAAACCCCAAGACTTGCGCCTTGAGGTTAGTAATACTTATCTAACAAAGATAGATTAATATATCTATCTCATAAGAACCATTAGTTCTTTTCTTTATCAATGATTTTATTACCACCAATCCATGGCATCATCGCACGTAATTTTTCACCTGTGGTTTCAATTTGATGCGCTGCATTATTACGACGACGTGCAGTCATTGAAGGATAGTTGCTCATACCTTCAGCAATAAACATTTTCGCATATTCACCAGATTGGATACGTTTTAATGCATGACGCATCGCTTTACGTGACTCTTCATTGATAACTTCTGGACCTGTGACATACTCGCCATACTCAGCATTGTTACTGATTGAGTAGTTCATATCAGCAATACCACCTTGATACATGAGGTCTACGATAAGTTTTAGCTCATGCAAACACTCAAAGTATGCCATTTCTGGTGCATAACCTGCTTCAACAAGTGTCTCAAAACCCATTTTCACCAATTCTACTGCACCACCACACAATACCGCTTGTTCACCAAATAGGTCAGTTTCAGTTTCATCTTTAAATGTGGTTTCGATGATACCAGAACGTCCACCACCCACACCAGCAGCATAAGATAGTGCAACTTGTTTTGCTTGACCTGAAGCATCTTGATAAACAGCGATCAAATCAGGGATACCACCACCTTTGGTAAACTCAGAGCGTACAGTATGTCCTGGTGCTTTTGGTGCAACCATAATAACGTCTAGGTCACTACGCGGAACAACTTGATTGTAATGAATCGCAAAACCATGAGCAAATGCTAGCGTCGCACCTTCTTTGATGTTTGGCTCAATCACATCTTCATACAATGCTTTTTGAAACTCATCTGGTGTCAAAATCATGACAACGTCTGCTGACTGTACAGCCTCTTCTACTTTGGCAACATTTAGTCCAGCATTTTCAGCTTTCTTCCATGAGCCAGAGCCTTCACGTAAACCAACAATAACATCTACACCAGAGTCTTTTAGGTTCAGTGCATGAGCATGACCTTGTGAGCCATAGCCAATAATGGCTACTTTTTTACCTTGAATGATTGATAGGTCACAGTCTTTATCATAATAAACATTCATTGTTTATATCCTTTTGTGTGAAAAAAAATAATATATTCAGTTTAATTTTAAGCTGCCATCTTATAAACCACAGCTTCGTTTACTATATGCTTAATGTGCGCTCACCACGTAAAATACCAATGACACCAGAACGTACCACTTCTAACACGCGGTCTTGTCCAATGACATCAATAAAACCATCTAGTTTTTCAGTATTCCCAATAATCTGAATGGTATACAAATTGGCTGTCACATCAACAATCTGCGCACGAAAAATATCAGCACTACGTTTGATTTCTTCACGTACATTTCCTGTAGCACGCACCTTGATAAGCATCAATTCACGCTCTACATGTGGGTTGTCCGTCAGGTTTATCACCTTAACGACTTCGATAAGCTTATGTAACTGCTTAGTAATCTGCTCAATTTTATCTGCTGAAGTATTGGTTGTTAAAGTCAGCCGTGAAATGGTGTTATCTTCAGTTGGCGCAACATTCAATGTTTCAATGTTATATCCGCGCTGAGAGAATAACCCAACTACCCGAGATAAAGAGCCAGACTCATTTTCTAAAAGAACAGAAATAAGATGTTGTTGCATTAGGTACGCTCCCCCTTGGCTAACCACATATCACGCATAGACTGACCAGCCACTTGCATCGGATAAACATGCTCATTACGGTCTACATAAACGTCAATAAAGACTAATTTATCTTTCATTGCCAGTGCTTCTGCCATTTGCTCTTCTAATTTATCAGGGTCAGTAATCTTCACACCCTTATGACCATAACTTTCAGCAAGTTTAACAAAGTCTGGCAAAGAGTTCATATAAGAATGCGCATGTCGTCCTTCATAAAGCATATCTTGCCACTGTTTTACCATACCAAGCTGAGCATTATTTAAGTTTAAAATTTTGACAGGCAAGTCATACTGGAAACAAGTTGATAGCTCTTGAATATTCATCTGAATAGAGCCTTCACCTGTGATACAAACAACATCACGCTGAGGGTTTACCAACTTGGCAGCCATGGCATATGGAAGACCAACACCCATCGTTCCTAAACCACCTGAATTCAACCATTGGCGTGGCTCATCATATTTATAATATAGCGCAGCAAACATCTGGTGCTGACCCACATCACTGGTGATGATTGCTTTACCATTGGTCAGTTTATATAAAGTCTCAATCACATGCTGTGGCTTCATACCATGCTCGGTACTGGTGTCATAACGTAGTCCATGACGCTTACGCCACTCATTAATCTGTGACCACCAGTCTAACAGTGCTGGTTGGTCTAATTCTTTATCACCAATTGCTTCTAGCATATCAGACAAGACGGATTTCACATCACCAACAATAGGCACATGAGAAGTCACAATCTTTGAAATTGTAGCAGGATCAATGTCAATATGAACGATGGTCGCATTTGGACAGAACTTCTTAACATTATTGGTCACTCGGTCATCAAAGCGTGCGCCAATAGCGATAATCACATCTGCATGGTGCATGGTCATGTTCGCTTCATAAGTACCATGCATACCTAACATACCAATAAACTGTCTATCTGAGCCTGGGAATCCACCCAACCCCATCAAAGTATTTGTTACTGGTAAATTCAAACGATGTGCAAACTCAGTCAGCTCTTTGCTGGCATTACTTAAAATAACGCCACCACCTGCATATAAAACAGGGCGTTTTGCACCCAAGATAGTATCCACTGCTTTTTTAATCTGTCCACCATGACCTTTTACTGATGGCTGATATGAACGAATATTAATCGCTTCAGGATACTGGTAGGGGAATTTTTCATGTGGCGCTGTGGTATCTTTTGGAATATCTATCACAACAGGACCGGGACGACCTGATTGTGCAATGTAAAATGCCTTTTTTATAATTGTTGGAATATCACTGGCATGACGCACTTGGAAGCTATGTTTTACAATGGGGCGAGAAACACCAACCATATCCGTTTCTTGGAAAGCATCATCACCAATCAAGTTGCTCGGTACCTGACCAGAAATCACAACCATCGGGATGGAGTCCATAAATGCCGTAGCAATCGCCGTGACGGTATTGGTCGCACCAGGACCTGATGTAGCCAGTACCACACCAGTTTTACCTGTTGTCCGAGAGTAGGCATCTGCCATATGACCAGCAGCTTGCTCATGTCGGACTAGGATATGCTCAATATCATCCTGCTTAAATAGTGCATCATAAATATGCAGTACTGCACCACCTGGATATCCAAAAATGTAGTCGACCCCCTCATCAATGAGCGACTGCACTAACATCTCTGCTCCAGAGAGCATAACGACATTATCTTGATTTTCCAAATCTGCACGCTTTTTCTCAAAATTGGCAGCAGCATCCGCAGTCTGCGTATGCCCTGTCATATTTGGGCTTTGGGTTGTTTGTGTCACTATCATCACCTATATAACGGTTGCACAAATATTAAGTTTTTATGGATTGCTAATGGTTTCTATCATTTTTCAGTCACAGCATATCCATAAGAAAATACCTAATATTAAGCAACTAAAAAAATTAAGATAGCTAAAATCATCTGAAAAACTACAGATAACTTTATCAGAATCATATTAATAGATAAAATCTACTAGTAATGATACCACTATCTGGTTGATGGTGGATTATTTTGAAAGGAAAGTGTGGGCTTATTTAAGAAACAATGCTTGGAATATGTCAATATTTCCAGAAGACCCCTATGAAAATAGAAGTAAGTAGGAAGATGATGCCTAACTTTTGTATGTAAGCTTATTATTAAAGTTACATCTTAATATTAAAATTATAGTTGTAACAAACAGCCTAAAACACACGTTATACTACGACAAAATGGTTTCAATAATAAGTATAAAAGCCATATATCATATTAGCTAGATTCTAAGTCATTGTAGACTGATAAGTCCAAACACCAAAAAATCTCATAGACTCCATAGGTGCTATCACAAAGAAATGTTATGCAAACAATTGTAGGTAAACAAAAGATGCGAACCAACATTTCAAGTTAATTTTACTACGATAAGCAAAATTAACTGACCAATCAATTCCCTTTATATTCAACGCTTTCTATTCTATTGTCAAGAAAAAAAACCATTTGGAATAGATAACTATATTTTATTAATACCCCAATCAGATAAACCAAACCTCATACTAGACTTCATATTCTTATATTTTATCCTTAATCTACAAAAAACAGGCTGATAAAAACCATATACAACTGATTTTTATACATCTATTACTCAAGTAAGTTTTTATCTAAGTTGACTATACCCAATAGTTTTATAAATATGCTACTATTCAACCATAATATCTAAAAAGTCAAATAGGTCTATATTCATGAAAATGAAAACTACACTCTCTAATATTTCTCATCGCATTATCGCACTGTCCATCTTTGCTTTAATAGGCAGTAGTATCTTTCCTGCACAAGCAGTCACCATTTACAAATCTGTGGGCGCCCATGGTGAAATCACTTACTCACAGTTCCCACCCAAAAGTGGTACAAATGTAACAGTTTTGGAGCTACGTGAAGATGGACGCACAGTTGACCAAGGTCAAATGGCTGGAAAAACCAGTATGGATGAAGACACAACCCAGCCCACAGCTGCTGAACAGCGCAATGCTGAGCTAGAAGCACAGTTAAAAGACCAAAAAGACAAAGAATTAGCAATGCGCTGTCAGAACCTTCGTAATAATTTGACCAACCTCAATGTTGGTGGTCGTATCTACGAGATGGATGAAAATAACGAGCGCAAATATTTAGATAGTCGTGAAATTGAAATCCGCCGTGAGCGAGTACAACAGGCTATCCAACAATATTGTAGTGGTCAAGCTACCTAGGCTCTATTGAACTTTCATTTCATCAGGCTAATATCTATAAGGAATACAACTAATTTTTACTTTCATGTAAAAACTGGCTAAATTTTTCCTATAAAGATAAATGTTCAACAGAGACTAAAACAAGTAACTTTGTATACGCTACTTAATACCAATACTCCCTTTCTATATTTACCTAATTTATAATTAGACGAAAGGGAGTAAGATGTTTTTCTTAATTTTTTTATCTACTTTTAGTAGTCAGTGTTTGCATCGTTTGGGCAATAGCATCTGGCATATCTTGCGCCTGTAACCCCCACTGCCCTCGATGACGTGCTACTGTATCACCAGCATAAGCATGAATCAGTACCGCTTGTAACAAACTTTTTTGCTCCACAGCTAAATCTGACTGCGCTAATAACCCTACTGCCAAGCCAGATAATACATCTCCCATACCTGCTGTTGCCATGCCTGCGTTGCCCCCCAAACACACATAACATTGAGCATCTGACCAAACTAATGAGCCAGCTCCTTTTAATAACCAGCTACCTCCTCCACACTTGGCTAAGGTTTGTATGGCTTTGATACGATTTTCTTCAACCTCCGACGTTGCCACTGCTAGTAACCTTGATGCCTCACCACTATGCGGTGTGTAATACACAGCATGAGTCTGTGCATGTGCATATAGCTTTGCCACAATAGCATGATTTTGTTGCCATAGTGACGCTAAGTGATACAGAGCATCAGCATCAATCAATATTGATTTTTTTGCCTCTATCATGGCATCAAGATAGTGCAAAAACAGCTCCGCACTCTGCTCATCTCTACCTAGCCCCATACCAATTGCAACTGCATCAACCTCAGCAATCATGCTCTTCACACCTGTCATATCACACAGATTCAAGCTCATTGCATTAGGTACACTAGCAATCAATGCCCCGTGAAACTGTGGATGGCACGCCACCGTGACTTTACCCACACCTACCGACAAAGCACTACTGGCTGATAAAATAACCGCACCACCCATACCTTGTGAGCCTTGAATACAGTTTCCCCCTATCATCAATACATGACCATAACTGCCCTTATGGCTGTCATGCTTTCGAGATAAAAGCTGTTTTGGAGCTGTATGTAGCCAGATAGCATCTGATAAATGATGTGTATATGGAACTAATGGAATATCAACAACTCTACCAGCATAATCCAACCCTGACTTAATATATAGTCCAACTTTGCGAGCTAACATACAGAGTGTCACATCAGCATGCACCGCAATCGACTCAAAAACTTGACCTGTACTTGCCAGTAACCCACTAGGAATATCAACGGCAATAACTGTATTATCTGCTGTCTTCTGTGTTAAATGATTTAACACCTCAATGGCTGTACGATAAGCATATTTAGGGATACGAGTCAAACCAATACCAAACATGGCATCAATATGCACACATGCTGTGCACTGTATCTGCTGGAACATCACATAAAGCATAGACAGTAGCTCAGTAAAGCTAACCTCTTGCTGTAGGCTCATCACCCCTACCTCATGCTGATAATGACCATGCTTCCATTGTAAGTCAGACTGTAAGTTAGAATCCTGACAGCTTGGCTGAGTACATTGCTGTTTTGAAGGCCGTTTTGACACTTGCACTTGACCTGCAAATCCTGCTAAATATCGTTGTTTCGCTTGTTGGGCAATTTCTGTATTTGCTTGAGCAACCTCAATAACCCGTACTTGCCAGCCAAAACATCTCAAATAATGAGCTATCAACCAACCATCACCACCATTATTTCCCGCCCCAACCCAGACAATAGCATACCTATTAACATCACTTCGCAACTGCTGATAATTTTGTTCAATCCAATATGCCCCTTGCCATGAAGCCTGTTTCATTAATGCAAATGGCTCATTACCCTGTGCAAACCACTGCTTTTCCATTTCATATATCTGCTCACTAGAAAATAAAGGAACCGGTTTCATTGGCTGAATAAACTCATGATTAACCGTCTTATATCTATTATCTGCTAAAGAATTTGAGTGATTCATCATTTTTATAGTCATAGTAAATATCCTACACAATATTGTTATATCAAAAACATCAGCCACAAAATGACAACCCTTTATCATTGGTATTTTGCCAAAACTAGCATATCATAGCGCTCACATAAACTTGAACTTAGACGTAATACCAAACACCTCATGCCAGACGCTTCAAATACTGCTAACACCCTAAATATCAACCCTTTTCAAAACATCAGTGATGTCACAGCTTGGATTCATGAGCAAGCTTTAGAGCTTGGCTTTGGTGACTGTGGCTTTATCAGTGTCCATAATCCAATTTTTGCCAAACAAATGCAGGGACTAAAAGCATGGTTAGAAAAAGGCTATCATGGACAAATGCAGTTTTTAGAAAATAATCATGATAAACGTGCCAACCCAGCCTTACTTGTTGAAGGTGCGCGTAGTATCATCAGTGTGCGTATGGATTATCTACAAGTTCCGCCTAAACCACGAAGTATCACCGATAATGACCGTCCTAACCATGCCATTATTGCCCGTTATGCACGAGGACGTGACTATCACAAAGTCATGCGTACCCGCTTAAAGCAACTTGCCAAACGTATCGAAGCCATGTTACCACAATGGCAACATCTACAAATTAATGCAGATAAGCCCTTTGTCTTCCGACCTTTTAGCGACTCAGCCCCTATCTTTGAACGCCCTCTAGCAGACTCAGCAGGTCTGGGCTGGACAGGCAAACACACACTATTAATCAACCGAAAAGCTGGCTCATTTTTTGTATTAGGTGAGCTGTTTTTAAGTTTAGAGCTACCAGAAGGCACACCCACCACAGCGCACTGTGGTAGTTGCCAGGCCTGTATAAATATATGTCCCACACAAGCCATCGTTGAGCCCTATCGCCTGAATGCCACAGCATGTATTTCTTACCTAACCATCGAATTAGATGGTAGTATTCCTGAGCAATATCGCCGACCTATTGGTAACCGTATCTTTGGCTGTGATGACTGCCAGTTAATTTGCCCTTGGAACCGCTATGCCAAAACAGCCACCATCTCTGATTTTGAACCAAGACATGGCTTAGATACAGCCACTTTGATAGAGCTCTGGCAATGGGATGAAGCACAGTTTTTACATGCAACCGAAGGCAGTCCCTTACGACGCACTGGCTATATAAACTTTATGCGAAATATTGCCATTGCTTTGGGTAATGCCCCTGCACAAACGCAATACATTGAAGCCTTAAAACAAAAAATAGGCATTCATAATGACATGTTAGATGAACATATTATCTGGGCGATTAATGAGCAAAAAGCCAAGCTAGCCCCATAAAAAATTAATCTAATCAAAATATTAACCGTATACTCTCCAATAAAATCACCCAATAAAAAAAGCATGATTTTGCAATCATGCTTTTTGCTCTATTGAATTTCACAATATTAAATGCTTTGCATGCAACAAAGCATCAATTAAGTAAAAATCTTAAGGCTTTGGAATACGCAATACTTGACCAGGATAGATTTTATTTGGGTCTGATAGCATTGGCTTATTGGCTTCAAAAATCTTCATATACTCATTTGCTGAGCCATATACTTCAGCAGAGATTTTTGACAATGTATCACCTGATTTAACTGTATACATAGTTGATTCAGGAGCATCATGCTCAATTTCAATATTATCAATTACCTTTGCAACATGCTGGACATTACCAATAGCAATAATGGCTTTTTCACGGTCTGCTTGAGTACTTGCTTTACCACTAATTTCAGCAGTATCTGTTGAACCATTATATTTTACTTTTAACTCTTTGATATCTAAGTTTTGTTGCTGAATACGCTTTAATAACAGGTTAGCAACAGATTGTGCAGAAGGCTCAGAAGCTTCGGGTGTCGTATTTGCAGAAGCATTAGTTTCTACATTTGCTTGATGTTTTTCATCATCTCTATTAAAAATCTTGTCACCGATATCTTTGGCAAAGCTAAAAATTCCCATAAATAATTCCTTAAAATTTAAAATTTGATATAGTTTGTGTGTTGAATGATAATCACTCACCAGCATACTAACATATAACTTTAGAAAAGTTAAAACTGTATTCTTAATTCTTATGCTGATATATTGAGTAATACTAAGACCGTCTCTAATATAACAGTGAATAGGTTGCAATTATATGAATTTCATAAGCAGTTTTGTTAACTTTATATAATAATATTATCAATATTATAAAGTATGTTAAGTTATACCTATCAACTACCCAAATAAATAAACATAAAAAAACCTGTAATCATATTGGAAAGACTTCCAACATCATTACAGGTATAAAGATATTTCAAGGTTAAACCACAAAGTGACTTAGTAATTCAACAGCCTAAAAATTTTGACTTATAGCTTATCTTTTACATAATCGATTGCTTTTTGCACAGTGGTAATTTCTGCTGAATCTTCATCTGGAATAGTAATACCAAAGTCATTTTCAAAAGACATGACCAACTCAACCAGATCCAAAGAATCTGCACCTAAGTCTTCCATAAAAGAAGCATCATTTTTAATGTCTTCTACATTAATATCCAACTGCTCAGCAACGGCAGATTTTACTTTCAACTCAATATCATTACTCATTTCTTTTCTCCATGTCAAAATGATGAAATATGTCTAACCATTTTATAAACTAATAGCTCTATAAACCAATAGTATACTGGCAGTTAAACTTTATTATCAAAAGTAGATTCATAGCTTACAAAATTATTGCTTTGCAAATCTACCCTTGGTGAAAAATATTACATTTCTGGTGATTATATCACCAAACCTGTAATTTAAAAACACGGTTTACACTTGTTCACATAACAACTATGAATATTATCATCCATAGATGATGGGTTCAATATAATTCTTTACTAAGTTAATCAAAGCCTATATATAAATAGCGATATACAACAGTCAACCATTCTCTACTCTCTATTGATTCGCTACTTCCCATCGACTACATATACATACCACCATTTACAGGAATAACTGCACCTGTCACATAGCTGGCTTCATCACTTGCTAGATAAGCAACCGCTGCCGCTACATCTTCAGGTTGACCTAAACGTCCTACAGGCACAGCATCTAGCATAGAGTTTAATAAACGTTCATCCAGCTCATCTGTCATATCTGTCTCAATTAGCCCTGGTGCCACACAGTTAATAGTGACCTGCCTAGAGCCAATTTCTCTTGCTAATGTACGACTAAATCCTTCTACACCTGCCTTTGTAGCAGCATAGTTAGCCTGACCTGCATTACCCATCTGTGCTACAACAGAAGTAATATTGATAATACGACCATGACGCGCTTTCATCATACCGCGCACTGCGCGCTTACTCATACGATAAATCGAAGTCAAGTTAGTATCAATTACCTGCTCCCATGTCTCATCTTTCATTCGCATTAATAAACTATCTTGTGTAATACCAGCATTATTTACCAATACCTGCACACTGCCATACACACTTTCTATCTCTTCAAATAGCTTATCAATCTGTGCCTGATCAGTCACATCCAGCTTACGACCAATACCACCTGCTTCGTGCAAATAATCATCAATGGCTTGAGCACCCTCTTCTGTGGTTGCTGTACCAATCACAAAATGACCTTCTTTTGCAAAGCGCTTTGCAATTGCTTTACCAATACCACGGCTAGCACCTGTAACTAACGTAATTGTACGGCTCATGACAATACCTCCATTAATTTTTCAAGGCGGGCAAGTTTATCTGTTGGATAACTGGTAATCGGTGTTTGTTGACGTTTGGATAAATTGCTAAGAACATTCCCTGCGCCACACTCTACTAACATGTTGACATGCTTTTGTGCCAGAGCCTCCATTGTTTGACGCCATTGCACTGGCTCACTTACTTGCTCAATCAACGCAGCTTTAATCTCTTGGCTCGTTTTATAGACTTTTGCACCATAGTTTTGAATCACAGGTATTTTAGGAAAATTAAATTCCACCTCTTTTAAAGACTCTGCCAATGCTGCACCCGCAGGTTTCATTAAAACACAATGTGAAGGGACACTAACTTTTAATGGAACAACCTTTTTACCCATACCTTGAACCTGCTCGATTAGGGCATCAACACCCACCACATTCCCTGCAACAACAACCTGACCTGGGCTATTAAAATTAGCGGCGCTTACAATTGCATCATCATTAGCACTCATGACCTGCTCACACACCACAGAAACTTGATTGTCTTCTAGCCCTAAAACAGCCGCCATCTTTGTTTCAATACCTTCAACAGCTGACTGCATAAACTGTCCACGCTGATAAACCAACATGACAGCATCTTCTAGGCTTAATGTACCAGCAGCACACAATGCACTATATTCCCCAAGAGAATGACCTGCCAATAACATTGGCTCAATCTGAGTATGATTTTCTAAAATCCGCCATATTGCCATACTTGCTGTTAGCAAAGCTGGCTGTGTATATTGTGTCATTGACAACCGTGACTCATCTTGGCAAATGTCCCATAAATCAAAGCCTAAACGCTCACTTGCCTGTCGAAAAGTCTGTTCAACTTCAGAGTAAACAGGCAACATATCAGATAACATAGAAACGGTCTGAGAACCTTGACCAGGGAAAACAACAGCAACTCGTTGTTTTTGTGTAGACACAGAAGAAGATTTCGCTTGCTTAATTGACATTGCCCCATTTCCTTATGTCTTGTATTGTAAATACAATATTGACTGACGTTATCAAAATCTATTTGGTTAGACGACAAACTCGACTATCACTAAATATATAAAATAAAAAAGCCAAGAATTGTATCTTAATCAAACTCTTTAAGACACATACTCTTGGCTTTACTTATCTGACCATGTTTAGATAAACTTAGTCGTCTTGGCTCACTTTAAACAACTGACGACCACGATAAAAACCATCTTTAGTCATATGATGACGGCGATGTTTTTCACCTGTTGTTGAATCTACGCTAAGCTCCGCTACAGTCATGTGGTGATGTGAGCGACGCATGTCACGACGTGAACGGCTCTTACGGTTTTGTTGAACTGCCATGATAAAGCTCCTATGCTTTGATAATGCTTTTATATTGATACTTCACACAAAGCTGTCCTATTAAGCTATCAGCATCGAGTAGCAAGATAAACTAACTTTGTCATCAGTATAATGATAAGTATTGCTAGCAGGCGCAAAACTTATCAACTAGAATCAATCTAAGTCAAGTAAACTTGCCATTATACGCATATTATTCACATTAATAAAGCCCACTGACCCATTCTTCTATGCTTTACCCTTTATTTTTTAACTCATCTTTCAATACTGCCAAAGCAGCAAATGGATTATCCGCTTCTTCCTCCTCAATCTCACCTACTTGCTCCACCACCATATCACAGTCATCATGCTTTGCAGATAAAGGCACATTCAACAACAGCTCATCTTCTATCAAATCAGACAGTGGTAACACTCTCTGATGATGCTTCGTTACCAGCACCTCATCTAACAGCACATAGTCTACCTCTTCATCTAACAAGCTACTTTGTGTTTCATCATATAACAATGCTAACCTTGTATCATAAGTAACATCAATCATCAATGGCTGTAAACAACGCTGACAACACACCCAAAGCTCACCAACAAAAGACATTTTCAGCCAGTTAACATTATCTTCTTTAACTAACTCACAAGTTAACTGAATAACCACCTGCTGATGTTCAGCATCAACCAACTCAACTAAACGAGGAAAGATGGCTGGCACAATATCACCTGACCATGAAAACCCAGACTCCTCCCACTTATCCAAAACAATACTTTTAGGCAAAGACTTAGCAACTGCTTGAGACGTCATATAAAATCCTAATATTTTAAATTAACAGCAAATTCACACTAACAACATACATCGCATCATCTTAATATCAGCATAGAAAGAAAGATAGAGACATAAAACGAAGCACACAAAAAATTAATAAATCAAGTAATAACAACATTTGCTTTAAATAGATAGCATATTACCCTAAATTTACTATAATACTGCTAAAACTTGATAACTCATCCCTTACTCTATGATAACACCTCTAGCTGATATGGACTTTAATACACTTAATATTCCCTACTTAATCCCAACACATTCTCAAAAAAGTGCCTATATCGAACAACACTACCCAGCACAAAAATACCAACAACAATGGCAAGCAGAATGGCAAAAGATTCATCACCCTGATACATACAATATATCCACTATCGAAGCAAAAGAAACATTATGGTTAATCAATGTATTTAACCAATTATTCCACTTTCAAAACGTCTGTTTAATCAAAGGCAATGATGAACCAGAATATTTTCCTGCAACCTCTACAAAACCAGCACAAATTGTCTTTGCCCATGGCTACTTCTCTAGTGCCTTACATGAAATCAGTCATTGGTGTGTTGCAGGAAAAAGACGACGCACTCTAACAGACTTTGGTTATTGGTATGCACCAGATGGACGCAATGAACAACAACAACGACAATTTGAACAAGTAGAAATCAAACCACAAGCCATAGAATGCTTATTAACCCGAGCTTGCCAACGCAAATTTAACACCTCGAAAGATAACCTTAATGCTGACTTTGACACCAGCCAAAGTACATTTGACCAAGATGTCTGGCATCAGGTCCATCATTACTTAAAATATCCTGAAGAACTACCAAAAGATGCTATATTACTAATTAATGTGTTACAACAAATTTGCCAAAGCAACGAAGCCTGATTTTTCTATATTTTTTCTACTTGGAGTCTAGCCACATGCATATTCTTTACACCCATCCAGATAATCCACAGCCACGACTTATCAAACAAGCTGTCGAAGCACTAGAGCAAGACAAACTTATTATTTACCCCACAGATACTAGCTACGCTTTTGGTTGCAAAATCGGTGCAAAAAATGCACTCAATAAACTCAAACAAATCCGCGAATTGGATGATAACCATCAATTTACTCTACTATGCCGTGACCTTAGTGAAATAGCCACATATGCTAGTGTCGACAATCAACAGTTTAAACTGCTTAAATCTCTAACACCAGCACCTATTACCTTTATTCTAAATGCAACCAAAGACGTACCCAAAAAGCTGGCCCATCCTAAAAAAAGAAGCATTGGTATCCGTATACCTAGCAATCCTATTGCTCAACATATACTAGAAAATATCAGCACTCCTATCCTTACCAGCTCATTAATATTACCTAACACCAATAACCAACAAGTACTTGATGACCCCTATGACATTGAAGAAAAACTTGGCAACTTAATTGATATTTTTGTCAATGTAGGTATTCAAACTACCAAGCTATCTACTGTCATTGATATGACTACAGATACAGCAACTGTCATCCGACAAGGTGCTGCAGATGTCAGTCAATTCTTATAAACGCATACTTATACGCTACTGTCTTAACCTAACTCTCAATAAAAAACCCCAGCCAAATTGGTTGGGGTTCTTTAGAACTATAGTATTTAGTCCAGAGCCATATAATTAACATCATATTGTTAATTATAAGCATCTAATCTAAATTACACTAGTCACGGTCAACAAGCTCTACATAGGCCATCGGTGCATTATCGCCATCACGATGTCCACACTTGATAATACGTAAGTATCCACCTGGACGCTCTTGGTAACGAGGACCTAGAGTACCAAATAATTTTCCTACCATATCTTTATTACGCATACGGCTAAATGCCAAACGGCGATTTGCCACAGTGTCTTCTTTTGCCAATGTAATCAATGGCTCGGCAACACGGCGTAGTTCTTTTGCTTTAGGTAATGTTGTTTTAATCAGTTCATGTTCAAACAAAGAGTTTGTCATGTTCTGGAACATTGCCTTACGATGGCTACTGGTACGACCCAGCTTTACTCCACTCTTACGATGTCGCATGGTCAAATATCCTTAAAATTTAACGGCTACGATAAGAGAAACGATCATCAACACGCAAGTCTGCTGGTGGCCAGTTTTCTAGGCGCATATCCAACTCTAAATCTTTTGACGCTAGTACGTCTTTGATTTCGGTTAATGACTTCTTACCAAGATTTGGGGTTTTAAGCAATTCTGTCTCAGAACGCTGTACCAAATCGCCGATATAGTAAATGTTTTCAGCTTTCAAACAGTTAGCTGAGCGAACCGTTAGCTCAAGGTCATCAACTGGGCGTAGTAGCACAGGATCAACCTCTTCTTTTTCTTTCACCGGTTCAGGTGCTTCTTCTGCTTCTAAATCTACAAAAATAGAGATTTGTTGCTGTAGAATTGTGGCTGCTTTACGAATAGCTTCTTCTGGATCAATCGTACCATTTGTTTCAAGCTCAATGATAAGACGATCTAGATCAGTGCGTTGCTCAACACGAGCATTTTCGACTTGATATGCTACTCTAGATACAGGGCTAAAGCTTGCATCTAATTTTAAACGACCAATAGCTTTGGTATCGCCATCTTCACGACGCTGGTTCGCTGGCTCATAGCCACGCCCCATTACCACACGAAGACGCATTTTTAGATGACCACGATCACCCAATGTACCCAAAACTAAATCAGGATTAATAATTTCAACATTATGTGGCAGATTAATATCTGCAGCAGTAATGACTCCTGGGCCTTGCTTATCTAAAGTCAAAAATACTTCATTTTGATCATGCAATGTAATTGCCAGACCTTTTAGATTTAACAATAAATCTAAAACATCTTCTTGCAACCCTTCAAGAGTAGAATATTCATGGTCTACTCCTTCAATCTCAGCTTCAATAACAGCTGCACCAGGTAAAGAAGATAAAAGAATACGGCGAAGGGCATTACCTAATGTATGCCCAAAGCCGCGCTCTAACGGCTCGAGCGTGACCTTAGCATTGGTTTCGTTAACCGTGTCCACGTTAATGGCATTCGGCGTTAGAAACTCTGTTGCATTCAGCATCATGATGTCACCTCGATTTATTAAACTAATTATATTAACGTCGTTTACTTAGAATACAACTCGACGATTAAGCTCTCATTAATCTCAGCTGGTAGATCAATGCGATCAGGTGCTTGTTTAAAAGTACCTTCCAGTTTTTTGTGATCAACTTCTAACCACTCTGGAATACCACGTTGACTAGCAAGCTCAATCGCATTTTTAATACGAAGTTGCTCACGAGCTTTTTCATGGACTGCAATGATATCACCATCTTGTAGCTGAATTGATGGAATGTTTACACGAACAAACTCATCACGACCAGCTTTCTTTACCATAATAGCACGATGGCTAACCAACTGACGAGCTTCTGCACGAGTTGAGCCAAAGCCCATACGATAAACAACATTATCTAGGCGACGTTCTAACATTTCTAGTAAATTTTCACCAGTTGCACCACGTTTACGTGCTGCTTCTTTATAGTAATTCGCAAACTGACGTTCTAAAACACCATACATACGTTTTACTTTTTGTTTTTCACGTAATTGGCTAGCATATTCAGAAGTTTTGCTGCGACTATTACCGTGTTGACCTGGCGCACGACCTGCTTTTTGTGTCTTAACGTCAAAAGGTTTTACACCAGACTTTAAATGTAAATCGGTACCTTCACGACGTGACAACTTTAATTTTGGACCAATATAACGGGCCATTGTTGTGTCTCCTTCGCTTGTATATTAAGCTTCGTCTTTAATTTTAGACGCGGCGCTTCTTCGGCGCGCGGCAACCATTGTGTGGAATCGGGGTTACATCAGAAATGCTGTTAATTTTATAACCCAATGCACCTAAGGCTCTTACCGCAGACTCACGACCCGGTCCTGGTCCTTTGACCAAAACATCGACATTCTTCACACCATATTCTTGAGCAGCTTTACCAGCTACTTCAGCTGCAACCTGAGCTGCAAATGGTGTCGATTTACGTGAACCACGGAAGCCTTGTCCACCAGCGGTGGCCCAAGCCAATGCATTACCTTGGCGATCGGTAATCGTTACAATGGTGTTATTAAAAGACGCATGAATATGGGCTACGCCCTCTGATACCGAACGACGTGCCGCTTTTTTACGACCACGGGTGTCTTTTGCCATCTTTTAGCTTCCTAAGTTAGTTATTTTTTCAATGCGCGACGAGGACCCTTACGAGTACGCGCATTCGTTTTAGTACGCTGTCCATTGACTGGTAAATTACGACGATGGCGGATGCCACGGTAACAACCCAAGTCAACCAAACGCTTAATATTCATTGAAACTTCACGACGAAGGTCACCTTCTGTCATATAGTTTCCGACTTCAGCACGGATAGCATCTAACTGTGAATCATCCAATTGACTAATTTTAGTCGTAGGCTCAACATTCACTGCTTGCAAAATTTGCTTTGCAGTGGTGCGACCAATACCAAAAATATAAGTCAATGAAATCACAGCGTGCTTGTTATCCGGAATATTTACACCGGCAATACGAGCCATTGATTTCTCTCCAATTACGAAAAATTAGTATTTCCTACAGTAAGTAGACGTCCTAATTGTTCAGATTGATTGCTGTCTATAATAAGAATCTTCATTTAAGAAATAATTCATCTCACTACAAACGACGGCAAGTAGCGGATAATATATTATCCGCTACTAAATTTCAAGGATTAATTAATATAGTTCAAAATTAACCTTGGCGTTGCTTATGACGTGGTTCAGACTTACAAATAACATGAACCTTGCCTTTACGGCGTATAACTTTACAACTACCGCAAATCTTTTTTACAGATGCTTGAACTTTCATTTTAAACTCCTATATGCAAGCCTATTATACTTACATGTTAACGCGGATAAGAAGGGGATTGAATAAGTGTTTGATCATGATACTGATGTGTCATCAAGTGTGCTTGTAGTTGAGAGATGAAGTCCATCACAACAACAACCATAATCAACAATGAAGTTCCTCCAAGATGGAAGGGAATTCCAAATGATGATTGCAACAACATTGGCATCAAACAAATCACAGTCATATAAATAGCACCAATGAATGTCAATCTATTTAATACATGATCTAAATAACGCTGTGTTTGTAATCCTGGACGAATTCCTGGTATATAAGCCCCACTACGTTTCAAGTTTTCTGCTACTTCTCTAGGACTAAAAACCAGTGCTGTATAGAAGTAACAAAAGAATATAATCATCGCACCAAATAACACTAAGTACAATGGCTGTCCAGGTGCTAAAACCAATGACATATTTTGCAAGAATCTTTGAAATAGGCTAGGATCAGCAGAGTCACCAACCCACTGGCCTAAACTTGCAGGAAATAGCAACAATGAACTAGCAAAAATTGCTGGAATCACACCCGCCATATTAATTTTTAATGGTAGATGTGATTGTTGCTGAGCATACACCTTACGTCCTTGCTGTTGCTTTTGTGCATAATTAACAGGAATACGGCGTTGAGCCCTTTCAATATATACAATGCCCGCTGTTACAGCAATACCAAGGATAGAAAAAATTAATAAAACAATTAAGTTCATCTGTCCTTGATTGACTTGTTCAATTGATTGACTAATCATTCCCGGAACACCAGCAACAATACTGGCAAAAATTAGCATTGATATACCATTACCAATACCACGCTCAGTAATTTGCTCACCTAGCCACATTAAGAACATAGCACCAGCAACTAAAGACGTCACTGCTGGTATATAAAATGTGAGTCCAGTCGATAAAGTGAGGTTTTGACTAATCAACCCTGCACACATAAATATTGACTGCACTAATGCTAAAAATAATGTTCCTTGGCGGGTATATTTATTTAATTTACGCCGTCCAGCTTCACCTTCTTTTTTTAAAGCTTCTAACGAAGGCATAACAGCAGACATCATCTGCACAATAATAGATGCAGAAATATATGGCATAATACCCAAAGCCATAATTGACATACGCTCCAAAGCACCACCTGAGAACATATTAAACATACTCAAGATAGTATTTTGATTTCGAGAAAATAAATCAGCAAGACTAACAGGGTTAATACCTGGAACAGGGATATGTGAACCTAAGCGATAAACAACCAATGCCCCAATTAAAAAAAGTAAACGATTCCACAGTTCATCATATTTGCGAATAAACGCAATAGGATTCATTGGAATTGCAGACATTGATTGCTTAGCCATTTAGATTACTCCTCGGTGTCCTCAACTTGACCACCAGCAGCTTCTACAGCTTGCTTAGCACCTTTTGTCAGTTTTACACCTTTAAAAGTATAAGCTTTATCAATCTCACCTGACAAAATGATACGTGCACGTTTCATGTCACCACGAATAATGTTAGCTGCTTTTAAAGTTTCAACACTAACAACATCACCTTCAATTTTCTTCAGCTCAGACAAACGTACTTCAGCAGTTGTCATAGCCAGTTTACTAGTGAAGCCGTATTTAGGTAGACGACGATATAATGGCATTTGTCCACCTTCAAAGCCAGCACGGATACTAGATCCAGTACGTGACTTTTGACCTTTTACACCACGACCACCAGTTTTTCCTAAACCAGAGCCAATACCACGTCCACGACGCTGTGCAGTTTTTTTAGCACCAGCAGCAGGGGCTAATTCATTTAATTTAAGTCCCATTACGCTTCCTCCACTTTTACCATGTAGTTGATGCGATTCACCATACCACGGGTAGAAGGAGTATCTTCAACTTCTACAGTATGACCAATACGGCGTAAACCCAAACCTTTCAAGCATGCTTTATGACTTTTTAGGCGATGGGCACCTGATTTTACTTGAGTAACTTTCATTTTTTTCATCGTAACTCACCTACTCCATTAGCCCAAAATTTCGTCAACAGATTTACCACGTTTTGCAGCAGTTTTCTCTGGAGATGACATATCACGCAAGCCATTAAATGTTGCTTGTACAACATTCGCTGCATTGGTTGAGCCGTAGCATTTTGCCAATACGTCTTGAACACCTGCGACTTCTAAAACAGCACGCATCGCACCACCAGCAATAACACCAGTACCTTCTGATGCAGGCTGCATATATACTTTACTAGCACCATGTCGTGCATTAATTGGATGCTGCAATGTTGCACCATCAAGATCAACTGTAATCATATTGCGTTTAGCAGCTTCTAATGCTTTTTGAATAGCCGCAGGTACTTCACGAGCTTTACCACGACCAAATCCAACGCGACCGTTACCGTCACCAACTACTGTCAAAGCAGTAAAAGAGAATATACGTCCACCTTTAACAACTTTTGATACACGATCAACAGATACTAACTTTTCAACTAAACCGTCTGTTTGTTCAACTTTAGCCATGATTAAAACTCCAATCCATTTTCACGTGCAGCATCTGCTAATGCTTTGATACGACCATGATATTTAAAACCACTACGATCAAATGCTACTTTTGTAATACCAGCAGTCTGAGCACGCTCAGCGATTAATTTACCAACAGCCTTAGCAGCTTCAACATTACCAGTTGTACCTGAACGAAGTGTTTCATCTAAGGTAGAGGCCTGCGTAATTACTTCACCACCTGTTGGAGAAATAATCTGTGCATAGATATGACGTGGTGTACGATTTACAGTTAAGCGATGTACACCTAAGTGCCGAATATGAGCACGTGTTTTCTTTGCTCGACGTAAACGAGCAGCTTTTTTATCAAACATCTTAATTCACCTTATTTTTTCTTAGCTTCTTTACGAACCACATGCTCATCGCTATACATAATACCTTTACCTTTATATGGCTCTGGTGGACGATAGCTACGAATATTAGCCGCTGCTTGACCTAGTTTTTGCTTATCATTTGATTTCAAAACTATTTCAGTTTGGCTTGGCGTTTCTGCTGAAACACCCTCAGGCAATGTGTATTCGATAGGATGAGAATAACCAACGTTTAATGTTACTTTGTTACCTGCTGCTTGCGCACGATAACCAACACCTTTCAATAGAAGGCGTCTTTCAAAACCGTTAGTCACACCTTCTACCATATTGTTCAATAAAGAACGAACGGTTCCAGTATGCATCCAAGCTTCTTTTGATTCAGTTTTTGGTGATAAGATGATTTGTCCATCTTCTTGATTTAGCTCGACCAAATCATGCAGGCGTAAAGACATTGTACCATTTTTGCCTTTAACTTCGACCTGCCGATCGTTCAAAGTAACACTTGCACCATCTGGCAAGGCTACAGGGGCTTTAGCCACACGAGACATAGGAATATTCCTTAAAAATTTACGGTTGTTTTACGAAAACTAACAGGCCTAGGCCTGTTAGTTAATCATATTAAGTTAGCTATTTTATAGGTAATATGAATTTTTTACCAGTGAAATACTTAACTTAATAATATATATAATTTAAATTTAGGCAACAAAGGCAATGACTTCACCACCAATGCCAGCAGCACGTGCAGCACGATCACTCATAATGCCTTGACTGGTTGAAACAATAGCAACACCTAAACCTTGACGTACACTAGGTAAATCATCTTTACCACGATACTGACGAAGTCCTGGACGTGAATAACGCTTTAGTGTTTCAATAACTGGCTTACCTTCAAAGTATTTTAATTCAATGGTTAAGTTAGCTTTACCATTGCCTTCTTCAGTTACTTCAGCTGATCCAATGTAACCTTCTTCTACTAATAAATCTGCGATAGACTTACGTAGTTTAGAGCTTGGCATTTCAACAGAAACTTTTTTTGCCATCTGTGCGTTACGGATACGGGTTAGCATATCGGCAACTGTATCTTGCATACTCATATTATTACTCCCTTACCAACTAGCTTTACGAACGCCAGGTACGTCACCTTGCATTACACGCTCACGAAGCATGTTGCGTGACAAACCAAACTTACGGAAGTAACCATGAGGACGTCCTGTTAGACCACAGCGATTGCGAAGACGTACAGGAGAAGAGTTACGAGGTAAAGACTGCAATTCTAACATTGCATCTAAACGCTCTTCATCACTTGCATTTGAATCACTAATGATATCTTTTAGCTTCGCACGCTTTTCAGCATACTTAGCAACCATTTTCTCGCGTTTTAATTCGCGATTAATCATGCTCTTTTTCGCCATAATGTATTTGTCCTTTAGACTTATTTAAATGGGAAGCCGAATGCTTTTAGTAACGCACGACCCTGCTCATCAGTAGTCGCTGTCGTCGTGATAGTTACATCAAGACCACGAATTCGATCAATTTTATCAAAGTCTACTTCAGGAAAAACAATCTGTTCTTTAATGCCTAGTGAGTAGTTACCTCGACCATCGAACGCTTTTGGTGAAAAACCACGGAAGTCACGGATACGAGGAATTGCAATAGCAATGAGACGATCCAAGAATTCGTACATCTGTTCACCGCGTAGTGTTACTTTACAGCCGATAGGCCATTCTTCACGGATTTTAAACCCAGCAACTGACTTGCGTGCTTTTGTAACTACTGGTTTTTGACCAGCAATTGCTGTCATATCAGCTAACGCACCTTCAAGAATTTTTTTATCTTGAGCGGCACCGCCAACACCCATGTTTAGTGTGATTTTAGTGATTTTAGGCACTTGCATCACATTGTCTAAACCAAGCTCATCTTTGATTTGTTGCTTTAATTGGTCATTGTATTGAGATTTTAATCTTGCCATTACTATTACACCCTTAGTGTCTTACGCAGTCGCCACTTCTTCACCATTTGAGCGATAAACACGTTTTTTTGTGCCATCATCACCAATCTGGTAAGAAATACGATCTGCTTTTTGGGTTTGCGCATTATAAATTGCGACATTTGATATATGTAAAAAAGCTTCTTGTTTAACGATACCACCTTCAGCACCAGTTGCCTGATTTGGCTTTTGGTGTTTGGTTACGATGTTAATACCTTCTACTTTTACACGGTCTTGTTTGACAGATATGATGGTGCCTTGCTTGCCTTTATCTTTGCCAGCAATCACAATCACCGTATCGCCTTTACGTAATTTTGCCATGGGTTACCTCTACAGTACTTCAGGTGCAAGTGATACAATTTTCATAAACTGATCACCACGTAGTTCACGAGTTACCGGTCCAAAAATACGAGTTGCAATCGGCGCTTTATTTTGGTTAAGCAAAACAGCAGCATTATCATCAAAACGCAGTACAGAACCATCTGGGCGACGTACACCTTTTTTAGTACGTACTACCACTGCATTCATCACGTCGCCTTTTTTGACACGACCACGAGGAATAGCTTCTTTTACTGTGACTTTAATAATATCACCAACCGATGCATAACGACGATGAGAGCCGCCCAGCACCTTGATGCACTGAACTCGCCTTGCACCGCTATTGTCTGCAACTTCCAGCATTGTTTCAGTCTGAATCATCGCGTTACTCCATTGATAAGCATTCAAAATTGATGGCTGCAAATATTTATAACCCACCAAAAAGTGGAGTATTATAACAGCAATCAACCTTTTAATGCAATTTCTTAAATTTTTTCCACACTTTCTACAACATCTACCAAAGTCCACGCCTTAGTCTTAGAGATAGGACGAGTTTCTTTGATACGTACGATATCACCTTGCTGGCAGATATTGTTTTCATCATGGGCTTTTATTTTTGTCGAACGACGGATTTGTTTGCCATACATAGGATGACGAATCTGACGTTCTACCAATACCGTAATAGACTTATCCATTTTGTTACTGACAACTTTACCAGTAACCACGCCTACGCTTTGGTTTTGTTCGTTGCTTTCACTCATGAGGCGCCTCTTTGCTTCTCGTTAATCAAAGTCTTAATCTGAGCAATCGTACGACGATTGCCTTTGATTTCATGGGTGTTACCTAACTGACCAGTGGCTTTTGCCATGCGAAGACGAAAAGCTTCAAGCTGCTTTTCATCTAGTAACTGGGTCAGTTCTTCTACTGATTTATCACGTAATTCACTGATCTTCATTACATTATCGTCCGCTTAACAATGGTGGTTTTGAAAGGTAGCTTAGCAGCAGCAAGTGTTAATGCTTCACGAGCAAGCTCTTCTGAGACCCCTTCAATTTCATATAGCATTTTACCAGGCTTAATTTCACAGACCCAGTATTCTACAGGTCCTTTACCTTTACCCATACGAACTTCAAGCGGTTTTTCTGTGATTGGCTTATCAGGAAATACACGAATCCAGATTTTCCCACCACGCTTAATGCGGCGGGTAATGGTACGACGAGCTGCTTCAATTTGACGAGCAGTCATACGACCACGACCGATAGATTTTAAACCAATCTGTCCAAAAGCGACGGTGCTTCCACGATGGGCAAGGCCCGTGTTACGCCCCTTATGCATTTTGCGAAACTTGGTACGTTTTGGTTGTAACATAGTTTACCCTCTGTCTGCGTTTGCTCTGTCCGAATTACGACGATTTCCACGACCACGGCGTTTTGGTGCACGTGGTTTTTCTTCTTTGACAGGATTATAAACACTGTTCATACCGTCAAGAATCTCACCACGGAAGATCCAAACTTTTACTCCAATCGTACCATAAGTGGTTTCGGCACGTACTGATGCATAGTCAATGTCAGCACGTAATGTGTGTAAAGGCACACGACCTTCACGATACCACTCAGTACGAGCGATTTCAGCACCACCTAAACGACCTGATAGCTCAACTTTGATACCTTGAGCACCAGCACGCATACTATTTTGTACAGCACGCTTCATCGCACGACGGAACATGACTCGACGCTCAAGCTGACTAGCAATACCGTCAGCAACCAGACGAGCATCTAAATCTGGTGATGTGATTTCTTCAATATTTACTTGAGCAGGTACGCCCATCATTTTGGTAAGGTGTTTTTGAAGTTTTTCAATATCTTCACCTTTTTTACCAATCACAATACCTGGACGTGCTGTCGAGATGGTGATTTTAGCAGCCCCAGTTGGGCGCTCAATCATGATATTACTCACCATGGCGTTATCTAGTTCTTTACGAAGATATTCGCGCACTTGTAAGTCATTGATTAAGTATTCAGAATACTGCTTTGGACTGGCATACCAGTTAGCATTATGTTTTTTGATAACACCAAGACGAATTCCGATTGGATGTACTTTTTGTCCCATGAGTTATTCTCCTACCTTAACAGTGATGTGACAGGTGCGTTTGCTGATACGATCAGCACGGCCTTTGGCACGTGGTAGGATACGTTTTAGCGTAATGCCTTCATCAACATAGATGGTTGATACTTTTAAGTTATCAATATCTAAGCCATGATTATGTTCGGCATTGGCAATCGCAGAGTCTAAACATTTTTTAACAAAGACTGCGCCTTTTTTATTGCTAAACGCAAGAATATCCAAAGCACGCTCGATAGACTTACCACGTACTTCGTCAGCGACAAGTCGTACTTTCTGTGCCGAAATGGCGGCACCGCGTAGTTTTGCAGTTACTTCCATAATAAGCACCTTATCTCTTAGCTTTCTTGTCAATGCCATGACCACGATATGTACGAGTCGGGGCAAATTCACCTAGTTTATGACCAACCATCTGTTCGCTAATGATAACAGGTACATGAGTACGACCATTATGCACAGAGATAGTGAGGCCAACCATTTGTGGCAGAATCATCGAACGGCGCGACCATGTCTTGATAGGTTTGCGTGAGTTTGTTTCTAAAGCATTCTCAACTTTGGCAAACAAATGCGCATCGATGAATGGACCTTTTTTCAATGAACGAGGCATGAAATTTTTCCTTTATTTCTTCTTGGCGCGACGGCGACGGATGATCATATTGTCAGTACGCTTGTTATGACGCGTTTTAAGACCTTTAGTCTTCTGACCCCAAGGACTGGTTGGGTGCTTACCATTATTACGGCCTTCACCACCACCATGCGGGTGATCTACTGGGTTCATCGCTGTACCACGTACAGTTGGACGAACACCGCGCCAGCGTGATGCACCAGCTTTACCAAGTGATTTTAGGTTATTTTCTGTATTAGAAACTTCACCAATGACTGCTCGGCAATCGACGTGTATACGACGAGTTTCACCTGAACGTAGACGAACGATAGCATATGTTCCATCACGTCCTAATAGTTGAACTGCAGCACCAGCAGAGCGTGCCATTTGTGCACCTTTGCCGATTTTTAGTTCAATATTGTGAATAACAGTACCGACAGGAATGTTTTTAAGTGGTAAACAGTTTCCTGGACGGATTGGTGAGCCTTCACCTGATTGTACAGTATCACCAACGCTTAGTTTTTTAGGAGCAATAATATAGCGACGTTCACCATCTGCATATTTTAGTAGTGCAATATGCGCTGTACGGTTTGGATCATATTCGATACGCTCAACCGTTGCTGGGATGCTATCTTTATTACGCTTAAAATCGATAATACGATAGTGTTGTTTATGACCACCACCAATGTGACGTGTTGTGATACGTCCATTGTTGTTACGACCACCTGATTTGCCTTTTGATTCAACAAGTGGGGCATATGGACGACCTTTGTAAAGGTGTGGATGCACCACTTTTTCAACAAAACGACGACCTGGTGATGTAGGCTTTGCTTTTACGATAGGCATGAGTTGAATCCTTATTCGTTGTTCGCTGTTTCACTAGTAGAGTTTGCAGCATCTGCTACTTCCTCACCAGCATCAGCCATTTGTACATCTTGACCAGCTTTTAGGGTCACATAGGCTTTTTTGTAGTCATTACGACGACCTATTGTGCGACCAAAACGCTTTGTCTTACCTTTAACATTTAAGGTGTTCACTTTGGTGACTTCAACACCTTCAAACATTAACTCGACTGCTTTCTTGATTTCACGCTTAGTGGCATTCGTATCTACTTTAAATACTTGAACACCAAGAGAGTCACCTAACAGCTGAGATTTTTCTGAGAACACAGGCCCTTTTAAGACCTGATAAAGTCTTGCGTTATTCATGCTAGTGCTTCCTCAAATTGTTTCGCTGCGTCTACAGACATGATGACTTTGTCAAACGCAATCAAGCTAACAGGATCTACTTCATTGGCACTAAGTACATTCACATGTGGAATGTTACGAGCGGCCAAGTATAAGTTTTCGTCAACTTCATTGGTCACGATAAGTGCTTTTGGTGCATCTAGTTCAGCTAACTTAGCAACAAGTTCTTTAGTTTTAGGAGCAGAAACAGTAAGTTCTTCTACTAATACTAAACGCTCTTGACGTACTAGTTCAGCTAAAATGCACTGCATAGCACCACGATACATTTTACGGTTCACTTTTTGTGACCAGTCTTGTGGTTTGGCAGCAAATGCACGACCACCGCTACGCCAGATAGGGCTACGGATAGAACCTGCACGAGCACGCCCTGTACCTTTTTGACGCCATGGCTTTTTACCGCCACCAGAGACTTCTGCACGCGTTTTCTGGGCACGCGTACCTTGACGTGCGCCTGCCAAATAGGCAGTAACGACTTGGTGTACTAGGGCTTCGTTGAATTCACGACCAAATGCCGTGTCAGATAGCTCAATCGCCGCACCTGTAACAGTTTTTAAATTCACGTTAATCCCCTTGCTTAGGCTTTGATTGACGGACGTACGATGACATCACCACCATTGGCACCTGGAATGGCACCTTTAATGACGAGTAGACCTTTTTCAGCATCTACTGAAATGACTTCCAATCCTTGCACAGTTACACGCTTGTTACCCATTTGACCTGGCATTTTTTTACCTTTAAAAACACGACCAGGAGTCTGGTTTTGACCAGTAGAACCTAGAACACGATGTGAAACTGAGTTACCATGGGTAGCATCTTGCATGCTAAAGTTATGACGTTTTACGCCACCTTGGAAGCCTTTACCTTTACTCTGACCTGTAACGTCAACTAATTGACCAGTCTCAAATAAGTCAGCTAAGATTTCGCCACCAACTTCACGACCTTCTAAGTCTTTATCTTCTACACGAAATTCCCAAACACCACGTCCTGCTTTAACACCAGCTTTGGCAAAGTGTCCTTTTTGAGCAGCAGTAACACGGCTGTCACGACGCTCACCGGTGGTAACTTGGATTGCTTGGTAGCCGTCTGTGTCTGTCGTTTTTACTTGAGTAATGCGGTTTGCATCGACCTCGACTACTGTTACAGGAATAGATACACCTGCTTCAGTGAAGACTCGGGTCATGCCGCATTTTTTACCGACTAAACCGATCGCCATTTTAAACCTCTTTATATCTTCTATTAATGGATTAGGTATTGAGTACGAATCTGCATTAACCTAATGCGATCTGTACATCAACCCCTGCCGCTAAGTCTAACTTCATCAACGCATCCACGGTTTTGTCGGTTGGTTGCACAATATCAATCATACGCTTATGAGTACGGATTTCGTACTGATCACGGGCATCTTTGTTGACATGTGGCGATGTTAGGACGTTGAAACGCTCGATGCGAGTAGGCAACGGGACAGGACCGCAGACTTGCGCACCAGTGCGCTTTGCGGTATCGACAATCTCTTGTGCCGACTGATCAATTAATCGATGATCAAATGATTTTAGTCGGATACGGATTCTCTGGTTAGCCATGCCAGCAAGCTCCTAATAATTGCTTTTGTCATAAGTAAAGTTATGATGACAAATAGCCGTTTTTGTTAAACATTTACTTTCATCACTCAGTATTCTAAAGGAGATAAAAGCAAAATAAATTTATTCCTTGCCGGCCATTTCCTTATATCGGAAGGCAGCAAAGACTGATAAAATTAGTGTCAGAATCTATGCCCTGACTGTTGTTGCATGTATTTTATTTGTTTAGCTTACAAACAAGCTTTAGCCTTAAGTAGGCTCATACATGCTCACGCAATTTAGTGTCATGTATTATACACGAATATTGAGATAATGCAAGGAGTTATTCTAGATTAAGGAATTGCTAGCTGATTGAGTTTTTCACTGTCCATTAATTGTTGTTCTATCAGACTATTTAATTCATCTTCGCTACGAAATGTACTCAAGTCCTCTTTATACCAGTTTTGTAGCTGTGTTTTACTAATGGTATATCGTTGGCTTGCAAAATTGTAGGTAATCCAGTCAACATTGCGAATTAATGTGAATAAGTAAGTAGCAGTATAAACAACTATTTTCTGACGTTGTTGTAATGTTTGTGCTCCATCATAATTCAATATAATGCCATAAGGTGCTTGCTGAGTTTCTAACTCAAAATTTTTAGAATATCCTGTAACCGAAAGGTTATTTAGGATATGACTCACAGCACTATTATTACCTACATAAGTGCCCTTATATTGAAATAAACCTGTGGTTAAGTTTGGTGTTGTTTCTTTTTCATATACACCTTTATAAACACCGATGATAACCAAAGTAACAAACAATACACCAAAAAGCGTTACTATTAATGGTTTCTGTCTCATTGAAAGCCACCTAGAAAATATGCTTAAACAGCACTGGAAGTCTAGAAATATTGCATTTTAAATATCTCATTAATATAAGAGACTTAGGCGGTCATTTCAGTATATGCAGTGTATGCTATCTACTATTTATGTAAATAACTGTTTTTAAATATATTTGCTATAAATCCAATAGCCCAGGACTAATCTAAAACAATATCATACTGCTCTTGTGTATATAAGTTTTCAACTTCAAAGGTAATTACTCGTCCCACCAGATACTCTAAGTCTGCAACAGTATCTGCTTCACTGGATAATAATAAGTCAATCACGGCTGCATGGGCAACGACTGTAAACTTTCTGGGTGCATTATAGGTGCGAGCACAACGCATGATTTCACGGAAAATTTCAAAACAAACAGTTTCTGCTGTTTTAACAAATCCCCTACCCTGACAAGTTTTACATGGCTCACACAGTTGTTGCTCTAGAGACTCTCGGGTACGTTTACGAGTCATTTCTACCAAACCCAGCTCACTTACTTGGGTGATATTAGTTTTAGCATAGTCTTGTGCCAACTGTTGCTGTAGATTGGCAAGCACATCATCTCTATGCTCTTGCTCTAGCATATCAATAAAGTCAAGGATAATGATACCGCCTAAGTTACGTAGACGTAACTGCCGTGCGATAGCATGCGTCGCTTCTAGATTGGTTTTATAAACGGTATCTTCTAAAGAACGTCCACCAACAAATGAGCCTGTATTCACATCAATGGTAGTCATGGCTTCAGTTTGGTCAATAATTAAATAACCACCTGATTTTAAATCTACACGACGTTTTAATGCATCCTTTAGATCTTCCTCAACTCGATGAATATCAAATATTGGCTGTTCAGATGAATGATAGACAATACGAGGATGAATAAAGGGTACAAATTCTTTAGCAAAATTCACCACTTGTGCATAAGTAATTTCATTATCAACGATGACTTTTTCGGTCTCTGGATGCACTAAATCACGTATGGAACGTAATGGTAATGACAGCTCTTGATAAATCAATACAGAAGTTTGTTGGGTATTTGCTTCATTTTTACGGGCTTGTATGGTACGCCATAGCTGTACCAGATAATAGATATCTTCTTCTAATTTATTGACAGGTACACGTTCAGCTGCGGTTCTAGCAATCAAGCCACCTTGCAAATTCACTGTCTGCATCAACTGTCCCAGCTCTTCTTTTAAGCGGGTACGCTCTTCTTCATTATCAATACGTTGTGAAATACCAATATGTTCGCTAGAAGGAAGATAGACCAGATAGCGCGAAGGCAACGAAATATTTGTTGTCAGTCTAGCACCTTTAGTACCTAGCTGATCCTTTGTTACTTGCACTAAAATTCTTTGCCCTTCTTGTAGCCGATGTTGAATGAGCTCATGTTTCGAAGGTTCTGGGATTGGTCTGCTAGGACGCTTAGTCACTGGACTAAATGTATGCTGTGTTGACTGAGTGATGGCATTACCAACAAGGCTCAATGTATTATTACTCAGACTTTCATTTAATCGGTCATCTTCTAAAGACTGTACAGCTTGTTTTTCTCCAATACTTTCTGTATGTGTAGAAGATTGTTCATCTATTAATGATTCATCTGCTAAGGTAGCATCCGTCATTTGAACATCTGGCAGCTCAGTCAGGGTAGGCGCTGGTCTAGGGATACGACGCATATCATTAACATGTAAAAAAGCCGTTCGAGACTGCCCAATATCAATAAAAGCTGCCTGCATACCCGGTAATACACGTACAACTGTTCCTAGGTAGATATTCCCCACCAAACCCAGCTTATTATGACGCTCAATATATATCTCACCAAGTACGCCGTTGTCTAATACAGCAACTCGCGACTCCATTGGACTGACATTAATGAGCAGCTCTTCTGACATAAAATACCTTAATGATATATTGTATTAATATTATAATAAAAATGACCCTAATATAGAACATTTTGAATAACAACTGATGACTTTATTCCCTATAATAAGAAGCATCAACTATCGACCTGTCATCTAACTATTCACAGTAGTTCAGACTACGAAGCATGGTTTTATAATCATAGCAATAATGGATATATAAACTGTCACCCCATTATAAGCCTAATTTGAGTAACGTATAACACCATGCAACCATCACATAAATACTGGCTATTTTTCATTGCGTTGAAGCAATAGCTCATAGTGTAACAAATGATTTCACCCATTGGCTAGTAAAGCTAGAGTACCCCTTTACATATATAAAAAATATATTCATAACTTGTAGAGAGCAAGAAAAACACTATGCTCTCTTGGACCTTCATCCCATTAGGATAATAACCACAAAAGATACAGCTACTTTTTACTTTCATATAAAATTAGCTAAACTTGCACAAGAAAGCATTAATGAAGGTGTTAATATCTCACTTTTATGAGCTCAACAGCCCCTAATAGCACCTATATAAAATGAGTTTGGATTTTTTCTATCGCTTGCAATACCTGTGCTAATGGTAGACCAACAACATTGGTATAACTGCCATTAATAGATTTCACCCACGCTGCACCACGTCCTTGTATCGCATACCCACCTGCTTTATCACAAGGCTCTCCTGTCTGCCAATAGTCCTGCATCATTTGTTCAGTCAAAGCAATAAAGTTAACTTCTGTTTTTTCTAAAATTAAATCTTTCATCACTATATTAGAGGGATATTGTTGCCTTTTTTCCATAGCAATATTAGCAAGCGACTCTAAAGCATACTTAGACTCGTTATTTTGTTGTTCTATATTTTTTATATTATCACAACCAGTAATCACACTCAGACAAACTGCTGTCCATACCTCATGAGTATTGTCTGACATCTGCTCCCACATTACAAAAGCGTCTTGCTTGTTCTTAGGTTTTACTAATACTGTTTTACCATCTGGTAACACACCAATAGTATCCGCAGTCATGACTAAACAAGGTTGTTTTATCACATTAGCATCAGCACAACACAATTGTGTAACTGCATGGACCATCTTTTGGTGTACCATACGCACTATATAGTCTTGGGGCAATTCATTTGTATAAATACTTTCATCAATCTCCACTGCTAATGTTGAAAATGACACTCCTGCCATATTTAACAGTGACTGTCGGCGAGGAGAGCTAGAAGCCAAAAAGATGGGGAGCATAAAGGATGCCTATAAAAAATAGCAGATCATTATAATGAGAATAAATACTTAGATAGCTCAAAATATGGTATTTATCGAATAAAGCGCTGTAATGATAAATACACAACTGGCCATGTAATCATACTGACTAACATAGATACTGCACTACTACTGGCAAAAATATTTTGTCCAATATACTGTAAAAGCCATAGTACCAATTGAAATATAAATAGACCAAAACAAGCCAACAACCAAGCCATTGTTAAGCTCAATTGTCTTAAGTAAATACTGCTGAGCTTAATGACTAAAGCGACTATAACTGCAGAAAAAGCTTGTTGCCCTAGACGAGTATCTAACAGCAAGTCTGCACTTAGACCAATAATAAAAGCAACAAATACACCAACATATCGAGGCTGGAATATTAGCCAAAATATCAGCACCATAATCAGTGCCATAGGGCGCATACTGACCGTAGAAGTGCTAAAGGGATAAACATTAATGGCTGAGGCAATAATAAAACTAACAACAATTGCCAATATGGTGGATACGGAAGAAGGTGCTAAAGATGATTTGCCCATGACTTCTCCGTATAAATTGTGACTAAACTATTAATGAATAACTAAAGAAGATTTTGGTTAAAAATTAGAATACAAGGCGGGGGTAGATAGTTGGTTAATATCTGTTCCAGATGTATCTATAATTGTCTGCTCAGAGGAGGTATCATTCATTTTATCTTGTAAAATCAACACAAAAGAACTATCCACAAAATTCGCGGCCGGTTTTACACGAATATTCATAAAATTATCATTTTGTTGTGGATCTATATAGGACACTCTACCTACCCTATATCCAGGTGGTACTCTACCTCCAAGACCAGAAGAGACTAGCTCATCTCCTACTCGAACATCAGCCGTCTTAAAAATATAATCCAACTTTAAGGTATCTGGCGTGCCTTGACCTGTTACCACAGCCCGTTGTCCTGTACGCTTCACTGTTACAGCCACAGACTGCTGTTCATCCGAAATTAATAACAAACGACTGGTATTAGGATAAACATTAATAATCTGCCCCAAAACACCATGCTCATCAATTGCGGTTTGCCCTACTCTGACACCATCTCTACTACCTTTATTTAGAACAACAATCTGTTTTAAAGGGTTCGTATCTGTACCAATGACTTGTGCCAAATTTAGTGTATATTGGTCTGGCTTTGTGGTAGACAAAATGCCTTGCAGACGCGCATTTTGCGCTAAAATATAGTCTTGTTGTTGTAATTTTGCCTGTGCATGCATCAACTGCGTCTGTAACTGTACATTTTCTCGACGTAATGACTCTTTACTACTCAAAACACCTTTTTGCCAGTGATTTACAAAGTTTGGTATGGCAGAAAACTGATAAATCGGCTGCATCGCCGCATGGCTAGTACTTCTAATTGGCTCAAACCAATCTGGATTTTTACTATCTAATAACATAAAAACAACTGCTACTAATAATGCAGCTGCGGTTTTGCGTAGAGAAAGAGGCTGGCGTGCAAAAAGGCTAAAAGACATAGTTCGTCCGTAGTGCATGTGTGAACTTTACAATCATATTCACGGATGGTAATCGCAATATCACCATTACCATCCGACTAACTCTTAATAGAACTATACAAAAATCATATTTAGACTTTTATTATTGATAAATGACAACGCCTTACCGCCACCGCGACTAACACAAGTTAATGGATCTTCTGCAACAAATACTGGCAACCCTGTTTCTTTAGATAATAAAACATCTAAGTTGCGCAACAAGGCTCCACCACCAGTTAATACAATACCACGCTCCGCAATATCAGAAGATAGCTCTGGTGGCGTCTGTTCTAACGCAGCTTTAACAGCACTAACAATACCACTTAACGGATCACTAAGTGCTTTCTGTATCTCTTCTGAAGTCACAGTTAGTGTCTTTGGCACACCCTCAGCCATGCTGCGCCCACGCACCTCTACTTCAAGTTTTGCATTTTCATCTATTGCCGATCCAACTTCTTGTTTAATACGCTCAGCAGTTGTTTCTCCAATCACACAACCATGTGTACGACGGACATGAGTAATGATGGCTTCATCAAATAAGTCACCACCAATACGAATAGAGTCAGCATAAACACAGCCTGACAAAGAAATAACGGCAATTTCAGTTGTACCACCACCAATATCAACTACCATTGAACCACTGGCTTCATGTACTGGCATATCTGCACCAATAGCAGCAGCCATTGGTTCTTCTAATAGTAAGACCTTATTTGCCCCAGCAGAAGTCACAGCTTCACGTATTGCTCGGCGCTCTACCAATGTAGATTTACAAGGTACACATACCACAACATTGGGTTGTGCAAAAATACGCTTAGCTTTTACTTTTTCAATAAAGTGCTTCAGCATCTTTTGCGTTACTTCAAAATCTGCAATCACACCATCTTTTAAAGGACGAATGGCAGTAATGTTATCCGGTGTCCGTCCCAACATTTGCTTGGCATCAATACCTACAGCAGCAACCGTTGGGTTTTGGGTACGATTACTTCGCAATGCAACCACCGTTGGCTCATCGAGAACCACACCTTTTCCAGGTGTAAAAATTAAGGTATTTGCAGTACCAAGATCAATGGCAATATTATTTGATAAAAATCCAAACAGGTTCATGAATCATCTTTCCAGCATCTTTCAAGTGGTGAGGGCAAGGAGTTTTTTAACTTCTAACTAAGACATCTCAAATTTCATAGCTATATCAGCAATATACATTCAATAAAATGTGTCGAATGCTTACAGCTTATCACAATAATGTAAATACATAAGCCTATCAATATAATACTTACCATGAGATTTGTCTGACCATATCTTAACTGCTATGATTAAAAAATCAATCAAATAAAACTAATAATCATCTCTATATAACAGTCAAACCTAATAATATAAGGCTTTGGCAACCATTTCATATAATAAACAGTATGTGATAAGCGATACCAATCATCTCCTAAAGAAATTTTTTAAGATAATCAGCTCTGATGATACAGCCAAACTCAAGTGAAGTTGTGACAGTTTATAAGACTTTTCTTACTTAAATCATACAATCAACTTAATTTGACCATAAAACAAATGTACACTTTATCCAAAGTCATCTGTATTAACCAGTCAAATTTTTCTAGTTTTGAGATAGAATCAGAAATTGCGCCAAATTATAGCGAGAAATGAGATAAAAATCATATAAAATTCATAGATATTTTGATGAATAGACATAGATATGGTACTAATTTGCAACATCATATTTCTAAGTGAGTGTTATTACTTAGTTTTATAACAGGATGGTTGAAATAAAATGATAATGATTCTTATTAAAATATAGATGCAGTACCAACTATAAACATCATTTTGTTACACTATCTATTAGAATATTAAGAGCCATATTCACATTTCTTTGAGCTGGTCCTTGGTTTGACGCCAAAGTCATAGCATAATAGACAGCTTTAACAATTCAAATAAGTCATTTTTATAGCGAGTAAGGTATGAGTACCCAAAACCAAGAAAGTAATCTTGATTCTGTCAACACTGATGATATTTTAAACGTCGCTAAACTATCACGTTTGGGCATTGATGAAACCACTGCCAGCAATTATGCCAAAGATATTGATAAAATACTTGGTATGATGAAAACCATTAGTAATGTAAATACCGATGATTTAGCACCACTTGCCAATGTGCATGAGGCTTGCCAAGAGTTGCGAGCCGATGTAGCAAATGCAGATATTGACCGTGAGCTTAATCAGTCGGTCGCCCCTGCGGTTGAGCAAGGCTTATATTTAGTGCCACAAGTGATTGAGTAAGAGTTAGCCAAAAGAATTTATATTAGCAACATATTTTATCCTTAATAAAAAATAATGGATTGTACCCCTATGTCAGATTTACACACCCTTTCAGTTGCCAAACTTATCGAAGGTTTGCAAAGTAAGCAGTTTAGCAGTGTTGAATTAACCAATCACTTTTTGCAACGTATTGACACCTTTGATAAGCAAATTAATAGCTTTATCACCGTTACTAAAGAGCAGGCATTAGAGCAAGCCAAATCTGCTGATAAACAGCTTGCCGAAGGTGATAAGCGTCCGTTACTTGGCGTACCGATGGCTCATAAAGATATTTTTTGTACCCAAGGGGTGCTGACCACTTGTGGCTCAAAAATGTTGCATAATTTTGTTGCCCCTTATGATGCCACCATTGTAAAAAATATTAATGAGGCAGGTGCGGTGTGTCTAGGCAAACTGAATATGGACGAGTTTGCGATGGGTTCAGATAATGAAAGCTCCCATTATGGGGCGGTGCATAATCCTTGGGATTTACATCGTGTCCCTGGTGGTTCATCTGGTGGCTCTGCGTCGGCGGTATCGGCAGGGTTTGTACCATTTGCGACAGGAAGTGATACAGGTGGTTCAATCCGTCAGCCTGCGTCATTTTGTGGTTTGACAGGGATTAAGCCGACTTATGGACGGGTGTCTCGCTTTGGTATGATTGCTTATGCCTCAAGTCTTGACCAAGCCGGTACGTTTGGGCGTTCGGCAGAAGATTGTGCTTATTTGTTGCAACCAATGGCAGGACATGACCCTCGTGATGCGACTTCGATTAACAAAGAAGTGCCTGATTATGTGCAAGCGTTGCAACAGGCAGGACAGCAAGCCAGTGGCAATGATAAACCATTAGCAGGATTGCGAATTGGCATTGCAAAAGAGTATTTTGGGGCTGGGCTAAATGCCGATGTAGAAAAACAGGTGAAATCTGCCCTAAAACAATATGAGGATTTGGGGGCAACGATTGTTGAGGTGCATATTACTGACCCTGAAATCACGTTAGCAACTTATTATATGCTTGCCCCTGCTGAGGCATCATCGAATTTATCGCGTTTTGATGGGGTGCGGTTTGGTTATCGCTGTGAAAACCCTAAAGATTTGCATGACCTTTATACCCGCTCACGCTCAGAAGGTTTTGGTGATGAGGTGCAACGCCGTATTTTGATGGGGACATATGCGTTATCAGCAGGTTATTTTGATGCCTATTATGTGAAAGCTCAAAAGGTACGCCGTTTGATTGTCAATGATTTTAATAAGGCATTTGAGCAGTGTGATGTGATAGCCAGCCCCACTGCCCCAACTACCGCTTATCCGCTGAATACGGCGGTTGACCCAATTACCATGTATTTGGGTGATGTTTATACGATTGCAGTTAATTTGGCGGGCTTACCTGCGATTAGTATGCCAGCAGGGCTTAGCGATGAGGGCTTGCCTGTGGGTTTACAGTTGATTGGTAAACATTGGGACGAAGAAAAGCTGTTATCAACGGCTCATATTTTCCAACAGCATACGGATTACCATACGTTGTTATCAGGGATTGCTAAGCAAGAGGCTTGATAGTGGCAAATCGTTTGCATAAGACAGTCCAAATAATGGTTAATAAGCATAAGGCACACCAACGCTTTAAAACCAGAGCTAGGCAAGGTGATGTTGAGCGTGGTTTGGCATTGTTGCAAAAGGCAATGAGTAAATAAAAATATGTGTAGGTTAATTTTTGCTAGTTTGCCCTATTTACCACTTGACTAGAAGTCACAATAATCATGAGGGATATTATGGAAATTGCTCTTGAAAAACTACCAATAGAAGAACGTGTATCTCTTGTTTGGGATATTTGGGATAGCATTGCAGATGACCCGAACAATGCCCATAATTTACCCTTAGATGATAATCAAAAACAAACCTTAGATAAGCGTTTGGCAGATATCGAACAACAAGGGTTTCAAGGTAGAGATTATCAGGACGCTCTGACTAAATTGCGAGAAGGCTTATCAAACTCAGTAGCTAATTCGGTAACCAGCTCGGTAACTAATAATGAGTGTTAAACTGTTAGTCAGTGAGCAAGCAGAACAAGATATGATAGAGCTTGCTCACTGGTATGAAAATCAACAAGTTGGATTAGGCAACCGTTTTATTGATGAGCTTGAAAATACTTTTAAAATTATTCAGAACACACCACAAATATATGTGGTTGTTTATCGCGATGTGCGACGAGGATTATTGAGAAAATTCCCTGTAATGGTGCTTTATTTAATAGACAATCATACAATTCAAGTGATTGCAATTATGCATGCAAGCCGTAATCCTCTACGTTGGCAAGCTAGAGTTGATTTATAGCCCATATTTTATAGCTAGTAAGTTTTGGAAAGGTTACGCTATTGCTAACCTTGCCCTACGGTTTCTACTTATTTTAAGAGAAATAAGCGATGACACAACAAATTACGATAGAGCTTGATGACAAGGTATATCAATCATTAAGCCAACAAGTCGGGCAGGATAATTTAGCTACTTTCTTTAAAGAGATAGCTGAACGATATTCTATGGCGAACTCAACTACAAAAGTCACAGATTTTAAAAATCCACTTCATCAAGACTCTAATATAAGTGGGGTATTTGATGAGTTTTTTGGGGTATTAACTAGCGATAAGTCTGTGTCATTGGCTGATATGGATAAGGCTATTGCTCAACGTTGTTAATTACAAAGGAAATTATACAATAGCAACTTTAGCCTCGTTTGATATCGATCTAGTGCCTGCATACTAGTGAAACTGATGATATAAATTAAATATTAGATGAGTAGTTAAATGAAAGAAACAAATTTTTTTGAAATAAGTGATTCCACACTTACATTTGATAATATCGTTAGTGATGCCTCACCTGATGTGATCAATAATCTCAAACAAAAAGATATAGTTATACTCCCTTCTCATGGTACAGAAGATTTATACTATGTGGGTTCTATAGATATCTTAGATTATTTCAAAAATAATAATATAGATATAGATATTTACGCCACAGATGAGGAGTATCAAGAAATAGCTCTCCACAGTGCTGAAATATGGCTTGGAACATTTCTATTAAAAAATATCATTATTCCTACCTTTATAGGTTTATTGAGCAACTACATATATAACAAGTTAAAAGCTAAGCCTGACGATAATATATCAGTTACATTTATTGCAGAGAAAAAAAATGGAAATACTAAAAAGATAGAATATAGAGGAGAAGTAAGAAATCTCAATAAAGCTATAAATAGCTTAAAAAAAATCGATCGCGAGGATACATAATGAAAATACCCTCACGAAACTGGACTGAACTTGACAACTTAATTAATAAAATCAATACATTAAAAGATAAGTCAAGTATAAGTGGTAATGAAGATAAAGCTAACCATTATTGGAGGTTACGAGAAACATTTAGTGTATATAAGCTTTACATTCAATCATTTGACTACTTAAAAGATAGAAACTATAGAAAAGCATGGTATATATTAGAAGAATGTGAATTGATGTGTGAGAATATTTCCAGTAACTCTAATCATCAATTTTTAATAAACTCTGGAATTGTATTAATTCAACGCTTAGTAAATCAATGGCAAGCCTTATATCCATATATTCTGTTCATAAGTCCTGAATACAAAATCAAACGAACGCTATGTAGTATTTGCGGTGGTGTTATTAAACCTAGAACTAAATGCTCACATAAAAAAGGCATACTATATAATGGAGAACTATGCTTTCATATAATTGATGATTTTGAAATTTTAAATTATTCTATAGTAACTAAACCTGTTCAGAAATATTCAGTTATACACGATGATGACAGACTAAACTTTAACCATATAAATTATTTAATAGATTTACTTGATCACCCTTTTGAAAATTGGAGTTTTGAAAGAAAAACAATGAGTTACCCAATTCATAGATTCAATAGTTTAAGTCAAGAGGATAGGTGTCCTTGTCATAGTAAGGCTTCTTTTAAAAACTGCTGTATAAATAAGAGTGAAATAAGCATTCCCCATATTGACTATATATTTGATAAACAATTACCTTCTGAGAAGTATCAGGTATTATTTCCTTATTGAGCTTTTTAGTTGTAGCTTAGTGAGGATTTTTAGCCCTGACAGTAGCGGTATCCTGATGCAGTCGATGGCGATACGGACTGTGGCTGGCAGGGGTCGCTCGGTTAGATGGAACACTGTCAGACACATTAGTCCGTACGCCATCGACAAGGCAGATACAAGCGTATGGCAGGATTAGCTCCAAGAAATTAATTGATTTGATGGGTAGTTTTATAAGTTTGGTTTAGGTCGATTTTTACGATATTTTTGGTTTTTTATTTTTATTAATTGTTAATGATAGTAGGTTTTATGATGGATATGACTGAGTTTGCGGTACGTGAGGATTTGTTGGTCGATGGCTATGAGGTGGTTATCGGGCTTGAGATTCATTGCCAGTTAAATACGGATAGTAAGATTTTTTCAAGTTCTCCAACTGAGTTTGGGCAAGAGCCGAATACGCAGGCAAATATTGTGGATTTGGGTTTGCCCGGTGTGTTGCCTGTGTTAAATGAGGGCGTGGTTGAGCGGGCGTTAAAGTTTGGGCTTGGGGTGAATGCTGAGCTTGGGCTTTATAATACGTTTGACCGTAAGAATTATTTTTATCCTGATTTGCCAAAGGGTTATCAGATTACGCAGATGGCTAATCCGATTGTGGGGCGTGGCTATATTGATGTGGTGGTCAATGAGGGTGAGGATAATGAGTATTCAAAGCGGATTGGGATTACACGTGGGCATTTAGAGGAAGATGCGGGTAAGTCGGTGCATGATGCGGTGGCAGGTATGACGGGGGTGGATTTGAACCGTGCGGGCACGCCACTGATTGAGATTGTGTCTGAGCCTGATATGCGTTCGACGGCTGAGGCGATTGCTTATGTGAAGGCGATTCATCAGTTGGTGACTTGGCTTGGGATTTCTGATGCGATTATGGCGGAAGGGTCGTTCCGTTGTGATTGTAATGTGTCGGTACGTAAGCCAAATGCTCCTCTTGGTACTCGTTGTGAGCTGAAAAATTTGAATTCGTTTCGCTTCATTGAGCGGGCGATTAATCGAGAGATTGAGCGTCAGATTGATGTGATTGAGTCAGGCGGTAAGGTAATTCAGGCGACTCGTTTGTATGACCCTGATGCTGATGAGACTCGCTCAATGCGAACTAAAGAGGAGGCAAACGATTATCGCTATTTCCCTGACCCTGATTTGTTGCCTGTGCGTATTGAGCAAGAGACGGTGGATAAGATTAAGGCGGATATGCCTGAGTTGCCTGTGGCAAGACGTGAGCGGTTTGAGCGTGAGCTTGGGTTGTCGGAATATGATGCACGTATTTTGACGGCAAGTCGTGAGCTTGCGGATTATTTTGAGGCAGTATTGACCCATTCTGATACAAAACACGCTAAGCTTGCGACCAATTGGATTATGGGTGAGCTGATGGGGGCGTTAAATAAGGAAGATAAAACGATTACTGATTCTCCTATTTCTGCTGAGCAGTTGGCTGGTTTGCTAAAACGTTTAGATGATAATACGCTGTCAGGAAAGCTTGGCAAGAAGGTGTTTGCGTCGCTTTATGAGGGTGAAGGTGGCGATTCAGCCGATGCGGTGGATAAAATCATTGAGGCAAAAGGCTTAAAGCAGGAAACCGATACTGGAGCGATTAAGGCGATGGTTGAGGAGGTGATTGCGAATAATCAGGCGATGGTCGATGAGTATAAAGGCGGTAAGGAAAAGGCGTTTAATGGTCTGGTCGGTCAGGTAATGAAGGCTAGCCGTGGTAAGGCAAATCCGCAACAGGTGAATCAGATTTTGAAGGAGTTGTTGGGGTAGGTTGTCTTAATAAGTAGATGATTAACTATTGACTTTAATCATCTGCTTTTGAGTCAATAGCTTGCAAACCATTTAAAAATCGGTATAATATCCAGTCCATCGGGGCGTAGCGCAGTCTGGTAGCGCACCACACTGGGGGTGTGGTGGTCGCAGGTTCAAATCCTGCCGTTCCGACCAAATATTTAAGAAAGTCAGTGACTTAGGTTGCTGGCTTTTTTGTTTTAGGTGTCATTACCATTTCAATAATTCTCTTTTACGAATAATCAATAAAATCTATCCGTTGCCGACGCACATACACATATAAAAACAACCAAAAGATAAGATTGGCTTCATTAAATGTTGCAGCCCCTACCCAGCTCTGTAGTGGCTGAGGTAATAACTTAGCCATTAGTATAATCAGTATGGAAAATAATACAGGATTTATCCATACTGCCCAACGAGGCAATAAAGTCTGACGACGATAAACCAGCACTGCCCAAAAAATATAGACAATCGCTAATGTAGCCATTGCCATCATCCAGTTAATCATCAATATCTGCTCGAAGCCTTTTGCAGTCTCAAGTAAGGTGGCATGTGCACTGCTATCAGTCGCTAATATGGCTTTGTATATTTCACCCACATAATAAAATCCAGCGTGCCCAATTGGGTGGAAACAGAGCGATACTATCCATAACAGAATCAGGGCAACCCCATACTTTTTGGCGGTTGGCTTGATGAGTTGCCACACAGCAAATAGGGCATAGGCATAAAATGGCAAACTAGCAACAGCAAGCATTGCGCCCCATTGTAGACGCTGTGTTGAGCCAGTGAGCATATAGGTAGCAAGCTCAACATCAACTTGGCTCGCATAAGTCTCAGCAAATAATGGATAGTCATTGGGATTGACAGCAAATCCCACCAATAGCATATCCCCAATACACCAACAGATAGCAGCAAAGATGCCTGATAATAACGACCAACGGACATATTGATTTGTACGATATAGCATATCTATCCCCTTGATATCAAACAACCAATTAAATGATAATAACACTCATTATCATTTAATTGTAAGACTAGCTATATCATTGTCAAGGATGTTTAGCTACCCTGTGAGATGCTGTTTAGCCCTGATTGTCACGCTTATCCTTGCTTACTCACTAGGTTGCTGTTTTATCATCTGATGTTTTAGTAGTGTTATCATCTTGGTATACACTTTCTTTATCCATTTTACTGGGTTTTGCATAGTCATCTTCTAGCATATCCTGCTTACTTTGCCCAAGTACACGAATTGTATAATCACCCAAAGTAAATTTGATATACAGCACTTGTACCCAAACAATCATCATCACAATCAAAGGGGTTGCTAAAGCAATACCTAAAAACCCTGTTAATGAGCCCATAATCACTTGAGAGACCAATAATGCGACAGGGGGCAAGTTAACAAGCTTTTGCTGTACCAATGGCGCAAGTACATAGCTTTCTAGTTGCTGTACAATCACCATCATCACAATGACCCACAATACCATATCTGGGGTAAATAGCATGGCGATAAGAATAATAGGAATCGCCGCAAGCCATGGTCCAATAACAGGAATAAAATCCAATAAGAAGGAAATAAATCCCATAGCCAACGCAAAAGGTATGTCCATCAACCATAGTGCAACTGTTGTACACACTCCCACAAAAGACATCACCACAAACTGTCCTAACAACCACTGTTTTAAGGCTTGGTAAGACCGAGATAACAAATAGCGCCCTTTCTCACGTTGATGAATAGGAATCAGGGCAATTAGACTACTGGTATAAACCTTTGGAGAAATCGCTAAAAAGACCCCCAGCAATACAATAATCATAAAGTTAGTCAGCCCACTCATAATCCCTGCAAAAACGCTAGGCATAAAGGTAACTGCTTTACTTAATACCTCTTTAATCGGAGGATAACTATCATTTTGTGCCATCCACTGGCTAATCTGGGTCAGGTATGGAGATTGCTCTAGATACTCTTCTAGCTGAGTAATAGCCATCGGTAGTGCAGTCTTCATTTCTTCTAACTGCTCTATCAGCTCTTGACCAAATAATGTTCCAAAGGTTGCAAAAACTGAAATTATTAGCAGTAATACCAACGCAACCATAAGCCCATGTGGTGCATGTTTTAGCCACTTACCAATAATAGGTAAACTTCGCAATCCTGAAACTAAACTCAGGATAAAAACAGCCATTAAAATAGAAGCAAATACCAATAACCAAACACGTATCAATAGCCAAAGACTGAACATAAAAGTAATGACCAATACGACCATAAAGATAAAAGATTTTTGTGCTTGTAGTTGGTGCATATCATTACTCCGCTAGCAGATGAGCCATTTTCTTTTTTAGGTAATTACTTTGGGGATAACGTGCTTTAAGGGATAAAAACAATGCGAAAAAAAGCAAATAATGATACATTCTTTTATGATATATAAACCAGTCTGGCTAGCGAAAATCACTCAATAACACTAACAAATATAACAATTCTTCTGCTTGTGAATTTTTCTTTTATTATTACAATGACTATTTCAATAAACTCTAGTTAATAATAGATATATTAGGGGCTATTAAACAAACCATAAAATAACATTGAGAGCATCATGACAAGCACTCCCCTTTGGCAAACATTTAATCACCCTTTTGTTAAAGATTTAGCCTTTTCCCTCGCCTGCCCAACAGTGCTAAACCACTGGCACAATATAGACCCTTATCAAATATCACCAAGCATTACTGTTCATCAAATACAATTTTGGCAACAGCAGTTTTATCATTATCAACCACGTTTATATGAGCTAGATACCACAACACAATATCAACGCTTAACTCGCTTTTTAATGTCTCGCCCTAGCCCTCATCGTTTGGGATTTCATTTTGAAGGTCTGTTGCATTTTTGGCTGGTCGATGGCTTTGAGCAAGGGTTACATCAGTTGCAGTTATTGGCACACAATATCCAGCTATATAGAGATAAACAAACAGTGGGTGAATTGGACTTTATTATTCATAATCATCAAACAGGCAATATTGAGCATTGGGAATTAGCGGTTAAGTTTTTTTTAGGCTCACCGCCTTATGATTATGCTAACTGGGTGGGGATTAATTCAAAAGATACACTTCATCGTAAGATGCTTCATATGCAACAAAAGCCGTTTCATTCGGTATGGGTCAACGTGAATTTAGATGGTAATGAGCAAAAATTACGCATTGATAAACGTTTAGCAGTGATTAAAGGCAGATTTTTTGTGCCAAATCATACTACCTCTTTTAAAAGACCTGACTGGCTATCACCGAGTTTTCCACTGCATAGCTGGTATGATGGACATGATAAACAACAGTTAGCAGGGCTAGATTTTCAGCAAATCCGCCCTGCTCATTATGTAGAATGGTTTACTAAGCGTGATTTTTATGATGATAGAACACTCAAAATAACCATGCCAAAATCTGACTGTAGTCTGGCGAATGGTTTGTATTTTTGGCAAGATAAACCATTAGTTATTTATACAAAATAATAAGATAACATCAGATAATAGAGCAAAAAAACAAACATCTAATATTAGTGTTACCAATGATATCGACCATATAGGCTAATCTCTGCCCTTTTGGCACTATGACTATTTAAACTATCTGCCAAAAACTTTACACCTCCATAAGCACTGTCTACCTCAACACCAAATGCTTGTGTTTGTGGCTCAACAATCCCTGTCACCACTACAGGCGTGCTATCAAGTTGAAAAGGATATCCTGCTGATAGCTGGTACAAAGTGCTATATTCATTAGACTGAGTTTGTAGCCCTAACTGCCATTGATTATCTAACTGATGAGTAAGGCTGGCTTCCACCTGCCACGGCAAATGTTGTCTGACGTCTTTGGTTAACAGCTTTCCTTCTATTGTATATACAGGACGACGATTTACTCCATACTCCAAATCATAGTTTGTACTGGCAATATCTTTCCAATACATATGCCCCAATACATCATAAGCTTGGATGTTTAATTGTGTGTTATCAGTCAACTGCCCTTGTAAAGAAATATCAAAAGAATAACCGTAGCCCTGTGGTGTCGCAGGATGCCAATTTAGGTTTTCTTCACCCAAAGCAGGCTTATCATAGTAATAATCCAAACGAGCAACTGCCTTATCAACACTATCTTTTGATGAAGCAGACGGTTGGTTGGTTGGTACTCTGCTCAATAGCTGTCCATATATTTGACCATCAATACTATGCAATCCTTTCCAAAGGTGTGCCTTTGTATCTAGTGTCCAATCGTCAAACAATGTGGCTTGTGTACCAATATGAATACCCAGACGTTCATTATGTTGTACTTGCAAAGACAATGGATACACCTGACTATGCGTAGATATCTGTTTGTTTTTATACTGATGATAAACCTGTGCTGTTGACTCAGAAAACTTCATTAAATAGTCATACCGCCAGTCAAGTCCATAACTAAACATACTTTGTGCTGGCATAATTTCCACACCTGCCCGACCTTGTGCATACGCATAATCGCCACTCTCCAGAGGGGCATCCCAGTCGTCTACAAAAGAGTGAATTGACTGTGTTGGACTGTATGCATTAGCAGTTATAGACCACTGTACTTGTGTTGCATCATGATAAAGTGGCGCAAATATATTGGTTAATGGTGCAACTTCTATGTCTGTGACTTTATCTTCAGCAAACGCAGAGCATACTGGAAGCGTCACTAACAGATATACTGATAATCTAGATTTCATACTGTTCCTAATTGAAGTATGGTTTAGGTGTAGATAGATATTATTAGACACATCAAATAAAAAAAGACAGCCTGACACTGTCTTTTTTCACAATACATTATAATGACTAAGTATACTTATACTGATAACAACTATAAGACTATTGTTGTATCATCTGTAAACCGTGCAGTTACCATGCCTTTACTCTTAAATAGCTCACCATAACGCTTACCATTAACAGTAATATCACCCAACTTATTATTAGCATCTGTAACAAACTCACCATTTTTGTCTACTTTTAAAATAACTTGAGCATCATTTTGTTTAACTGTATATTCTTGAGCCACTACACCATAGTCACTATTAAGTGTCGCACTTCCCTCAATAAATAACGTTTTCTTGTCAACTTTAGCAGTTAACCCCTGAAGCTCAAATTTATCACGCGCAGTACGTTTAATATGTGCCTGAAAATCTAATGGAATTGGTTGGCTTGCCCCTTTTTTGCTAACTGTTCCCTGTACTGATAATGTGGTTGTTAAAGGAAGAAACTTACCTTCACCTTCAATGACCTTTTCATTTTCATTAAAAGTAAGAACATTTTTAACATCATCTTTATTAGCCACTGTACTTAGTGACAACGAGACATTGGTTGATGGCTCTTCTTTTAGCAACTGCCCTGTTAAAGCAAACTGATAAGGAATACTACGAACCGCCTCTTGACCATTATTTAGCTTTTTAGTGATATCCAGCATAGAAAAGCTCAAATCTTTAGCCGTGACAATATTACCATTTGCTATTAAAGTGACATTGTTTAACGCAACATCTAGCTGATTGAGTCGTACTCCATTTTTATGCTCATCACCTAGATCAAAGTCATCATTAACAACAACTGCTTTATTAAGAATTGCATTACCTTTTAGGCTATCTTTAGATGACTTCACTACCAATTCTTCATCACCTGAACCAATGGTCATACTTTCAAAGCCCACAGTCAGCTTTGGTGTGGCAGTGCTAACTGTATTAGTAAATAACGTTTGCTCATAGCCTTGATATCTTACAGAGAATGTATCTGCCTGACTACTTTGTTCTTCATATCTACCCGTTTGAGGATTATAAACATAGTCAATATTCTTTTGTAAGGTCAGCTCAGATGAACCAGAAAGTTCAAACTTACCTTGTGGATCAAGTGTCGCCTTAAAGTCATCAGCAGGGACAAGGTTATCAAGACCTTTTAAGTAAAAATCATCCGTTTTTATTAACTGCTTAATCTTTTGTGCATCTAATACCGATAGCTTATTTTTTTGCATATATTCTGCCAAACTCTCTGGCATACTAAATGACTCTTCCCATCTCTTCATTTGTTGCTTGGTTACGATATCTCCTGCACTTTCATAAGCATCTGCAATTGCCTTATTATCACTGATAAACAGCTTGGCTGTATTGACCATTTCTTTGGCTTGATCAATAGGCTTTAAGCTATTATCTGTTTCTGGTTTAGTAGGAATACCGCCAGTATTTCCAGTGTTATTGGTTGTTGAATCTCCACTACCACCACATCCAGCTAATAACAAACTACTGGCAAGTGCTAAAGCGGTTATTTTAAATGCTTTCATTTTGTATCCTCTTTTATTTATTGCTTAACATACTTTAAAGGTCAATATAAGTTGCTATTATTACAAAACTTTTTAACTAATCACCATCAACTATAGATATAGAATTGTTACTCATAATATCAACACCTAAATTTTATCTAGATAGTAACACAACCTCAATTCAGATTTGAACTAGCTTTATAATACTTCTGATAAAAGCTACAATAATCCTACTAAACAGATGGTGAATACTCATCAATCACTTCTAATATCTGTTGACGCAATATTTCTACGTTTGGCATTCTCTCAGCATGAAATCGTAAAATTGGTATACCAGCACTGGCAAGTGCTTTATCTTTTTTAGCATCTGCTTTTTGCCGAGATTTACTTTCATGTGTCCAATCATCTAACTCTATAGCAAGTAAGGTAGTTTGTGCATCAGAGGCAACCAATACATAATCCACACTTTGACGGCAAATGCGATTAAACCAAAACTGACGGTCTCTACCAACATCCTCATTTGGCTCAATAATTCGTGAAAGTTGTACCTGACTAAAAATATGACACTCTGGAATGGCTTGCTGAAGCTTTTTAAAAAATATTACTTCACTATCTGTCATTATTGGCATTGGGTCAAATGGCCAAATAGGTAGTTCATCACCACGAACTGGGGCTGGCTTTGTTTGTTTTTTTGCTGAACGTGAAAAAACTAACAACCCTAAAAATATCAACCCTACTGCCATAAATAAAAAGGTCAATGACAAAGCAACTCCTTATCATACTAGCAAAAAAAGGAATTATCTCTGATGAATCATCCAGATACAACCTTTATAAAAAAAGACACGCCAACCAATGACGTGTCTTTTGAATGATATTCATGATTTTTTAAAACATTTATTAACGCCAGTACAATACCCACGCATTATGTACACCAGTATTTGGGTCTGCATTAATTTTATCTTTGAGTGCTAGTGCGGCTGGCTTTCCTGTTTCAGGACCAACAATGACCCGAACTCCTCGGCTGGTTGCACTGGTGGTCACAGAGTAGCCCGCTGCTTTCATCTTCTGCGCAACCTCATCAGCTTTCGCTTGATTATCTGCCAATGCAACTTGCACACCAAACTTACCTCTTGCTTCTCCTTGTGCTGCAGCACGGCGGGCAACGGCTAAACGTTGCTCTGCTGTTTGTGCTGCTTCGGCTCGCCTTTGCGCTTGAGCGGCTTCTCTTTGCAAACGAGTCACTTGCGCACGTGAAGGAATGGTTAATGTCTGTCCCACACGTAAGTTAGCAGAGGTAGATAAACCATTTGCTTGTGCCAAAGCATCAACAGGAACATTATATTCTCTTGACAGTTTAATCAGCCCATCACCACGTTGTACTTTATAATCTAATGCTCTAGTAGGGGCTGTAGTTGTCCGTTGTTGCTCTGCCTGCTCAGGCTTAGACTGTGGTGATGCAGTATTTGTGTTAGATCTATCATTTTTATTATCAGTTGCTGTGTTTTGAGCTACTCGTTGCAATCGCTGTACCTGTTGAGCAGATGGTATTTTCAGCGTCTGCCCCAGTCGTAACTCCGTATTTGTAGACAAATTATTTGCACTCGCTAGCACTTCTACAGGCATATTATATTGCCGTGCAATTTTAATCAATCCATCACCACGGCGTACTCTATATTCTTCTGGACGCTGTGGCGACGTTTTTGCTGGTTGTTCTGTGTTTGTTTCACTCGTTCGATTTGTATTACGGTTAGTTGGTTGCTTCTCATCTGCTTGTCGGCTGTTTGCCTGATCGGCAGATGATGCACGTGTATTATGCTGTACAGTTTCTTCGGGCTGCCTAGTAACAATAGGAGCTTGACGTGGCTGTACCACAGGTGTGACAACCTGTACTTGACTACGTGCTGTACTAGACTCGGCAGCTTCTTCTGTCTGGATTGGTTCAAGAGTATTATTGCGATATTGCTCACTTTCTAATCGTGCTTTTTTGAGTGCCAGCTCTTCTGCATGGGCTTGCTCTTCTAAAAACGCCTGAGCTCGACGCTCTTGCTCGGCCACACGGGCAGCTCTTTCTTTTTGTTTTTGCGCCAAAATACGCTGCTCAGTTTCAATATCAGCAGTTAGAGCAGAAGAGCCATCTTTATTTTCTGAATCTGTTGCGACTTCTATGGCATTGGATTGTGCTGTATCAGTTACCGATGGACTCCGCTCAATCTGCTGTACCATAGCAAAGAGCATTAAGCTACCCCCTAAAAAAACACCTAACCCCAATAGTGTTTGTCGTGACAAATTCATGAGCATGTACCTTTATTATTTTCATTCCTAAAGATATAGTCTATTCATAAGATGACTACAGTCAAACTAAACAACAGTATACAATATAATGCTGTCATTATAGCCACAATAGCTGATTTAATATCAAACTATTACTGTGTCATCTTTGCTCGCAGTATTGGATATACATCTTCCACTTGGTTTTCTTATAAGAGCATTATGAATCAACCATAGCATGGCCGTTTATTACATTAACTAGCATCAAATAAACCAAATTATCCTGATGATATCTATAGTACAATCTCTAAAATAATCAAGAGTATACAGATACACTCTGATTATAGATGAAACTGTCCTGCCTGTCTGCCTTTCTCTTTCAATCCTTTTTATTTTAATATTTCACTTTTATAAAATATAGGTTTTACTAAAATTTTATTTGCACTCAAAAAACAACCTCTGAATCAAGATAATAATAAGGTCTGCTAAACCTTCACCCTACTAGGCTTGTGTTTACAAGGGATACAGCTACTTTTGACTTTTATGTAAAAGTTGGCTAAATTTGCTTTACTTCTATTCTGTGTTAATGAATTTGGTAATATCCCTGTTTTTATGAACAAAAACTACCTACATTCATTGCCTTGAATAAGTCACTGCTTGTTAACATCAGTATCTAAACTTTTCCTAAGCAGATGAATATTTAACACAACCTAGTATGTATTAGTCCATCTATAGATAAAATGATGCCTTAAACATCTGATGAAATATGAATATCTATAAACCAGAGATTGACTCTGATAAAGACACCATCACTTCTGCAATGGTATGAAATGACCCACAAACCAAAATCATATCTTCACTAGCACTTGCCTCAATCACCCCTTTAGTAGCTTGAGCCAATGAATCATAATAATATGGTTGGTGATACGTTTGGCTATTATCCATTGATTGCTTAGATAATTCATCAGCCAGCTTTTCAGCTAATTGAGCTTGGCTGGCTGCCCGAAAGTGGTCAATAGCTGCCACATGCCAGCTTGCTATCGGTAAGTCACTATTGACCAACAGTTCAATAACCTCACTAATGGGCTTATCAGCAAGCATAGAAAATACTAAATGCAGTTTTGCTTGTGGGTATTGGCTAACATGTGCCTGCCAAAATGGGATAAATTGGGCTAATAAAAACGCCATACCTTGACCATTATGAGCCACATCAAATAGCCAGTGGCGATTGGCAATGTTCTGATAATCAAAGCGTCCTGCCAGCCGTACTTGCTCTAAGGCTTGGGTAATGTGCTCTTGGCTCACCTGTAATGGACTTGCCAATACCGCAGAGATGGCATTGGTGGTATTAGTAAGCGACAATGAAGGCTTAGGCAGCTGCAAAGTCACACTGGCATTGCTGTATTGCCATTGTTCTGCCATATCCGCTACATCAAAAAATGCAAAATCGTTTCCTACTTGATAACAGGTGACATTGAGTTCATCAATTTTTTGCTGCACTGTTACTGGCATTTGTAAATCCCCATAAATGAGCGTGCCATTTTCTCGCAAAACACCTGCTTTTTCATAGCCGATTTGCTCTAGGGTATTTCCCAACCAATCCACATGGTCAATGCCAATATTGGTAATCACCGCCATATCTGCATCAATAATATTGACCACATCAAGACGACCACCCAAGCCCACTTCTAGCACCCAAACGTCACAATCTGCCTCAGCAAATATCAACATTGCCGCCAGCGTGGTCATCTCAAAAAATGATAAGGTCAACTCACAGGCAATACGGGCTTGCTCAACTTTTGCAAAGGCTTGGATTAGCTTTTCATCACCCACCGCTTGTCCATTAATACGCACTCGCTCATTAAAATCAATCAAATGCGGTGATTGATAAAGTGCTGTTTTATAACCTGCCTGCTGACAGATTTGAGCAATGGTAGCAGTAGTTGAACCTTTACCATTAGTGCCTGCCACCATAAACACATAGGCATCATCTTTTGCTGACTGCACCACGCCCAAATATTCAGCAACAGGCAATACTCGGGATAAGCCCATATCAATCGCTGAAACGTGGATTTGCTGCATATAAACCAGCCAGTCCGATAATGAACTGGCTGTCGTTGGTTGCATAGGAGGATTAATGGACATTTAGCACCTTAAAGAATAGAACACACAATGGACTTATTATCACTAACTTAATTCACATAATACATCAGCTTTGATAACAACCGATATACCGTATCTCGCAACTGCTGACGATGAACCACTTGGTCAATGACCCCATGCTCAAGCAAAAACTCTGCCCGTTGAAACGGCTCTTCTAACGTCTCTCGTACTGTCTGCTCAATGACCCGTTTGCCTGCAAAACCAATCATTGCTTTGGGTTCTGCCAAATGAATATCACCAAGCATCGCCAATGACGCAGTTACCCCACCATAAACAGGATTGGTCAATACCACCAAATACGGCACACCTGCCAACCGCAGTCGCTCAATTGCAGCCCCTGTACGAGCCATCTGCATTAACGATAGCAACCCTTCTTGCATTCTTGCCCCACCAGAGGCGGCAAAACATACCAACGGCATTTTCTGTTCCAATGCCCGCTCCGCCGCCTGCACAAAACGGTCACCCACCACTGACCCCATCGAGCCACCCATAAAACGAAAATCAAACGCACACGCCACCAACAGCAAATCCTGCAAACTGCCTTGCATAACCACCAATGCTTCCGTTTCCCCTGTCTTTTCTTGAGCCTCGCTCATACGCTTGGGGTATGGCTTACTATCCACAAACTGCAACGGGTCACCTGCGACAAACTCTTGTCCAAGCTCCTCTTGCACTTGGTCAAAAAACCACTGCAACCGCTCACGAGCTGACATTGCCAAATGAAAATCACAATGTGGACAGACATAACAATTAAAAATTAACGCCGTATTGGTGGTAAGTGAATGACACTGTGGGCATTGGGTTGAAGGCTCTGTTTCCACTGCTGATAACGGAGCAGTGGTCTGGCGTTTAATTGTCGGTATCGGTCGAGTCAGCCAAGTTTCTGCTTGATTAGACTGGCTTAGATGGGGGTTATTTTGCTGACCATCACCAGCTTTTGGGTTGGTTTTTGGGGCTTGTACTGTTGCAGACATAAAAGTTACCTTATTATTTAAAATTAAGTTAGCTTGGGCTAGGTTAAAATTAACCTTTTCACATTTATAGGATAAAAATAGTTTACACTTGTAAACCTATTATAAAGTACCCCATCAGCAAAATACAGCACCCTTTATTTCTTAACTTAACGCCTTAACTTAACGCTCTAAACTATCCAACGCCAAACGCAACTCGTCCATTTTTGCCAATAAACTGGCTTTGGCTTGTTCAATTTTGCCGTTATCATCGCCCACATTAGCAAAATTTTTCACCAACTCACTACCCACAATCACCCCATCCGCATACTGTCCAATCGCTTTGGCTGATGCCCCATCACGAATACCAAAACCCACACATACTGGCAATGCTGTATCCGCTTTAATCGCCTGTACCTGCTTGCCAACCTCATTGGTATCAAGACTTGCCGACCCTGTTACCCCTTTGAGTGATACATAATAAATATAACCACCACAACTTTTTAGCACTTGTTGACGGCGTTCGGGCAACGTTGTTGGTGATAATAAAAATATCTCATTTATCTGTTTATCTGCCAACTGCTTGGTAAAATTACCCGCTTCTGCAGCGGGCAAATCCACCATTAATAACCCATCAACGCCAGCGTCTGTACATAACGTAATAAAGTTATCATAGCCAATGATTTCTACAGGGTTTAGATAACCCATCAGAATAATAGGTGTGTCTTGGTCATTTTTACGAAATTTAGCAACCATCTCAATGGCTTGGCGGGTACTTGTACCACCTGCCAATGCCCGCTCACCTGCTAATGCAATGGTTTCACCATCTGCCATTGGGTCAGAAAATGGCAAACCCAATTCAATCATATCTGCCCCATGCTTTACCAAATCATGCAACAAATCAACGGTTACTGAGGGCTTCGGGTCACCTGCCATCACATAAGGAATCAGGGCTTTTTTGCCATTGGCTTGTAGAGTGGCAAATGTGGTTTCAATTCTGGTCATAACATCATCTCTTTTTTAAGTTTAAATATTTATCTAATAAAAACTATCAAGGGTTAATACAAGTTTTGCAAAGCTCCCTAAGTAACGGCTTATTCAATCTCTTTTTCTTGAACTATTTCAACACCATCTTTTGGCAAACATTTAACCAAATCTATTAAATGGTCTTAAACTTTTAAGGTAATGGTTTGCATAACTCCCCCTTAACATTTACATTGACTGGCTATTTACTGACCTTGCAACCTATCCCGTACTTCCATCAATGCAAAACCCAATAGATTTAATCCTTTCCATTGTAACGGATTGGTGATACGTTCATCATCTTTTGCCAAGCCAACACCCCAGATTTTATCCACTGGACTGGCTTCCACCAATACTCGTTGACCTGTACCCAGCAAGTAATTTTGCAATTCTTGATGTTGTGCAAATTTTGCCAAATTACCTGCCACCACAATATCAAAACGGTGTTTATTCCATACTTTTTCATCAAATCCCAGCACTTTTCTGCCTAAATCTTTGGCTTGCTTGGGGTGAGAACTGGCAATAATTTTGGCAAAGCTGTCCTCATCGGCAAAAAGTTTGGCTTTTTGAGCCATCATATAGTGTTCAGCAGTTGGGTAAGTAATGCCATCAACCACAAATGGGGCTGTCCACCATTGGCTAAAACAGCTATGGGTTAATTGACCATCAGCACGTTTGCTATGTCCCCAAAAATAGACATATTTTAACTTCTGTTTACTTTGATATTGCTGGATAAGCCAATCTAAATCATACATTACAGCTACCTGTACTTTACAACTCTATCCCATCGTATTTCATCACTGTATGCAAATCTTTATCACCACGCCCTGACATATTAATAATGATGGATTGCTCTGGACTCATGGTTTTTGCCAGTTTTAGCCCATATGCCAGTGCGTGAGAGGACTCTAAAGCAGGAATAATACCCTCTTTTAAAGTCGCCTCTTTAAAGCCCCACATCGCCTCATCATCGGTACAGCCAACATATTGTACCCGTTTAACATCTTTTAAAAAGCTATGCTCAGGGCCAACACCGGGATAATCCAAACCTGCAGAAATCGAATGAGTTTCCAAAATTTGTCCATCATCATCTGCCATCAAATAGGTACGATTGCCATGCAATACCCCTACCCGACCTGCTGCCAATGGCGCAGAATGGCGACCTGTTTCAATACCATCACCTGTCGCCTCAACACCATATAACGCCACTTCACTGTCATTTAAAAAGTCGAAAAACAGCCCAATCGCATTTGAGCCACCACCAACACACGCTACTAAGGCATCAGGTAATCTACCCGTTTTTTCTAAGTGCTGAATGCGTGCCTCTTTACCAATAATCGCTTGAAAATCTCGCACCAATAGCGGATATGGGTGCGGCCCTGCTACCGTACCGATGACATAATACGTGCTATCTACATTGGTTACCCAATCTCGCATTGCTTCATTCATCGCATCTTTGAGGGTACGTGAACCAGAGGTGACCGGAACGACCGTCGCTCCAAGCAGACGCATACGATAGACATTCATTTTTTGCCGTTCGACATCGTCCGCCCCCATATACACCACACACTCTAGCCCCAAACGAGCGGCGATGGTCGCTGTCGCTACGCCATGTTGCCCTGCCCCTGTTTCGGCGATGATGCGCTGTTTACCTGACATCTTAGCGAGCAATGCTTGACCAATGGTATTATTAACCTTATGTGCGCCAGTATGGTTTAAATCCTCACGTTTAAAATAAATCTGCGCACCACCAATCTCATCACTCAATCGCTTGGCATGATATAAAGGTGTGGGACGACCCACATAATTAATCAAATCCTCATGATACTGTTGCCAAAATTCTGGGTCGGCTTTTACTTTGGTGTATAACGTTTCCAATTGCTCAATGGCTGCCATCAAAGTTTCAGAGACAAAGCGTCCACCATGAATGCCAAAATGTCCTGCTTGGTCAGGATATTGGTTAAAATCCTCAATTTTTTTATTATCACTATCATTACTAAAATTCTGGCTACTCATATCACTATCCCATTAATTAATATTTATCACAAAGTTAAATTTTACGGCTTATATATCACGGCTAACATGTAATGGTGCAAATGACTGTGCAACTGGCATCACCTCTATTGAATTAATATTGACATGGCTTGGCTGTTCACAAAGCCATAATACAATATTTGCAATATCATCAGGTGTCACAAAGTCGACATTTTCATACAGCTTGCTTGCCTTTTCATCATCACCTTTAAAACGCACATTAGAGAACTCAGTATCTCCACACAACCCTGGTTCAACATTAGAAACCCGAACCCGAGTTCCTTTTAAATCAGCCCGTAGATTTAAACTAAACTGTTTTACAAATGCCTTGGTCGCACCATATACATTGCCACCTGGATAAGGGTATGTACCAGCAATTGAACCAATATTAATAATCAAACCTGAGTTTCGTTGAACCATAGATGGCAATATCAAATTGGTCATGGTACATAATCCCATGACGTTGGTATCAATCATCTGTTGCCAGTCATCTAGATTTGCTTCATAAGCTGGCTCAAGTCCTAATGCCAGCCCTGCATTATTCACCAATACATCAATTTGACTCAGCGATTCTGGTAGGCTTGCCAGTGCATCTTGTACTTGCTGACGGGAACTGATATCAAAACATAAAGGTATAAAGCTATCGCCCAACTCATTTTGTAGCTTCTGTAGCTTTTCCTGACGACGACCTGTGCCAATCACTTGATGTCCCTTTGCCACCAATAAACGGGCGATTGCCTCTCCAAAACCTGCTGTTGCACCTGTTACCAATATTTTCATAACCATACTCCACTATTTTATTGTTTATATTCCACAAATATATTCATACTCTCACTAATATCATCCCATTTTGATGAATTAACCCATCAAAAAACATGATATATCTATTGTCTGCAAAACACTGTATTAATAATGATGACTAGCATACTAGGGGCTATCTTGCTGGCTACTGACAGCCTGTATAAATGCCTGCATTTTTTCAGCATCTTTAATACCTTTGCTGGCTTCAATCCCACCACTCACATCAACAGCGATAATTGGCAAGTCCAGTGTTTGCCCAACATTTTCAGGGGTTAATCCTCCTGCCAAGATAATCGGCAATGGACTATTATTAGGTATCAATGACCAATCGAAACGCTCACCCATACCACCATAAGCATTTTTATGATACGCATCAAGTAGAATACTACTTGCACCTGCTTGTGCAAATTCTGTAATTTGTTGCAAAATAGAGTCTACGCTATCTTTTTGAGCATTAATTCTTAATGCTTTTATCCAGCGTTTATTAACTAATTTAGCTAATTCTTGGCAATCCTTAGCACTCTCATCACCATGAAACTGAATCACATCAAAGGCGACTTGCTGTGCTAGATTTTGTAATTCATCGGCGGACATATTAACAACCAATGCCACCACTGTCACAAATGCAGGAATGTTATTCACCAGCTCAACTGCTTGCTCAATACTGACAGCTCGTGGACTGGGTGGATAAAACACCAAACCAATGGCATCGACTCCTAGGCTGACTGCCTTCTTAATGTCTTGTCTAGCGGTTAAGCCACAAAACTTTACCTGTATCATAGTAACCAACTTTTATGATAAAAAATAAATACCTATAAGCCACATAGTATATAACATTAACCCATGCCTTTTTATTTATCCTAGCATACTTTCTATACGGTAAGACTTATCAACCGCCTGAAAAACAGAGTGTCTGCAAAAAGACACCGTTCTACCAGCAGGAATACCTAACCAGATAGCAATAAAAAACGCCAGTACCCAGTAAGGTATTGGCGACTTTTATCATATGACCATACAACTACACTTAGATAGTCTTAGGTACTAAATAGTTGATTCAACACATCATCTTATATGGTGTTTTGCTTAGTATGATACTGTTTATCTAAAGCAATTAAACTATGAATTGCCTTATTCATACCATGCATAATCTGACCTAATAATACTTGCTGTTTGGTCACAACAATAACAATCATTGGCTGATTTTCATTCGGCACAGCACTGATCATAATCTTACCATCTTCAGCATCCAAAATCACTGAGCGACACCCAGTCAACTGTGCTTCATTTGTCAAAGCTTGTACCAGTGCTAAAATAGAACTACCAACTGCCGATAGTTTACCACCATCATAGTTTTTTTGAAAAATTGAACTAACTTCAAAACCATCAGTAGTTGCTAGTAGAACCCCATCAATACCACTGGTAGAATGCACCAGATTATATAAGGTCTCTTTTGAAGATGTTATAAATTCAGGTGCAGGCTTTATTCTCTTACTATCAGATTGAAACAACTTATTGTTCATAACTACTCATTCCGTTTCTTATATGTCAAAAGATAATGTTAAATAATGCTATAGATATTGCTGTAATAATGCCTCGAAAACGTAGGCATCAATTAGAATACTGATGCCCTTAAAATTATGAATTCGTTTTTTATGACTTTATTAATTATGGTGCTGCCAATTAATCACGGTATTATAAAAAATATAAGAATGATATGGCTACTCTTGTTCCAATGATGCAATAATACTTTCAACAAGTAATAGAACATCATCTTTCTCACGCATATCTACAGGAAATAATGGCAAGTTTAATTTCCGTTCTGTCAAAAAGTCTCTATATATTGCCACATCACGCTCAGGACTTTTATCAATCTGACTAACCCCAATCACAATACGTCCATTATACATCCCACTGAACGTATCTAGATAATGACCTAAATCCGCGACAGGGTCTTTTGCAGAGTGGTCAATCAAAACGACCACACCTAAAGCACCCTGTACTAAAATTGGCCAAATGAAGTTAAAGCGTTCCTGACCTGGTGTACCATACAGACCAATACCAGTACCATCTTCTAGTGTTAATTCACCATAATCCATACCAACTGTCGTCAGTGCCTTGGTATGTGCATCTAAATCTGTATTTATCGCTTCAGTAGATACCACTGGAATATCCGATAAACTGGCAATCGCTTGAGTTTTTCCTGCACCCATTGGGCCACTAAAGACTATTTTTAAACGTTGCATGTATTAAACTCACCTATATTTATAATTTATTTGCTTACTAGCATGAATAGCTAAATGAAAAAAGTCAATCCATAACTATAAATCTTGCTTCACTACAAACCCAGCTTACGACGCAGTCTTGCCAAGAATCCTAATTTTTCTGTCTTAGCAGACTGGGCGACTTCCTCAGTGACTGGTTCATCTGAAACCGATTCATCTAAGATTGGCTCAGGTTTCTTATTCGCTACTGATAAGTCTATAGTAGAAGACAACTCTCTTTTTTCACCAGCTGCACGACGCGCTAGCATTTGTTCTAATGGTGATAATTTAGGCTGGACAGATGCTGTTTTGGCATTATCACTAGAAGATGATACAGAGGTATCATTACTTTGAATCGATGTTCCATTTTTAATTTGCTCATAGCTATCAGGCTGCAATCCACCCGATAACATCAATCCAGCAACTGCTTTTTTTGCAGCATTTACGGATGTTCCTGCTTTTTTTGCAACCTCTTGTATTGTTGAAGGCTTGCTCTCCAGTGCGGTAAATAATCTTAATAACTCACTGCGACCACTATTCAAACGAGGCTTTGGCCAGTAACGCAATTGATATTGTTGATTATCAGCAACGATAGATAACATCTCATCGGGTGTGTGCCATACTTGCTCCCATATCCACTGGAACAAGTCTTGACTTTCTGTGATATCTGGCATGCTTGTTTCAGTTGTCAGCTGTAATTGCCATAATCCATCAACAACCACATCATTCCCAACAGGCCATATACGTTGATGCATTAAATCAACCAACGCTACTCTACCTTTGCTCGTATGCAAATCATAAATACCTTGATCTCGAGATTGTACCTTTTCTACAAAGTCGATCAAATTGGTAATTTTTAATTTCCCACCATTTAGTGCAGATGGTTTTGGTTCACTGGTAGATTGAACGGTTGGTAAAGGCTTATTTTCAGGGGTATTTTGGGTTTGAGTAGCTGACTGTGGTTTGACTTCTGTTTCTTCGGGAATCACTTTACGATGTTTTGCACCACTATTTAAGAAGGGTAAGTGCAATAACAACCATTCATGAAATTCTCGTAGTTGCTTGAGTGGCAAGAGGAGTAAGTCGCCAGATAGCATGCCTTCATTATGCTCACTACGACGCACATACAGCACTGTCTTATCTGCTCGAGTTTCCAACAGCTTAGTAATGCTGGGTGCTGTTCGAAACTCATCATTAATGATAAATAAGTCAACATTCGGATGAGTTGCTGGTACCCACTCTAAATCTGCCTCTAAACGTAGTAATACTCGTAAATACCCTTTTAGCATTACCTGATCAGCAGGTTGTAAGCCAACCAGTGCGGTACGCATAACTTGTTTGACATCTCTGCTTGCAACAGAATTAGATATACTCATTACACCCTTCCAACCACTTAATAAATAGATAAATATAAGCAAATTGACATTGATAGTATATGGAACATTGGTACTAATTATTTTTTTGCACTCTAAAAGTTTGAGCTTTTTTGTTTATATGTTCATATCATGAATTAATTATCATGTCATTATTGCCGACTCAATTATGCTAGCATGACTTGCTTGCTGATTATTATAAGAAACAGCTAATATTTAATAAAAAATGAAATGTGTGATGACAAATATTTTTCTACTATAAATAACAGTTGTTCACTCATATAAATTATTTGCACATAAGTGTAAAGGATTAACCAGCATCTTGCCATACCTACTATGATACTGTTTTCACCTTTAGTACATTTAAGGTCAATATTTTTCTAAAAAATCCAAACTATCGTTATGTCTTATTCTTTATAGCTTATTATAAACTATGATTTTGATTAACTTTGACTAACAATACTACAATTACCAACTCCTTGATTATGTACTATCACTGTTGCACCAGTTAAGCTAAATAAGCTTTGAATTTGTTTTTGCGCATTATCCAGTGCCATTGTCATCATATGACCTTCGCAAGCCGTTTTTAACACTTGCTGTTTACCTGATATTTGTGCTTGACGGAAAATATCTGGATCAGCTTTTACCAGACCAAATAATCCTGTATCCAAATCATATACTTCTATATCATCTAAATAGACAGAAAAAACTTCAGCTTTTGGAATGGTAATCTCAATCTGTGTGCCATTATCAGTTTCAGAAACCTGAACCTGCTCTGCTGTTAGCTTGTTTAAATCGACACCAGCAATCACTCGTCCATGTGCTACAAACAACCCTTTTTGCTCATCTTGCCAAAGCCTATACCAGTTACCTTGTCGTTGGCTGGTAATAATTGTATCCACACTAAAAGCAATGGTCTGTAAACGATTTAAAGACTGTATCTGGGTAATCACGCCATCTCGCGTAATTGTTTCCACCGCCTCATCATTTGAGCGTGTACTAAAAAATATAGATAACAATACCAATATTACCAATAGTAGTAATAGCAGCCACAGTTTAAATGAGACTGCTCTTTTTGGAGCTTTTTTTGTAGAGGATGGTGGACTCTGTATTGAATTTATCATAATTCTAACAATTTTTTAACCATTAATGAATATATAGTGATATTTTACTAATGAAGTTAAGTGTATTGGATATTCAATAGAAAAAAACCATTGCGTCTTCTGACTACTTTACCTAACATAGGTAGATTAATATAGAGTTGTTTTGTCTAATCATATATTTTTGTTGTTTTGACTTGTTTCACTCTGTAATAACAATGTCGTCAACATCATAAGCCAACGATTCATAAAACCGTTCAAAAATATTTACAACGATTATTTATGTAATATAAATAATTTTTTATTATGAATCTATAGCTGTTGTCGTCACTATTCCTTTACATTTTTTATTTAAATCAGGTTATTTATGAAAGCCAGTCAGTTTTTATTTGCTACGTTAAAAGAAACACCCAGTGATGCCGATATTGTATCTAGCCAATTAATGCTACGCGCGGGGCTGATTCGTAAGCTTGCTTCTGGTCTGTATGTATGGCTACCAATGGGGTTGCGAGTTTTACAAAAGGTAGAGCGTATCGTGCGTGAAGAGATGCTTCGTATCAATGCACAAGAGATACTGATGCCAATGACTCAGCCTGCTGAACTGTGGCAAGAGTCTGGACGCTTTGATGATTATGGTCCTGAGTTGCTACGTTTTAAAGACCGTCATGAGCGTGATTTTGTACTTGGACCAACGCATGAAGAAGTCATCACCAATTTGGCACGTAATGAGTTGCGTAGTTATAAACAACTACCCATGACATTTTTCCAAATCCAAAGTAAATTCCGTGATGAGATACGTCCACGCTTTGGGATTATGCGTGCGCGTGAGTTTACGATGAAAGATGCGTATTCCTTTCATATTGATCAAGCTTCATTAGCACAGACTTATCAAGATATGTATGAAGCATATAGCCGTATTTTTACTCGTTTAGGCTTAGATTTCCGTGCAGTACAAGCAGATACTGGCTCTATTGGTGGTTTTGCTTCACATGAGTTTCAGGTACTAGCAGACAGTGGTGAAGACAGTATTGTATTTTCTGATAGCTCTGAATTTGCTGCCAATATTGAGCTTGCAGAGGCAATCTGTACCGCCGAGCGTCAAGCACCTAGCCAGCCTCGTAACAATGTTGAGACCGTGGATATGCCAACATGCGAGCAGGTAGCTGAGTATTTAGATATTCCATTATCACAGATGGCAAAAACTTTGATTGTTAATGGTCATGATAGTGAAGGTAATGCACAATTAGTTGCACTGGTATTACGTGGAGACCATACTCTCAATACCATTAAAGCTGAAAAAATTGAAGAAGTGAATGTGCCATTTACGATGGCAACCGAAGAAGAAATACGTGATGCAGGACTACATAAAGGCTATATCAGTGTTGATTTAGATATGCCTGTATTTGTTGACCGTGCAGCAGCAGCATTATCTGACTTTGTTAGTGGTGCAAATATTCCTAACCATCACACAACAGGTATGAACTGGGAGCGTGATGCGACAATTACTCGTGTGGTTGATATTCGTGATGTTGTCGAAGGCGACCCATCTCCTGATGGTAAAGGTACACTACAAATCAAACGTGGTATTGAGGTTGGGCATATCTTCCAGTTGGGTGATAAGTACTCTCAAGCACTTGGCTGTGCTGTCTCTGGCGAGCAAGGTAAGCCTGTAACACTCATGATGGGCTGTTATGGTATTGGTGTGAGTCGTATTATTGCTGCTGCCATTGAGCAAAGCCATGATGATAATGGCATTATCTGGACACAAACCCCTGACCCTGCTGACTCTATCGCACCATTTGATATCGCCATTGTACCAATGAAATCCAAAGAAGATACGGTGCTGGATACCGCAACTGCACTGTATGAAGAGTTAAAAGCACAGGGGCTAAATGTGTTGCTTGATGACCGTAATGAACGCCCTGGTGTGAAGTTTGCTGACCTTGAGTTAATTGGTATTCCACATCGTATTGTCGTTTCTGACCGCAATCTGGCAGAAGGTAAGTTTGAATATGTCAATCGCCGTGATGGAGAAAAGCAGTTACTCAGTCGTGAAGAGGTAATGGCTAAAGTACGTACCTAATCTAAAGTATGTGTTATGATTCTATCATAAAAAAAGAACCTCAATTGAGGTTCTTTTTTATTTTGTCATAAACTCTAAAGTTAAATGACTTCCTTTTTACTGACGTATAAGACGACTTGGCTTAGGCAATAGTGCCAAATCACTAACCCGACATGGATTAATATCAATACCACCACGGCGAGTATACCATGCCCGCACCATCAATGATTCAGGATTAAAATGCTGAGTTAAATCAGCAAATATCTGCTCTACACACTGCTCATGAAAGCCATTATGTTGGCGGAAACTTAGAATATATTTGAGCAAATTCGCCTCATTCACTGCAACTGAGCTACGCATCTGTATTGCCAATGTTCCCCAGTCAGGCTGATTGGTCACAGGACAGTTACTACGTAGCAAGTCTGAATAAAGCTGATACTCAACCACCGCCTCTGTGCTGATTTTTTCCCCTAACTGACTGGCATCTGGATGCTCAGTTAAGACAACTTTTTCTTTACTTTGTGCCAATGCTTGGTCAATACATTGTCCTTGTGGCTTATCAATCAACAGTCCCGAATGGCTATTCACATCCGCTAACTTAAAAAGTTGCACATTAACAGATGTACCTACTGCATTGGACAAATCCTTGCTAATCGTCTCTTGTACAGACTGCCAATCAGCAAACTGGGTAAAATTCAAACTGTTTAGATATAGTTTTAAAGACTTTGATTCAACAATATTGGCAGAGGTTGCAGGAATACTAAATCGCGCCAAAGCTACTTGTGAAATACCTTGTGCATCTAACCATGACACTTCAAAAGCATGCCACCAATCGACACCCACACACAATTTATTGGCATCATAATTGATATGCCCACGTCCAAGTGCTCTACTAATAGGATATAGCACCTCAGGGGAATAAGTTTTGGGATAGCTAGTAGACTCACCCAATACACCATGTATACTCATAAAAAGACCTTTTTACTATCTGTTTTTTAATATCTGTTTTTAATTATATAGGAGCTTAGCATCTACAGCCGAATACGTGAGCCATCTTGCAGAAATTTATAGGCAATGCCATAGAACAACACACAAAATACCAACATCGCCAGCATCGAATACCACACGTTAACATCAGAGTAGCCCAAAATACCATAACGGAACGCATTCACCATATAAACAATAGGATTAAGCAAAGAGACATTTTGCCAAAATGGTGACAAATTCTCCATAGAATAAAATACCCCACCCAAATAAGTCAGAGGTGTCAATATAAAACTGGGTACAATCGAAATGTCATCAAAGGAACGGGCAAACATAGCATTGATAAAGCCTCCCAATGAAAATAATATTGATGTCCCCAATACTGTAAATAACGTCACAAAAATATGTACCACACTAAGCTGAGTAAAAAACAACGCAACAATAGATACAATCAAGGCTATCCCTAAACCACGAAACACACCACCACCAATGTAACCAAGTAAAATGGCATGCTTTGATACAGGCGACACCAACAGCTCTTCGATACTGGCATGAAATTTGGCACTAAAAAAACTAGACACCACATTAGAATAGCTGTTGGTAATTACCGCCATCATAATGAGACCCGGTACAATAAACTGCATATAAGGCACACCGCCCATATCCCCGACTCTTGAGCCTATCATCTTACCAAAGATAATAAAATATAAAGTCATGGTAATCACAGGAGGTAAGAGTGTCTGTGGCCAAATACGCACAATTCGACGCACTTCTTTGAACAATATGGTGCGAAAAGCAATCCATTTTTTTGCCCAAGTCATACCTGTACTACTCATAGCCCTGCCTCACTCATGCTCTTTGTGGTTGCATCACCTTTATCTACCAGTCGCATAAACAGCTCTTCTAAACGATTGGCTTTATTACGCATACTTAACACCGTAATATTAGATGCAGAAAGCTGTGCAAACACCGCATTTAACGACTCATTCTCACTTAATGTCACCTCAAGGGTTAGTGCATCTGGTTGCACGACTTCTGTGACGCCTTGCAACGATGGTATAGAAGATAATGGTTGTGCTAAATCAAATACAAAGGTTTCAACAGATAACTGAGTCAATAAATCTTTCATATTGGTGTTAATACGAATTTCACCATGATCCAGAATGGCAATATGCCGACACAATTGCTCCGCCTCTTCCAAATAATGGGTAGTTAGAATAATGGTGGTATTTTCTTCTTGATTTATCTGCTCCATAAACGCCCACATAGAACGGCGTAACTCAATATCCACACCTGCGGTTGGCTCATCTAATATCAATAATTTAGGCTTATGAATCAATGCTCGAGCAATCATCAAACGTCGCTTCATCCCACCAGATAACTCACGGGCTTTATTATCACGTTTGTCCCATAATCCCAGTGCAGTCAGTAACTTTTTGGCACGAGGTTGCGCTTCTTTGGCTGAAATACCAAAGTAGCCTGCCTGCGTAATCAAAATGTCTTGTACTTTTTCAAACTGATTAAAATTAAATTCCTGTGGTACAACCCCCAAATATTGCTTTGCCACTGAAGGATTTTGCAATAAATCTGTCCCAAAAATATGCACACTACCAGAAGTTGGTCGGAACAACGAACTAATAATGCCAATCATCGTTGACTTCCCCGCACCATTTGGCCCTAATAATGCAAAAAATCCCCCTTGAGGAACAGTTAAGGACACATCTTTGAGTGCGGAAAAACCATTGGCATACGTTTTTGATAAATGTTCGATTTGTAAAGCAGGAGTAGCATCAGTCATAAGGTAATGGTCTGTGAATTAATCGGAATGAAATTAAGATGTTGGGGTCATATCTTATCGGTTCAAGGTTAAAAAACTGTATACCATAAAATAGATACGGGCATATTAAACACTCAAGTTATTGAATATTTAATACACCCGATTTTAGATGTCAGTTAGATTATATCAACAGCTAATAATTACAAATCCATATCAGCCAGTCAATAACCACTAATCATCTAACAATTAATCATCCCAAGCCTCACGGTTTGCTTCACTTTTAAGTTTAATAAATTTATCTGGATCAAAAGTAATTTGCTCAGGTGATTTGCCTGCTTTTACTTGATTTTCATAGTCACGTAAAATTCGCAATGCCACTGGTGATAGCCATAAAATCGCAATTAAGTTAATAATCGCCATTAACCCCATAGATAAGTCAGCAAAGTTCCAAACGGCTGGTAAACTTGCCATAGAGCCAACAAATACCATCGCTAATAAGGCAACACGTAGTAACATCACTGCCCATTTGGCATTTTTATCACCTGCGATAAATTCAATATTCGACTCACCATAGCTATAATTGGCAATAATAGATGTAAATGAGAAGAAGAAAATCGCAATTGCCACAAAGTATACACCCATGTCACCCACATATTGTGATAGTGCAAACTGAGTTAGCTGAATACCTTCTTGCTCCACATCTGGATTAACCACACCTGATAAAATGATAATCGAAGCCGTTGCTGTACAGATAACCAATGTATCCATAAACACACCTAACATCTGCATAAAACCTTGCGTTGCAGGATGGTTAGGGCTCGTTTTTGCTGCGGCTGCCGCATTAGGTGCAGAACCCATACCAGCTTCGTTTGAAAACAAACCACGCTTGATACCATTAATCATTGCCTGAGCGATACCATAACCCAGCACACCACCAGCAGCTTGCTCTAGACCAAATGCAGATTTAAAGATATGTGCAATGGCAGCAGGAAACTGGCTAAAGTTAGTAACAATAATAAATAATGCCAACAAAATATATAGAATTGCCATCAGAGGTACAACTTTACCAGCAACTCGGGCAACTGAGCGCATACCACCAAAAACAATGGGGGCAACCAGTGCTACTAACACCAGTCCCGTTATCCACTCTGGCACATTAAATGCCTCTCTAGTCGCCTGTGCAATGGTATTCGCCTGCACACCATTGAATGCCAAACCAAACGCCATCAATAAGCAAAGGGCAAACAATATTGCCAGCCAGCGCATTTTAAGCCCTTCTTGGATATAGTACGCAGGACCACCACGATAAACATTATCAGTATGTGGAATCTTGTAAGCCTGTGCTAAAGATGACTCAATAAAACTGGTTGACATTCCCAAAATTGCAGTCATCCACATCCAAAAGACTGCACCGGGGCCACCTAGATAGATAGCAATCGCTACCCCTGCCAAGTTACCTGTACCCACACGGGCTGCCAATGAGGTCATTAATGCTTCAAATGAGCTAATACCACCATCTTTCCGACCTTGACCTGATGATTTGAGCAGTCCCCACATATGAAAAAAGTGGCGAAACTGAATAAATCGTGTTACTACGGTAAAATACAAACCCGCACCAATCAATAAAAACACCAATAATCCATACCATGGATTATTCATAATTAGCCAATCATTGTTACCCCAAATAAGGCTAACACCAGCATTGACTAGGTTATTAAACCATTCAAACATACCCTACTCCATTATACTTTGGCATTACATAATAAATACAATACCAGAAAAGCGCCTATTGTACGCCGAAGAGCTATCAATGACGATAAAAAACTCCATTATATGTAAATAATTTTCATTATCAATTAATAAAATAGTTTATTTATCCACGCAAATACAATGAATAATAAAAAACGCCTACCTCCAATAAGGTAAGCGTTTTTTTAGCTTAATCAGTAAATATTGAACTAGAAAAAGCCTAACAACTCTTAACTAGCAGCTTCGACCATGTAGTTTACAGCATTTTCCACTTCTTCATCTGGAATATCAGCACCACCTTTTGCAGGCATTGCTCCAATACCATGAATCGCATGGTCATATAAAGTGGCTTTGCCTTGAGCAATACGTGGTCCCCATGCACCAGCATCACCATACTTCGGCGCACCCAATAGCCCTGCTGCGTGACAAGTATGACAAATAGCATCATACACTGCTTTACCATCACGAGGCTTACCATCTGCTGATGGTCCTGTTGCTGTTACAGTAACATCACAGTCCTCGCCTTGGAAACAAACTTTACCATAAGGTTCAATACGGGATACCAACTGTGGATAAAGTGCTATTAGCTTTTGTACTTGGGGGCTATCTACTGGAGCAGATTCTGCTTCATCTATTTGAGCTGTCTCAACTTGCTCTTCTGAGCCGTCTGCATCAACTGGTTCTTCTTCAGAGGCACTGGCATCATCTGTTGATTCAGCATCTGTCGTTGCTTCATCTGCTGATGCTTCGCTAACTTCTGTGGTAGATGCCGCAGCATCATTTGTGACTTCTTCAGCCTGACTAACGGCAATACTGGATATACCTAGGATGGCGGCAGCTGATAATATAAGCACTTTTTTCATTCGTCACGTTCTCTTATTGCATGTTCGAGCGAGCATAATGGTTAACCTTATTGTCATATCATATTGCATGATAGTAGGTTCTTAGGTACCATGGCTGGCTGGTGAATGATAAACGTCGATAATAAACTATGTTCTCCATGATATTATAAGGGAAAAGTAAGGTAGATTGCTATGCCTGATTTATGACTTAGTGGATTATTGTTTTATCATCAGTACAATTGATACAGCCCATTGGCTTTTTTAGTGAATTTTGCTAGACTAAGCGGTCTTGTAAACAGGATAAAACCAACTACTTAAATTATCTTTATATCTATCCTGATATAAAAGATAAAGTTACTTAGAATTTTTACCACTGTTTGCCACCACAAAATATGCGCTCGTAGCTCAGTTGGATAGAGTATCGGTTTCCGAAGCCGAGGGTCGTGGGTTCGATTCCCGCCGAGCGCACCATTTCTATTCTATAGCTACCTTAGTTAGTCAAATAGCTAGGCTCTGTTGAACTTTCACCCCGTTAGACTAATATCTGCAAGGAATACAGCTACTTTTTACTTTCATGTAAAAATTGGCTAAATTTGCCTTATTCTGCGTTCATTGTCTTGACTAAGACACTGCTTATTAAAATCAGTATCTCTATTTTCCTATGAAGATGAAGGTTCAACAGCCCCTAGTCAAAAATAATTGCACTCAACTTTAACGCAGCAACTCTGCTAACTGTACTTTATTTGGTATCCGATGTAAGTTAATAACCTTTACTCCGCCAAGCTCCCGACTACCCACCTCTATTTTTGTATCCATTGTCAACATCGCCACTTTTCTACCTTGCTGTGTTAGCAGTAGATGATGTGCGCGTGTCGCTACGTCATATTCTGGAAAATTGCTTTGTATAAACTTTCTGAGTTTTAGTAAATTTTTTGGTATGCTGGTATTGTTAAGCGTTGCGTGCTTATCTTTGGCGTTTTGAGCATGTGTGTGCTGTGGTGAGCGCTTTAACGCCATCAATGCTAGACCACCTGTTACTAGCACAATAATTATGAGCCACCAAATACCATCTAATGTTCCAAGTGTCATATTTTACTCGCCACAATTCATCAATATTAAATTAGACCCTATATTTACAACCTATCATGATGGAATAACCATGTTATCACCTCAACAACAGCAATATATTAGTCAAGCAAGTGACTATATCCGCCAGCACAACCATATCTGCATTTTAACAGGTGCTGGTATTTCAGCAGAAAGTGGTATCCCAACTTTCCGAGATAAACAAACAGGACTTTGGGAAAACTATCGTGCCGAAGACTTGGCAAATATTGGTGCATTTGAACGTAACCCTAGTTTGGTATGGTCATGGTATCAATGGCGACGTCATTTGGTCAAAGATAAAAAACCCAATCCTGCCCATCAAGCCTTGGCACGTTGGCAAAAACAGCTCTCAGGGATGACCTTAATCACCCAAAATGTGGATGATTTACATGAACAAGCAGGCAGTACAGTAACCCATTTACATGGTCATCTTTGGAAAAATCGTTGTAGTCGTTGTGATTTACCTTATGATTTGCCTGTTGATTATGAAAACTCAGCACTGCTTCATTGCCAGCATTGCTCAGGTTATATTCGTCCAGATATTGTATGGTTTGGTGAAATTTTGCCACAACAAGAATGGCGTGATGCACAAATGGCTGTAACACGTTGTGAGGTGTTTATTGCTATTGGTACTTCAAGTATCGTCTATCCTGCTGCAGGATTGGCAGAATTGGCAAAATACAACCCACAACGGGCAAAAATTATTGAGATTAACCCCAATCCTACAGACAATCCAATGGTTGATATTCAAATTCAGGCAAAAGCAGGGGATGCACTGCCTGTCTTAGTAGAACAACTACTTGAGTTAGAATAACTTTTTTAAAATCTATATTTGGAATTTTCTAGGGTCTGTTTCATAGACCCTAGTGATGGAATTTACTTAGCTCTACAAAACCACTACCCCATCAGGTAACTCATTACCAGCAGGATCATTTCCTAGATAATAGTATTGTCGTAATAATTGACCAATTTCTTCTAACAGCTCTGATAGACTTTCCTCTACTTTATCTTGCGCCATACCAGCCAGAGCTTTATCACACATCGCTTGCCAAACCGTTGGGCTAACGTGTGAGCTAATCCCTCTATCAGCGACAATTTCTAGATCATGCTCGCAGATATTAACATACACCAACACACCTGTATTTTCCTCAGTATCCCAAACACGGTATTGGCTAAATAAATCTACAGCACGATGGCGACAATCTTGATGGTAAGCAGACTGGATAGGCAAGTGATGCTCAATAATTAAAAACACTTCACCTCTATGTCCTTGCTCAGCTTGTGTTACTTTATTGGTCAAGCGCTGTTGCATCTCCTCAGTGAGCCACTTACTATGAAGCATGGGGACATACAATACTTGTCGCCACCATCTGGCAAAGCTAGGTTGTGTCTCAGCTTGTTCTTGTTGCATATTTTTATTCCAGATTCTATGTTCACTTACCTAAAATATATGTCTGATTGATAGGTTTGATAAGGCTATGACTCCAGACGTGCTACCATGAGCCACCGGCACCACCGCCACCAAATCCACCACCACCTCCGCCAGTGAATCCACCACCGCCAAAGCCACCGCCTCCACCAGAGAAGCCGCCACCTCCAAAACCGCCTCCGCTTGGGAAGAAAACAACACCACCGCCACCACCACGGCCACCTCGACCCGAACCACCGCCACTGCCTCCTGAGCCACGAGCGGTCAAGAAGAACCATAAAAATATCGCCATAATTAAGCTAAATATAAAGCCAGTTCCTGTCATCCATGCAATAAAGAAAAACCCACCCGAAGTGACAGTTGCACCCAAAACACGTCCCAACAAATTGGTTAAGAACATACCAAAGATAAATGCCATAATTAATAATGCAATCGGGGACACATCCTCTTGAGCGCTGTCTGTAGATACTTTTTTTGCCTGTGCATCTGCTTGTGCTAATACCTCAGGGTCTGTGGTTAAACGTTCCTCAATACGGTTAATACCTGCTATTAAACCACCAGCATAATCACTTTGCTTAAAATAAGGAGTAATGTCATTACGGATAATGCGTTTTAGTACCACATCTGGTAGCACACCTTCTCGTCCGTATCCTGTAACGATATACATATCTCTATCATTAACAGCAACAACGATTAAAACGCCATCATCATTTTTAGCATCCCCAATACCAAAACCATGTGCCTTTTCAACGGCATAATCAACAATTGGTCTACCATTAGTGGTAGGCACTGTCAAAACAGCAATCTGCCCCAGTCCTTGATGATATAAAGTATTTAATTTTTGCGATAGTCTTTGCTTTTCATCTGAGCTTAAAATTTGTGCCTCATCCATGACATAGTCATAAAACTGACTGTCATCGAAGTTTTGAACATTTGAGCGTCTAGGCGTTGTATTATCTTTAGAACTACTGGCTGTAACAGTATCATTAGTCTCCGTGTTTGACCCAACAAAGTCACCAATCACTGTATCTTGTGCTTCAGCAATGGCGTCATTATGTTGCCCTGCTTGCGCAATGGCGACCATATCGTCCACACTGTTATTGGTAAGATTTTGATTTTGTTGAGTATTTGGCTCAGCCCAGCCCGCGATTGGCAACACCAAACTCAAACTTAATAGTAATGGGGCTAGGGCTGTCCTTTTTTCCATAATCAATCTGACTCTATTAATATAGTTAAATAAATTAAAAACAACGCAAAACTAAGTACGCATTTTAATCACCAAAGTTAACCTCTGGTGCTGTTGAGATAGCTTGTTCATTTTCGACACTAAAGTTTGGCTTGGTATCCATTCCAAAAACTTTTGCCGTGATATTGGTTGGAAACTGACGCACTGTGGTGTTATAGCTCTGTACCTCATCAATATAACGCTTACGCTCTACTGCAATACGGTTTTCTGTACCTTCTAATTGCGCCTGCAAATCTTGGAATAACGCATCAGCTTTTAACTCAGGATAACGCTCAGAGACTGCCATTAGACGAGATAATGCACTACCCATTTGTGCTTGAGCCTGCTCATATTGCTGCATTGCCTGAGGGTCGTTTAGAACTTCAGGAGTTACTTGGATACTACCTGCTTGTGAGCGTGCTTGCGCCACTTCGGTAAATACTGCCTCTTCATGGTCAGCATATTGCTTCACGACTTTAACCAAGTTTGGCACAAGATCAGCACGGCGTTGATATTGGTTCACCACTTGCGACCATGCAGCATTAACCTGCTCATCTTGGGCTTGCAGTTTATTATAGCCACAGCCAGTCAAACTGGCAGAAGACATAACTAAAACCGCACTCAATGCCAATGGTTTTATTACTGTGTGAATTTTTGCAGCACTTAATTTTGTCGCACTCAATACAGATGTCAATTTCATATATGCTAAGCCTCTAAGATTTAAAACAATAAATAGATAAATACACGTCAACTTTATAAAATGGCTTTATAACATAGTATATTTAACCATTCAGCTTCTATTAGATAATGATAGCACGAAACCTCTATTGCAATTTCTAGTTACGAAAAAACAACCCCTATATAATTTAAAAAAATCTTTTCGATTACTTATCAAGTCTTACGATGACTTGCCATAAATCGGCTTTTATGACACACAAAGTTACTACAAAAATAACAACATATAAAAAATACGCTGGTAATTATGTGTGTTTTATGGCAAATTGCAGTTACTTAGGCATACTTACAGTTACATTTAGTTAATTATTTTAACAAAGTGTACAAGTGTAATATGTCTATTTCATTGACCTATCTGCTGACATCTCAATGCCTTATTTATGCTTAGATTTGTCCAGTTTAAATTCAGTACAAAAAAACCAGCACACAGTAAGCATATTTTTTATTTCTCTCACTGTGTTCATATATGGTTCAGAACGTAATGATTTTAAAATAGATCAATCTTATGAAGAAGTTATTGATAATGTGACTCTAAATAAGACTGACTTAGTTATAGACACATTAAAGATGTACACAGATAATCACAATTAACTAAACACCTATCTTCAGCAGTATCTTTTGTATTCATTATCAAAATATATTTGCTTTGAAGGTAATTTAGGAAGTCGGAAAATATGGAAGCACTAGTTAGTGGTTTAAATAATATTATCTGGAGTAATGCACTCATCTACCTGTGCTTGGGTGCAGGTTTGTTTTACTCCATCTTAACGCGCTTTGTACAGGTGCGTCTGTTTGGTGAAATGATCCGCCTATTATTTGGTGGTAAATCTAGTAAAGATGGGATTTCTTCCTTTCAGGCACTAGCAGTCTCACTCTCTGGGCGTGTCGGTATGGGAAATATTGCAGGGGTAGCGGCTGCCATTGGTTTTGGTGGTCCGGGTGCAGTATTTTGGATGTGGATAGTCGCTTTCTTAGGCGCATCTACTGCCTATGCCGAATCTACGCTTGCACAGATTTATAAAGAAAAAGATGAAATCACAGGTGAATATCGTGGTGGCCCCGCTTATTACTTTGAAAAAGCATTGGGTCAAAAATGGTATGGTATTTTATTTGCCATCTCCGCCATTATTGCTTGTGGTATCTTCTTACCCGGTGTACAAGCCAACGGTGTGGTCAATGCGGTCACACAGGTAATGGGTGATGGTGCAATGATGAATGTCCTAGGCATGGAAGTTGGTACATATCGCTTAGGTGCATTGATTGTGGTATTAGTTGTTTTAGGTATCATCATCTTTGGTGGTATCAAACGTATCGCAACCTTTACCGAATACGTCGTGCCATTTATGGCAGTGGGTTATATTATTTTAGCTCTTATTATCATGTTTAGTAACATCAGCATGGTGCCACAAGTATTCAGTCAAATTATTGGTGATGCTTTCACTGCACAAGCTGGTTTTGGTGCTGCCATCGGTTGGGGTGTCAAACGTGGTATCTACTCTAATGAGGCAGGTCAAGGTACAGGCCCTCATGCGGCGGCGGCGGCCGAAGTTGAACATCCTGCGCAACAAGGTTTGGTACAAGCATTTTCAGTCTATGTAGATACACTACTGGTCTGTTCAGCGACTGCCTTTATGATTTTATCTACTGGTATGTACAATATCCAAGGTACCCTACCTGATGGTCAGTTCTTAGTACAAAATATCGCTGCCACTACGGAGATTAACTCACCTGCCTTTACCCAAATGGCAATGAATGCAGTCTATGGTAACTATGGTGATAACTTTATCGCTATTGCGGTATTCTTCTTTGCCTTTACCACCATCTTGGCATACTACTATATTGCCGAAGTTAACGTAACTTACTTAACCCGCTTTATTGGTCGTGGTGCGCACAAAACTGGTATCTTTATTGTCAAAGTCCTTATTATGTTGATGGTTGCTTATGGCGGTCTAAACAGTGCTGGCTATATCTGGGGCTTAGGTGACGTTGGTGTTGGCTTAATGGCATGGTTAAACATCGTTGGTATCTTAGTGATTTTCTTTGTTGCCAAACCGGCAATGGACATTCTCAAAGACTACGAAGCACAGCTGAAAGCTGGCGTAGAACACTTTACTTTCGACCCAGCTAAGTTTGGTATCAAAAATGCCCCTTATTGGGAAGAGCGTAATCGTAAAGCAGAAGCGTTAAAGAATAAAGACGTTTAATTGTTAACAATTTCTTAATCTTAATTTGATAGTTATAAAAACCCCCAATATGCGATATATTGGGGGTTTTTATATTAATTCTATTATTTATAGATAATCAAAACATTAAAGACATTTTCAAACATATTTTCACCCCATCTTTTTTAAAATTAAACTGCCCCCTTCCCGTAACAACCGCTATAATATCGCCACACTTTGAAAATAATTCAACTTATTATGAGCCACGATAAACATAGCCATACGCATAGCCATGCCCCTTCAACCAATGCACCAACCCAGCATGCACCGCATGACCCAAGCCAGTTTAAGCTAACCCCGCCTGAGGTTTTTCCGTATAAAGAGCAACAGCTAACGGTACGCCAACGAATTACTGAGCAGTTAGCCAAACGGATTTTGATGCTTGATGGAGCAATGGGAACACAAATCCAAACTTATGGCTTGCAAGAGGCGGACTATCGTGGAGAGCGATTTGCGGATATTAGCCAAGATGTCAAAGGTAATAATGATTTGTTGGTATTGACGCAACCACAGATGATACAAGAGATTCATCGTGACCATCTAAATGCTGGGGCGGATATTATTGAGACCAATAGCTTTAATGGTACTCGCATTTCGATGGCAGATTATGACATGCAACCGCTTGTGCCAGAGATTAACCGAGAATCCGCTCGTCTTGCTCGTGAGGTTGCCGATGAGTTTACGCATGCCAACCCTGATAAGCCTCGCTTTGTTGCAGGGGTGTTAGGGCCGACCTCTCGCACTTGTTCGATTTCTCCTGATGTCAATGACCCTGCTTACCGCAATGTCACTTTTGATGAACTGGCGGATAATTATCGTGAGGCAACGCTGGCGTTAATTGAAGGTGGTGTCGATTTAATTTTGATTGAAACCATCTTTGATACCCTCAATGCTAAGTCAGCAATATTTGCCGTTACTGGGGTATTTGCTGATATTGGTTTTGAATTACCAATTATGATTTCAGGAACGATTACCGATGCCTCAGGGCGAACGTTATCAGGGCAAACGGCGGAAGCATTTTATAATTCAATACGCCATGCCAAGCCTTTATCGGTGGGCTTTAACTGTGCATTGGGGGCGGACGCTTTAAAACCTCATATTCAGACATTATCAAACATTGCCAATACCTTTGTCTCTGCTCACCCCAATGCCGGCTTGCCCAATGAGTTTGGTGAATACGATGAAACAGCAGAGGAAACCGCAGGGCTGTTGGAGGAATTTGCCAAAGCAAATATTTTAAATATTGTGGGTGGTTGCTGTGGTACAACCCCTGCTCATATCAAAGCAATTGCTGATATGGTGGCAAATTATCCACCAAGAGAAGTGCCAAACATTGCCCCTGCCTGCCGTTTATCAGGGCTTGAACCCTTTAACATTGATAAAAATAGCTTATTTGTCAATGTTGGTGAGCGTACCAATGTCACTGGCTCACGCAAATTTTTACGTCTAATTAAAGAGGAAAAGTTTGCCGAAGCATTAGATGTGGCTCGTGACCAAGTCGAAGGTGGGGGTCAAATCGTCGATATTAATATGGACGAGGGTATGCTTGATTCTAAACAGGCAATGATTCACTTTTTAAATTTGGTTGCCAGCGAGCCTGATATTAGCCGAGTACCATTAATGATTGATTCCTCAAAATGGGACATCATTGAGGAGGGGCTAAAACGCACACAGGGCAAGCCAATTGTCAATTCCATTTCACTAAAAGAAGGCTATAACGAGTTTGTCGAAAGGGCAAAACTATGTATGCGTTACGGCTCAGCAGTGATTGTGATGGCATTTGATGAGGATGGGCAAGCCGATACAGAAGCTCGTAAAATTGAGATTTGTAAACGCAGTTATGACATTTTAGTCGATGAAATTGGCTTTCCTTCAGAGGATATTATCTTTGACCCCAATATTTTTGCGGTAGCAACGGGCATTATTGAGCATAATAATTACGGTGTCGATTTTATCAATGCGACCCAATGGATAACCGACAACCTGCCCAATGCAATGGTGTCAGGCGGTGTATCCAACGTGTCGTTTAGCTTTCGGGGCAACCCCATTCGTGAGGCGATAAACGCAGTATTTTTATATCATGCCATCAAAGCGGGCATGACCATGGGCATTGTAAACCCTGCAATGCTCGAAGTTTATGATGAAATCCCCAAAGATGCCCGAGATGCCATTGAGGACGTGATGCTTAATCGCAATCAAGGCGAATCAGGGCAAGATGCGACCGAACGGCTAATGACCATTGCTGAAAGCTACCAAGCTGGGGGCAAAAAGAACGATGGTAAGGTCGATTTGTCATGGCGTGAGCAGTCAGTAGAAAAACGCATTGAACACGCCTTAGTCAAAGGTATCACTACCTATATTGAGCAAGACACTGAGGAAGCTCGACAAAAATATGCCAAACCGCTTGATGTTATTGAAGGGCCTTTGATGGACGGCATGAATGTGGTTGGTGATTTGTTTGGGGCAGGTAAAATGTTTTTGCCACAAGTGGTAAAATCAGCTCGAGTAATGAAACAATCGGTGGCATGGCTCAACCCCTATATTGAGGCAGAAAAAGTCGAAGGGGAAACCAAAGGTCGGGTGCTGATGGCAACGGTCAAAGGCGATGTGCATGATATCGGCAAAAATATCGTTGGGGTGGTGCTGGGCTGTAATGGCTATGATGTGGTGGATTTGGGGGTCATGGTGCCTTGCGAAACCATTTTGGATACCGCCATCAAAGAAAATATCGACATCATCGGGCTATCAGGGCTAATTACCCCAAGCCTAGATGAAATGGTCTATGTCGCCAAACAAATGCAAGAACGGGGTATGAACTTGCCGTTAATGATTGGCGGAGCGACCACCTCCAAAGCCCATACCGCAGTAAAAATCGAACCACAATACCAAAATGATGTGGTGATTTATGTTGCTGATGCCTCACGAGCAGTGGGTGTGGTGACAAAACTGTTATCCGCTGAGCATCGTATTGAGCTGATTGCCGATGCCCGAGCAGAATATGCCAAAGTACGAGAACGGCTGGCAAACCGTAAACCAAAATCAGCAAAATTAAGCTATGCAGAATCCATTGAACAAGGCTTTCAATTCGATTGGCAAAACTACACACCACCGACACCAAAGCAGTTGGGGCAAGTGGTGTTTGATGATTATCCCTTAGAAAAATTGTTGCCCTATATTGACTGGACACCGTTTTTTATCTCATGGGGATTGGTGGGTAAATACCCTAAAATCCTAACTGATGAGGTGGTCGGCGAGGAGGCAAATGACTTATATAACAATGCCCAAGCCATGCTACAGGACTTTATTAATGATAAATTGGTAACGGCAAAAGCGGTCTTTAAAATCATGCCTGCACAACGTACCGCCCCCGATACAGTGACGGTGTATGATAAACCGCCTAGTGAGGGTGGACAGCCGACGCATCAATTTGAACATCTGCGTCAGCAATCGGACAAAGCCAGTGGTAAGCCCAATTATAGTTTGGCGGATTTTATTATGCCTACCCCCCACCTAACCTCCCCCCTTGAAAATAAAGATAGGGGGGAGGAACTAATCACCGACTATTTAGGTGGTTTTACCGTTTCCATTGTTGGGGCAGAGCCGATGGCAGAGGACTATAAAGCCAAAGCTGATGATTATAATGCCATTATGGTACAAGCCTTATGCGACCGCCTTGCTGAGGCATTTGCCGAGCATTTGCATGAGCGTATCCGTAAAGAGTTCTGGGGTTATCAACCTGACGAACAGCTTAGTAATGAGGAATTAATCAAAGAAAAATATATCGGTATCCGCCCTGCCCCCGGCTATCCTGCTTGCCCTGAACATACCGAAAAAGGCAAATTGTTTGATTGGCTAGATACGGAAAATAGCATTGGTACGACATTGACCGAAAGCTATGCGATGTGGCCTGCGTCATCGGTGAGTGGCTTTTATTATTCGCACCCTGAAAGTGTGTATTTTAATGTCGGTAAAATCAGCACTGACCAGTTAGAGGATTATGCCAAACGTAAGGGCTGGGATATGAAAACGGCGGAGAAGTGGTTAAATCCGAATTTGTGATGGGATAAAAAATACACGACATTTGTTGTCGTATATTTTGGTTTATGCATTGATTTAGTAATATTAAACTACTAATATTTCTTCAAACAATTTTTTGGAGAAATATTATGCAGGGAAATCAGGAAACTCTACCAAACACTACTAGAAACGAACCATTAAATGAAAGTTGGAAAATAGCACTAACAAAAGAAATTATTTCTAACCTTTTACTAACCATATTTAGTGGTTCAGTAATTGCCTACTTTCTATCTCGACTATTTATCAAAAGCTATCTAAGTGGTATAGGTTTTAATAGTGAAACCTACCTATCTTTTATTAACACCAATACAATAAGTGCCTTCTTTTTAGGTATTGCTTTTATTTTTCTTTCTTATATTTTCACACTCTCAATCCCAAGCATAATCTTGCGATATATTTACAATGAAAATTTAGATTTGTTTCAATATTTTCATAATTCTTTTCATAAAAAAATACAGGCGTTTATCACATTATCTCTATTTCTCACCCCATTATTATTACTGATAGTTAGTCCTGAATGGATATTCCATATATTATTCTTAACTACAACCCTACTTTCAATCTTCTCATATACAATTATTATTACTTACTCAACAAGAACATTTTATATCTCTAATAAAAAACCTAAAAACAACTTTAACGAGTTATATAAGTTATACAACTTAAAAATACTTGGTGCTATTTCATTTTTCTTCTCGATATTTATTATATCCTTTATGCCATTTTATCATTTAGTTCTTGCCATTCAAAATATTAACAAGCCAAACACCATATCTATTATATTACTAGTTATTATATGGCTTATTTATAGTATTTTTTATGGTATAAGAATTACCTGCAATCAAAAAATACATTATTTTTTAGACATCATACTGTCATTATTTATATTTAACATGATTATGTTGTATAGCACTACTACTATCAAAACCCCTATCGCAGAATTTGTTGGCATTAAGGATCAAACAGCTAATATCTATAAAATATCGGCTGATAATTTCACCGAGATAAACGATAATATTAAAACTTTTTGGAGACAAAACACCACATTAGAATTATTACCTAATAATAAATCCAAAATTACAGATAATTATTACTTAGCATCTGCAAAAAATAAATACAATGGTGACATTTATTTATTGGCTCAGGTTATATTCCGTGATGGAGAAAATATTATTCTTTGCCCTCCATTTTATGAGATTAATAAAAATAAGGATAGAGTACAATGTTTTATGACAAAAGCAGAGTACTTATCATCAACACCGTTAACTTCACCTATGTTAGATAAAAACCCTAACTTTATTGATAAAACTTGGATACCTTTACCAAAATAAGATATATTAACAATCATATTCAACACACCTATTTTCTTATAATTAGTTAGATTTATTGATTTTATAATTAAGGAAACCCCATGTCTCTTAAAGGTATCGCCAAACAAACACTTGAGATTAGCCAAACTAGAAAATTACCTTGTACTGATGGCTCATTGATTGATTTTTCAGTTGAGCAACAATTTGCCGAAACACACACCGAATTGTTTCGTCCTGATGAGCTACAAGCTCTATTAAACCAAGATAATGCCCTGTCCACCACCCCAACTACAACTAAGATTGAAGTCACAACAGAATCCACACAACAAGCCACTTATCGGCTGGTGGTCGATGAAAAGATAGATGATGTGGTGCTATTAAACTTTGCCTCAGCTCGCAATGCAGGTGGTGGTTTTTTAAATGGGGCAAAAGCACAAGAAGAAGACTTGTGCCGTTGTTCAGGGCTGTATTTGTGTCAGCTTACTCAGCCTGATTATTATGAGATTAATCGCAAACAAAGCTCATTGCTCTATACCGACCATATTATTTATTCACCCAAAGTGCCGTTTTTTCGGCTCAATATACGTGAGTTACTACCCAATTATTTTTTGGCGTCAGTGATTACTGCCCCAGCTCCCAATGCAGGACAACATTTAAGGCGATACCCTAATGATTGGGCAAATATTGAGCAGACGCTACGCCAACGTGCAGGCTATGTATTAGCAGTAGCAAAAGCCAGAGGGCATAAAACGCTCATATTAGGGGCATGGGGTTGTGGCGTCTTTCGTAATGACCCTAAGATGGTGGCAGAGGTATTTGCTGATTGGTTAGCACAACCACAATTTGCCAGTGTCTTTAATAGGGTGGTATTTGCCATTTATGATAGAGGTCAAAGCCAAGCGACTTATCAAGCCTTTGCAAGGCAGTTTGATGATTGCTGATACTCTTGATATTTTGTGTCTTTAATTCAATGCAGATGGCTACTGCTGAGCCTCTTTTAGCATCGCATATCCTGTCAACCGTTTACGCTCATTGCTATCAAACAGCTGAGCTTCTAGCATATCAATCTGCGACTGTGCTTGCTGCTGACTGCCATACTGAGCGATCAGTGCCTTTTTTCCTTGCTGATACTGAGTAAACCTCTTATCAAAATCTGCTTCTTCAGCATCCAATGCTGCCAATCGCTGGGCAGCTTCCACACCGACTACTTGACTACGCATCGCAAATAGTTCTTCAGCAGTTGCCCCTTTCGCCTTCATTTCATCTGTGCGACGTATCAATGCCGTAAAGTCATTACTTTGTTGTATACGTTGTTTTATAGCACCATCAGGTAAACGACTGACATACTCTTGTTTAGCAGCTTCTTTTTGCTCATCATTTAGAGACGTATCATTAGCAATATCAACCATTGCCACTGTATAATCATTGAGCTGATCTTCTTGCTGAAAAAAAGCCTGAATGGTCTCGTTGCTAAAGTGTTGTTTACGAATACGTGCAATATCTTGAGTCCGTTGTGCGATAAGAGAACGGTCAAGACTCCCTTCTTGTGTTGCTTGCATTTGTAGATGACCGTAGCGCTTTTCAAGCGAACTCAAAGCTTTCAGATAAGCCACATATTGATGAAAAATCGTAATGGCTTGACTGGCAGCAGGCTCTGGGGTACGAGAATTAATATAGGCTTCTACACGTGCTTGAATGGTACTTTCGTCTTCTTCACCCAGTGCAGATAAAAAATAATCAAATAAACGACGTAACCCCTCTGTCACTACCAACTGCTGATTCTGGTTGATAATGATATCACCATCAACATCTGTACCTTGTAGTGAGCGGGGCAATGCCTCTAAGCCTGTATGAAATGACTGAACTTGTTGACTCGGACTCGTAGTATGACTAGGTGATTGATGATTTACTTTCCCCTCAGCACTACTGTCCTCCCTAGTAACACCCTGTATGACAGTTTCCTGCTCTATTGATTTGGGAGAAGCAGATGGACACATCCACCATAACACTCCAGCAACCAATATAACTAGCAATCCTATCAAAAGTATTAAAGACTTTTTCATACAATACGTCCCTGTCTGTTCCCTTTGTAGACAATAGATAAAAGCAGTGATTTGGTTAAATCACTGCTTTTATACAATCAAATATACAATCAAACTGATGTCACACTCAATATGTACTAGAAGCGAGTTTTAAAGCTTGGCGGTAGCTTCTGCTCTACATCTTTTAGTTGACGTTCAATCTCTTCTTTACTTGGCATATTATTAGGATCTAGGCCCATGTTTTTTGCCATTTCCATGGGATTGGTCGCACCTTGTCCACCTGCTTGGTCATTTTTGTTACCACCAAATAGAGGCCCTGCACCACCGGACATACCACCAGCTAAGCCTTGTACTGCTTTCATCATTTTACTGATACCTTCAGGCTTTGAAAGCATCTTCATCATTTTTGCCATCTGTTTATGTTGTTTTAGCAGACGGTTAACATCCTGAATCTGCTTACCTGACCCTGCAGCAATACGGCGCTTACGACTGGGATTAATCTTATCAGGATTCTGACGTTCAAAGGGTGTCATTGAGTTAATCAAGGCTTCCATTTCTTTCACTTTTTCTTCAGGTTTGGCTTCCTCGACTGCCTTTTGAATACCTGCACCACTCATACCAGGCATTTTATCTAAAAATCCTGACATACCACCCATATTCTTCATTTGCTGGAACTGGGTTAATAAATCCTCAAGGTCAAACTCACCACCTTTTTGGATTTTCTTTGCCATTTTTTCGGCTTTGTCACGGTCAATTTTTTGCTCAACCTGCTCAACCAAACTTAATACATCACCCATACCCAAGATACGCTGGGCAATACGGTCTGGATGGAATGGCTCTAGTGCATCAAGTTTTTCACCTCGACCCAAGAATTTAATGGGTTTTTCAGTAATCGCACGTACAGACAAGGCAGCACCACCTCGTGCATCACCATCCGTTTTGGTCAAGATAACACCCGTTAATGGCAATGCATCATTAAAGGCTTTGGCAGTATTAGCTGCATCTTGCCCCGTCATCGAGTCAACCACAAACAATGTCTCTGATGGATTCACTGCAGCCGTTAGTGCCTTGATTTCATCCATCATGGCATCGTCAATGTGTAAGCGACCAGCGGTATCAATAATTAAGATATCTTGATACTGTACCTTAGCTTGCTCTATGGCACGAGTAGCAATAGCAATAGGATCTTCATCAGCACTAGAAGAAACAAACTGCGCATTTACCTGACTGGCGACCTGCTCTAGCTGTTTAATTGCCGCAGGACGGTAAACGTCCGCTGAAACTAACATCACTTTCTTTTTATGACGATCTTGTAGATATTTTGCTAATTTACCTGCAGTAGTGGTTTTACCAGCCCCTTGCAGACCTGCTAATAAATAAACAATGGGAGGCTTACCTGTCATTTCTAGTTGTTGGTTAGCACTACCCATCATCTCTGTCAGCTCGTCATAAACGATTTTAACAAATGCTTGACCAGGTGCTAGCTCTTTAAGTACTTCTTGTCCCAGTGCCTTTTCTTTAACACGTTTGACAAAGTCACGAGTAATAGGCAGTGCCACATCTGCTTCAAGCAGTGCCATACGCACTTCTCGTAGCGTGTCTTTAATGTTATCTTCTGTAAGCTGTCCTGTACCCGCAATATTGCGAAGACTGGTGGATAAACGTTCGGTTAACGTATCAAACATAATAATATCTCGTTATTCAATAAATTTAATTCACAATTAAAAAACTATTCGGAAGTTTCACAGGCTGTCACATATGGGTAAATATTCCACTTATTTTTACAATATAAAGCACTTAACCATCATCAGTTTGCACAATATTGACCATTCTATGATAAATTAACACAATATTCTAACGCTTTACTAGAATATGAGTATAAAACCTATCTCTCACCTAAGCTAATTTCTATTGCATAATTGATTCCATATTATCAAGTCAACTCATATTAATTAGCTTCTGATTGATTGATGACAGTTTATTTGGGTAATACGATGCTAGAATGTTATTTTATCTGATTCTCTTAGAGGATGTATAGAATTGAACATCTGTTGTTTAGATGCTTATTGCCATGTTTTTCTTGCAATTATGGGTTTTAAAGGACTGCGACTGTGTTAATCGCTTATCTTCTTGCCACATTCTGCTATGCCAGTATCAGTATCCATTTATACTGGGCGCTCTTACAAAAGCGTCCCATAGCAAAAGGCTTTACCTTAACTACGCTCAGCATTGGCGTGATTGCCCATGCGATGGTGCTATATCCAAATATTGTCACCAATTATGGATTAAACTTTAATCTATTTAATACCCTCAGTCTGACCAGCCTTTTCTTTATTCTATTTTATGGCTTATTTTGCTTATATCGCCCTATTCTCAGTTTAGGAACACTGGCTGCACCAACCGCATTAATAGGTGTAACGCTGGGTTATTTTGGCGTTGCACCATACCAACCACTGGCTAACATCAGCCATGGACTAGAAGCTCATATTTTATTATCCTTTGCTGCCTATTGTGTGTTGTTGATGGCGGCTGTGCAAGCTGTGATTATGCGCTTTCAGATACGAGAGCTAAAGCATAAAACCGTTCATCGTTTTTGGGTCAATAAACTGCCATCACTACAAAGTATGGAGGGGCTTTTATTTGATATGATTTTGGTCGGCTTTGTGCTACTAAGCATTGCATTAGCACTAGGGTTACTCTATGTTAAAGATATTGTAAATCAGCATATCGCCCATAAGACAGCATTTAGTGTGCTGTCATGGCTGATTTTTGGTGGTATGATTATTGGACACTGGCGAGCAGGTTGGCGTGGGCGTAGAGCTGCTGACCTCACTATTTTTGCCTTTATCTTATTGGCATTGGGCTTTATTGGGAGCAAATTTGTATTAGAGCTACTACTTTAAATAAGTATATAACCACAACACTAACCAGCAATACCAAACAAAAGTCACTGTTATGAATAAGATAGTGTTAATCTAGTGGCTTTACGCCTGAATATTGGGGGCTTTAATGGTCACCGTTGCGGTCACTTCTTCTTGAGCATCTACTTGATTCAGTATCAACTCTGCCTCTGTCTCATTTGATACTTGCCAGCTTTTAGAAGCACGTGGCTCACCTGTAACGACAACAGAAATGGCTTTATTTTTTAGCCGTATCATTGGTGATTTATGCTCATAACTTGCATCAGTATCACCTAAAATTTGACCAGCTATCGTTGCAGCCTGCGCACGTAAAGGGGCAACAAAACGACAAGGCACACCTGCAATTGACATACAGTCACCAATGGCATAAATATCAGCCACACTGGTCTGTAGTGTTGCTGGGTTAACGGCAATACCTGTACGTCTATCAAACTCAATGCCCGCTTGAGTTGGCAAATGTATATCTACCAGTAGCCCTGTACTAGCAATGACCTGATGTACCAGCAATGTGCCTGTAGTTTGTGACTGTTTATACTGTATCTGATAGTTATAATTATCTTCTGCACTCTCTTCTACTGAGAGCACTTGGCAATTTCCTAAAAACTGAATCCCTTGAGACTCAATAGCTTGGCGGATACGTTGTATCGCTTGAGCAGGTAGCATCTGTGCCAATGGCGCATCATTAAGGTCAATTAAGGTAACTTGATGCCCTGCTTTTAATAAATCTTCAGCAATCTCTGTCCCTACCATACCAGCACCGACAATCGCTACATGCTGGCTACCTTGGCTCAATGCTGCTTGCAACTGACTAAAGCGCTCAATATGATTGACATGCCACACTTTATCTTGAGGTAAACTGCTTGGAAAGATAGGATGCGCACCCATTGCCAAAACCAAATGCTCATAGCCCAGTTGTTTGGTACTGTCTGAACTTAAAACATCACCATTTGAATTCTGAGAATTGGAATTGTGACAAATAGTAACTTGCTTTGTCTGAGCATCAATATCTGTCACTGTTGTTTGTGCTAATAATGTGATATTTGCTGCTTGAGCAGCTTCTGCACCTGTCGCTCGTATTAGGTCGCTTGCCTGCTTATTTTGACTAATCGCCATCGTTAGCATCGGCTTATGATAACGGTCGCCATTATCAGAGGTAATTAAAGTAATGGGTATCTGTGCATCTTTGCTTCGGATGGCATCAATAACGCCCCAACCAGCCAAACCAGCACCAATAACGATGACACCCTGATTTGATGGTTCTAATGCTTGAGCTTGCTGAGTCGCCATATTTTACCTCTTTATTATACTAAGTTCCTTGATATACTTATTACTAATAAGTGATATCACTTTGCTAAAATTATCAAGATGCCAGTGATAGGGTCGAATCAAAACCTTTGAGACGCTGATAACGCTGATCTAACAACGTATCCATATCCAATGCTTTTAATTCACGTAATTGCTCACATAGCAATGCCTTTAATGCCATCATTACAGGTTTTGGCTCAGCATGCGCTCCCATCCCTTCAGCAATCACTGCATCAATGAGACCCATTTGATAAAGGTTGTCGGCATTGAGCTTTAGCGCCTCACTGGCATCACTGGCTTTTTCAGCAGTTTTCCATAAGATAGACGCACAGCCTTCTGGTGAAATCACTGAATAAATACTATTTTCCAGCATATTTACTCTATCACCAACTCCGATTGCCAATGCACCACCAGAGCCACCCTCACCAATAATCGTAGCAATAATTGGTGTACGCAAACTAGAAAATACAGCAATACTCTCTGCAATCGCTTGTGCTTGCCCACGCTCTTCTGCACCAACACCCGGATAAGCACCTTGAGTATCAATAAAGGTTAATACTGGCAGACGGAAGCGTTCAGCCATTTTGACCAAACGAATCACTTTACGATAACCTTCAGGATTCGCCATACCAAAATTATGCGCGATACGCTCACGAGTACTACGCCCACGATGCTGACCAACAATCAGGACAGGCTCGCCATCAAGACGAGCCAGACCACCCATAATGGCACGGTCATCTGCAAATGCACGATCTCCGTGCAACTCATCAAACTCAGTAAATATACTGTTTGCATAATCCATAAATAATGGACGCTTGGCATGCCTTGCTAACTGTACGCTATCCCAAACTGCTCCCATCTTGCACTCCTTACAGATGTAAAAAACTGATTCATATAAATATTGATAAATACAAATAATGATGCCTAATGAAGCAACATCTTAATACTCACAATTCGAAACTTTAATACTCATAATGTCATTCTGGTTATCAATCATCAATATCTGTGACAACCTCTAACTGTATGCCCCATTTTGCAAACTGCTCAATATCATCTGCCAAATCTGACAATAATAACGGACTATCATCAAAATCTGTTGTCACTGCTATTTGCCATGTATGATTATCGACTACGGTTAAAGTCATAGCAGGAATGCCCGAATCACTACGACTATGATGCGCCAATACTGCCAAACGTAATAACAAACATAAATATACCAGACGCTCGCCACCAATCATTTTTGCCTGTTCATAAGCATCTGATTTTAGTTTACGACGATGATTCAGTACCAATTGTGACATACGTAACTGATCAACCTGAGAAAACCCCGGTACATCTGAGTGCTCTAGTAGATACGCACTATGACGATGATAACCACTATGACTGATTGCCAGCCCTATTTCATGCAAAAATGCAGCCCGCCGTAGCAAATCAGCATCTTCACTACTTAGACGTAAACGATGCTGTACCTGTAAAAATAAATCCTGACAGGTATTCACCACCCGTTTGGCTTGCTTTTTATCTACAGAATAGCGCTGAATCAGTGCCTGAACACTACGGTCTCGCACATCTTCACTAGCAAAGCGTCCTAGCATATCGTACATCACACCTTCACGCAGCGCACCATCTGAGTACGATATCTTCTCGATTCCTAATACTTTCATGATTGCCAATAAAACCGCAACACCAGCAGGAAAAACGGCTTTGCGATGCTCTTTGACACCATCTATCTCTATATCAGACACATTGCCTAGCTTAATCAACTGTTGCTGTATCCGTTTGACACCCTCGTAGGTAATGTTTTCTTGGTCATCTGCCATGCCTTGTGAGACCAAGACATTACGTACAGCTTTAATTGTACCACTTGAACCAACAACACTGCTCCAGCCTGTTTTTTGATAAGTACTGCTAATCGCTAAAATCTCTTTACGGGCAGCAGCAATGGCTTTTTCAAAGGCTTTTTCACTGATATGCCCATCTTCAAAATAGCTTTTGGTAAATGCCACACAGCCCATTTGTAGACTTTCTGTCAATATTGGCTCAAACTCCTGCCCAATAATAAACTCTGTCGAGCCACCGCCAATATCAATCACCAAGCGCTTATCACTACTGGCATTTGTATGAGAGACACCCAGATAAATTAAGCGCGCCTCTTCACGACCAGCAATGATTTCAATTGGCTTAGGCAATATCTCATTGGCACGGCGGATAAACTCATCTGCATTTTTTGCTTGACGCAGTGCATTGGTAGCAACAATACGCAGACGCTCTGGAGATACCGACTCCAAGCGTCCAACAAAACGTGTTAAACAATCCAATCCTCGTTGCTGAGCATTTTCACTTAGAAAGTTTTCCTCATCCAAACCAGCAGCAAGCTGGACTTTTTCTGACATTGAGGCAACTTTGCGTACCTCTCCGTGGTCAAGCCGTGCAATTGCTAAATGAAAGCTATTTGAGCCAATATCAATGGCTGCCAAAAGTTCGTTATTTGCTAGAAAATTGGTGGGCATAAAAAATACGCTACTCGCTATAGATAAAATGAAAGGTGCAAAAACTCATACTTCACATAGACAAGCCATTATTCTTAGCCAATGGCTACAGCTGTATCATTAAATCACTTCTTATCCAAAGTCACAAGATATAACTACACTAGGACGCTGATAACAGCCCTGTCAATGCCTCAATCAATCGTCCATTTTGTGCCGTTGTTCCAACTGTAATTCGCAAATACTCATCAATACGAGGCTGGCTAAAATAGCGCACAATAATACCTTGCTCACGCAATTGCTGTGCTATCTGCTCTGCATTACCTTCAGGTGGACGTGCAAAAATAAAATTCGCTTGGGATGGTAAAACTGAAAAGCCTAGCTCAGCTAAATGCTGTGATAATACATTACGAAGCTCAATAATCTTAGTACATGCTTTATTAAAATAAGCATCATCTTGCAAACTAGCGATTGCCCCAGCTTGCGCTAATTTATCCAATGGGTAGCTATTAAAGCTATTTTTCATGCGGGTTAATGCTTCAATCAATGAAGGATTAGCAAAAGCCATCCCCACCCGCAAACCTGCTAATGAACGAGATTTTGAGAAAGTTTGCGTTACCACAATATTATCAAACTCATCAATCAAACTGACCGCAGAAACTGACTCTGGCTCACCTATCTGTTGAGGCTCTGCAAAGTCAATATACGCCTCATCAATCACAACCACCGCATTAGGATGCTCACTAGCAAGCTTACGAATATCTGATAAAGACATCAATAGACCTGTAGGGGCATTAGGATTAGCAATAATAATGCCACCACAAGGTTGGCGATAATCATCAGGATTGATACTAAAATCATCTTGCAGAGGAATTTTTACCAAATCTACACCAAAAGTTTCTGCATAAACTGGATAAAAACTATAACTAATATCAGGGGATAAAAGTGGACGCTCCTTCATAAAAAAGCAAGCAAAAACCAATGCTAAGACTTCATCTGAACCATTACCAACGAATATCTGATTTGGCTGAACTTGATATGTCTTTGCCAACTGTTGCTTCAAGGTACTAGACTCTGGCTCTGGGTATAAACGTAGTCCATACGCTTGTTTATTTAATTGCTCAGCAATCGCTTGTGCTACCTTTGGTGAAGGTGGGAAAGGATTTTCATTGGTATTTAACTTACATAAATTCGCCTGCTTTGGTTGCTCTCCAGGAATATATGGAGAAAGGTGGCGGGCTTTACTAGACCATAATCTAGTATCAATTTTTTGCTCACTCATAGGTTGCTCAGTCATTTTATTTAATATTGCAGTTACTAGGATGTCATATTCTTCTGGAGAATGGAACGCTTCTAGATTCTACCATGACAAAAAAATACTGGCGACAATCTCTCCATAAAAATATATATTGAAACCATCTTATACGTCAATGAATGACGTGCAAGATAGTAAAGTACTAATAATAAATATTAACCTTACAGGATACATACTCAACAAGCCCTATAGACTCATTGATAACGATAACGAGCAGAACGGGCGTGTGCGTCTAAGTTTTCTTGTTGAGCCAAAATATCCGCCGTTTGTGCCAACGGTTTACTACCCGATTCACTACAATAAATCAATGAGGATTTTTTCTGAAAATCATACACACCAAGTGGAGAAGAAAAACGAGCAGTGCCTGAGGTTGGTAATACGTGGTTTGGCCCTGCACAATAATCACCGATCGCCTCTGGGGTATGGCGACCCATAAATATTGCCCCTGCATGGCGAATATCAGCAATCAATTCATCAGGATTATCCACCGATAACTCTAAGTGCTCAGGGGCGATACGGTTAATCATTGCCAAGCCCTCTGCTCTATCCTTGACCAAGATTAACGCCCCACGATTGCGAATTGACTCGCCTGCAATGTCTGCTTTGGGTAAAATCTCCAATGCTTTATCAATCTCTTTGGCAACATTATCAAGCAAGGATTGACTGGTAGTCACAAAAATCGCTTGGGCAACGGTATCATGCTCGGCTTGTGATAATAAATCCATCGCCAACCAATCAGCTCTGTCATTCTCTTGACCTTCGGCATATACCAGCACTTCAGAAGGCCCTGCAATCATATCAATGCCCACTTGCCCAAATACCGCTCGCTTAGCAGCTGCCACATATTTGTTGCCCGGCCCTGTGATTTTATCTACCTGCGGAATGCTGTCTGTGCCATAGGCTAATGCTGCCACTGCTTGAGCACCACCAATGGTAAACACTCTATCAACTTCTGCCAAATGAGCCGCTGCCAATACCAATGGATTTAATTCACCTTTGGGGGCAGGCACGACCATAATTACCTCTTGCACGCCTGCAACTTTGGCAGGAACGGCATTCATCAATACCGATGAGGGATAAGAGGCAAGCCCACCGGGAACATAAATACCGACTCTGTCTAGTGGCGTGACTTTTTGCCCCAAGCGATTGCCTAGCTCATCGGTATATTGCCATGAGTCTTGTTTTTGCTTTTGATGGAAACTTTTGACTCGGCTGGCTGCCAGTTTGAGTGCTTCTTTGATGTCATCAGCCAACTTATCAAAGGCTTGTTTTAGCTCGGTTTGGCTAAGTTCAAGCTCTGCCATTGTGGTCGCTGGGTGCTGGTCAAACTTTTGCGTTAGCTCTAATACGGTTTTATCACCATGCTTTCGTACTTGGTTGATAATGTCATCAACGGTAGCTAGTAACTGCGGGTCATTGACGGTTTCAAAGGCGAGCAGGTTATCAAGCTGGCTTTGAAACTCAGGGTCTTGGGTATTTAGGGTGCGCATTTTTTATCCTTGTAAAATTGCAATTTTAGTAACAATTCTAGTTAACTTAACTGACTGCTAAATAGCGCAATCATTTGAGTATTTAATCTATAAAACCAGTGTATCACGTCAGAGTTAAACTGATAGCAACGCACTGGTTTAAATTATTGATAATTGGGTTTTACTGGAATAACACTGTCAAAAAGTCTTATCAATTTGATAACTCTTATTGGGACAGTTATTCTGTGGATAGCTCTTCTCTAACTTTCATCAACAATTTACCTAGCCGATTTTTTCCTGAGCCATCACCACCATCGCCCCAATAACTATCATTTTCGGTATGCTCGACTAAAATTTTATCACTTGTACTCAATAATAACTCTTTTAACTCAGGGTGTTGGCTAAACTTTGCCCTTAAAGCCTCTAACATCACATTATCTTTGATGTTATCCCAATTACGTCTCATCTTAACTTTTCGAGTACGCCCCATTTCTGCCGCCTTCATTGGTGAGACAGCCTTTTGGATTTGGCTTTCGTAGGCTGTCCCTGCAAACTTTTGAGCTTGAAAATAATGCTCAACGGTTGCCCATGTTTTCCCCTTTAATTGAATGGCAAATCGAGCAAAGTTTGAAAGCTCCCCATAATCACCAGTTTCAGAATAAAACTCTATTTTATCTTCATTCATTTATATTCCTGCAACAAAGCTCATCTTATTTCCTTGATTGATTGATTTTATTCATGCACCCATAGCCCTTTTACCCCTACATAATAAGTATGGTTATTAGCAACTTCGAGATTATATACAGGGCGAGTAAAAGGTATATATTGACCTTTTTCATTGGTTAGATAGTTGATACACTTACTACCAATAAACTTACTTACACTCTTAGTCTCATACTGAGTGACATCATAGACATAGCCAATTTTATTAAACTCTTGTTCACTAAGTAACCCTTCAAAATCATAGTCACCTTGCACATAGTCATCATCATAATCTTCATAATAATGCTCTTGATACCAGTATAAATCTGGATTTGGTTCAGACTCACCTTTTGCTAGATATTGATAAACTGGCTGAGCCCGTTCAATACGGTACATGACACCATCAGGGTTAATAACCACTTCGTAACGCTGTAGTTCATCCACCCGTTTCCACTGTGGCTGTTCATAGAATTCAATATCAGCATCTGGATGTTCATAACAGCCAATCACCCAAACGGGATGATTGGGCGTTACAAGTACCTCAATGTTACGTCCTGCTGAGCTATAACGTTGATAATCGAGCATATCATCGTTTTTATCAAACATTTCAGTAGTTTTTTCAGCTTTTAATAGCCATATTGCTTTATCTTTATGGATAAAGGTTTGTACCACTGGTTGATAACTGACAATATTTTCTCCTGTTTCAGGACGAGAAAGTACGCTATCTCCTACTGTGATGTTATCAATATTCTTAATTCTATCTTCGTTATCAACTGAAATAATCGTACCACCAACAAAACATCCAACGCTGTCCTGCTCCAGACATTGACTGACCATTGGCCCAATCGCACTGTTTTTGCCTTTATTTGGTTTATAAGAACTAAAGCCTTGAGCGACTTTTTTACCCAGTAGGATTTCTCGGGCTGTTTCTTCGCAGTCGGTATTGTGTACCCAAACCTTATTCCGACTTACAAAATATGTATGATTATCTGCAACTTCTATATTGTATACATTCATTGTAAAAGGAATATAATCCCCATGCTTATCTATAAGAGAATTGGTAAATATTATATTTTGACGGTCATCTAGAACATACCCACCTATAATAGAACCTTTATTTATATAATTATTTATATCATAGGCTTTGCCATCTGCCTTAAACTCGGCTTCTGTTTGCCAATAATCTGGATCAATCTCTCCATACCAATAGTCCTCAAATGACTGATGGTACCTCTCTTGAACCCAGAAAAAATCATTATTATTTTCAATAGAGGGATTATTAAATTTGTAAATAGGTTGAGCATTGACTACTTGTAGTAAGTTACCATCTGCGTTTGTAATTAGTTCTCCATAGATAAGTTCATCAACACGTTTCCAAAATGGATTTGGATAAAATATTTTTTGATATCTACTATCAACATATCCTACGACCCAAATAGGATGATTTGAGGTTACCAACATTTCTGAATCAACATATATCTCATTATGTTTTTCATAATTTACTTTATGACCTAGCTTTTCATAAGCTTTCAAAACTGGCTTAATAGGCTGTTTTGCTCTAACAAGCCAAATTTCTTTATCCTCATGCATAAAAGTTTTAACCACAGATTTATACACTGGCTCACCAATACCATCTTCTGGCTTGGATAATACTAAGTCCCCAACCTTTAAATCTTGAATAGGCACTAAGCCTTGTTCTGTATTAATCAATGTTCCTGAAACAAAGCTCATCCTATTTCTCTTAATAAATAATGGTTCTCTTAATAATTTTTGATAAATTGAGCTTAGCTTACCCCACACTCTGCTTAAAACTCTCTAATATCGGTTCAAGCAAGGCAAATTTACGTTTATAGCTCACCTGATTAACGATTAAACGTGAGGACACATCACAAATATGCTCTAATGGCTCAAGTCCATTGGCTCGCAAAGTGTTGCCCGTATCGACCACATCGACAATCAAGTCACCCAAACCAACCAGCGGTGCAAGCTCCATTGAGCCGTATAGTTTAATGACATCAACTTGCTGACCTTGACTGGCAAAATAAGCACGGGCAACATTGACGTATTTGGTGGCAACACGCAAACGACGCTTTGGCAATGTTGCACCTTTTATCCCTGCGGTCATCAGTTTGCATTGGGCAATTTTTAAATCCAACAGTTCATAAACATGACTTGCCCCATGCTCTAACAGTACATCTTTACCTGCCACGCCAAAATCCGCCGCCCCATGCTCTACATAGGTGGGTACATCACTAGCACGTAATATCAGTACTCGTACATTGTCATTGGTAGTAGCAAAAATCAATTTGCGTGATTTTTCAGGGTCTTCTAACAGCTCAATCCCTGCTGATTTTAATAATGGCAAGGTTTCTTTTAATATCCGCCCTTTAGATAACGCAAGGGTTAAACCATCAAAGTCAGTATCGGCTTGATTGAGGATTTCTGTATTATCAGTCATGGTGTACTCTGTCTATTTACAATTAGTTTATGATTGGTATTGATGACTTACCCCACACACTCCAAGTCAGCAAGCCTATGTTACTTTATCTTTTCTAGCCTTTATGCTGTACCAATAATGTTTTATAAGTAAGCAGGTTTTATGGGCAAGCCATTAACAACAATACTCCCTTCCAGTTATGAAAGAGAGTCAATCGGATCATTTATATAGAGAAGTATTGAAAACTTATATATTCGCTTTATGCTTTAATTCTTTCGATATTGACGCCAAGCCCACGCAGTTTGTTTTCAACATCTTCATAGCCTCTATCAATATGATAAATGCGGTCAATCAGACTTTCACCTTCGGCGGCTGCTGCTGCTGCCATTACCAATGACATAGAGGCACGCAAATCAGTTGCCATCACAGGGGCAGCAGTAAATTTTTCTACACCCTTAACAATGGCAGTATGCCCATCAACTTTGATGTTTGCACCCAAGCGTTTTAATTCAGGAACGTGCATATAACGGTTTTCAAAAATATTTTCAATAATGGTGCTTGTACCATCAGCAAGGCAACAAATTGCCATGAGCTGTGCCTGCATATCAGTGGGAAAGCCTGGGTGTGGCTGCGTACGAATATCAACTGGCTGTGGGCGTTTATCTATTTTTGCACGTATCCAATCTTCACCACTACTAATGGTAGCCCCCATCGCCTCAAACTTTTTCAATACAGGATGCAATAATTGAGGTGACGTATTTTTAGTCAATACATCACCACATGTCATCAATGCACCAGCCAGATATGAGCCAGTCTCGATGCGGTCTGCAACAACGGAATACTCACAGCCATACAGCTCATCGACCCCTTCAATGGTCATATTTGCTGTACCAATACCGCTAATTTTTGCGCCCATTGCTACCAACATATTAGCCAAATCCACTACTTCAGGCTCTCTGGCACAGTTTTCTAGTCGAGTTGTGCCTTTTGCTAGTGCCGCCGCCATAATGACATTTTCTGTACCACCGACTGTGACCATATCAAAGGTAAAATCACAACCGATTAAACGCCCACCTTTTGGTGCTTGTGCTTTGACATAGCCATTTTCAACCTTAATGGTCGCACCCATCGCCTCAAATGCTTTGAGGTGTTGGTCAACTGGGCGTGAACCAATGGCACAACCACCGGGTAATGAAACCTCTGCTTCACCAAAACGTGCCAACAGTGGTCCTAATACCAAAATTGATGCGCGCATGGTACGCACCAACTCATAAGGTGCATAGTAGCTGTCTATGGTTTTTGTATTACAAGTAACGGTAGCGCCCTCACGTTGAATGACGATACCCATACCAGAGATAAGCTTGATGAGCGTCCGCACATCTTGTAATAGTGGCACATTGTGAAGCGTCGTTGGCGTTTTTGCCAAAATCATCGCTGCCAATAATGGCAGAGCTGCATTTTTTGCACCTGAGATTGTCACTTCACCAGCGATACGGCTACTGCCTTTGATTAAAAATTGATCCATGCGTGATACCCATCATAACAAAATATAAAATCCGTCACGCCAATACTCACTAGCGCAACCTCAATAAAAATATAGCTGAACTTGCTGATTTAGCCTGCTTGTTGTGCTTCCCATTCACTTGGTGTCAAGGCTTGAATGTTTAAGGCATGAATATCGCCAGCAGCGATTTTTTCATTCACCAAAGCATAAATAGCCTGCTGACGTTGCACAATGCGTTTGCCTTCAAAGCTAGCATCAACAACACGTAGGTCAAACTTATTGCCTTGGTTTGCTGCTTGAATCAGTGCTTCAGGAAAGTGTGGTTGTAAAAATTCTATCAAATCGTCAGCATTCATGCTCATGGGGATTACCTGTGTTATCAAAAAGAAAATTGAACTGACATTATAACAAGAGTTGTCAACTATAGATAATACGTCATCATAGCAATACCATGATGACGTAGGTTTTCTCTACCAACCAGCAACCTGATTTTTATATAATTCAATATAAGGACTAGATGATGTCTGTGACGTAACTGGATAACGGACACCTGATGGTTGCTGTGTTGCAGGATAGCTGGAGTTATTAGGATAGGTTTGGCTAGAATCAGGATAACCTTGAGACACTTGAGCTTGAGAGGTTTGAGGAGAGTAAACTTGTGGAGGATAGCTATTGACCTGTGGGAAAGATGGCTTATATGGCTGTGGTACTGACTGTGCAGGTAAAATTTCACCATCAATCGTTGAGGTTAATATCACAAAGTCTTTAATACCAACGGTACTACTCATCATATCTCGTAGATGTTCTTGCTGACTTGGTGTCAACCGACCTAATACATACACCACACCATCATCAGTCACAACTTTTACTTGAGAATAGCCAATATAAGGGTCAGCCAAAATTTTTGCATTTAGCTTTGAGGTAATATAGCGGTCATGCACTGTATAACTTAACCCTTTATTTCGTCTTATTTCAATATAGTTATTAATCCTTTTCACATCCGGCATGGAAGAGACAATCTCATTAATCGCATCATACACTTGCTGATTGGGAACTTCTCCAGTTAATAACACGTCACTATAAAAACTATTAACAGACAGGCGACTGTTACTTTTTAGATGTGGGTCTAACGCATAAATATTTACTAAAGCCGTACGTTCAATGCCTTGATCCAAAAGACGTTGCGCTAATGTTCGCTCCGTAATAGGAACACCATAACGATTGTCTGGTGTAGCAGTATTTAAAGGTGCACTGGCACAGCTCATTAAAATAGCGCTCAAGCTCACCACTAGTAGACTGGCTTTATGCTTACGCAGGCTGGCAAACACGCGTGCTTTAACAGATATTCTCATCTGTTTCGACTTTTTCATGTGTGTTTTTATGGTTATCATAAATATTGTATCCTGTTACACAACCATCTCACTGGTTAGTTAATATGTCTTACCAAGCTTGAGCGACAAATGCACCAACTACCCACTGGGGCATGTTGTTACCATCATCATACTCACCATCATAAGCCACAATATCAAAACGACATTCACAATCAGCATAATCTGGATAAGCCTGCAAAAAATACTGGGCAGTTTTAATCAACTTACGTTGCTTAACTTTAGTAACACTAGCAATAGCATCTCCATAATCAGAACGATATCGTTGCCGCACCTCGACAAAGACCAGCACATTCCAGTACTGTCCTGATTGCATCATTACTAAATCAAGCTCCCCAACCTTCGGTTGACACCAGTTTTGTGTGACCAATGTCAGCCCTTGCGCCTGTAAATAATTCAAGGCTTTACGCTCAAACTGACTACCTTGTCGCTGTTTAAGTGACGTCAAAGACAGGGATTTATTATTCATTTTTATTATCCAACCCCTGTCCAAAATACCATATTTGATTAAACTATACTGTCTCCTATCTTAACACAACATGATACACTAACAAGATACCCAGACTATATGTCACTTTTTTTAATTTTTTGCATCTTTTTGATGAGGTTTTCATGTCTGCTACAGCTCAGTCATCCCTGCCAGCTTCTCTATATATCGTCGCCACCCCTATTGGCAATCTTGATGACATGACCCCACGTGCCATTAATACCTTAAAAGCTGTTGATATCATTGCCTGCGAAGATACCCGAACCTCAGGAAAACTATTAAATCATTTTAATATTGATAGCAAAACATGGGCATACCATGAGCATAACAGTGAGATACAAACACCAAAAATCATCGAGATGATACAACAAGGGCATCCTGTTGCACTCATTAGCGATGCTGGGACACCACTCATTAGTGACCCCGGATTTCAGCTGGTACAAGCAGCACACAATGCTGGTGTTAAAGTTGTGCCAATAGCAGGTGTTTCCGCGGTGATTACTGCCTTATCTGTCGCTGGATTGCCCTCTGATAAATTCAGCTTTTTAGGATTTTTACCCGCAAAAACGCATGGCAGACAAAAACAGCTACAAACCTACAAAGAGCGTAGTGAGACGTTGATTTTTTATGAAGCCCCACACCGTATTCTAGCTTGCCTTGAAGATATGGCAGTTGTCTTTGGCAATGAGCGACCCATCACCTATTGTCGAGAGCTGACAAAAACCTTTGAAACTGTGGTTAAAACTACCGTCGGTGACCTGCTTGCGTTTGTAAAAAATGACAACAATCAGCAAAAAGGAGAAATTGTATTGGTGGTTGGTGGTGATACGCATCAAGAGCAAAGTGATGACCTGACCGCACATGACGATTTATTATTGCGTCTATTACAAGACTTATCGGTCAAAAAGGCAGCAGCATTGGCATCTGATATCACAGGGGTGAAAAAAAATGCCCTGTATCAACGCTTATTACAATTACAACAAGCAGATTAAACGTAGAAAGCAATCGTATGTTAAAAATCGCCTATTCTGATATTTTTGTTTATCCTGTACCTGATAAACACCGCTTTCCGATGCAAAAATACACCCTCATTCCGCAAAGGTTACTTGCTGAAGGGACAGTAACCACTGATAACTTCTTTGTCCCACAAATGCTTAGTGAAGATGAGATATTAACCACGCACACCAGCGATTATTGGTACAAACTGAAAACCCAAACCTTACCTCGCAAAGAGGCTCGCCCTATTGGTTTTGAAATGACCCCACAGCTTGTCGAGCGTGGGCGTTATATTGCTCATGCCACTTATGAATGTGCCTTATTTGCCAAACAGTATGGCATAGCGATGAATGTGGCAGGTGGTACACATCATGCTTTTGCTGACCACGGTGAAGGCTTTTGTGTGTTTAATGATGTGTGCGTTGCCAGCAATCTGCTGTTAGAGCGAGGGCAAGCTCAAAAGATTTTGATTGTTGATTTGGACGTGCATCAAGGCAATGGTAATGCCAGTATCATGCAAAATGAAGATAGGGTATTTGTATTTAGTATGCATGGGGCAAAAAATTACCCATTTCGCAAACAGCAATCAGATTTGGATATTGAGCTAGATAATGACACAGGCGATGAGCAGTATTTGGCAATTTTGTATGATACCTTGCCTCGTCTTATTGAACAGGTCAATCCTGATATGATTTTTTATCAGTCCGCCGTTGATGTGCTAGAAACAGATAAGCTGGGCAAACTGGCATTAAGCCGTAAAGGTTGCTATCAACGTGATGAGTTTGTATTACGCCAAGCCCATGATAATCAAATCCCCATTGCTGTGGTGATGGGTGGTGGTTATTCAGAAGACATTGACGATGTGGTTGAGGCGCATTGCAATACCTATCGCTTGGCACAAAAGATATTTTTTGCTGATTAATGTTGTCTTACTAACCCTTTAAAACTAAACAGGCAAACCTTCTCTATCTTTTAGCCAACCATAATATGCCCATAATAATAGGCTGCCTGCACTACGATACGGTGACCAACTTTGGGTTAACTCTTTTAACTGCTTTGGGGTAGGACGATTTTCCAGCTCAAAGAGTGCCATCGCCCCCACCTTAATTGCCAAATCATCAACCGCTAATACATCACTACGTCCTAACGAGAATAGCAAATACATCTCTGCTGTCCAGCGTCCAATTCCAGTCACTGCTGTTAACGTCTCTATTACCTTATCGTCAGGTAAAATTGCCAATGTATCAAAATCAATATCATGCTCCACCAACGAGCGAATATAACGGATTTTTTGCTTGGATAGACCTTGCTGACGCAAGCTGTCATCATCGGTAGATTTGATGTTTTTAGGTGTCGTTAATCCTGCGTCTTCAAGCCGTTGCCAAATACTTGCCGCTGCTGCCACAGATAATTGCTGACCAACCATCGCTCGTAGTAATGACTCAAACCCTTGTGGCTTACGGCGTAAATCAGGCACACCCACTTGTGCATAGATATCAGCAAATCGTGGCTCTATGATGATAAGCTGTTTAATATGTGTCTCAAGCTCTTTAGCTGTATCAATGGTGGTAAGGGGTGCAGATTTTGACATAAAATTCTCAGGTTCTTAAAGCATAAGACAGGTAAAAAGGCAGGTAAACTTGAAGGTATTATACCGTTTTTTAAGTCAGCGTTTGTTTTGGCTGGCATGGCTTGCTTTGGTGGCTTTAATATTCAGCCAATTATTAGGACGACACTATTGGCAGTTAGAGCTTTTTAGCCATTATCTGCCCCATGTTGCCACTTTATTATTGTTGGCAAGTTGTTTTTATCCAGTCCATCAAATTGGCTTATTATCTCAACATATGCGATTAGCCATTCGATTAGGCTTTGGTGTGGTTGGTGCGGTTTTATTACTGCTAAGTTTACAGCCCATATCCACATTAACACAACGTTTTAATGCTGATTCTAATCTTGCAACCACCACCATTGCACCACTTACAATTGCTTATCAAAATGTCAATATTAGCAATCAACAAGCCAAGCAAACGTTGGCACAGCTAACCCAGTTTGAGCCAGACATACTGATTTTACTTGAGGCGGGTGGGGAGCGTTGGCAACAACCATTAAATGCACTGACCACTCAAAACTATTATCCTGTGCATTGTCAACATGATGAAGACAGTCCGTTTGCCATGCAGGTTTTTATCAAGCAAGCTGATGCCCGTTGTGAGGTAATGATGTTTGCTGATTTTCCAGCGATTAAATTTACCTTATCCAATCAGCGCACCATTTATGCCATTCACCCACCACCACCGATAAACGCAGAGTTGGCACGTGCCAGAAACCAGTATTTACAAGCGCTAAAACAGTATATTTCAACCTTGTCAACACAAGCTGATTTTTTAATCATTGGTGATTTTAATTTATCTGCGTTTTCTCCTATTTATCGAGATTTTATCGCTGATAGCAATTTACAAAGAACCACGCCACGAGGATTGCCCACTTGGTTGCCTTTTGCCATTTCCATTGACCAAATATTAATTAACAATAATCAAAGCGTGACAAACTCTAATAGCATTGAGATTCAAACGTTAGATTGGCTGGGCTCTGACCATCGAGGGTTTCTCATAATGTGGTATTGATAGATATAAAGCCATCACCAAACTGTCATCATTTAGTCAATTTTTTGTCACCTTCTCTTCGTATCCTTGCAAACGTTTCTTTAAAACCAACTTATGCAAGGTAGAGTGATATGACCCAGCAACTTCCAGAGTTTCATGAGCATTGTGAAGATTCAAATAAGTCAAATAACCGTGAATTTAGCGATGTTTTACAAAAAAATCTTAACCGCCGTAGTGTATTAAAAGGAGGAACAGGTCTAACTGCAGCAGCATTTTTTGGTGCTGTGCCATTGGTTGGCTGTAAAAGTGGGAGCAACTCAACACAAGGCGGTGGACAAGCTCAAGCTGACAATCAAGCTGCTGTGACTGCCAGTGGTGATTTAACCCGACCAAAACAGCTTAACTTTACTGCAGTTGCTCATTCTACCGCCAATGAAATGAGCGTTGCTGAAGGCTATCAAGCAGAGATTATTTTGCCATTAGGTACGCCTTTGGTATCAGGGATTGCTGATTGGCAAGACAACCGTAAGCAATCTGGTGAGTCATTTATATATCGTATGGGTGATAACCATGACGGTATGTGGTTTTTTGGCAAAAATAGTGATAAATATGACCCCAAAGCCTCTGACACTGGTCTATTGGTAATGAACCATGAATATGTCAATCCAGAAGAGCTTAGCCCAAATGGCTATTACACCATCAAAGACAAAAACGCAGCTCCGATTTATCAAAAAACTCGTTTAGCCAGTGACATTCGCCGTGAGGTTAATTGTCATGGCGTTGCTGTGGTTGAGCTAAAACGCCGTGCCAATGGTCAAGGCTATGAGATGGTTAAAAACTCTAAATTTAACAAACGTTACACCAGTGCCACCGAGTCTGTTTTATCAGGTCCTGTGGCAGGCTCTGATTGGGTCAAAACCAAATATGACCCAACTGGTTTTAAAACTCGTGGTATTAACAATAACTGTGGGGCAGGCTTATCACCTTGGGGAACGTATCTAACCACTGAAGAAAATTTCTATGGTGTTTTTGCACGTGGTGAGGATGCAAAAATTATTGGTGAAAGACAAGACCTATCACGTCAGCGTTATGGGATGCCAGAGGGGTTTTCAAGTACTGGTTATTTATGGCACACAGGCAAAAATAGTGACGCCAGTTTCCCTGATGAATTTGCTCGTTGGGACATCACCGCCAGTGCTACTGACGCTACTCAAGATTTTCGCAATGCCTTTAATACCTTTGGTTATATCACCGAAATTGACCCATTTAATCCGCACTCCTTAGCAGTGAAACGCACCGCACTGGGTCGCTTTGCTCATGAAAACTGTGCTTATGCTCCTGTAGAAGAAGGTAAGCCAGTGGTGTGTTATATGGGTGATGACTCACGTGGTGAATATATTTACAAATTTGTCTCTGATGCCAAGTGGTCAAATGCAGACATTGGTGGTGGTCATAAAGCAGGGGATAAATACCTTGATAAAGGTACGCTATATGTTGCCATCTTTAATGATGATGGTACAGGGGAATGGAAAGAGCTGACACACGGTAAAAATGGCTTGGATAATAGCGTAGAAAAGTTCCCATTTAATAGCCAAGCGGATGTTTTAGTCAATGCTAGACTGGCAGCAGACTTAGTGGGTGCAACTCGTATGGACAGACCAGAGTGGGTATCGGTTAGCCCCATCACTGGTGAAGTGTACGTTACTCTAACCAATAACAAATATCGTGGCAATCGTGATGACATGCCAGCCGATGCAGCCAACCCTCGCTCTTATAATAACAGAGGTAAAGCACGTGGTAATGATAACGGACATATTATCCGTTGGGCACAGAGCAACGGCGATCATACCAGTACTACGTTTGCATGGGATATTTATCTATTTGCTGCCCCACATGATTTAACAGATGAAAACTTATCAGGACTCAATGCGAATAATGACTTATCTTCACCTGATGGACTGTTTTTTGACCCACGTGGTGTGCTGTGGATACAAACTGATGATGGTGCTTATACCAAAACCACCAACTGTATGCTACTAGCTGCCTTACCGGGTCAGGTCAATGATGGTAAAGAATTGACTGCATCATCAGGCACAAAAACTCGTGTCGGTATGCAAGCAAATGATAACAACATCAAGCGTTTCTTTGTTGGTCCTTCAGGCTGTGAAGTTACTGGTATTACCATGACGGCTGACTTTAAGACCTTATTTATCAATATTCAACATCCGGGTGGCAACTGGGGTGCCGTTGCTGGTGGTGAAACCCCTCGCTCTGCAACGGTAATGATTACTCGTAAAGATGGTGACGTTATCTTGGCTGAGTCTTTGCAGAAAAAGTCTTAAATACCTAAACCTAGTAAATAAGAAGAACATAATCATAAGGGACTAACTATAAAAAACTTACAAACATAAAATAACTAACACAAAATGATACTAAAATAAAAACCCTACACCATTACAGTGTAGGGTTTCTTTTATTGCTTATATTTAATTAAAAGCTTTTTGGAACTTCTTTTAATTAAAACTCTTTAGTAAAACCAACAGTAAAGGTACGTGGCATATTTGGACGCGCACCATAAGGTGTACGGCTTACAATAGCACGTTTATCAGCGATGTTTTCTACTTTACCAAATACTGTTGCACCATTACCTAAAGGATAATGTGTTGCTACATCCATAGTAAATAGAGAGTCAGTTTTGCTACGTGGCTCATTGGTACGATCACAGCCAACTGATTCACACATACTACCAATATATTTAGCTGTTAGGTAAGTATTCCAGCCATTATCCATCTCAACACCAGTACGAACACTGGCTTGATTTTCTGGTACTAATGTCAAGCGATCACCTTTTTTATTGCTATCATAGTCAGAAGACAGCTCAGCATTGGTATGCGTAAAGGTTGCGCTTAATGGAATGGTATAGCCTTGCATTGGGAACTGTGTACCTGCTGTTAGCTCTAAACCAGCAATCACAGCAGAGTTACCCAATTTTTCACTACCAGAGGTTTTACCATTTGAACATGGATTATTTACAGAACAACCTTGGCTAATACCATCAAAGTCACTATAGAAACCAATCGCTTCGGCATAGTTGTTACCGTTGGTATATCGTGCGCCTAGCTCGTAGTTCACACTGGTTTCTGGTTTCTGGTCAGCTTTACTATCAACATCCACACCTAGAGGGATAAAGCCTTTATGCACCCCAGCCAATACTTGCAAGTTATCATCGATTTGATACGTTCCTGAAATACCGGGCAGAAGGATAGAGTCTGTATTGCTCTTCAGCTTACCAGCTTGTGGAGTTTGCTTACGTGTACCAGTATAACGGTTTTCTTCAGTTTTGATATTTTCATAACGTAATGCAAGGTTTAGCGTTAATGGGTCAGTCACTTGCCAAGTATCAGTTGCCCATAAGCTAAAGGCACGCGCATCTTCAGTGCGGTTATCACCACCACCCACATTGCCATTATTTGTGCCTTTATAGACCAAATGACCATTGACTTGGTCAAATGTATCAACTGGCTGATAACGCTCAACGGAATCTTTATGATAGCGTGCACCCACATTGATATTATGAGTACCCAAATCAGTAAACAAATCGGTATTTAGGTTGGTTTGGATACCATAGCTGTCATAATCACGGTCATTGGCTTTAACTTTGATGCCAGCCATATCTTCTTTACCATGTAGCTGGTCAGCAGTCACTTTACCAGCATAGTAATCTTTGATTTTATTACCCGCTAACTTATACCAGTTACGATGGGTTTTATTATAGTAAGCAGTGGTACGCAAATCAGCATTTTCATTAATTGCCCAGTTATGGGTCAAATTAATACCAGTATGCTCATTTTCCATTTTGTCTTTTGCAGACATTGGATAGCGCATATCTGGGTTACGAGCAAAATCTTCATCTGTTATACCCAAATATGTTTCATCACTGGTTTTTCTTGAGTGTTGCACTTTTGCAAATAAGCTATGCTCTGGTGTCACTTGATAGCGACCTTTTAACACATAGTCTTGGTTGGTGTAGTCACCAATATCACTGCCATTAATTTCTTTAAAACCTTTACCGCGTGTTTGTACAGTTTCAATAGAGCCCGCAAAGTCACCTTCACGACCACCAATATAGGCATGAACATCAACACCACCACGGTCATTGATAGAAGCTTTTACTTTACCACCATTTTGGCTTGGGATTGGTGTGGTTAGATAGTTAATCACACCACCTGTGGTTTGTGGGCCATAGCGCAATAGTGGCGCACCTTTTAGCACTTCAACGCTAGACATACGCGCTGCTGTTGGATGATAGTAAGCTGCAGGAGCGGCATAAGGTGCTGGTGCGATAGGCACACCATCTTCCATTAAGTGAACTTTACTACTACGTCCTGCCACACCAGCACGAATACTAATATTTGGACGCAATCCTAGTCCATCTTCTTCAGAGACATAAACACCAGGAATGGTCTTCATCACCTGATTGATATCAGTAATTTGTTCGTTTTCTAACTGTTTACTATCAACGTAGTAGTTTGAACCTGCCAATTTGCGAGCATTTTCTTTACTACCAATGACAACGATTTCATCCAACACAACTTCAGGGGCATCACCTGTGACTACCTCAGCCTGTGCTTGGACGGCATACATTGATAATACCAATGTTGACAATGTAAATAACGCAGAAGATTGACGAGACATAAAAAGTGCTCCAATAACCTAGGTAAGATACAAATCACTACCCGTAATTTATATCACTTGATTGTTTAAAAAACCTACAAAAACATTTAGTTGAAATACTTATGCAACCTAGTGTTACAATAAGTGTTTCGATTATAACAATAAGCATTATCATTTACAATACCTTGATAATATTAAGATTATTAAAAAGTAATTTTGTAAGCCAGTTAGAAAATATAATTATATACAACAAAAAATCCTCCCAAGAACTAATAAAAATTAATAAGTGTTTTTTATAACAATATCTTGGTAAAATCATCTAGAGCTAATGGCTGAAACAATTTAGACACAAAGAAAAAATCAAAAAAATAATATGAAGCATAAAAAAAACAATACCCAAAAAAATAAGGATATATTTCACAATAAATAATGAGATATATCCTACTTAATTATTTACATCAGTATTGTAAGGTTAGGATAATATTAAAAAAAAATTTATTTTTTTTGGCTTATTAATACCACCAGCTGTTGTGCAATCTCATTTTTACTTGCTTTACTCAGATGGACTGGCTGTTGTTGATACTTATCTGCAAAAAATACCGTCATGGCATTATTATCACTGGCAAAACCAATATCTGAGCGGGAAACGTCATTACACGCTATCATATCCAAGTTTTTAGCAACTAATTTCCCATGTGCATATTTTTCAACATCTTGCGTTTCAGCAGCAAAACCGACCATAAAAATCTCAGGATGTTGCTGCGATATGGTGGCTAAAATATCAGGGTTTTTAACCAGCTCTAAAGTCATGGCACTTTGTGTTTTTTTGATTTTTTGTGGTGCAGCTTCACGAGTGCGATAATCTGCAACAGCAGCAGTAGCAATAAAAATATCGACTGGATTTTCAGTATGATGGGTAACTTTTTGCGCAACTTCCAACATATTTTCTGCCGAAGTTACATTAATGCGATTGACCGCAAAAGGTGTGGGTAAATGAACATGCCCTGCTATTAAGGTTACGGTTGCACCTGCATCACGACAAGCACGCGCTAATGCAAAGCCCATCTTTCCTGTAGAATGATTCGACAAATAACGCACAGGATCAATCGCTTCAAGTGTTGCGCCTGCAGTAATGACAACATGTTTTCCTGCCAGTGTTTGTGGCATGCTATAGCGTTTGATGTGATATTGAATATGTGCCAATAATGCTTCAGGCTCAGGTAGTCGCCCCGCACCCACATCACCACAAGCCTGCTCACCACTATCAGGTTCAATGAGGTGATAACCATAATCCTGTAGTCGCAGTACATTAGCTTGTACTGCCTTATTCGCCCACATTTGCTGATTCATCGCTGGTGCAATCAAAATCGGTGCTGTCGTCGCCAAACAAACTGTTGTTAATAGATCATCTGCCATACCTGATGCTAAACGAGCTAACGTATTTGCCGTTGCAGGTGCAATAACAATGAAGTCAGCCCACTTTGCCAGTTCAATATGCCCCATTCCTGCTTCAGCTTGCTCATCCAATAGCTCACTATGTACCAAATTACCTGTAAGTGCTTGTAAAGTTAATGGTGTGATAAACTCCATTGCACCTTGAGTCATAATCACGCGGACATCATATCCTGACTTAATCAATAAACGAGCAAGATAAGCAGATTTATAAGCAGCGATACCACCGGTAATGGCTAAAATAATCCGACTAATATTAGGCTGACTACTATCTGTATCATGGCTAATATGTAAATTTGTATCTGGCATGAAAAAAAGCACCTTAAAAATTTGTTGCTAAAGACAAAATATGATTACAATCAAAATGGGACTTATGGTAACAATTTTGCTGGCAATTGGGTAACGTTTTCATCAGTACATTTATTTTATCTTGAACAAGAATCCTGAATATGGCAATTAAAGACTGGCATGAAGATGACCGACCACGAGAAAAACTACTCAATCTAGGCGCTGAGCATTTATCTGATGCTGAAATATTGGCAATATTTTTGCGTACAGGTACTAAGACACAGTCAGCCATTGAGCTGGCACGCTCATTAATTGCACATTTTGGCAGTTTGGCTGAGCTACTATCAGCACCTGCCCAAGATGTCTTGGCACAACATGGCATGGGCGTAGCAAAATATGCCCAAATTCTGGCCAGTTTAGAAATGGGCAAACGCTACCTTGACAGTACCTTAAAAACTGGTAGCAGCCTTAACCGCTCACAGGCAGTCAAGGACTATATTCACACGCAGCTGCGCCGTGAAAATCGAGAAGTTTTTGCGGTATTATGCTTAGATAACTCACTAAATCTCATTAACTATGAAGTATTATTTATAGGTGGTATCAGCGCTTGCTCGGTATGTATCAAACAAGTATTACGTCATGCGCTCAGCCATGCAGCCAGCCAGCTTATCATTGCCCATAATCATCCTAGAGCTGATACCACACCATCGGTAGCAGATAACCAACTCACTTCAGATTTGATGCAAGCCTGTCGTCTTGTAGATATACATTTAATTGATCATATCATCGTCAGTCGTAACGAGACACTTTCTTACGCTGAACATCATCTGCCTCCTTTTGTTTAATAGTTATTTTTTATACTTTCCATGACTTTATGCTTCCATGACTTGATGAGTAATTTGGCATTCGTTATTTTTACATTCAACAATCTAACAATATATCTTTATATCTAAGTATTCATAATTAAATGCGTTATTAATACGCATTTCTAACCATTCTTTGACATCTTGTAATATTTATTCTCTTGATTATAAACGACAGTTTGCCTACTCTATCTACATAATCATAAAATCTTTCGATATGATGTCAGGATTTATATTAATATTTGTTTTAAATTTTATCAGAAAATTTCTTATTATCTATTAAAGAGGAAGGCATTATGACCGTACCAGCACTTCTTGGATTTTTCATTCTTGCCGTTTTATTGCAACTCATTGTCCTATTACTGGTATTTTTAGTCGGTTTAGGGCAAGTATCTGGCGCACTGGTAGTCATTGTGGGCGCAGTAGTAGCTGCCTTTATTCAGCCTTGGTCGCTACTGCTTGGTCTACCCTTGATACTTGCCAGCTTGGTGGTACTTATCGCACCTTTACGTCAGGCACTGATTACCAAACCTGTGTATAACATGCTGGGCAATGCCATGCCGAGTATGAGCGATACTGAGCGTGAGGCGCTAGATGCGGGTACAAGCTGGTGGGAAAAAGAGCTGTTTATGGGAGCGCCAAACTGGAATACTTTTGCCAGCTACCCTTACCCTACGCTATCAGCAGAAGAGCAGTCATTTATTGATAATGAAGTCGAAACACTATGTGGCATGCTTGATGAATGGCAGATTCATCATCATGATAAAGACTTATCGCCCCAAGCATGGCAATATATCAAAGACAACGGATTTTTGGGGCTGATTATTCCTAAAGAATACGGTGGGCGAGACTTTAGCTCATATGCGCAAAGCCGTATTATGAGTAAAATCGCCTCACGCAGTCTAACAGCAGCCGTGACCTGTATGGTGCCAAACTCGCTCGGTCCGGGTGAGTTGCTCATGCACTATGGTACTCAAGAGCAAAAAGAGCGCTGGTTATATGGCTTAGCAAAAGGTACAGAAATCCCATGTTTTGGTTTGACTGGCCCTGAAGCTGGCTCAGATGCGGGTGCAATTCCTGACACAGGTGTTGTCTGCTATGGTGAGTATGAAGGCAAGCAGGTGCTAGGTCTGAATATGAACTTCTCTAAACGCTGGATTACCCTAGCCCCTGTGGCAACGGTTGTTGGGTTGGCATTTAAGATGTATGACCCCGAAGGTCTACTGGGTGACCCAAACAAAACAGACTACGGTATTACCTGCGCCCTTGTCCCTGCTGATTATGACGGTGTGGTTACTGGCGCACGTCACAACCCTGGCTCACCATTTATGAATGGTACTGTGGTTGGTAAAGATGTGTTTATTCCTCTCGACTTTATCATTGGTGGGGTGGAAAATGCAGGTCGTGGCTGGCGTATGCTGATGGAGTGCTTGGGTGTGGGTCGTGGTATTTCACTACCTGCATTATCAACGGCAGCAGGTGAAATGGGCTACTTAACTGTGGGTGCATTTGCCAAGTTGCGTGAGCAGTTTAAAATCTCTGTTGGTAAATTTGAAGGTGTTCAATCAGCAACCAGTGATATTGCCAGTGATGCTTATATGCTAGAAGCATTTCGCCATTTAGTCACGTGTGGACTCAATCAAGGTGGTACACCTTCGGTGATGACTGCCATGGCAAAATACTATGCTACTGAAACCATGCGCGGTGTGGTCAATCATGGTATGGATGTTGTGGGTGGTCGTGCCATTCAGCTTGGACCTCGCAACTTCTTAGCCTTACTATATCAGGCTATTCCTGTATCCATCACTGTAGAAGGCGCAAATATCCTTACTCGCTCACTGATGATATTTGGGCAAGGTGCGATGCGCTGTCATCCTTATCTATTTGATGAGCTACAACTGCTCCAAAGTGATGATAAACAACATGCCTTAGAAAAGTTTGATGACTTATTCTTTAAACACCTTGGCTATACATTTAATCGTGGTGCGAAGTCATTCGTTGCAGGTTATGTTGGTGGTAGCAGTCATGCACCAAGTTTTGCTGACAACTTTACCCGTCCTTATTACAAAACCATTAACCGTCTGAGTGCCAACTTTGCTCTAACCGCAGACATGGCATTGGGTCTATTGGCAGGGGATTTAAAACGTAAAGAGATGCTCTCTGGACGCTTGGCAGATATCCATTCGCACCTATTTATCATGAGTGCTATTTTGCAGTTCTATGCCAACGGCAGTCAGTCTGCCAGCGAGCAACTACACGCCCGCTTAGCCTTAGAAAAGTCGCAATATATCATTCAAGAAGCATTCTTTGACTTCTTTGCTAACTTCCCGAACCGTCTGGCAGCCAAGCTAGTGAAGTTTGTTACCTTCCCAACAGGTCGTATCTTTGAAAAACCAAGTGATACGCTCAAACGTCAAGTTGGTGAAGCCATCATGACTGACGGTAAAGACAACCCATTCCGTGAACATCTTAAAACATTGGTCTACTACTCAACAGAGCCCAACTGTGCGACTGGACGTGTTGAAAATGCCTACCAGACGTTACTAAAAGTTGAGCCTATCTGGCAGAAGTTTAAAAAGGCAGAATATAAAGGTAAGTTTGCGGGCTTAACCTTTGAAGACCATGTTGTCGATGCGGTAAAATCGGGGGCGTTAAGCGAAGAAGAATCCGAACAACTTATCCAATATAATGGCATCCGTTTTGATGCTTTATTGACCGATGTATTTGATGAACACTTAGAGACAGCGCAACCACGCTATAATCCGCATACACTTGAAAATGCCGTTCATAACCTTACAGACTTTGCTGACAAAGAAGCTCATAACCCTGTTACACCACCCATTGAAGAAGCGACGGGTGTTGAAAATACTGCTCATGGTTATGAAGCAGATGGTGACATCAAAACTGTAGAGGAACAACAAACCAGCACGGAAAAAGTCGACCAAGCAGACTTTGCTGAGGCTGATGATCCTCGTGCGCAAGTACTCGCCCATCGTCAACGTGATGCAGAAAGCGTACTTAATGAGCGCATGCAAAAAAATCATAAAAACATTGATGATGCTGATAAGTAGCCTTAATAGCTAAGTATCTTTTAGCCATACTTTGCAACATCAGCACAACTAAACGTTACTTGATATCTTTACGCAAATGCCCACAATAGCTGGGCATTTGCTTTATGCCACTTTGAATTTACTAGCATATTCTTTTAACATACTGTTTTAATAAGATTTTTATCCCTAAATTCATATCAATAACAGAATCAAACATAGGTCATACCCATGAAAAAACTTGATGATTTTCATCTAAAAATTCAGCAAATTAAGAAAAAAGATTATCCACAAATCAAAGCATTAATGGATAAAGTCTATGCTGACTTAGGTGGCGCTTGGTCAAAAACCACCATCAATACCTTAATCGATTCCTTCCCTGAAGGACAAATTGCCCTTTTTGACCATGAGCAACTCATTGGTATGGTGCTATCCATGCGGGTGGATTATCAACGCTTTTCTAATCCCCATACCTATGATGACCTAATTGGACAACGTGAAATCATTCAAGATAACCCTGACGGTGATACCATTTATGGTTTGGATGCTTTGATTGACCCAGACTACCGAGGCTACCGTTTGGGTCGTCGTCTATATGATGCACGTAAAGAGTTATGCCGTCAGATGAACTTTCGTGCCATCTTAGCAGGTGGACGTATTCCTAATTACTACAATCACCAAGACCTCTCACCTGGAGAGTACATTGATGCGGTAGAATCACGTGAAATCCACGACCCCGCCTTATCATTTCAACTCTCAAATGGCTTTATTGTCAAACGGATTTTGACAGGCTATCTGCCTGATGATGCACAGTCAAAAGGCTTTGCCACCCTTTTAGAATGGGCAAATATCTACTATGAGCCACAAGACTATCAGCCCAACACCCGTAAATCTGACGTGCGCATTGGTGGTATCCAGTGGCAAATGCGTGAAGTCGAGTCACCTGAAGAATTGCTTCAGCAAGTGGAGTTTTTTGTCGATGTGATGGCAGATTACAACGCTGATTTTGCCTGCCTGCCCGAGTTTTTTAATGCACCACTGATGGGATTGTGTGAATCCACTGACCAAAACGTCGCCATTCGCTTTTTAGCAGACTATACCGAGTGGTTTAAAAATGAGATTTCACATTTAGCAGTGAGTTATAACGTCAACGTTATCACTGGCTCAATGCCTCTACTGGATGAAAATGACACCTTATACAATGTCAGTTATCTGTGTCGCCGTGATGGTACGGTCGAAGAGCAACGCAAAATCCATATTACCCCACATGAGCGCAGTGCATGGGTGATTGAAGGTGGTAATAAAGTACAAGTATTTGAGACCGATGCAGGGCGTATTGGTATTTTAATTTGCTACGATGTGGAGTTCCCTGAGCTTGCCCGTCTACTGGCATTAGAAGAGATGGATATTTTATTTGTACCATTCTGGACAGATACCAAAAATGGCTATCTACGTGTCCGTCACTGCGCCCAAGCCCGTGCCATCGAAAACGAATGTTATGTGATGATTTGTGGCTCAGTGGGCAACCTACCACAGGTTGAGAGTTTGGACATTCAATATGCCCAATCTTCTGTATTCTCACCATCAGACTTTGCTTTCCCACACGACGCCATCATGGCAGAAACCACCCCAAATACCGAGATGATTTTCTTCTCGGATGTGGACTTGGACATGCTCACCCATGTGCGTAATGAAGGCTCAGTGCATAACCTAAAAGACCGCCGTGATGACTTATTCACCTTAAAATGGAAGAAAAAAGCCAAAAAACCAGTCAGCAAAAGCAGTAAAGCTGAGCTAAAAGAAAACTCACCAAGTGTACTTGAAGGTGAGCCATTACAAGGCACTGCTGGGCGAGCAAATAAGCCACACTAATTATCTATAGAGATAAAAAGTTATCACTTTTCTTTGGATAAGTAACAAGTATCCTCCTTTACAATAAGGGGGATTTTTCATTCATTATAAGTGTACAATATTTATGCAAATACAAGCCAAAAATTTCCGCTCATCAAAAGCCTACTCATGGCTAAAAACCATCCTTAGCTATTTACTGATATTTATAGTGATTTATAGCATTGTCAACTGGTGGCGACAACCTGTGATGCCAGCCAACCCACAGCTTGAGCTAACCGATTATCAAGGGCAAACAGTGGATATCAATGCACTCTCACAGCAGTCACCTGTACTGGTGTATTTTTGGGGCAGTTGGTGCGGTGTGTGTAAACATACTTCACCCACCATCAATACACTGGCAAATGACAGTAACTATCCTGTGGTGACCATTGCGGTACAGTCAGGCGATAATAATGAGCTTGGGCAATATCTGCAAAATAAAAACTTTACCTTTACCACTATTAATGATGAGGAAGGAACAATTTTTGCTGATTGGCAAGGGCAAGTTACCCCTTCGTATGTCATTTTAAAAGATGGTGAGATGAAGCAGGGCTTAACAGGAATACAACCGCTTTGGTCGTTAAAGTTACGGCTGTGGTTAAGTGGGGTGGTGTAAAATGAGATGTTGAGAAAGAAGTTCAAGTTCATTAACATCAACTTATCACCAAATTAAAAGAAAACTCTTTATGCCATCACTTTTTCAGAAAAATAGCCTTTTTAGCATCAGCTTATCATCATTGCTATTTAGTCCAGTTATTGCAGCTGAGCAAGGACTGACTGAGGCTCAACAAGCACTGGATATGATGGACAGTCCATAACAGCAAGTCCATTTACTGTTATCACTTAATCATTCATATAATGGATTGACTATGTTATCGACTAGCAACAAATCTACCTTTTTTGTCATTAATCTATTACTATCACTGAGCCTAATAACACCAAATTCTCTTTTTGCTGAGTCTTCTATTATGACTGAATCTAAAAACACAGACCTTCAAAGATTAGCTGAACAGGGCTTTTCTCCTGCTCAATATAACTTAGGATTTATGTATGAACATGGTGAAGGCATACCACAGTCATATACTGAGGCAGTAAAATGGTATCGCCTATCTGCGATGCAAGGTTATCCAGATGCACAACTGAGTCTTGGTGTCATGTATGAAAAAGGTCATGGTGTACCACAATCTGATATGGATGCAGTACATTGGTTTCAAAAAGCCGCAGAACAAGGTCATACAATTGCACAATATAATTTAGGTATTATGTATAAAAGTGGTCGAGGTATTTCTCAATCCTATACTCAAGCATTTCAATGGTTTCAAAAAGCAGCTGAGCAAGGACTGGCTATTGCACAGTTTAATTTAGGGGTAATGTATGATAATGGAGAAGGCGTATCACAATCTTATGAGCAAGCAATAAAATATTATCAAAAAGCAGCCGAACAAGGACTTGTCGATGCTCAATATAATCTAGCAAATATATATGAGAATGGCGATGGTGTACCACAATCATATACTGAAGCAATCCAATGGTATCGACAGGCGGCTGAGCAAGGTCATATTCAAGCCCAGTACAATTTAGCCTTAATATATGAATATGGTCATGGTGAAACTCAATCTGATACTGAAGCAGTTAAATGGTATCGGCAAGCAGCAGAACAAGGTGATATTCAAGCTCAATATAATTTAGCAATAATGTATGCTAATGGTCGAGGTATTCCTCAATCTGACACAGAGGCAGTAAAATGGTTTCAAAAAGCAGCTGAGTATGGATTAGCTGAAGCTCAATATGACTTAGGTGTTATGTATCTTGATGGTCGAGGTGTTACTCAATCTGACACAGAAGCTGTAAAATGGTTTCAAAAATCGGCTGATCAGGGATATAAAAAAGCTCAAAATGCATTAGAGTTTCTAGAGAACTAACTCCCACCACCCACCCCAACATATCAAACATCTCCTATGACTCAACACTCCTTCTCCCCTACTCTTTATACTTGGCTCACCGCAGATGGCTCACTGACCACCTTGTTAGAAGCCAAAGCAGGGCAATCGCTACAGGTAAAGCGGACCTTTGAAGGCTACCGCCCCTTGAGCTTGTCACAAAAAAAACAACTTGGTATGACAGGCTATCAGCTGAACCGACCATTGATGGCGTGGGTGCGTGAAGTGCAGTTATATGGCAACAGCCCAAATGCTTGGATATTGGCACAAAGCGTCTTTCCCATCACTTGCTTGCAAGGCAATGCCAAACGTCTGCAACAGCTTAAAGATACACCCATTGGCTATGTATTATTTGACCGTCAGCCCAGCTTACCCAATCAACGCAGTATTGAGCAAACCGAGCAAGGCTGGCGACGGCAAACTGTCTATGATTGGTATGGGCGAATATTTATGATTAGTGAGACGTTTTTGCCAGAGTTTTTAAAGTAACTTTCTTGTTAAATTGAACATATAATTAATAGCAAAGTGATAGACGTTAGGTTTTATAAAATGCTATAGTAATTTTGCTGAATAAAATAGGATAAATTTTATGAAAACATACATCAAGATTATCAACAAAAAATCTATAGCTATGTTGATGATAAGCACATTAACAGCTGTTTCTAGCCAAGCACAAGCAGGCTTTTTGGATAGCCTATCTTCAGTACGTGATAGCATAAGCGCCATTGGTCATACAGCAAACACGATTACTAACAGTAAAAATGCTGTAAGCAATCTCGGTCAAGAGATGGGCATTGGTAATCAGAATAATCAACAACAGGCTCAGCAAAACACGGAGGTAAGTACTCAAGTTGCAGTTGGTGCTATTTTGCAAGGTAAACTGCAAAAAACCACACTATATTCTGCTCCTAACAAGACCTCCACACCAGTTGCCATTCTTAATAAAGAAGACGTGATAGTATATATGGGGCAAGCTCAGGATGGATATTATTTGGTACAAAGTGATTTTGGTGAAGGTTGGGTATCCTCGCCGATAGTAGATGTACAATAAATAAATGATACTCTGATATCTGCTCATATCATGATACAGGCTCACGATAACGTGAGTCTTTTTTACATTCAAAGGCTTGTTTTTCATGTTAAACTTATCAGTAAGTCATCAAACACCAATACCTCATTGATGTTTTGATTTACTTATTGATTTAACTGATTTTTTCTGACTATCCCTTGACCAAAGGACACAATGATGTTTAAAAATATCACCATAAAAGAGTTTGACCCTGATTTATATGAAGCGATGACTAATGAAAGTCGCCGTCAAGAAAACCACATTGAGCTTATCGCCTCAGAAAACTACTGCTCACAAGCAGTGATGGAAGCACAAGGCTCAGATTTGACCAACAAATACGCAGAAGGCTACCCCGGCAAGCGTTATTATGGTGGTTGTGAGTACGTCGATGTGGTTGAGCAACTTGCCATTGACCGTGCCAAAGAGCTGTTTGGAGCAGAATATGCCAACGTCCAGCCACACGCAGGTAGCCAAGCCAACTCAGCGGTATTTTTAGCATTGCTTGAGCCAAACGACACTGTACTAGGTATGAGCCTTGCCGATGGTGGACACTTAACGCATGGTGCGAGCGTCAGCTTTTCTGGTAAAAACTACAACGCCGTACAATATGGCTTAAACCCTGAGACTGGCGAGATTGACTATGACGAAGTTGAACGCCTAGCTAAAGAACATAAGCCTAAAATGATTATTGCAGGCTTTTCTGCTTACTCACAAGTAGTTGATTGGCAACGTTTCCGCGACATCGCAGACAGCGTTGGTGCTTACTTTATGGTCGATATGGCACACGTAGCAGGTTTGATTGCTGCTGGCGTTTACCCAAGCCCAGTACCATTTGCCGATGTGGTTACCACTACTACGCACAAAACCTTACGTGGCCCTCGCTCAGGTCTTATCGTTTCTCGTGATGACAAACTGGCGAAAAAAATCAACTCAGCGGTCTTCCCCGGCAACCAAGGCGGTCCATTAATGCACGCCATCGCTGCCAAAGCGGTATGCTTTAAAGAAGCCTTGCAAGATGATTTTAAAACCTACCAACAGCAAGTGGTTAAAAATGCCAAAGCAATGGCAGAAGTTATCCAAGAGCGTGGTTATGATGTGGTATCAGGCGGTACAGAAAACCATCTAATGCTAATCAGCTTAATCAAGCAAGAGCTAACTGGTAAAGAAGCGGATAAATGGTTAGGTGATGCTCATATCACTGTTAACAAAAACGCTGTACCTAATGACCCTAAATCACCATTTGTGACCTCTGGTATCCGTATTGGCACACCTGCGGTGACTACACGTGGCTTTAAAGAAGAACAAGCTCGTGAATTGGCTGGCTGGATTTGTGATGTACTAGATAGTCGTGGTGATGAAAAAGTCATCGACGAAGTACGTCAAAAAGTTGAAGCTATCTGTAAAGAATTTCCTGTTTATGAGAAAAATCAGTAACATTTGATTTTATTAAAATAGTTTTATTTTAGATGATTAGAAAAACCGCCTAGCAAATGTTAGGCGATTTTTTTATGTTAAGCTTATAAAAATTATGGGATATAAAGTTGAGTATTAAAAACTGAGTATAAAAATGCCATACAAACCCAATATCAATGAGTTGTTAGAAAAATTACAACAAAATCCTACTGATGATAAATTATTAACTCAGATTGCTTTTTATTATATGCAATACCCTGACGGTAATAAAGACTTAGAATATTTTAACAAAGCATACCAAGTTGCCCCTAATATAGAAAATAGCCATAATTTAGCGAATTGGTCATACCATGAATATGGCGATAAAACAGCGTTAGAGTTACAGCAGCAAGTCTTACAAAAACAACCAAATTCATATTATCCTTACGTTGGCTATGCTCAAATGCTAACGTCTGAATTAGAACACTTTTATAGTGACTACCATTTGGATAAAAAAATAAACTCATCACAATCTATCAATTATTATCAACAAATCATTCAATGTTACCAGTTAGCAATACAAAAATTCTCTCTTGCTCCTCTTGCCCATCAACAAAGACAGTGCCACTTACCCAGTTTATTACACCACAACAGAGCATGGGCAATGGCAATATTAGATAACTATAATCAAGCCTTGATTCAACTTAATAAAAGTGAGCAATTATTAAATAATGCCGTACAACAACAATTTATGGATATGCCTAGTCAGGATATACTAGTCGATTATATGTATAAAATATCATTAAATAAAATACGACTATATATTTTACTCAGTAGGGAAAAAGTTGATAGGAAAAAAGAGGCATTACAATTAATTGAGCAGACTAAAAAACACCCTAATTGTGATGATATAGATATTGCAGATTTATATGCCCAACTTGGTGAATACGAGTTATCTTATCAGACCATGATTGATAAGGTCGACAATATAGATGAGTCATGGCAGTGGATATGGTATGCCGTTCATCGGTGTAATAAAGAGAAATGGAAACAGCTACTTAAAAAAGGTATTGATGACCATCTAGCGTATATAGAGGATTTAGAGCAACAAAGTGAACAGCTACAAATAGAAAATGATTTGGTTATGTTGGCAGATAATTTACAATCTATCAAAAACGAACAACAACAAATAGAGCAAAAGAGACATCAATTAAAATGTATGAGCCAGCCTAAACCTAGTAATGAGATAAAATACTCATTACAGCATTTATATCTAGGCTGTTTATTGTTTGGTTATCCACCACATAGCACTAATATCAATGATGATAACCAATATATTTTTTAACAGGAGCTAACCACCATGACCCTACGCATTCACGCCTTATTACACGTTGATTTTGAAGACTTGGGATTTATTGCCGAGTGGGCAGAACAACATGGCTACCCTGTCAGCTATACCCGATTTTATAATGATGACCCACTACCCAATTTTAGCAATAACGATGCTAATAGTGCTAATAGTACGGAAGGCTTTGACTGGCTTATCGTCATGGGTGGACCGATGAGCATTCATGATGAGGACGAGTTTGGCTGGCTCAAAGCAGAAAAACACTTTATTAAACAATGTATTGACGCAGGCAAAACGGTCATTGGTATTTGTCTTGGCTCACAACTTATTGCTCATGTTCTGGGGGCAGAGGTTAAGCCCTCAGGGATTAAAGAGATTGGCTGGCTACCGATACGATTAACCACAGCAGGGCAAAATCACCCACTTTTGCAAGCATTACCAAAGCAAGAATTTAGCGTCTTTCATTGGCATGGTGATGGTTTTGCCATACCACAGGGAGCGACTGCCATCGCTGAGTCAGACGCATGGGCAAATCAAGGCTTTATTTATCAAACTGCTTCTCAAAAAGCAAAAAACAACTGGATATTGGCTTGGCAATGTCATTTTGAAGTCACCAAAAGCAGCATGGATAATATGCTGACACATGGCAAGGCAGAAATTGATACCGCTAAACCGCTTTACCCTGATACCGTACAAACGGTAGATACCATCAAAGAATTAGCCGATAAATATATTGCGGATAATAATAAAATGCTTGCTGGTATGTTAGATAAAATGGCTTTGGATATCAGTTAAAATAGCTAAATATCGAGATACCTAATCTAAAGAAAAAGAATAGGAAATAGAAGCTACTAGATATTCACCCTATTAAGTCAGTATTTACCAGAACCATCCTAATATTTGACGTATTCCTATTTATGTTTTTCTTAAACAGCCACTTTGCACATAATAATTTTCTGCATCCATTGGTGTACTACGCCCTAGCATACTACCTTTAGGCAAAATATAGTGTTCTTGAATCACTTTAACTAAATCTGAGTTTGTAATATACCCAACCACTTCCGTCTGCACTTGTACTGTTTTATACAGCTGATTTAGGACAATATCCTCCAATACCTCAACGCTATTTTGTTTTATTAATTTTTTAAAATCCTGATGAATATTACTGTCTACTCGACAAAATGATAGATAATCGTATTTATGATTATTATTTTCTTGTTGACTGTCTAAGCTCTGTTGGTCGAGCAAATAATAGGCGTCATTGTTATAAACTTGCCAATCTTTTGTTTCTAGTAATAACAAATTGCTAAAGCTCTTCGCTGTTTTAATGGCAACCTTATATGTTTGATTATTTTCATCTGTTATCACAAAATCACTATTATCCCACTGACCACGTTGATAGCAATCAAAATCTACATTACTAATATTATGGGCTTTTTGGCGACTTTGGCACATTTGATAAAAAGCAATCTCACCCATTTTGCCAATAAAGGCATCTAAAAATATTTGATGCGGTTTTCTTTGCTGACTACCACCGCTACGATAGTGCCGATGTTCACCATCTGTACCATAAGTCATCTTCCAGCTAAATGACAAGCAGTCTTGGATTTCTGAAATACTGGGGGTGTATTGCCACATTCCCTGTCCAAATCCACATTTGGTAGTAGGGTAGTAACAATTTCCATGTCTACGCAACTGCTGAGGTATAAATGTCATCGATTATCAGCCTTAATTATTTTATTATCATCCTATCAGGTATTAATATCATAAAATTTATATCAAGCAAATCACCTTTTTGTATTAACCCAAATATATATACTCAACCTGCTTTATTAAGATAATATATCAATATTACCTGTGTTTATTGGCTGTTTAAGATGCTACCTGTTCAAATCAGTATTTGAACTTTTCCTACTAAGATAAATATTCAACCATCTCCAAAAATGCAAAAAATAATATAATTGCATGACAAAAAAATGCTATGCTTAACGACAGTTTTACCATAAGAAATAAAGACCGTATGCTGTGGTGCAATGCCATGAGTTTTCATACTGTCGCCAATGTGTCGGAGTGACATATTGTTTGGGTGCTAAATTGACTTATTGATAGACGATAAGACAGTTTGGTGAATATGGTACGGTCAAGTCTTCCAGACTGACTGTAAAAATGTGCAATCAGATGTGACAGTCATGATATTGCACCAAGGAGATACTATGACATCTCAAGACTCTTCAAAATTAGTCAACTTTCGCTTACAAGCATTTTTTCAAAAGTATTTTATCGATGCCTTTACAGGAATGGCATTGGGTCTGTTTGTTACCTTAATAGCAGGACTCATCATCTCCCAAATCGGCAGATGGCTGGATATTGCCTTTTTAATGGATATTGGCAAACTTGCCAGTATTCTTATGGGTGCAGGTATTGGTGTTGGCATCGCCTACTATCTCAAAGCTCCCACTTTAGTCATGCTCAGTTGCCTCGTTGCAGGGATGCTTGGTGCACATTCTGAAGCATTGATAGCTGGTACATTATTTACCCCACAGACCAATACCCCTGCGACATTTTTGGCAGTGCCGGGCAATCCCATTGGTGCATATCTGACCTCAGTTTTTGCGTACCGAGTTGCCAGTTTGCTTGCAGGTAAAACCAAGCTTGATATTTTATTATTACCCATCACTGTCTGTGTGGTTTCTTTATTGGTCTGTGCTATTTTAAATCCACCCGTCATTGCTGCGGTTAATATGATTGGTGACGGTATACAGGCAGCCACAGAGCTACAACCATTGCTAATGGGAATTATCATTTCCGTAGTGGTAGGTTTATTATTGACCATGCCAACTTCGAGTGCTGCCATTTGTATTGCGATTGGTTTAAATGGGCTAGCAGGTGGTGCGGCTGTGGTCGGCTGTGCGGCACAAATGGTTGGCTTTGCGGTTGCCAGTTATAAAGATAATGGCATCAGTGGGCTTGTGTCACAGGGATTAGGTACAAGCATGCTACAAATCCCTAATATCTTTAAAAAACCCATTATTTTATTACCTGCTGTGATTGCCAGTGCCATTACTGGTCCGATTGCAACGGTAGGCTTTGGTCTGGCATGTACAGCAACTGGCTCAGGTATGGGGACAGCAGGCTTGGTCGGTGTCTTTGGTGTGATTGAAGCATCACAACCATTGATGAGTACTAGCCAAATGTGGCTGGCGATTGTGCTACTTATGTTTGTATTACCTGCTGTGATTGCTTGGCTAGTTGCAACTTTGATGAGACGAACTGGCTGGTTAGTCGATGGAGATATGAAGCTACCTTAGTTTCGCTTAATCGCTTAGATAGAGCTGGTTACTTCTATCTTATCTTTCCTCTATATGCTTATCTAACAGGCACATATCATCTAACTAGTTAGATGATATGTTTTCTTTGTTATCATTAAGTTTGCTTCTAATTTAACTTTAAACCATGCTACTACATAATACCTGTAATACCCTGCCAGCCAACTCGCAGTCCTAACAATGCCAAAATCAGCAAAATTAACTGACGGAAACGAGCTTGGGGCAGATGATGACGTAAGCGAATACCAAGCAACAACCCCACAATAGACAATACGGTTAATAATACAATCAGTCCCCAATCACTACCAGATAATGCCATGATTGGTTCACGTAAGATAATGATTTGGGCAATTTTTCCCAAAAAATAACACATATTACCGACTTTGGTGATGGTGTGTTTGTCATCACTGGCAGACAACAAATACATCAGCAAAATTGGAGACATGGCATTGGTTGCCCCACCGATAATCCCCGCCATTAAACCAACACCTACCAATACTGGTTGTGTGTTTGGCAGACGAATAGACTTGCCTCGGATACTGGTCAACACATAAAAAGCAATGGCAACAGCAAGTAGTAATAATAAATAAGCAGAATTAACCCAAATCAACAGCTTAGCCCCGACCAAACTACCGATAAGACTCATCAATGCCAGTAGCCAATATTTTTTGCCATAATAGACTAAGTTTTGCCACACACTTTTATCACCTCCAATCAGCCATGACATGCCATTCATAATTAAGGCAGGAAATAATACTAAAATAATGGCGTAAGATAATGGATGGCTACTGGCAACGGCGGTGGTCGTGACTAAGGGAAAACCAATACCACTAATACCATGCAACAAAGCAGCTACGACAAAAATAAATAATAAAAAAATATTTTGGCTAATGAGGCTCATTGGCAATACTCGATGATTTAATGATATTTTTACCGTCACCAGATACAGGCTATATTAAGGAGGTAATATACTTAACAACACAATGCGACTATTTATAGAAATTCACTTTATTAAAATTCACTTGATAATCAAAACAACCCATTATAAATAACAGAAAGTAATGGAGAAAAAGCTACAACGCCCCTTCATGCTTTAATAGCCATGCCTTGCGTTCAATTTTGCCTGCATAGCCTGTTAAACTAACATCACTACCAATGACTCGATGACAGGGAAAAATAATCGCTAGACGGTTCATAGCATTGGCATTGGCAACGGCTCTGACGGCTTTGTCTTTTTGCATCATTCTTGCTTGCTCGGCATAGCTAATGGTACTGCCATAGGGAATGGTCAATAAACACTGCCAAACTGATTGTTGAAAATCTGTGCCTAGCGTCTTGGTGGGTAAATCAAACTGGGTTCGCTTTTTATTAAAATAGGCATTAAGCTGGGTTATGGTGTTGATAGTAATGGCATTTTTTTCAAAGACGAAATATGCGATGAGTTTTTTTATCAATTGTTGTAATTCTTTAGCGATATGTTTTCTATCGACAAATTCCACTAAAAATAAATATTCATCATCGGCTACCACACACATCATTCCTAGTGGTGAGTCATAAAAATCCATGTTTAGTTTTTTGGCTACGGCTGTGCTTTTTTGCTCAGCAGTCGGCGTTAGGTGATGAATGATTGCTAATAAATTATCAAGATTAGCTTGATTGGTGTGTTTGTCTATAAATGAAGTATGGGTGGAGGTCATTGTCCTTTGTCCTTATTTTTATCCCTATTGTTACCCCTATTCTTATCTCTATTTTTGCCTCTATCATTTATTCCTATGTATGGTTATTGCTGTCTTTTACAGCTGCTATTTAGCCTTGTTATCATTGCCGGCTTTCACCATATATCATCACCAGTCCACCTATTGTCACCAATGCTAGACCTGCGATTTTAAAGGGGTCAATGGCTTTGATTTCTAATCCAAACCAACCTGTTTGATTTAATATTAACGCAAAATACATCTGTCCTAAAAACACCCATAGTAAGGTGTTCCCAGCCCCAATTTTGGGAGCAGTAATAAACATAAATAAGATGTAAAAACTACCGAGCAAACCAGGTGTCCACATCCACCATGAGGCATTGGCTGCCATCGCAGGTTTGATACCACCACTTATCAGATAAGCCAGTAGCAAAGAGGCAAACGTACCACCCAAATACAGATAAAAAGTGGCTTGTATTTGTGAGGCATGCGTACTATCACGAAAAGCATTAACGATTGCCAACTGTAGAGGTATAATCGCACCCGCAAGCAAGCTAAGCAATACATAAGGAAGGATTTTCATGGCTCACAACTCCAAATACTAACTTTACCCACTTATTTACTGACTGACTAATCGCATCTTTTTATCACTCTAATTATAGCCTAACCTACTGAAACTGACACCAAGTCAAACTTGCTCGCAGTACTACTTGCACACCTTCTTATACACCTTCGCTCGTTTTGCTTGTAACAGTATTCTCTTGAATTGACTATATCCATCAATCCTATCGTTATTTTTAAGTTATCCCCATCTGCTTTAGTCGTGCTTTATTAAGATGAACTTTAACAAACTCCCCCACCGCCAGATTACCCAATTCAAAGCCAGCCACTGACCAACGAATCAAACGCAAACAAGGCAGACCGACATGAGCAGTCATACGCCGAACTTGGCGATTTTTACCTTCATAAATGGTCATCATCAGCCATGAGGTTGGCACACTTTTACGCTCTCGTATTGGCGGATTGCGTTGCCATAATGGCATGGGCAGATTCTCTTCACTGACGACTTGCACATGAGCAGGTAGGGTTTTTCCATCTTTGAGCATAACACCTGCTTTAAGACTGGCAATCTGCTCTGGGGTGGCAATACCTTCAACTTGTACCAGATAAGTCTTGCGTTGTTTTTTGCCATCATTAGCAGTGGGTGGATGAGTAATGGCTTTATTCACTCGTCCATCATTGGTCAGTAGCAACAACCCTTCACTGGTGGCATCGAGCCTACCTGCAATGCGTAGAGATTTGTCATTAAATGGACTTTTGTTCAGGTAATCTGCCACTGTACCATAGTCATTATTATCATCATTACGAAACTGGCTTAATACGCCGTAGGGTTTATTAAATAAGACAAGCTGGGACATGATACTTTCCTAAAGTTTATTTTTTTGTTATACAAAAACACCCCAAACCTATTAAGATTTGGGGCGTTTTGTTGATCCAAAATATGGCTATTCTTGTATTCTAATGAATACTTATAATGACGCTAACGCTTCATTAAATAGTTTACTTGGACGCATGACTTGCTCAGCAATAGTCTCATCAGCAAGGTAGTAACCTTTTAGGTCAACTGATTTGCCTTGAGCTTCGTTTAGCTCTTTAACAATTGCTTCTTCATTGTCTGCAAGCTGTTTTGCAAGTGGGGCAAACTTCTCTTTTAGCTCGCTGTCTTTATCTTGATTTGCCAGCTCTTGAGCCCAGTACATAGCTAGGTAGAAATGGCTACCACGGTTGTCTAGCTCACCAGTTTTACGAGAAGGAGATTTGCCATTTACCAATAGTTTTTCAGTGGCTTTATCTAGCGTCTCTGCCAATACTTTAGCTTTAGCATTTTTGTCATTTTCTGCTAGATGTTCTAGTGATACCGCTAGGGCTAAGAACTCACCCAATGAATCCCAACGTAAGTGGTTTTCTTCTACCAACTGCTCAACATGTTTTGGTGCAGAACCACCAGCACCTGTTTCAAACAAACCGCCACCTTTCATTAATGGTACAACAGATAGCATTTTAGCACTTGTTCCCAGCTCTAAGATTGGGAATAAGTCGGTTAGGTAGTCACGTAAAATGTTACCAGTCGCTGAGATGGTATCAAGCCCACGATAGACACGCTCTAAGGTGTAACGCATTGCACGAACTTGCGACATAATCTCAATGTGTAAGCCTTCGGTGTCGTGGTCTTTTAGATACGTTTTGACTTTCTTAATCAGCTCGTTTTCATGTGGACGGTATGGGTCTAACCAGAAGACGACTGGGGTATTTGATTCACGAGCACGACGTACTGCAAGTTTTACCCAGTCTTGGATAGGTGCATCTTTCACCTGACACATACGCCAGATGTCACCTTTTTCAATGTGTTGCTCAAGCAATACTTCACCTGTATCAACATCAACAATACGAGCCATACCTGAATCGCTAGATTCAAAGGTTTTGTCATGTGAGCCGTATTCTTCAGCTTTTTGAGCCATTAGACCAACGTTTGGTACAGTACCCATGGTGGTTGGGTCAAAGTTACCATGCCATTTACAGAAGTTAATCATTTCTTGGTAAATACGGGCAAAGGTAGATTCAGGCATCACTGCTTTACAGTCATATAATTTACCGTCTGCACCCCACATTTTACCACCGTTACGAATCATCGCAGGCATAGAAGCATCAACGATAATGTCATTTGGTGAATGGAAGTTGGTAATACCTTTTGCAGAGTCTACCATTGCTAAACGAGGACGATGCTCTTGGCAAGCATGTAGGTCACGCTCAATCTCTTCACGTTTTGAAGCAGGTAGCTTGGCGATCTTATTGTATAAGTCAGCCATACCATTATTGACATTAATACCTAACTCATCGAAAAACTCACCATGCTTTTCAAATGCATCTTTATAGTAAATTTTTACTGCATGACCAAATACGATGGGGTGAGATACTTTCATCATCGTTGCTTTGACGTGTAGTGAGAACAAGATTCCTGCTTCACGGCAGTCTTCCATTTCTTGCTCATAGAACTCAAGCAATGATTTTTTGCTCATAAACATCAAGTCGATGATTTCTTTATCCAGCAGTTTAATTTCTGGCTTTAAGACTTTAGTTTCACCATCATCAGTCACCAGCTCCATACGTACCGTACGGTCTTTATCTAATGTTAGTGATTGCTCACCACTGTAAAAATCACCTTCGTGCATGTGAGAAACGTGAGTGCTTGACCACTGTTTCCACTCACCCATTGAATGTGGATTCTTGCGAGCATAGTTTTTCACCGCTTTAGGCGCACGGCGGTCTGAGTTACCTTCACGCAAGACAGGGTTAACCGCACTACCTAAGCTTTTGCCATAACGCTGGCGAATTTCTTTTTCTTCGTCGGTTTTTGGGTCTTCTGGGAAATCTGGAATGGCATAGCCTTTGTCTTGTAGCTCTTTAATGGCAGATTTAAGCTGTTGTACAGAGGCACTGATATTTGGCAATTTGATGATGTTAGCATTAGGGTCTTGGGTTAATTTACCAAGCTCTGCCAAGTTATCAGGAACACGTTGCTCTTCAGTTAAGTATTCAGGAAATTGAGCTAAGATACGCGCCGCAACAGAGATATCACTGGTTTCTACTTCAACACCTGCCGTTTGGGCAAATGCTTTGACAACAGGTAGTAAAGATAAGGTCGCCAGTGCTGGGGCTTCGTCAGTTTTGGTATAAATAATTTTTGACATTGTCGTAATAAGTTCCTTTAGGTTGTCGTGAATAATAAGGCTTAAAGATAATCTGAAACATATAAGGCAAGTGAATTATATCATCTGCCTACTAGCAATCCATTAATATATGACAATCAGGTTACTGATACTTACTTAATATATTTTATCCAGCTAATTTGACATATGAGTGATATGACTCTAAGTATATTCATACTTTGGACATATTAGAGTTGGCAACTATAAATCTAATATAATGTCAACCCTATTTGATGACCTAAGTGAGTTATTTTCACCCATACCCTATATGTTGGAATTATATTAAGCTAGTAGAGACCTTATTCTAGCAGTTATTAGCATTGATATCATCTTTTCCAGCACAATACCATCTTTTATTTTTATTGGTTTTTGTTATGTTATTTCTCTAATAAGTAACCCTTCTTGTATCACACTGCTACCATATCCCTCTCTTTCACCCCAATTATTCATATTTTTATCCATATTTTATGGCAACTTTTTCCCTTTAGCCCTTTACACCATACAAACAATAAAAAAGGTAAGCCCTCATGAGCTTACCTTTCTTGTTTTACATTGAGATTTAATCTAGCTACTTTTAACCTAACCAGATTATATCTTATCTGCTTATTTACCAGCAGATGCTTGTGCAGCAGCAACTTCAGCAGCGAAGTCTTCTTGTTTTTTCTCAATACCTTCACCCACTTCAAAGCGAACGAACTGTTTTACAGTCACGCCATCAGCTTTTAGGATGTCGCCAACTTTTTTGTCATTATCCATAACATATGGCTGACGAACTAAAGTTACCTCATCAAGATACTTGCGTAAGCTGCCTTCAATCATTTTTTCAACGATGTTATCAGGTTTGCCAGATTCACGAGCTTTAGCTTCAGCGATTTCTTTTTCACGTGCTAATACGTCAGCAGGAACGTCAGTATCATTTACAGCTACTGGGTTAAAGGCTGCAATGTGCATGGCAAGGTTTTTACCAATATCATCTGCACCACCTTCAGTAGAAACAACAACACCGATACGGATGCCATGACGGTATGAAGATAGGTTGTCACCTTCAACGATTTGCGCACGACGTACTTGGATGTTTTCACCAATTTTTTGTACCAAAGCCACACGCGCTTCTTCAACAGTTTGTCCGTCAGCATAAGCAAGCTCAGCGATTTGCGCAGCATCAGTCACACCATTTTCTAGTGCAACTTGAGCAACTTTTTCAGCAAATGCAGTAAAGTTTTCATCTTTTGCTACGAAGTCTGTTTGGCAGTTTACTTCTAGTAGCAATGCTTTATTACCTTCTTGAGCGATGATGATTGCACCATCAGCAGCAATATTGCCTGCTTTCTTAGCAGCTTTTGCTTGACCAGATTTACGTAGGTTATCGATGGCTACTTCGATATCACCATTTGTTTCTTCTAGTGCTTTTTTACATTCCATCATGCCTAGACCAGTACGGTCACGCAACTCTTTTACCAATTTGGCAGATACTTGTGCCATTGTGTTACCTCTTATATTGTTATGGTGTGATTAATGAATAATATGAAAGTGGTGAGTTGAACATCAGCACTGGTGGTTATGCTTACCATAAGAAACCAAGCGCCATATAATAGCTTATCAACTCTACAAAAACTTTCTGATATTCTATAACTTTAGAATGACAATGGCATGACGGGATAAGCCACATCATGCCGTCATCTAAGCTTACAGTGCTAATCTCAATTAGCAAGTACTGACTTACTGTTTACTGTATAGATTTATCTTTCTATAACACCCAGTATGCCAGAGCTTAACTTTAACTATTCAGCGTCTTTTGTCTCTTCAGAAGCTTCTTCTTCAGCTACTTTCTCTGCTGCAGGTGCGCCACCAGCTTGTGTTTGAGCATACTCTTTACCAGCAATGATAGCATCAGCAACCGCAGTTACATATAAAGTCACTGCACGGATTGCGTCATCATTTGCAGGGATAACATAATCAACATTATCTGGGTTTGAGTTTGTATCAACGATACCGATAACTGGGATACCTAAGTTTTTAGCTTCTTTGATAGCGATTGCTTCATGGTCAACGTCAACCACAAAGATAGCATCTGGAAGACCGCCCATGTCTTTAATACCACCAAGTGAGCGCTCTAGTTTTTCCATTGCACGAGTACGCTCTAACGCTTCACGCTTAGTCAACTTAGCAAAAGTACCATCTTCAGCTTGCTTTTCTAGCTCTTTTAGACGGTTGATAGACTGGCGAAGAGTTTTCCAGTTAGTCAACATACCACCTAACCAGCGATGGTCAACGTAAGGCATGCCTGCACGTTGTGCTTGTTCACGGATGATGCTACTGGCAGCACGCTTTGTACCAACAAATAAGATTTTGTTGCGCTTGGCAGCTAAGCCATTGATGAAAGTCAAAGCTTCATTGAATGCTTTAACAGTATGCTCTAGGTTGATGATATGAATCTTGTTACGTGCGCCAAAGATGTACGCATTCATTTTTGGGTTCCAAAAACGAGTTTGGTGACCAAAGTGAGCGCCTGCTTGTAACAAATCACGCATAGAAACTTGAGTTGGAGATTGTGTTGCCATGATAAACTTTCCTATATATAAGTTGGGTTATGCCTCCACATTACAAAAGTTACCGATTTATCGACACGCATCTTTATTATCCATCTAATAGTACACTTGCAGATTTAATGTTATAGCGCTTAAATGCTATCAATATACTATCAAAACAAATATAAGATTAATCAAGTCGATAAACACCCAGTTACTTTTTCACGTAATGTGTGTGTCATTAGTTGATTGACATTGGTTAATTAATAAATTACTTTGATTTAAATTGCCTGTGTCCAAGCAAAATAAACGCGAATTATAACATATTGAGAGGGTGCATACTAGCTTATAATAATACGCATTCTGCAATCAAAAATCTGCCAAACATAGCCAACCGAAGCCTGTTTATTATACTGATACCTTCTCCAAAGCGTACCAATCAAGAGAAAGTGATTGATACAGTGTGGTTAGGATCTATTGAACTGTCAACTCGTTAGACTAATATTTACAAGGAATACAGCTATTTTGTACTTTCATATAAAAATTGGCTAAATTTACCTTCTGATGTTAATAAGCAGTGCGTTAATGAACTGGTTAATATCCCTGCTTTTATTAACAATAAACTACCTACGTTCACTCATTGCCTTGACGTAAGTCACTGTTTGTTAAAATCAGTATCTCAGCTTTTCCTATGAAGATGAATGTTCAACAGAGCCTAAGCTATCCTGCTATTGTGTGTTTAAATTTGCTATAATTTAAATTTGGTTAAGGTGCTGATGCACCTTTTTTATTTATATCCTTTTTTATAATATTCACACATTAGCCAACGCAACGAGACTGCCATGACCCTAGCCAATACTCACCCAAACAGTCAAACCATTCACACCATTGGTATTTTAGGAGGTGGTCAGCTTGGCATGATGTTAGCTGAGTCTGCCCTGCCCCTTGGTTATCGTTGTGTATTTTTAGAAGATACGCCCAATGCCCCTGCCAGACTTTATGGCAAGGTGTATAGCACCCAACAGTTAGAAGAGTTCATCGCTGACGCCGATGTGTTTACCTTAGAATTTGAAAATACCCCTGTCAAAACTGTTGAGTATCTCCAGCAACTCTCCAAAAAACAAGGCGTATATCCATCGCCACAAGCCTTAAAAGTCGCTCAAGACCGTCTAAAAGAAAAAAATCTGTTTAATGAGTTAAACATCAAAACTGTCCCTTTTATGGCAGTATCCTCCAAGCAAGACATTGCGCAAGCCTGTGAGCAACTAGGGCTACCTTTGGTACTTAAAACCAGCCGTGGTGGCTATGATGGCAAGGGACAGTTTATCATCAAAACTTCTGCTGATATTGATGAAGCATGGACAGAGCTAGGCGGAGCGGTAACAGGTCAAGGAGACTTAACAGCAACCCCTGCCCCACTGATTGCTGAAGGTTTTATTAACTTTAGTCGTGAAGTCTCTATCATTGCTGTGCGCTCACAAGATGGTCATATTCGCTGTTATGATTTGGTCGAAAACCACCATTACCAAGGCATTCTAGCCAAAACTCAAGCACCTGCGGTAGGGGCAAGCCATCTATTTCCTCAAGCCCAATCTGCCATCACTAGTATTATGAATCATCTAGACTATGTAGGGGTAATGACCCTTGAGCTATTTGTAAGCAAAGATAAAGATGGAAACGATATGTTACTTGCCAATGAATTTGCCCCTCGTGTGCATAACTCAGGGCATTGGAGCATTGAAGGGGCGGTGACCAGTCAATTTGAAAACCACATTCGCGCGGTAGTGGGCTTGCCACTTGGCGATACTGATAATATTAAACCATCAGTGATGGTCAATATTTTGGGACAGTATCCAAAAGTCAGTGAGGTGTTAGCGATTGATGCTAGCCATTATCACACCTATCATAAAGCTGAACGTGAAGGACGAAAAATCGGACACATTACCCTAATGCCTAGCGATGTTGCTGATTTGGATAATGCCTTATCACAATTGATTAATGTATTACCCAATAAAGTTGGCTTAGATAAATAAATTTGGATAAATAATAAATGAAAATCTGGATAGATGCAGATGCTTGTCCTGTAGTGGCAAAAGACTTGATTTGCAAAACCGCAGAACGCACGCAAACTCAAGCCGTTTTTGTCGCCAATCAACCCATCAAGGTACGTAAATCACCCTTAATTAGCATGACCGTTGTGCCGTCAGGTTTTGACAAAGCTGATGATTATATCGCTGAAAATGTCGCAGAAGGTGATTTGGTGATTACCAGTGATATCCCTTTGGCAAATGATGTACTGGATAATGGCGGACAAGTGTTAACCCCGCATGGAATTATTTATGATGCCAATAACATCAAGCAAAAACTCAATGCTCGGGACTTTATGGACACCATGCGTAGCACAGGTATGCTAGATTTAACACAAATGGGTGGACAAAAACCTTATTCAGATAAAGATAAAAAGGCATTTGCCGATGGCTTAAATAAGTTGGTGCGTTAAATGCCTGCTCTTACTTCACAATACAAACCCATTATTCGCCATCGTCGCATACTATTTTGGCTCTGCGTGCTGGCATTGGCAATATTAAATCCGTGGCTGATTCATGCTGACCCAACTGATGTTCGTATTATCAGTCTCATATTGGCGTTATATTTTGCCAATATTAGCAAAATCTCGCACTGGTTTATTGTCATTATCCTATATCTGATGTCAGCTTATGCCATTGTGGGGATGACACATGGCACATTAAATGTATCCTTTATTGCTTCGGTCATGGATACCAACACGACTGAAACACTCAGTTTTCTGCCTACCATTCCGCTACAAAACTGGTTCGTAGCCTTACTGGGTATTGCTTTAACTTATGCCTATCACAAACTTAGCCAACCCCTTGCCATTAGTAATCAAAAAATTGCCCATTGGCTACAACATAAACGCAAAGTAACCATTAGTGTTTGTGTCTTTCTATGTATCTTAGGTATTTTTACTGCTTATACTCAGCGTTTTATTAAATCTATCACTAATATTCCCTATCATTACTACGAATATAACCAAGCACTCAAACTTGCCAGCACTCAGCCAGATCACTGGCAAATCAAAGCAACTTTGCCCAATTACCAAGCTTATGATAATTATGTCGTGGTGGTGGGTGAAAGCGTGCGTCAAGATTATCTATCTGTTTATGGTTATCCACATCAGACCACACCCTTTTTAAATCATCATACTGGACAATTTTTTAGCAATATGTACTCAATGGGAGGTAATACTGTCACCTCATTAGAGCGCACACTGGCATTGACCAAAGATGCAGGCAATACACCACTACCCACTGAAAATGTCATGACCCTTGCTAATAAAGCTGACTATCAAACCTACTGGATTTCTAATCAAGGAAAGCTCAGCAAGTTTGACGCATCTACCTCGGCAGTCGCATTGCGTGCCGATACGCCTCTTTTTCTCAAAAAAGGTAAATATGATGATGTGAATTATGATGATGAAATGATGTTAGATATCTTACAACAACAATTAGATACTGAATCTAGCAATAACAACAAAAAATCTTCACGTGTCTTCTTTTTGCATATGTACGGCTCGCATCCTGATATTTGTGAGCGCTTGCATGGTTTTGAGCGACATTTTTCCCTGAATATGGGCGAGCAGATGGATTGTTATCTTGCTTCAATTGAAAAGACAGATCAATTTATCGCTCATTTATTACAAATACTGCAACAACACGGCTCATACTCAATGATTTATTTCTCTGATCATGGCTTATTTATAGATAAAGAAAATATACATCATACTTCAAATATCCAAAATACTTATCATGTGCCTTTCTTTAAAATCAGCAGTGATGATACCAAGCAACAGTTTATTAAACAGCCCATTAGCCAACGTCACTTTTTAGACTTTTTTGCCAATTGGCTAGGTGTGGTCACTGATAAAACGGACCGCCGTTATGACTTTCAAAATCCACAAGAAATTCCAGCAGATAAAGATATTACTGTCTTTAATGGGGAAAAGATGGTGCCATTATCAAGTTTAGAGACACAGCCAATATTGCAATAATTATATATAGTTACAATCAACGGCAACTAAAATATTCAATCAATTTTAAATTGATATTATCAGTTAATAAACTTGCCAATCCTAGGATTGGCATTTTTTTATTGCTGATATCCACTTATATAGTTGTCCTTTGACCATATCAATTGGCTATGCCAGTTGTTATTATAGTCTGCCTATTATGACCTCTTCTTTTCCCATAATTAGCCATAGTTTATAAAAAAAATAAAAATATTTTCTATTTAATATCAATAACTTATAAAAAATCACGCAATTAATTGCAAAAAAATCTAAAAAAGTTGTAAGAAATTACCCCTCTACTGCGTCTAAGTTATAACAGCACAATGATTTGCTTTATTAGCTAACTTAATAAAACACAGTTAGACATATAGCAAACCTGTAATAAGGACTGTTATCACTTTACTTTTAAATATGGAATTTTTTATGAATAAGAAATCAATCCTTACCAGTTTGGCACTCGGCTCATTAGTTACTCTAAGCGGTTGCGCCAACAATCCTTTTTCTGCCGAGCCAATGCAAAATGGTTATCAAAATAATAGCACTGCACCTGAAGGCAAATGCGGTGAAGCAAAGTGTGGAGCCAATGGCAACAAAGTCGTAGATGGTTCATGCAGTGCTAATAAAATGGCAGACGGCTCATGCGGTGCTAATAAAATGGCAGACGGCTCATGTGGCGCTAATAAAATGGCAGATGGTTCATGTGGTGCTAGTCACTAAAAATCCATCCTAGTCTATCCCTAGTATTTAAATATCAATGCAAAATTTTTTAGGGTCTGTTGAACATTCATCTTCATAGGAAAAAGTTCGCCAATTTTTACATAAAAGTAAAAAGTAGCTATATCCCTTGTAGATATTAGTCTAACGGGGTGAAATTTCAACAGACCCTAGTCATTTGTATCACTAACAAATGACTAGACAAACCCACTCAATACCATACTGGCTTTGAGTAACCCTTAAATCTATCACTATATGGAGTTTATTATGAACAAATCTACAATCCTTACCAGTCTTGCCCTTGGTTCTTTAGTTGCAATGGGTTCTGCTCATGCGACTGGTCACAACCCATTTTCTGCTCAACAATTAAATAACGCCTACCAAAATACCAGCAAAGCAAATGAAGGCAAATGTGGTGAAGGTAAATGCGGTGGTAGTGCAACGACTCCAGTTGTAAAAACCCCTACTGAAGGTAAATGTGGCGAAGGCAAATGTGGTGGAAGCCATTAATCACTAAGGCTCAATAACAATCTAATAGATATTATTTTCCTCTTTAATTCTGACATTAAAGAGGAACTATCCATCAAATTAACAGCGCCCTTAATCCAAAATAAATTTACCATGAGTTGATTTTGCATTAAGGATGATTGCTTCAATCTTGCTACTAAATTACTACTCTAAGGACAACCCATGACAACGGCTAATACGTTATCTACAGCACACAATAGACCCACTGGAGCAGGCTTGGGCTTTCGCCGAGAGTTATTGCCTGCCATGCGTCAAGCGGATTTGTCAGCGATAGATTTTTTTGAAGTATCGCCTGAAAACTGGCTTAACTCTTCTGGGCAAATGGGCGGGCAATATGCCAAGCAATTACGAGAGTTTAGCGAGCGTCACCCGTTTATTTGTCATGGTTTATCGCTATCCATTGGTAGCACTGCCAAATTAGATACCCAGTTATTAAAAAACGTCAAAGCCTTTATGCAGGCTCATAATATCAGCCTTTATACCGAGCATTTATCATGGTGTAGCGATGAGATGGGGCATTTATACGACCTACTGCCCATTCCTTGTACCACCGAGGCGGTGCATTGGGTGGCTGATAGAATTAAGCAGGCTCAAGATATTTTGGGTCAGCAAATTGGCTTTGAAAATGCCTCATATTATTTTAATCCACCCAACAGCGAGATGAGTGACGCAGAATTTATCACTGCGGTGGCGGAGGAAGCAGACTGTTTGTTGCATTTGGACGTCAATAATATTTATGTCAATAGTCAAAATTTTGGTTTTGACCCACATCAGTATTTACGCCAATTACCCGTTGAACGCACCTGTTATTTGCATGTGGCAGGGCATTATGTCGAGGACGATGGCTTTTTGGTAGATACACATGGCAATACGGTGATTGACCCTGTTTGGACGTTATTAACCGATGCGTATGCGTTGATTGAGCAAAAGACGGGTAAGCGGGCAAGCGATTTACCCACCTGCCTTGAGCGAGATTTTAACTTTCCTGATTTTGCAGATTTGGTCGATGAGGTGAATCACATTCGAGCTTTGCAATCTGCAAGCCAGAGCCAATCTCAACAACAAACTCAAAAAACAGTCAGTCAAAAAGACAGTATAAAGGACAATCGCCATGAGCCTAGCTGATTGTGAAACCAACCATCACCCTGCCAGCCTAGCAGAATTTCAACAGCAATTTGGGCAGTATCTACGCCATCAAAATGCTGACAATGCTAATGCTGATAACGATGAATTTGATAATAGTGAGCTTACTTATAGCAACAGCACCACTGCCATTTTACAACGGGTATCACAAGACATTCCCAGTCGCATTAGTAAACTGTATCAATCGCTAATTTTTAATAATTTGCGGGGTTTTTTAGACCAGTGCTTTCCTGTTTGTCAAAGCCTGATAGATGATGAGCATTGGCTGATGGTGTGTCAAGCATTTATGGCACAGCACCCTTGCCATAGCCCGTATTTTACTGAGATTAATCAAAGTTTTGTGGATTTTTTGGCACAGCCTGAGCAGTTAGAAGCATTAAATTTGCCTGCTTATTTTGCCGAGTTAGCTCATTATGAATGGGTAGAATTATTGGTCGATATTCACGGCGATGAGGCTAACACTGCTCTTGCTCAAAACCTAAAACCTAATGAAATTCAGTTAATCCTTAATCCCAGTTTACAAAATTTGCATTATCAATGGGCGGTACATTTAATCAGTAGCGATGAGCAACCTGATAGCCCTGAAGATAGCTTTTTTTTAGTATTTCGTAATGAGGAAGATAGGGTTGAGTTTATGCAGGTCAATGCGTTAACCCATGCCTTGATTGCGTATATTGCCGAGATTAGCAACCAAAATCCAATCATTGCAACGATAGAGGATTTAACGGCTGTATTAACCAATCTGTTACAAGACTTTGCCGAAACGCTTGGGGCTGGAAATAGTGAGGTATTAGTGGAGTTTGGTTTGCCTTTATTAAAACAGCTGATTGAAAAAAGCGTGTTACAAGGTGTGCAGAGCTAACCCCTCCCAAACCCTCCCCTTGAAATAAGGAGAGGACTTCAAAACCATTTGCTTTTGCAATAAAGGCTAGGATAACTCAATTTAACATAAGTTTTTTAACGACTTCATCACATTTTTTATTATTTTTAAAACAGGTATTTTATGACTGTCATTTCACAAATCACTCGCCCTTTTAATCGCTTAACCCAACGGGTTGAAAGTTTGGACTTTATTGCTCCCCTTGCCATTCGCTTGTATCTTGCACCAATTTTTATCAGTGCAGGTTGGAATAAAGTCACAGGATTTGAGGATATTGTCAGTTGGTTTGGTAATAGTGAGTGGGGTTTAGGTTTACCCATGCCAACTTTGATGGCAGTATTGGTCATTATTGCCGAATTGGTCGGTGGTTTTGCCTTGTTATTTGGTATTGGTAGTCGTGGCTTTTCAGTGATGTTATTGGTAACCATGTTGGTCGCTATGTTTAGCGTGCATTGGGAAAATGGCTGGTTTGCCATCACTCCCACCGACCCAGAAACCAGTATTGCCAGTGTGATGAATACCATTAATTTTTGGGGCAGTGACGCCAGCCTTGCCAATTCGTATGAGGCAAGTTTGCGACTGGACAAAGCTCGTGAGATTTTACAGACACATGGCAACTACGACTGGCTCACTGAAACAGGTAATTTTGTGATACTCAATAATGGTATTGAATTTGCTGTCACCTATGCCATCATGTTATTGGTTATTATATTTTATGGCGGTGGGCGTTATGTCAGTTTGGATTATTGGCTAAACCCTTCATCGACAAAACGTCATTATCGTTAATCATTAGTTGTTAACCCCGAATAATAAGGTGACGCCAATATCATTTTAAACCCATGGACATAACATGACCGACCAACATTCAGCCACACCAAAACCCTCTCATGAGCAAATATCGCCAGAGTTTATAGAAGCGGTACGAAAGCAGATGATTGCGTTTGCATTTAATCAATTAAATGACCATCATTTGGCTGAAGACGTGGTGCAAGATGCGTTGATTTCTGCCTTGCAACACAGTGAGCAGTTTCAGGGTAACTCGGCATTTAAAAGTTGGGTATTTGCCATTTTAAAAAATAAAATTGTCGATTGTATTCGTAAAGACAGCAAATACACCAATCTATCGAGTATGCACGACCATGAGGAAGGCAGTGAGGAAACCTTGCTCAACGCCTTATTTGATGAGGCAGGATTTTGGCAAAAAGGCAGTATGCCCAGCCAATTTGATAACAGTTGGTGTAACCCTGAGGTGCAAGTACATAGTGATGGCTTTTGGCAGGTGCTAGAAGTCTGCCTTACCAATCTACCCAGTGAGCAGGCTCGGGCGTTTTTAATGCGTGAATATATGGAATTGGATACCGATGAGATTTGCCAAGAGCTTGAGATTAATACCAGCCATTATTATGTGTTAATGCACAGGGCAAGATTAAGATTACAAACTTGCTTAACACTGCGTTGGTTTGAAGCCAAATCGGCTTAATGTTAATCACCCTTTTATTATCAATTTCAACCCTCCCCCTAGCCCCCTCCCAGTGGGAGGGGGAACAGTTCCCTCCACCTTTGGGGGAGGGTTAGGGAGGGGGTAGTATACTTTTTAGAACACCCCCTAAAAAATAACCGCTTATTTTAACAAAATTCCGTCATCTCTGTTAGGCAGTTAATTGGGCTAAATTAACTAAATCGCCCAATCTTCCACTGCCCAATGATGAGCCAATGCATGAGCGTGTAAGGTATCATCTGGGCTGATACACACTGGCACGTCCGCCCATTCTAATAAAGGTAAATCATTTTTAGAGTCCGAATAGGCATAAGTTTTGCTAAAGCTCACGCCAGCTTGCTTACGTCTGTCTAGCCACTTTTGCAAATGATATAGTTTACCTTCTTGAAAATTGGGCTTGTCAGCTAGTTTTCCAGTATAACGATTGTCTTTAACCTCCAAAGGCGTTGCCAACACATTGGCACTATCAATACCAAAACGCTGAGCAATTTCGCTGACAATAAAGTCATTAGTCGCTGAGATAATCACCACTTCATGCCCTTGTGCCAAATGCTCCCGAATGGCTTTGACAGCTTTGGGTCGCATATGTGGCTCGATTTCATATTTGATATAATCTTCACGCAATGCGTGCAATCTATCCATTGGCAAGGTGGTCAAAAAAGCACTGACAAATTCGTTATACTCCACTGGGTCAAGCGTACCTGCAATATACTGCTCATAAAAGCGTTGGTTGGCAGTGCGATATTGTGCCTCATCGACCAAACCATGTTTGACGATATATTCACCCCATAGGTAGTCACTATCGACATCAAGCAAGGTATGGTCAAGGTCAAAAAGTGCTAAGGTTGCTGTGTTAGTTGTGTTTTCGGATGTCATAGAGTTCTGCCCCAATATTTTAAGAGATATCAATTTTGCCTTATCTTATCATGTCATTATCATAACGAGTGTTTAAATACTCAACAAGCAGACAAAAAGAAAACCCAAGCCTAGGGCAAAGACTTGGGTTTTGGGCTTCAACACTTATATTGTTATTATTTCCTCATCGACCAATCCTCTGGTCTGGGTAAATTTACTGCAAGGGGTCATAGGGCAATAACCACTTGTTAGTACTTAACTTTTACCCATCAACACTGTTGTCCATATTCCTTGTGTTGATGGGGTCATTGTATGCTTGATACCTCATTATTCCTAGCCGATAAACACCTAAAATAGTGTAAGCATTTACTTACAATATGTGTAAGATGATTTTATTTGTCTCAATATAGCTTATTTTATAATGTATAAACCATCATTAATACTTAGGATTATGAGGCATTTTCTGCAGAGACTCGCTGACCTTCAATAATACCTTCTGCAATGGTTTCTTGTGTTTCAATTTTATCTTCAACACTGGCAGTTGGTGCATTCTGCTTCTGTTCCATCATCACCTCAGGTTCATATTGTAAAGTAGTCAATACTGGAAAATGGTCTGAACCAATGCTCTCTAATCGCTCAATACTTACTAAGGTAAAACTAGGACTATGGAAAATATGGTCTAATGCCCAACGTAAAAAAGGATAGTCTACATGGAAGGTATTAATAAAATGTCTACCAATACGAGGGTCAAGCAAACCTGAGATACGTTGAAACATACGTGTGGTCTTTGACCATGCAACATCATTTAAGTCACCCGCTAATATCGCTGTTTGATTGTTCTCTTTAATATGACGACCCACCAATAATAGCTCTGCATCACGAGTTGTCGATTTTTCTGCCTCCGTTGGACTCGGTGGCATGGGATGCAAACAGTATAACCATATTACCTTATCAGCACTTAGACGTAGCTGAGTATGGATGGATGGAATATCATCTACGATTAAATATTTTACCTGAGGCTCAATCAGCTCAAACTTAGAATATAAGTGCATACCATATAAATTATCTAAAGGCACTTTTACACTATAAGGATAATCTGATTCAATTTGTGTTAATGCTTGCTCCCACTTCTGATCACTTTCTAGAGTCATTAAAATATCAGGTTGTTTTTGTTGCACTTTATCAATCAGTGCCTGAGTATTATCATTGGGTGTCAATACATTAGAAACCATAATTTTTAATTGAATGGCATCGGCTTTTTGCTGAGCTGTTTTGACCTCTTTTTTCCAAAATCGTGTATATGGTAATACCATACGTAATTGGAAAATCAGCGCTAAATTTAGTGCCACAAATAATAGCCACTGCACACCTTGCCAGTGTGTTGCAAAAACCACCATACCCAACCAAGCAACCACTGCTAGGACAATAAACTGAATACGAGGAAAATCAACACCCCGCACCCACCAATGATCCAAAGGTAACCATCCCCACACTGTTACAAATACCATTAACCCTGCCAAATACTGCGCACAGTTATATAAAACAATCTCCATGGTACCTCTTTACATTTATGCCAATGCCTACAAATTAAATATAGTTGGTAGTTCAACACACCATATCCACCAATCATCCCCAGTCGTACCTAAACTCTGCTTCTTTCAAACTGCTGATTTAAAAGAATGCACAATTCATCACAAACTTTATCTTTTCTAAATATACTGGGGCGCTAGACTAACACAAACGTAATTTTCTGTCCGTGGTTAACCCTATTTATTATGCTTAATATTAATATTTTAAATACAAAATCATATTTTTAATAATAATATTTTATATATTTTGCACAGTCTAACTCTCCATACTCACAAAATAGCGAGTATAAAAGCGTCTAAACAAGGCTATTTACAAATCCCATAATTTTTTTAATGATTTATAATTACCATCTATCTAAAAAAATGTTACATTTATTCTGATAAATCTTTAGGGTTATCAATTACTTTATGATTAAATTCAACTTACTGATAACCACAACTTATTAATATACTCAAGATAGTTCAGGCTAAATAATAGACAAGAAACCTGTCAACATCATCGCCTTATATTGAGTAATACAAAGCTGGGTGACACTATGAAATCTTTTATACTATATGATGATGGTCATCATAAATGCATCGCTTTTTCTATGCTACAACAAGATGATAGCGTGCCGACCAATCAATTTTTAATCATTGATGGTGAAGATGGCGCTATCATAGACCCAGGTGGTGACTTAACCTTTACACCACTTACCGTGCAAGTCAGCAAATATATCTCTATGGATAATGTCCGATATATCATAGGTTCACATCAAGACCCAGATATAATTGCTTCTATGCCACGTTGGCTTATTCATCTAGAGCATGCCAAACTACTGACACCAAAATTGTGGGAGTATTTTCTACCACACTATAACTCTGCTTTTACTAAAGAGCGTTTAAAAAAAAGCATCTCTGAAAGACTGCTAAGCATCCCAGATGAAGGGGGTTATTACACTCTTGGTAATAGTGGTATTGTTGCCATACCTGCCCATTTTTTACACTCTGTTGGTAACTTCCAATTTTATGACCCAGTCAGCCAGATACTATTTTCAGGAGATATGGGCGCATCATTGACTGGACATTCAGGTCAAGCAGTTACTAACTTTAAAACACATATTGACCAAATGGCAGGCTTTCACAGACGCTACATGAATAGCAAAAAGGCCACTCAATTATGGGCAAATGCGGTCAAAGACCTGCCCATATCAAAAATGGTGCCGCAACATGGGCTTAGAATAGATGGGCAAGAGATGTTTCATCAATTCTTAAACTGGATCAGTCAGTTAGATTGTGGGGTTGATTTGTTAAAGGAACAAGATTATGACTTTTGGCGGTTTATACCCGAGTTTTTTCCAGACTTGACCTCATAAAATGACTCTTAATGAAAAAATCTTATTGATTTTTTGATGAAATAAAGGCATGGTAAACGGTTCGAGTAATAACGTCATTAAATACAACTGTAAGGAGTGAGATAATGGCTCAACCTGATAATGAGCAAGCAAATCAACAAAACAGACTTGTCGTCGGCTTAGTTGGCTGGCGGGGCATGGTTGGTTCAGTATTAATGCAACGTATGCTAGAAGAGCAAGACTTTGATAGCATTACCCCTATCTTTTTTTCTACCAGTAATGCAGGCGGTCAAGCACCAACTTTTACTGGTGTCACATTAGATGACAATAGCAAAATACTAAAAGATGCCCATGACATTAATGAACTTGCTAAGTGTGACGTTATTATTACCTGCCAAGGTGGTGACTACACCAAAGCTGTCCACCAGCCTTTACGTGACTCAGGATGGAATGGTTACTGGATTGATGCTGCCAGTAGTTTGCGTATGACTGAAGATAGCACCATCATTCTTGACCCTGTTAATCTTTCAGTCATTGAAACAGCGCTCAAAGAGGGCAAAAAAGACTTTATTGGTGGCAACTGTACCGTCTCTTTAATGTTAATGGCAATCGGTGAGCTATTTAATCGTGGCTGGGTAGAGTGGGTCTCTGCCATGACCTATCAAGCTGCCAGTGGCTCTGGTGCAAACAACATGCGTGAGCTAATCAATGGTATGGGGGTTTTAAGAGACTCCGTTGCTCAGCAACTAGATGACCCTGCCAGTGCTATTTTGGAGATTGATAAAATCATTGCCAATACACAGCGCAGTGATGATTTTCCAACACAATACTTTGGTGTTCCTCTCGCAGGAAGCTTGATTCCATTTATTGACAGTGAGCTGGATAATGGACAGTCTCGCGAAGAGTGGAAAGGCAGTGTGGAAACTAATAAAATTTTAGGCAATAATGATGACACCGCTATTCCAATTGATGGTATGTGTGTCCGCGTTGGCTCAATGCGTTGTCATGCACAAGGTCTGACCATCAAACTAAAAAAAGATATCCCTCTACAAGAAATCGAAGATGCCTTACGTAACAGTGGTAACCCTTGGCTAGACGTGGTCGAAAACCACAAAGAGGAAACCATCACTCGCCTAACACCTGTTGCAGTAACTGGCACACTGACCGTTGCTCTAGGGCGTTTACGCAAGCTCAATATGGGCGGCGAATACTTAGGCGCATTTACTGTTGGTGATCAATTATTATGGGGAGCTGCTGAGCCACTACGTCGTATGCTTAATATTTTACAAAAGCAACGCTCTGCCTAAAAAAGACGAAATCAAATAACACAAAAAAGACAGCTTCGGTTGTCTTTTTTGTCAACTCAAGACCATATTAAAGCTAAAAGAACTAAGAAAAAAATATCACATATTCAGTTAATAGCTATACTCAAGCATGACAAATATAAAAAATTTCCATTCACCATTCTATCGGGCTACAAATATATAGTAATATATGGTTTGTTGGTCAGAGCATCAGATCCATAATCCATGCTAACAGAGTTGCAAACTATTCAACTATCATTATCATCAAATACCATAATGAATTTTGGAACACATTGTACTTAACACCTTTAGCTTAACTAAGGCATTAGTAAGAGGATATATGATATTAACTTCGCAGCAGCGAAACTTGCTATAATAAATAATAGATAAAAACAGGATGTATAACGACACCTTATATATTATATAATAATGGATAATTAGGTAACGAATAACGACATCACAGAAGGTCCGTCATATAACTATTATTGACTCTTAGCTGACTGTACCGACACCTAATCCATGCTATCTATGTAAAATATGTAAAAGTTGAATAACTAATTTATCAAAAACTAATGTTTCAAAGATTATAGAACGTGAATCATCAAATCAAAGTACATAAATAAGTAAAGAATGATATGATATGTACCATTAGTCATTTATCATCATATACATATAACCTATGGAACGAAATAAACTGGTAATTAAATCTTTATTTTGATATAAAAGTAACAGAATTCTATCTTTATAAAATTTAGCGTCTACCATTACTGAATATAAAGGATGCACATGTCTTGGCAACTACCCCGTCACTTTAACTTGGCAAAACTGTCTGCTGTTATTTCACTATTACTGACAGGTAACACACTGTACGCTGCAAATATTGGCTCAACTCAGGTTAACTCCAATCAATACGAACCATTATCTGCCACAATAGATATTAGTGATATTGACCCAGATAACTTTTCTGTGTCTTTAGCAGATAATAGCACTTATCGAGAGCTTGGCTTAAATTCAAAATCTACAATGTCAGCACGATTTGTAAAAACTGGTGCAAACTCTGGGCGTGTCATTATTACAACCTCTACTCCCTTAGCGGATCCTTTTGCTGACGTTGTACTGACAGTCAATGATAATGGTAATCAAAAAGTTATCCCAAAGACACTTCTATTACCGTTAGATAAGACATCAAAAAGTGTTTCTGCGCCACAAGTTGCTGCCCAGCCTAAAACGACAGGAAATACAGCTCAACCAAATCTGCCTATGATTACTCCATTACCTGCCAAAACAACAGGTACTCCTTTAGTAGTGAATAAATCAGCACCACCACCATTGCAGACAGCGCCTATCTCTACGCCAAAACCAAGCACTGTAGAGACAACTGACTCTGAGATAATGGTCAAAGATAGTGCAACAAATACGACAGACTTTGCATCTAGTGCAAGTGGTACTGATGTACAATCTGATATCCTAAAAATACAGATTAACCGTACCTATCGTACACCAACTGGTGAGACGATCGCCACACAGAATACTTTAACAGACTCTGATGATGCACCTGCCACACAAACAGCCAGTCAACAAACAGAACAAGAAAGTGAAACAGTCATTGCTACAGCTACTACAGAAACAGAAACTACCAATGTAGAAGAAGGTGAACAGGTCACGGCGACAACCAACACTCAAAGTGATGATAACAATGCTAGTACTCCAAGCATTGCTGCTGGCAAGTCTACTTATACCGTACAACGCAATGACAACTTATGGACAATTGCTAGTCAAATTGCAAAAGAAAACAACTTAGATGTACCAACGGTAATGAAGCAAATTCAAGCTCATAACCAAGATGCCTTTATTAATAACGATGTTAGCCTTCTAAAAGCAAATGCAACACTAACCTTGCCAGATTATGAAGTCATTCCATCTAAACTTGGTATCAGAGCAGCTACTGAAGCACGGCAGTCACAACAAAATCAAAGTGCCAGAACTAGTAACCGTAGCAATAGACATAGTAGCAACCGACGCTCAAACCGTAATGCACGTAATAGTCACACACCAACACGCACAGCAAGAACTGCTCAAGCACTACCAAGTAAGCCACAAGTCACACTGGTTACTCCAGGTAACTCAGGCAGTGCTACGGGTAGCCAAACACGCAACAGTGCAAATGGTAGTGGGTTAAATAATGATTTAGTCAATAAACTACAAACAACCCGCCAACAAACTGCAAATAGAGCACAACAAGTGCGTAGTTTGAGTGGTCAACTATCTGAAAGTACAAGACAGATACAATTACAAAATAAACGCTTAGCTGAACTTGAGCAACGTCTAAAAAACTTACGTAATAATTAATAATTCATCATCGCTGTCATAGCATTGTCCTTATAAAAACAATTTAAAAACGGCGATGACGAAGGAGAAAATATGAATATTCTTTTATATATTATCATTGGTCTGATTGTCCTATTGACAATTATCCTTTTTTTGATGCGATCAAAAAATTCTGCTAAACAAGCTTCTACTCAGACCGTTGCTCCTGTCTCACCGAAGCTAGAGCAAGAAACAAAGACTCCTGTACCAACACCAATACCAGAAAAAGACCCGATCACCGTTGCTCAAACTTACATTGACCAGCAGCGTTATGATGATGCCTCAGAAGTCTTAACAAAAGGACTGAGTACAGAGCCAAAAAATACAGGATATATGCTCAAGTTACTTTCTGTATATGCACTGAATAATAAGCAGCAAGACTTTGAAACCTTATATCAGCGTATCCAATCAGAAGCTGACTTAAGTACCTTGCAACAAGCAAAAGAAATTAGATCTTCATTTATAGATCCAAGCCTTGAAGTTGCCTCAGAAACCATTGTCAATAGTGACTCTCCTGTTGTAGATAGCACACCAAATGACACACTCACTGATGATGAGTTGATGTTCTCACTTGATGATGATCTGGTACTTGATGCAGAAGAATCTACACAAGACAGTCTATCAACTGAAGCACCTGCCCTTGATAATACAGCACTTGATAGCACAGATTTAACTTTGGACAGCACTGAAGAAGCACTATCTTTTGATGATTTAGAAAGTCAGCTTATTGAAGATGCAAAGCCTGAGCTAACAACCAAAGCAACAACAGACTCTCAAGTGGATGATGATTTAGAGTTCTCATTTGATAATGAACTAGAACTAGATAATGCAGAAGGCTTGAATGACAATAACAATGATGCAATCAGTATAGAAACACCAACTACTGAAGATGATCTACTAGCAGACTTCAATATTGAAGAACCATTGGCAACACAACCAGAAGCCAATGCACCAGTAGTTGAAGATACAACTGATACAGACATTACCCTAACAGACGCTGATGTGTTCTCTTTAGATGCAGAAGAGTTTTCTCTAGACAGTAATAATACTCTAGATACTCATGACAGCTTAGATACGTTAGAAGTTGCAACTGATTCAGACGCAGATAGCTTCGATTTACAACTAGATGAACCCACACTCCAAGACACCGAACTAGAAGTGGGTGAAGAAGTCTCAGACATCTCCTTAGAGACATCTAATTTGGATACAATCAATACAGAGGCAACATCTGAAGTTACTGATCTTAGTGATGACTTTGAATTTGACTTTGAAGATGAGCCATCTACACCAACACAAACTGAGACTGAAGAAGCTATAACTTCTGATACTGACTTTGAGCTAATAGACGAAGATGTTTCAGAGTTGGCACCTGTTGTTGAAACAGATTCACTTGATGTTGATTCAAATGTTGACATCGAAGATACCACACCAGTAACTACTGAAGATGCTACTAGCAGTCTACTAGATGACAACTTTGCTGAACTAGACTTAGAAGATGAAAGCATCTCGACTCAAGAGAGCATTGTCAATGATACACCAGTGAATGATGCAGAGCTGGTAGAATCCATATCAGAGTTGGAAGATACAGAAACTGTAGACACTAATATTCAAGCTCTAGATATAGAGCAGAATCTAGAGCAACCAATAATCGAAGCAGATGCTGAACCTGAGCTGGTAGTACCAGAAGTAACAGAACACACACCTGCTGAGGCTGCTATCGAAGAGTCACCTATCGCTGATACAACAGATGAAATCTCTGTATTTAATCCAGATACCATCTCTCAGCTTGATGCACTAAACTTCGATATGTTTGATGCACCAGAAACAGCATCAGATATTGATCCAGCTCTAGCGCACGAGGTGTCTTCAGACGCTCCAGTAACTACTGAGACAGCAATGGTTGACGATGCTGTATTTACTGAAAACTTCAACTTTGTTAATGACTTGGATAAAAATCAAATCACACTTGATTTGGCAAAACAATATCTAGACTTAGGTGAATATGACAGTGCTAGAAGACTGATTAATGAAGTCATTTCTGCTCAAGCCAGCGCAGAGTATACAGCGCAGGCTCAGGCACTACTTGAGCGTATTCATTAATATTGCTATCCTTATCAATATATGTGATAAGAGCATCCATTATTGGATAAAACAAAACTCATCCTAAATTGGATAACCTTAAAAGACATAAAGTTTCGGCTTTATGTCTTTTTTAACTGCTTCAGTTTAACTGCTTTATATTAATAAGTGACTTCTTCTAATGTCTGCAAATACGTCTATCTTAAAAAACGCAACAAACCATAGCCCATCACCCATTCAGCTTATCTATGCGGGTGGAACATTTGGCAGTTACGGAAAGCCTCTGCAAGCGCTAGATGCAAAAACCTTTATCCCTTTATTACGCACACAAATCCAGCACCATCTAGCCACTTCTGTACAAGTATTAGCAAATGAATGTGTTAAAGATAGTAGCCAGCTAACGCCCAGTGACCTTGTCTATTTTTATCAGCTGATTTTACAAGCATATCAACAAAAGCAACGTCAGTTTGTTCTTATTACTGGCACAGATACATTAAGCTATCTGTCTGCGTTTCTAGCAGAAGCTTTTGCAGGTAGTGATATTTGTCTGATTCTTACTGCCAGTATGCGTCCATTATTTGCAGCAGATAATATCCATGAATATCAGTTAGACCCAAACAGCGACGCATGGCAAAATCTGAAAGATGCCATTGCACTAGCCAATCATGGAGAATCTGGTGTCAAAGTGACATTTTCTGGTGAAGCATGGGCTGCACAGAGTGTACAAAAAGTACATAGTCATGACCTGATGGCATTTACGGGTCATCAGCGTGTGGGCTACCCTGCCAGCAGTTATGTACAGTCCTTATCTGCTAATAAACGGATAACATGGCTAGAAAAACATCTTGCATTACTCAACATCAAAGAGACAGCAAAACAAATCAATATCCCTGTCTTATACTGTGTACCTAACCAAACAGCATGGCTAGCTACTGCGCTTGAGCAGACTTTAACCTTAGCACCAACAGGTATCATTCTCATAGGCTTTGGTGCTGGAAATATCCCTTTTGATACACAATTAGCACAGGTCATGGAGCAGGCATATAATCATGGACATATGCTGGTCTGTACCACACAATGTCCATTTGGTGGAGTCAGTGATACCTATGCAGCCGGTAGCTGGCAATATGACCACCATGTCATCTCTGGTCAGCGTCTAACCATACCTGCTATTTATGCCCGCTTACTATGGTTGAATTTAACATTAGATACACCCAGACAACGCCGTCAACGCTGGACACAAATCATCAAATTAGCATAATCATCTTTTTATTATATAAGCTATCTTATTATGAGTAACTCAAAAGTAAACAATACTGTGACGTCACTAAGCCAACGTTATGCCATCGGTATTGAGTTTATTGGCACAAACTATCGTGGCTGGCAGAGACAACAAGAAGTTGAGTGTGTACAAGAAGTACTAGAAAATGCCTTTAGCAAGGTTGCTAATGAAAATATCGAGGTCGTGGCAGCAGGACGTACCGATGCAGGCGTACATGCAGGTAATATGATAGCGCATTTTGATACCACAGCCACACGCAGTATCAATAACTGGATGCGTGGGGTTAATAGCTTACTTCCAGATGATATTGCTCTACGTTGGATTCAGCCTGTACCAACTGAGTTTCATGCCAGATTTGCAGCCATTGCTCGTCGCTATCGTTATATCACTCTCAATCAGCCTCAACGCCCTGCTCTTTTGCATCATCAAGTCACTCACATTCATGAGCCACTAGATTTCCAGCGTATGTTAACAGCAGCTGCTTATATTGAAGGAACACATGACTTCTCTAGCTTTCGAGCAGCCGCATGTCAATCCAAACAACCCGTTCGACAAGTCAGCCATGCAAGACTGTTACAACATGGGGCATTTATTATACTAGATATCCAAGCAGATGGATTTTTACACCATATGGTTCGTAACTTAATGGGGACATTATATGCTATTGGCACAGGTGAACTTTATCCAGAAGATTTTTTGACCATTCTGGCAAAAAAAGACCGCACTATTGCACCACCAACAGCATCTGCCAATGGACTATATTTTGTCAATGCCTACTATCCTGAAGCATTACAGCAAATACTACCACAAATGCCTCTCACTCCTTTATGGCTGAATCTTCCTTCATAAGTAATATAAAAAATAAGAGGCGTTAATAGGTTGCTTATTTCAGTTACTGATATTGTATAGTTACTGAATGTATACATTTATAAAGCATAGCTTGACTTTTATGTCAAGTATTGCCTGCCTTTTATGTTGCGTTTCTATAAGGGCTTGCGTATAATATCGGCTTATTTTCATTGTATAGACAACAGATTATGGCAAAAAAAGACGACATTATTGAGTTTGAAGGGGAAGTCATCGACACACTACCCAACACCCTATTTAAAGTACGTTTGGAAAATGGGCATGAAATCATTGCACATATTTCTGGAAAAATGCGTAAACATTACATTCGCATTTTAACGGGTGATAAGGTAAAAGTAGAAATGACGCCTTACGATTTGACCAAAGGTCGTATTACCTACCGTGGTAAAACCTAACGTTTCTCCAGAAGAAACGTCTATCAAAGACAGCCTTAGTGTCAAATATACAAAAAGACCACTACCAAACGTTGTGGTCTTTTTATGTTGTGAGATACACATTACTTGCTAGTCTTGAAACTCCACCACGGCATCATCATCAATCACGGCATATAGTGCCTTAGCGTCCCAGTTTGTTAAGCGAATACAGCCAGAGGATGCTTGGCGACTGATACGTTCTGGATCAGGTGAACCATGAATACCATATGTTGGTTTAGTTAATCCAATCCATATCAGTCCAACAGGATTATTCGCACCTGGTGGCAAGATTGACTTACTACCATCTGGATGGGTATAAGTATAGTTTGGCTGATAAACTTTCACTTTGACCTGATGTGTACCAGAAGGTGATGGTGTGGCACTACTACCCACAGTTGTAGGATAACTTGCAATCAAGTTATCTTCACTATCATATATATAAAGAGTTTGTATGGATTTATCTGCAACCACTCGGCTGACCGCTTTGGTATTTGGATTACCCGGATTATAAACCGTTAATACCTCACCCACCTCAAACTGCGCTTCGGGATTAAGCTTTTGTAGATACTCTTGTGTCATATGAAACTTCTCTGCCAATGCTTCTAATAAAGTTTCATAATACAAGCCTTCTAACTGCGCCTTTTCTTGAGTATCATCAGGAATACTAACTAGATCAATATTCACGTCAGCATCTGTCAAAGCGTAATTAACCAATACTGGTTGCGTCGCTAGTATTGGGTTTTCTAACAATGCTTGCCATGTCTCCTCATTCATTGTATCTGTTAGTGCTAAACCTTGAGACTGCTGAAATGCTTGCATGGCTTTGCGAGTGTTTTTTCCCCAATATCCATCTACTGCACCCACACCATGATGGTTCCAATTAAGTAATGCTTGAATTTTAGTAGTAAGATTGCGATTTAAAGGCTTATTGGGTTGCCAATTACTGGTATTCACCGCTTCGGCGGTCTGCGATAGATTGTCAACATTATAGGCAATTTCTGGTAGTACTCGTCTTAACTCTTGATAAATTTTGCCCCGACCAGTGAAGTGTTGGCTAATGTTTGGTACTTCTTCCTGTATCTCTTTTTGTATTTCTGCCGCATGTGTTATCGTTAGTGGTAGCGTACAAAAACTAACCAGCATAAGCATTTGTATTATTTTCAACGTTTAGCTCCTGATATTATAGTTATGTTAATAGAGGTTGCTCATACAATGTATAAATATACACTAATATGTATTTAGTATAAGGCAACCTCTAAACTACCACCATCAAATATTATAAACTACTGTAACTTTAATTTTGCTAAGACAGCCTCACCCATCTGCTGGCAACCTACTGCTGTCAATCCTTCTTCATTTCTATCTAAGATATCTAAGGTGCGTAGTCCATCATCCAGTACATCACTAACCGCCTGCTCAATGGCTTGTGCAGATGCTTCATGCTTAAAAGTATAACGCAGCATCATAGCAACAGATAAAATGGTTGCTAATGGATTGGCTTTGTCTTGACCCGCAATATCTGGAGCTGAACCATGACATGGCTCATACATACCTTTACCATTTTCGTCCAAACTTGCCGATGGTAACATACCAATAGAACCCGTTAACATCGCTGCTTCATCTGATAAAATATCACCAAACATATTGCCTGTGACCATCACATCAAACTGCTTTGGATTTTTGATAAGCTGCATACAAGCATTATCAGCATACATATGCGATAACTCAACATCTGGATAGTCTGCCTGCTGTATCTGATTCATGGTTTGCTTCCAAAGCTCTGTCACTTCCAACACATTCGCTTTGTCTACAGAGCATACTTTTGCGGGATTACCAGAAGCTTTTGCACGAGTCTGTGCCAAGTCAAAAGCAACTTTACCAATACGCTGTATTTCACTGGTTTTATAAACCATGGTGTTATAGCCTTGTTGCTCACCATTTTCAAGGGTACGAATACCACGTGGCTCACCAAAATAAATACCACCTGTTAATTCACGCACAATCAGTAAATCTAACCCAGAGATAATATCTGCTTTAATGCTTGAAGCATTGGCAAGCTGAGGATAGAGTTTTGCCACTCGTAAATTAGCAAATAGCCCTAATTCACTACGAATCTTTAATAATCCACGCTCAGGACGTTTGCTACGCTCAATCTGGTCCCACTTAGGACCACCAACTGCACCTAACAAGACAGCATCTGCCTGTCTGGCTTTTTGTAGCGTTTCATCGGGTAGTGGCTCACCTGTGGCATCAACCGCCACACCCCCAATCAGCCCCTCTTCAATCGTCAAATTTAACTCAAACTTTTGGTTGACTTGTTGTAATACTGCAACCGCTTGCGCCATAATCTCTGTACCGATACCATCACCGGCTAATGTTAAAACTTTCATAGCATTTCCTTTTTGTATATTTAGAGCCTTTGTTTAATGACCTTATTTTAGGTTTTAAGATTATTTAGACTGTCAGGGCTGTTAAATTTTACCTTTATAGAGAAAGCTCATAAAAACATTAAATCTATAGATAAATATTTCACAGCCCCTAATTTATAAATAACGCAATTTATACCAACTCATTAAACACCCAAGGTGTTTTTTGTTGCATCTTCTGTTCATAGGCTTTGATGGCATCACTTTGTTGTAGTGTCAAACCAATATCATCTAGTCCATTAAGCAAGCAATGCTTGCGAAACTCATCAACATCAAATGCGTATTCTGTGCCATCAGGTGTGATAACGACTTGTCGCTCAAGGTCAGTCGTTAATTCATAACCCTCATTGACAAAGACTTCTGTAAATAGTTTGTCAATAATCTCTTCAGACAGAACAATAGGTAACATACCATTTTTAAAGCAATTATTATAGAAAATATCTGCAAAACTTGGTGCAATCACGGTGCGAAAGCCATATTCTGATAATGCCCACGGCGCATGCTCACGGCTAGAGCCACAACCAAAGTTTTTGCGTGCCAGTAGAATGGTCGCACCTTGATATTGTGGTTTGTTTAATACAAAATCAGGATTTACAGGACGTTTGCTGTTATCTTGCCCCGGATAACCTTCATCAAGATAGCGCCATTCATCAAATAAGTTGACACCAAAACCAGTGCGCTTAATGGACTTTAAAAACTGCTTGGGAATGATTTGGTCAGTATCGACATTTGAGCGGTCTAGCGGGCAAACGATACCTGTTTGGGTGTTATATGCTTGCATGGGGTTTCCTTAATATTTAAATCTTTTAAAAATGAGTAATACAGCAATGAAGAAAAATATTATTTACTATGAAATCCTAAAATCACCTCAATGTCTTTGATGGTCAAATGACGCACTAGCTTTTGCTCTTCAGGTGACAAACGATTGCTATGCTCTTTAATCATCATATGTACCCCTCGCGCTACTTCACTTGTACTGGCATAGTACAAAGTCGGGTCATCATCAGATAATTTATGTAAAAACCGCTCAACAATTTTGCGAGTTTGCACGGCTTTGGTTGCTTCATTATCTTTATTGGTGTTATCAGTGTTACGAGAGGTCATAAAATACTCAATATTTAGACAATCGGTTTAGGATAGTTTGTTTGTCTTATCCACTAAAACTCACGCACATCAACAAAATGACCTGCTAACGCGGCAGCAGCAGCCATCGCTGGACTCACCAAATGCGTACGTCCACCATTACCTTGGCGACCTTCAAAATTACGATTTGACGTTGAGGCACAATGTTCTTTTGGCTGTAGCTTATCGGCATTCATTGCCAAACACATAGAGCAACCCGGCTCTCGCCATTCAAACCCTGCCTGCGTAAATATTTTATCTAAGCCTTCTTCTTCAGCTTGCTTTTTCACTTGTCCTGAGCCAGCAACCACAATCGCTTCTTTCACATTATTAGCAACCGTGCGTCCTTTAATCACAGATGCAGCAGAGCGTAAGTCTTCAATACGCGAATTGGTACATGAGCCAATAAATACACGGTCAACGGCAATCTCAGTAATTGGTTGTCCTGCACTCAATCCCATATATTCATAAGCACGCGCCCACGCTTGTTGCTGTACTTCATCTTGTGCCATGTCTGGTGTTGGGACAGCTTGTGTGACATCAACCACCATCTCAGGTGATGTTCCCCATGAGACTTGAGGGGCAATCTCACTACCATCCATCTCAATCACTGTATCAAAAACAGCATCGTCATCTGTATGCAATGTATTCCAGTAAGCAACTGCCTGCTCCCATGCTTCACCTGTTGGTGCATATGGACGACCTTTAACATACTCAATGGTTGTCTTATCAACCGCAACCATACCAACACGAGCACCTGCCTCAATCGCCATATTACAGACAGTCATTCGCCCTTCCATACTCATATCAGAAAATACATCACCAGCAAACTCAATGGCATGACCTGTACCACCTGCGGTACCAATTTTAGCAATAATGGCAAGTACCACATCTTTAGGTGTCACCCCAGTACCCAACTTACCATCGACTTTAATCAGCATATTTTTCATTTTTGACTGTACTAGACACTGAGTAGCCAAAACATGCTCAACCTCAGAAGTACCAATACCATGTGCCAAACAACCCAATGCCCCATGTGTGGCTGTGTGTGAGTCACCACAAACGACGGTCATACCGGGTAATACAAGCCCTTGCTCTGGTCCAACCACATGAACAATACCTTGACGGTCATCATTAATAGTAAACTCGGTAATATTAAATGCCGTACAATTCTCGTCAAGTGTGGCAACTTGAAGACGTGAAACTTCATCTTTAATACCAGCAACACCTTCACTGCGTTCTTTTTTCACTGTTGGTACGTTATGGTCTGGTGTCGCGACATTTGCTGATAAGCGCCAAGGCTCACGATTAGCAAGGCGCAATCCTTCAAATGCCTGTGGACTGGTGACTTCATGTAGTAAGTGACGGTCAATATAAATCAAACTTGAGCCATCATCACGCTGACTAACTAAGTGCGCGTCCCAAAGTTTGTCATAAAGAGTTTGACCTGCCATAGTAATATTCCTTCTTCAATGGTGGCGTTTATGCTGCCATAATAAATATGCGAGACAAAACATGTGAGTTTGTACCTTGTGATTATAACAGGCAAGTCATATAATAATAATTGATGATTTTTATTATTTATCAAACTTTTTTTTATTTTATAAGAATCTGACAAATTTCTAAATTTTTTGATTAGGGGTTGTTGAGCATTCATCCTACTAAGCTAATACCTACAAAGGATATAGATAATTTGTAGGTATTATATCCATGTCAAAACTGGCTAATTTTCTCCTATGAAGATAAATGTTTGACAGTCTCTAGTTTAATGCACTTTTTCAACTATAGTGAAGCAAATACAAGTCAATATAACTCCATACAAACCATATCAATACTCATTTTTAGTATTTGTTATAAGTTTGATGACAATCACATCTACTTGTCTTTGGTTCACATTAACCCAGCTAATATAAAGTGAGGCAATAGTGAACACCACCAACTTAACCACCTTCATCACCGTTATGCAGACAGGTAGTATTTCTGGTGCAGCAGAAAAACTTTTTATCACCCAACCTGCTGTGAGCAAACGCATCAAAAATTTAGAAGATGAGTTTAATGTCACCCTATTCGATACTCTAGGTCGAGGCATTGTGCCAACACAAGCTGCCAGTGAATTACTACCCCATGCAAAACGCTGGCTTGATGACTATGATAACTTTAAAATCAATATCCAAAACTCACAACAAACCGTTTCTGGTAAGCTGGTTATTGGTACAAGCCACCATATTGGCTTACATCATCTTCCACCTGTACTAAAGCAGTTTATCCAAATGTATCCTGCTGTACAGCTTGAGGTTCACTTTGTTGATTCAGAAGAAGCACATAAAGCTGTATTAGATGGTGATTTATCATTAGCATTTTTAACCCTACCACCTGTCTACGACAAGCGTCTAACCTACCATACTCTATGGTCTGACCCTTTATATTTTGTCACTGGGACGCTCTCAACTTTGGCAAAAAAATCTAATGTTACCCTAGAAGAACTGGCACACTATCCTGCTATTTTACCAGCAGCCAATACCTTTACTAGCCAGATTACTTTGGCTGAGTTTGCTAAGCAAAACCTCAAGCCCTATGCCACCATGACAACCAATCCTTTAGAATCTATCCGTATGCTAGTTTCTGTTGGTCTTGGCTGGTCAGTCCTACCGCAGACATTAATTAACCAAGACTTAGCCCGTATTGATATGGCAGAAAATTTAGAATTGCAGCGCTACTTAGGTGTGGTTATTAATCCGCATCTTACGCGTTCAGCCAGTGTTGATACACTGATGCAGTTGCTTGCACCAATAGACTAAAGTCTAAAAATATGAACTTTAAGACTCCAATCTAACATGTAGGACTAAAAGTCGCTTCTCAACCTACCAGCATCAAATAAAATATAGGGGTATGGGGTATATTGATAATAGATATGCCCCTTGACTTTATTCTATCGACAATCAAAGAATAACGTTAACCCAACGAATGTTTATCAACTGTTGTATATTAACTCTAATCCTTCCTAATATTAGCTATATGTAGCTTACTGTTAGCAATTTGTGTTTTCATCATTTATAATGGATACCTATTTTGTTAAGAATATAAATCTTTTTTTATATTACACAGGATTTACTATACCTCATATATTGACTATATAAGCTTTATTGCCAACTGTAATCAATGCTTGAGTGAAGTCATTTTACGACGATGAACATATAGCTAAAAAGCCATTATGTAGCATTTGCCATAATGGCTTTTTATTCATGTGTAATACCATTTTTAAAATGTCAAATTTGAACGTATTTTGTGCTTCCTGCTATGAATATGCTCAAATTTGACTAAGGAAGTATCTATGACTGGAGTATCTTCAGGCGTTCTAATTTCTTTAGGCGCTTATTTTGTATTAATGATCGGCATTGGTATTTATGCCTACTTTAAACAAGCCAATGACTCCGAGGGCTATATGCTCGGCGGACGAAACTTAGGCCCTGCTGTTACCGCATTATCTGCTGGTGCATCAGATATGTCAGGCTGGTTATTATTAGGTCTTCCCGGATATATGTATTCTTCGGGCATAGTCAGTATCTGGATTGCCTTAGGTCTGACCATTGGGGCATTTTTAAACTATATCATAGTTGCGCCTCGACTTCGTGTTTATACTGAAGTTGCAGACAATGCCATTACAGTTCCTGATTACTTTGCAAACCGTTTTGAGGATAAGTCGCACTTATTACGTGTGATTTCAGCAATTGTTATCATTTTATTCTTTACTGTCTATACAGCAGCCAGTCTGGTCGGTGGTGGTAAGTTATTTGTTAGCTCACTTAACTTATCTTATAGCATGGGACTATGGGTTACTGCTGGTGTTGTGGTTGCCTATACCTTATTTGGTGGCTTTTTGGCAGTATCCATGACTGACTTTGTACAGGGCGTTATCATGCTCTTTGCCATGGTCATTGTACCCATTGTTGCCTTTACAGACTTAGGTGGTGTCACACCAACTGTTAATGCCGTACGTAATATTGACCCTGAGCTATTAAATATTACCAGTGGTATGACCTTTATGGGGATTGTTTCACTAATGGCATGGGGATTGGGCTATTTTGGACAACCTCACATTATCGTCCGCTTTATGGCAATTCGCTCAGTAAAAGACATTCCAACAGCTCGTAACATTGGTATGAGCTGGATGATTATTAGTTTAGTTGGTGCATTGATGGTTGGTTTTGCAGGTCGTGCGTATGTACAAAAAACTGCCATGACCATTGAGGACCCTGAAACCATTTTCTTGGTATTTACTCAGTTCTTATTCCATCCTTTAGTTTCTGGTTTCTTACTGGCGGCAATTCTAGCTGCGATTATGAGTACCATTTCCTCACAGCTATTGGTAGTATCAAGCTCACTAACTAAAGATGTTTATAAATTATTTTTTGATAGAGATGCACCAGAAGCACGTCAGGTATTGGTCGGTCGTATATCTGTCATTATTGTTGCTATTGTTGCAATCCTACTTGCCTCTAACCCAGACAGCTCAGTACTAAACCTAGTATCTAATGCGTGGGCAGGCTTTGGTGCGGCATTTGGTCCATTGATTATCATTAGCCTACTATGGTCTCGTATGAATCGTAACGGTGCATTGGCAGGTATGGTTGTCGGTGCTGTCACAGTTATCCTTTGGATTTATGGCGGCTTTGAACTATCTGATGGTACAGCGTTAAATGACTGGCTATATGCCATCGTTCCGGGCTTTGTTTTAAGTTGTATTGCCATTGTGGTTGGTAGCTTAGCAACTGCTGAGCCAGCAGAAAAAGTGAAGAGACAGTTCAAAGAGATGGAAATGAATTTACATCAATAATTAATTGCTATCTATAATTTCGCTATATTCTTAACAAGAAATCCCCTATCACATGATGGGGGATTTTTTTATGGTTAAGCTTGTTGAACTTTCACCTCTTTCTCCTTTCTTTAGGGTAATACATACAAGAGATACAGCTATTTTTGACTTTCATGTAAAAATTGGCAAAATTTACCTTATTCTACATTAATGAACTTGTTAATATCCTGCTTTAATAAACAAGCCACTGTAAATAGCCCATTTATAACACAACCTTCTCATAGAATAATTAAGCCACCTGTCTGTACTCAACAGGTGTCATATCATTAATTGAATCATGGGGTCTTTCGTGTTATAGACCTTGATCCAATCCTCAGTCAGTTGTTTGACTTCATGTAAATTATTAAACAAGTAGCAGTCTAAAACCTCATTACAATAACTGCGATTAAAGCGTTCAATATAAGCATTCTGATAAGGACAACCATGCGCAATATAGTCAATATAAATATCATGAGCCGATGCCCAATCAGTAAAGACATGTGAGGTAAACTCACTACCGTTATCTACTCTTATTTACTTAGGATAACCATGCCACTCAGCTGATCAAGGTAGCGAATCACTCTTAATGAGGGAATACTGGTGCCAATATCAATGCCTAGTACTTCACGGTTATAATCGTCAATGACATCAAAGGTACGAAAGCGGAAGATTGTTATGTAGTTTGTCGCTCATGAAGTCCATTGACCATGTATGTCCTAATGTATCTGGTACAGTTAATGGCTGGGGATTACGTGCTGGTAGTCGTCTTTTAACCTTACGACGCAGGTTTAAGTTTAAAGCCGTATAAATACGATGTACTCTCTTGTCGTTCCATGAATAACCAAGCTTACGTATACGTTTAAAGCACTTTGGAAAACCCCAACGATTATGCTTGTCAGTGAGTTCATTTAAGATATCTATAATCTCACTGTCATCAGATAGTTTAGGCTTGTAGTAGTAAGCAGTTCGACTTATGCAGACTATCTGACAGCTAGCTGCAATACTGACTTTATACTGTACCTGTAGCTCTTGTGCCCAGACTTTGCGCTTAGCAACAGGTGCTATAGCTTTTTTATGATATCTTCCTGCATTTGTGCTTTGAGACTTAAATCAGCATACATCTGTTTGAGTCTACGGTTTTCATCTTCAAGTTCTTTTAGACGTTTGATGTCAGAAGCTTCCATTCCGCCATATTTGGAACGCCATTTATAGAAAGTCGAGCTAGCAACTCCGTATTTACGGCATAACTCTTTAGCAGATATTCCTGCTTCTGCTTCTTTTAAAATAGATACTATTTAACTTTCAGTCATTCGTTTGCTCATGTTAAAACTCCTTATTGCTATTTTATAAGAAATTCTACGTTTAAGCTGTGTTATTTTAGGGGATAGGTACAGTCTACCTGATTTGGGCTTTTGGGCTTCATGCTGTTGCATAGCTTCTTGCACTTCATAAAAGGTTGTTTTATGAATTTCTGTATAGGGTTTAAAGCTTGCTTCACTTTGGTTGAGTAGGTTATCTATATCTGGCATGTTTTCCTATCTGATAAAAGTGGGCTTGTTATTCTAAATCCCTACGCTACTTTTGCAAGAGGTCTAATTTAAATCTAGCAAAAGTATTGTTTTAGTTATGTCTATATCTGTACAAAAGTATTTTTTATTTTTAAGGTTATATATGCTTAACTTACTGTTATATTTTATATTTCTAGTATATTATACTCTTTCGATTAGTCTAAAACTCTATATTACTTTTGAAAGATACCTATTATAGAAAAGCATAAAGTGTTATGGGTTACAAGCTTCTTATAAATTTAGGTTGAAATTTTTATAACATACTTAGGCTATTAACAGATTATTTAATCACTTAAAAATCCAATTTCTAATCAAACATTTATAACAACTCTTATCTTAAAATCATATTTAAATATTTTGAACACATATTGATATTTTTCTTATCGAAATTATAGATAATACCTATATATAACCTTATACTTATAGAATAACAGTTTAAATACACCCTAGTTTATTTTCATAGAAAGTATCTGTAATATTCTCTATCAGTAATAAAGCTTGATAAGCTTCATTAAATCTTTTACATGCGACTGAGTATGAAAGATAAGTATCACTATTATTAATTTCCAATAACAAGCTCTTGGCTATTGAAAATCTTGGGATGTTAGGACTAATAACTTTCAAATAAATTAATGCAGAGGAACATAAGCTATAAACAGCATCAGGATTTAAAATACTAACTAAAAACTCTACTTTATACAATATATCAAAATCAAATATAATAATAACATCCTCCAACCCCAATTTTTTAATAAGTCTTATGACTTCATCCTTATACTCTATATTTTTAGGTGATAATTGAAATAAAATCTTCTTCCCATTACAGTTTCTTAGTAATATTTTAAATATAGATGAATAAAAATCTATATTTGGAAATCCCCATACTTGATCTATATATATAATAAAGCCATTTTTTTTATCTATTTTTAGTGATTTTTGCACTTTGAATATATCTTTTATATGTTTATCAATATAAGAAACCAATGGATTAAAATATTCAGCACTAACAAAATTATTTAACACATTAGGAAAGGTTATATATGCTCTATCAAATTTTAAAAACCCATATATAGACTCCTTCATAACTTTTGAACCAAAACAATTTATTAAAGCATATTCATGATACTCATATGGCTTCAAATGCAGGGCTGTATTATAAGTTTTTGGATTTTTAAATTTTTGAATCTGAAGATAAGTTCCTAATCCTTCTTCCAGTAAATATACTAATGAATACTTTTTGCTTAAATTACCTAATATAGCAGTTCTGTTTTCCATGCTTGTTAGTACTACTATTTCAGGATTAATAACACTTAACAAATTATTATATTTTACTTCAAAATATAGATACCCATTAAAACTGACCTTATTAGACAAAGGTATTTCAAAAAACAATATATTCATATTGTATTTTTCTCGTTGTTTCAAGAAATTCTCATATATTAATTGAGGCATATTTATATTTACAAAAGTATATTGAACTATAATAACAAACTCATCTTTTATTTTATAATCATCAATCCATGATATAGCATTAAAGTACTGACTAATATTTGTTATGACAAATAAATACTTTGTATTACTAACAGAAAACATATTAAACAAATTACTTCTAATAAAGCTATCTTTCTGTAAATTTGATATTTTACATAAAGTTTTTACTGAAGGTATATTGTTGTAAATGCATTTTTTTGCCATCTCAAAATTATAAATTCTATTTTTAGACTTGCATTGTGCGTATACAATACTATTAAAGTTTAATGATACTGAAACTGATTTTTTCATAAAATAATTCATATCATCGCTATAAAAATTAACCTGAAATATTTCTATATCATACAGATCATCAAAATAAGTTTTATTTTTGTCTTTAGATACATATACCGTGCCCCGAATAAATTTTCCAAACTTCTTTATAAAACTATTGAAGTCTATATATGGCTTTATTGCACTATAAATACTCCCAGTAATATTATTTACTTCCACCTGTTTCACAACATCAAGATATGGCTCAATACAAATAAACCTTACCGCTCCTTCCTTATTTTTATTTTTAAAAATTCTATTAAGAATCCCCGACCATAATATAGCTGCATATGCAGAATAACCTGAACCAAATACAATTATATTATTTATTTTACTTTCACTTACAATATCATATATTTTCTTGCATGTTGATCCTATATTAAATAGAAACAAAGACTTCTTATTCTCTTTAATGCATAAGCTAGATATATTTAAAATAGGCGACTTTAGGTAATTTCTGCCTATAGATAAAGTAATAATTACTGTTGAAGTATTTTTATTTTCATATTTACATTCGTACACATCAGATAGTTTCACTGCACTAGACCTCTCAAAAAAACCAATAAAATATATTATATACATGAAAATTATATATAATTATAATTCGTTACACATTAATAATACATTCAAACTAGTATACTTAAAAATAAACTCAAAACAAATCGCTTTTCAATTTAAAAATCATAGTTTTACTTACTTGTATAGGTCATGAGATTAAGCTCCTATTATAAAGCATCTCTAATGTTCATATTAGTAAAATTCAGACCACTATACTCCCCCCCTAACTCAAGTCCTCAAACTTTAAGCCAAACTTTAACAAATACTTACGCAATCTATCACTATCATTAGGATTTTTAAGTTTGTCACGAGAGTTGGCGTACAAATACCGTCCTGCCGATGCTTGTGACTTTTGCCCTTGACACACAGTAATGACATACGCCAACTGTACCGCTTCAAACGGGTCAATATCTTGGCGTACTTGTTTACTGACGTATTGCTCTAATATCTGCTCGGTGGACTGCTCTAATGACGTTGCTATTTGTTTGGGCGTTTGGCTATTTTTAGTTATATTATTTTTGTTTAATGAGCTTTTGCTTAGGCTATTTTTGGAAAAAGATAAAGAGGAAGATAGATTATCAGTCGGCAATTCCCATAAATCTATTAAGCGTCGGATTTCTGCTTTGACATCGGGCAATCGTATCACTTTGCTATCACTTAGCGTGGTCATACGAATCATACTAGCGGATAAATCCCGAAAGTTACCCTGCCATGTCGCCTCATGACTCATGGCAAATGCTTCATACAATCGTCTTGCCTCACGCTCAAAACGGTACTGCTGTTGTTGCTCACTGCCAAGCCGTGCCAACTCATAATCAATATTGGCAGGCAAATCCTCTAACCTATCTTTTAGCGACGGCAAAAAGAACGTCCATGTATTGAGCCGAGCAAACAAATCGGCACGAAACTCACCATCTGCCACCGCTTGACGCAAGTCCTTATTTGTCCCTGCCATCAGTTGAAACGACACAGATACTGGGGTATCACTGCCCACAGGATAAAATCGCTGTTCTTCTAATGCGGTAAGTAACATCGCCTGTTCATCAAGCCCAAGCTCACCAATTTCATCTAAAAATAGAACCCCACCATCAGCTGACTTTAGCAAACCATCACGACTGCTATTTGCCCCTGTAAACGCCCCTTTAACATGACCAAATAATACACTCATGGCGGTATCGCCACGCAACGTAGCACAGTTGACTTCCACAAACTGACCAAGTGAAGCCCCTGCTTGCACACCTGCTTTGTCTTTTTTTAGGGTGTAAATTTGCGTTGCCAATTGCGACTTACCTGCCCCTGTTTCACCAATCAATAAAATCGGTGCTGTTGAGCGTGTGGCAACTTTTTCAATATCACTAATCAGCTTTTGATAGGCTTCGTTTTGGGTAACCAGATTGGCTTGCAAAGTTTGCCAATGCTCGGCTTTTTCTGCCTCAAATCTTGCCCGTAGGCTGTCGTAACGGGACACATCAAGGTCAATAATTTGATAGCACCCTTGCGGGTCGGACTGCTCAGGCTTAGGACAAGGTGAGCTTTGAATCAGCTTAGCAGGAATAAACCCCGCCTCAACCAACAAAAACCAACAAATCTGTGCTACATGCGTACCTGTGGTCAGGTGCAATAAATACTGCGTATCCTCAGCAAAATCAAATCCTGTGACAAAATCATATAGCTCAGCATAGACTTGGGCAAAATCCCACGGCGATGCCAGCCTAACTTGATGCCCCACCACCTGCGTAGTGGGGCAAACTTGGGTAATATCACCCGCCACCACATCATACATACGCTGGTCTTTGGGGCTATAGAGAATATGCAGTTCATCTACCAGCATATCATCATGTAGACATAGGCTCACCGTTGGTCGCCAGCGTTGCCAACGCTTATCATTAAAGCCTTTATCTAATGTCGTACCCAAAAAGCCAATGATGGCGGTTTTTTTACTCATATTGAGCCTTTAACTTGTAAATTAGTTAATCAAATCAGTGAATGACTCTATTATAAATCATACAAATCCTGTATAACTATCTCGCTCACTATCAAAAAATCCCCACATATCATCATATATAAAGGGGATAACCGTCTCATTATTAGCATTAATCGCCCCCCATTTTTCTTGCCCTTGCTCATTGATTTGACTGACAGGACAAAGTCCTAAATGAAAAATCTCTGTTTTATGATAAAGAAAGAGAATAATAAGACTACGTGTTGCCAAATCAAAAAACCCCCATTTATAGCCATTAAAAACCGCTATGATACTATGCTTATTATCAATACTATAATATTTTACATCTTGAAATGTGGCAATTACTCGTTTTGTGGTTAAATCAATAATATCCACTTCCACACACTTTTTTTGACCTTCATTATCTTGATAATTTTGAGCAATCGCTAGATTTTCAAAATCTATAAATCTAACTTTATCATAAACAAAATCAACTATGTTATTATTATTAACATCAACCACGTCATATTTTTCATTTTTTTGAAAAATAATATGGTTATCTTCTATATCACTAATATAATCATAACTATCATCAAAGTTAGTTAATACCTCACCATGCTTATTTATTAACATCCAGTTTTTATTTTTTATGAAAAACTTATCTTCACTGGGAATACTTCCATTTTTGTTATAATAAATTATATTATAAATTACGGGTAAAACCTCTCCTCCTTTAAAATCAATCAGACCTTTTTTATTGCCTTTTTTTACCTCTATTAATCTAGAGCCATTAATAACTCGCTCAATATCATAATAATTGCCTTTATCATATTTATTTTTACTATCTTCCTCATCAATATTGTTACTAATCAGGCATATTTCTTTTCCATCTGTTGTTAGTATTCCTGCTTCTGAAATATTAGTATATACTTCAATCCCTCGGAATCTATCAAACAGAGTGCTTTTTTTACAATGATATTTTTTATAAATAAACATCTTGTTGTCGTGATTCCAAATCAAATTATCATAGTTATAATCAGTTATCTTCTCACCTAAAATATAAAACAAAGCAAGTTTATCTTGTTTTTTTCTTATTATATAAGGAGCTTGGTAAGGAAAATTCAGATAGTTAGCTTGAATTATATACCCATCTTCTTCATTAAGATTAACAATTAGATTATCAAACTCATCTCGTAGGCTATATTTATATTTTTCATCAGAGCCTATATCATCATTCTGCCTTTTATGACGCACTAAAAACCATGTCTTATCTGGGTGATAAACCCTTCGAATAAGAGCATAACCTTGTAGCCGATGGTTGCCTTGTGTATCCACCACACAAGATAATCCATCTTGGTCAATAGCAATAGCCAATCCATCTCGAAACTCATCATCAATATAACGATAGCGATGCGGTGTTATCTGCCCCTCTCCAACTTTATAAAAAGCATATAGATACTTTTTGGATAATGACACAATATTTTCTAAACAACTCCACTCATTACTATATTCTTCATAAAAATCGTCAAAATCATCAAGCTCAATAACAACTTCATTACGCTGATTGATAAAACCTATTTTATTACCTTGTCTGACTAAAGCGATAAACATAACTTTCCTTATTATTTATTTTTGCCAAAAATCTTGGTGTGCATAACGGTCGCCGACAAAGTATTCATCTTTTGACCAGACTAAATAATCTGCTTCTTTATCTTGTATCCATTGCTCTAACATACTACCCAATCTATTAATCTCAGCAACTTCTGCAATTAGATAAAAATCTAAATTATAATTAAATGGTGGGCTTCCTCTATCTATACATATAAAGTGTAATGCTGTTTTATTTGTTGATTCAAAATATTTTACAGATAACGAAAGCTCAACACCCTTAAAATGGCAGGATTCATTATATTTACCAGAAAAACTCTTTAAGCCTTTAGCAATATTTAAAATATCCTCACTATCCATCATACTAGAAAAATCTACTATCACACTATCATTAGAAACTTTTAATAAATAGCTAACTATTAATGAATGATAATAATCACTACAATCATCTATATCTTGCTTTAATATTTTTATATATCCATACATTAGCTATCTCTCAGTTTTATATCAATCCATACAATTTTCAGACCATTTTTTTATATTAAAATTATAATAATAATGACAATATGGACTATTCATTGGCTCGTTATAAGAAAGTATCGGATTATTTTCCTTATCAACATAATAACGCATACCTCTATCCTCATTGATAAAAACAGTCTCTTCATCTGGATAACTGCCATGCTGTTGCTGATAAGCCAAGACTTGTTGTAAGGTTTTATTCGCTGATTCTTGAGTTAAAGATAGCTGATAATGTGCATAGGAAAATAACATGGCATATAAAGCACAAGGAAAAATGATGCTAAATATAAAATATTTTTTATAACTTTCTGACCAGTCATCAATAAAAAATAATTGATATACCCTAACCACCAACATAGCAACTAGAAAAAATATCATAATTGCCTGCGTTGCTTGAATAGAAGCAATAAATATTAATAACCAAAGAAAAATATATTGCCAATATTTAACATTGCGTGTAAAAGAAGGTTGATACGAGCTTATCGAAAAATTGGCAATAGACTGAAATAATATCCAAACAATGCTATTGCCTAGCACAGGAAAATATAGACTAACGGTTAAGTCTTGATAATCAAGCAAACTAACCAACACAGACCCAGCAACCCAACTTACTCCAATAAAAAATCTATGGGCAAGTAATTCCACCTTAGCTGTTAATGCAACTGCACAGAAAGTCAGAAAAAAATATAGCAGTACATAAGAATGTCCATAACTCACTGACAAGCCAGCACAAACACCCAATACAAACACCACCAGCAAACGTACTGTCAATGGTAAGTGGTCAATTTTAGCTTTGTTACGTTTTAGAATATTATTTGTCATCAAAATTCCTTTTATATAAATCACAATATCTATCCCAATTTTGTGTTTTAAAATTATACAGATAACGACAATAAGGTTCAGCGGGTATAAACTCCTTATAAAGTACATAATGTATATTATCCGAACCAATATAATAATATATTTGACTACTCTCTTTATAATCAGCAAAACTATCTATAGGCGGGTACTCACCATGTTTCTTTCCATAACTAATTATCTGCTGTACTACTTTATCTGCCAGCTCACGTTGCTCTGTATTTTTATAATAGGCATAACCAAATAAAGAAAAACCTAAAATATAAGGGAATAAAAAACTAAAAATAAAACCTTTGTTTTTAATCTTAGATAAGTCATCAGAAAAATATATTTGATAGGCTCTGACTAAAAGAACATTAAACAAAGCAAAGACCATAAGATACTTAAAGGATAATGAAAAATAAAATATCAACAACCAAATAATAATATATTTCCAATAGTTAAATTCCTTTTTATTTCTTGATATAGCATACTGAACAAGACATTGAAAAAACAACCAAGCAAGAAGATTAAAGAAAAAAACAGTAAATATACTTTCTAAAATTACGAAAATAATCGGTAAAGTTCCTCCAATAGCCCAACTAAGACCTGCTAAGACTTTTTCTTTTTGTCGTTGCAAACTAGCAGTAATTAACACAGCCAGAAACAAGGGCAAACAATAGACCAATGCAGAATACAACACTGAGTATTGAGTTAGCATTAGCACACTATTGGTACAAAATCCCAATACAAACACCACCAGCAAACGCACTGTCAATGGTAAGTAGTCAATTTTAGCTTTGATATCAGTGAACGTAGACTTGCTCATAAAATAGAATATCCGTATGGGTGTTTTATAAATAATGCTAAATAATACGTCACAATCATTATAACTCTATCTAACCAGTTTTAAGCCCCTAAACTCACTTTTATTCTAACTCATGGTATTTTATTTTTATATAAATAATTATAAATTTATAGAAAAATAACTATATTTTACAGCCATATTTTTTACTACCTGAACTTGAAAAATATTTTCATAAAAAATTTAATCATTAAAAATCAATAACTTATAAAATAATTTTGCTATAAAATCTAAAATTGGCACAGGGTTCGCAATATCTTAAGTACGGTCGCACAGCAATACTTTGATAAAGCATGATTAACAAAGTATTAGTTATCAAATAAGCAGTGCGAATGTCGCAGTTAAATATAGCTAAAACGCATAAAAGGAAACATGCCATGAATACTGACCTAATTAACACTGATAAAAACAAAACCAACACCACCAACCAAGCAGGGGGCGTTGCCTATCAGCTATCGTCCAAGCAAGCGTTGGCTCAACTGGTCAATACTGGCACGCTCAATCACACCTTTTATGCCAATGCTCAAGACCACCTAAGCGAAGTGCTTGACCTTGCCAAACAGGTCGATAGTGAATTTTTGGCAAAGTTGGCAATTTATGCCCGTAAACACAGCCATATGAAAGACATGCCTGTATTGCTATTGGCGATTTTGTCCAATCGTGATGATGGTAAACGCTTGTTTGAATTGGCATTTTCGCAGGTGATTGACAATGGCAAACAGTTACGCAATTTTGTGCAAATCATGCGTTCTGGGGTGACGGGACGCAAATCGTTGGGGTCATTGCCCAAAAAAATGGTCAATGGTTGGCTTACTTCTGCCAATGATTACCGTTATGTCAGTGCCAGCATTGGCAATACGCCAACCCTAAAAGATGTGCTAAAAATGACTCACCCCAAGCCTGAGGACGCTCGCCAAGAGGCGTTGTTTAAATGGACGCTTGATAAAGAGTTTGATAACGACAATCTACCCGAATTGGTGCAACAACTGTTGGCATTTCAAGCAGATAACCGTCAGCCTTTGCCTGATGTGCCGTTTCAGCTATTGATGGCGTTACCGCTGACCGATGAGCATTGGCAACAAATCGCCTCGCAAGGTAGCTGGCAAATGCTCCGTATGAACCTAAATACCTTTGCTCGTCATGGGGTATTTAAGGTCGCAGGTATGGCGGAACGTATCGCCGAGATGCTCACCGACCCGCAAGCCATCGCCAAAAGTCGTGTGTTTCCATATCAGCTATTCACCACATGGTCGGCTTTAAATGACGATGTGCCAGAGGTGGTCAAAAACGCACTACGCACCGCCATGAATACTGCTCTTGCCAATGTGCCAAGCATTGCCGGCAATGTGGTGGTGGCTGTCGATGTGTCGTGGTCAATGTCATCGCCTGCCACTGGTCATCGACGTGGGGCGACATCAAAGCTACGTTGTGTGGACGTTGCCTCGCTGTTTGCCTCCGCCATTTATCAGGTCAATCCGCACACCCGTATTATTCCATTTAATACGCAGGTGTTAAAAGAGATTAATCAGCATACGGATAAAAAAATCAGTGTTGCAAAAAATGAGGATTCATCAAAAAGCACTGCTAAAACTAATGATAAAAGCAATGATAAAACCAACGCCATAGATGTCTTTAAAACCACTCAATATTTGTCCTCATTTTTAGGTGGTGGTACAGCGATTTCTGCCCCATTGGTAGAATTAAATAAAGAAAAGGCGGACGTTGATGTGATGATTTATTTTTCTGATAATGAATCATGGGCTGACCAGTTTACTGACCCTCGCCCTCGTTATGGTAGTACTGGACTGATGAAAGAATGGGAAAAACTAAAAAAACGTTGTCCCAATGCTAAGCTGATTTGTGTGGATATTCAGCCTTATACTTCTAGCCAAGCATTAGAGCGTAAGGATATTTTAAATATTGGTGGCTTTAGTGATACCGTTTTTCAATTAATTGACTGGTTTTGTCAGGGTAAACTTGATGGTAGCCATTGGGTTAATGAAATTGAAAAAATAGAAATTACTGATAAAGTCAGCCAAAATAATCCTGATACAAAAGGCAAAGTAGAAAGCAATAAAAAAGCGTCATAAATTTTATTACCTTTTTAAAAAATACTTGCCAAATTAAAAATATTGTATTACACTAAATTTAAATAAAACTTAGGTTTTATTTAAATAATTAAATTTTAAAAAATTAAGAGCGTGTAAAATACTAACACAATCTTAATATTGGTCAAAATGCAGGTGTGATTACATGGGGTCTAAAAACGCGGGCTTTATGTTAATTTCAGTAAAATGAACTGACATAATGCAACGCATTAGATTTAATCATACCAAACTTTGGTTTGACCGTATTTAGAGGAATAATTTAAGAAATGCAACAAGGAAAGTGAGTGCAAGTACTACGACCTGTAGGCTAAACAAGCTTGACACCGTTACATGAATTAAATTTTTCTCTAGTTGCTAACAAAATGCGGTAACAGACTACATTGGTAAAGCGAAAGCGATGAGGTTCAAATCCTCAATTATTGGCACAAACACTGCTAATAATTTGTCTGTTACGGGTTTTTATAAGCCCACTTTGGTTTGTTAGCCTCCCACTTTGGTGGGAACATTGTGATGGTAATAAATGGCAACAAATGCAGTAAATGCAAATAAAGTTATTTGCCAAACTAATACCTAATAAGGAATGCCGATAAGACTACATAGATAATTTATTGGTTGGGGGTTCGAGTCCCTCCTGTCTTTTTAGACAGTAGCTCAATTTGGTAGAGCAGTAAAAAATGTCTTATCACTTTTGGTCTTTATTCGGGTGTTAAATTAACAAATGCTTTATTACACAATATAAATGCAGGTTAAATTACATGATTGTCGGTGGTTCGACCCCACCTTAGTGAGTGGCGTCAGTCATTCATTAATAGCTCAGTTGGTAGAGCCTCAACCGTATCACCAAGCTGACTGCTAAGGCTGGCAAAGTGGTACAAATTTAACCCCCTTTTGGTTATGTTGTGATTATATTGCAGTTGCTTTTAAGTTGTTTGACTTGTTTTATTATCTGTTTGCAAATAGGGTATGCAGTAAAGAATACCGATAAGACTACATCGAATAGTACCGCACTGGTTTGAGCGCTCACTGTCTACTTTTACTTAATGTAGGCAACAGCTCAAGCAGTAAAGCAGTACAATGTCTTATCACCTTTGGTCTTTAAGGTATGCCGAGTAAGTAAATAAGATTGATAAAATAAACAACATCATTAATCATCACAACCCTTGCCCCAATACTAGCAAATGCTGATAAGAGTACATCTAACTGTAAATTAGAATCCCTAACTTAGGGACATACTCTCTTATCAATTTTGGTTGCTGGTATTGGGGTTTTTTGTGTTTAAAATTTATGGTAAAAGGGTATTAAAATAATAAAACGGACTCTCACCATGCCAAGCAACGCCTATTTTTATAATCATATCGACCCACATGGGCAATGGCAGTTTACCCAAATTGAGGTAAGTAAAGACTTTACCCCCTATTACCGCTTGCTAACTGGTGGCACAAAACAACGGTATTTACTTGCCAATGATACTTCTACTAACAACCCAAATCATGGGCATACTCTCTATTGGGGGCGAGTGTCCGCAGATTATTATGATATTTTCTTTTTGCGACACAATAAGCCTTTAGCTCGTGAATTTATGCCTGTGCGTCCGATTACCTCGAGTGATATTGAAACCTTTAAACAAGCCAACTCTGCAAATCCAAATCAATATTGGGCAGATTTTTATGCTCAAGCACTCATTGCCAGCCCTGCAACCATCTTACATCAAGGGCAATGGCGAATAACAACAGGGGTAACAGAAAAACTAGACAGATATGCCCCAATAGATTGGTGGCGAGAATGTGTTTATCAGTTTGAATATCACAATGAGCCAACAGCTTGCTTTAGGTGGGAAGACCATCACAATAACCCTTTCCCCCTAAAACCACCACCCAAAGCAGATGATGGTCGGGTTAAATGGTGGCGAAAAAAGATACGAGAAAATGCTTGTCCGCCAATATTATTATGGTGGCAACGCAATTTATTAAATCATATCGTCATTGATGGGCATAGTCGATGGCTGGCTTATCAATTAGAAAATAAAAAGCCTGAGGTGTTGGTTATCAGTGCCTTTAAAACCACCAATTATCCTTATATTGATGACCCTAAAAGACGCTTACAAGTCTTGCAAAGTTTAAAGCAATATGTGAGTAATAAAAACAATGAAAAATTCATAAACATAAAGCATATCAATGACATATTAATAAAAACCTATCACACTAATATACCCGACCATGACGCCGTTACGGTTGGCAAACCCATCAAAGATTTAGACGAGCGTTGGGAAAGGGAAGCGACAACATTATTAAGTCATATCAACCCTAATGATGGTTTTGAAAAAGGCGATTTAGAATATTTTTTGGCAGAGGATTAATTTTTTTATTAAGAACCTGTATTCATAATCCAAAATCAGGGGAGTTTTAAACTAAAATTGCGTAATACAAGGCAAATTTTGGGGCGAATAGTCACTCTATTTAACCCAAAATTTAACGCCGTAGTACGTCTATTTTAGGCAAAAAGCCACCATTATGGGTTGTGAATATAGGTTCTAAGTCACCCACTTAGCAACAAAATATTAAAATAGTCTTAAACCACGAATCATCAAACCCTAACGATAACCACCATTACGCCATTGTATTAACAGTGGCTTTTTTATTGCCTGTTATATCCAATCTGTTTTTATATAAAATATTCTATTTATATAGATAATTATATAAATTCATCATAATATCCCATATCGCTAAATCCATCACTAAAAACTTTATAAAATAAAAATAACCTTTAAAATCAATATTTTATAAAATACTTTCACTCATGTTCCTCAAGTTGGCACGCTGTTCGCATTAGTATAAATATCAAAGATAACAAGCAATATCTTTATATTGAAAATTTTAGCAAAGTAAATAAGGACAACCTCATGCAACCAGCCAACCATAATGTTATCCAACAAGGTGGAACACCAATCCGTCTATGGACGCAAGGTGTGCCAGTCGATGAAAAAGCCCATGACCAGCTTATCAAAGCCTCAAAAATGCCATTTATCTATAAATGGTTGAGCGTAATGCCTGACGTGCATGTCGGTATTGGGGCGACCATAGGTAGTGTTATCCCAACCAAAGAAGCCATTATCCCATCAGCCGTTGGCGTGGATATTGGTTGTGGCATGATGGCGGTGCAAACTACCTTAAACGCCAATGATTTGCCTGATAATTTGCATGGACTACGTTGCGAGTTGGAAAAAGCCATTCCGCATGGACGTAGCAAATCACGTGGGCGTGGTTCAAATCGTGATAAGGGTGCGTGGTCAAAACCAACTGATACCGTACTAGACGGTTGGAAAACGCTAACCGACGATTTTAACCTATTGTGCGAAAAACACCCTCGTCTAAAAAATACCAACAATCTAAATCACTTAGGAACACTGGGTACAGGTAACCACTTTGTTGAGATTTGCCTTGATGAGCATCAGCAAGTATGGATTATGCTACATTCTGGTTCTCGTGGTGTGGGTAATGCCATTGGGCGTTATTTTATTGAGTTGGCTCGTGAGGATATGCGTAAATGGTTTATCAACTTACCTGATAAGGATTTGGCGTATTTTCCTGAAGGCACACAGCATTTTGATGATTATTGGTTTGCGGTGGGTTGGGCACAACGCTTTGCCTTTAAAAACCGTGAAATAATGATGGAAAATGCCATCAAAGCACTGCGAGAAGTGATTAACAAACCTTTTGACGCTAAAGTAAAAGCGGTGAATTGTCATCATAATTATGTGGCAAAAGAGGAACATTATGGCGAAGAAGTGTTTGTCACTCGCAAAGGGGCGGTACGAGCCAAAGTCGGTGAATACGGGATTATCCCCGGTTCGATGGGGGCAAAGTCCTTTATCGTACGTGGAAAAGGCAATGAAGAGTCGTTTTGCTCTTGCTCACATGGGGCAGGTCGAGTGCTATCACGTACCGAGGCAAAAAAACGCTTTACTGTCGCTGACCAAATCGCCCAAACCGAAGGCGTGGAATGTCGTAAAGATGCGGAAGTGATTGATGAAATCCCATCGGCTTATAAAGACATTGAAGCGGTAATGCACGCCCAACGAGATTTGGTAGAAGTGGTGCATACGCTACGCCAAGTGGTGTGTGTGAAGGGGTAAAAAAACTACGGGCATGTAGGCAAACAGGGGACGCCACCACCCAAAACTTGTATGTTATTGGTGGTCTAGGTAAAACTAGGTGTAATGGGATATTTTTAATTTAATAAATTAAAAACGAAGTGGGTTTGATAGTCGGGTTAAAAGTGCTTTGCTGGCTCTGAAAACGGGTCTACCATTGCACCAGTTTTGCCAATATCATTCTCGGCTGTACGACTAAAAACGGCAGTTATTACATTGATGCGGGTTCGACTCCCGTCATGTCCACCATATTTTTGGATACAAAAATTAAGACCATGATGGATACTTTTGATATAGGCACTTTTGATATAAATATAGACAAGCTTGATAATGAAATAGAGCAACTGATTGCACAGTTTTATACCACTTTTGCAAACTATAAAATTTATGATATTACAGGTGTTGTACAAACTGTAGTTGTTGTCTATCTAAAGAAAATATCAAACTAATTAAAAGCAAGCCATTAAATAATCTTGATAACTTTATCATTCATGATTATTTAGATGCAGTTATCCATGATAAAAATCCTGCTATCGATGAAATTAAATATCTGATTCCTAGAATAATCGAGCTATTTTATCATGGTGAAAATATTATATACGAATACGAACTTATTTTTGATAAGTTTTATTTAGATACTGCTGATAAATGGTCAAACCATGAGATAGAGCTAATCAAAAAGTTTGCAAAATTAAACTTACTAAAAATAATCATAGATAATGATAAATCCAAACTTTTAGATGATCTGCTTTTTATGTGGCATTTGGCAGGGTTAGAGATTGATTATTTATTAAAAACTTGGCAACAAGCAATAAGCTATCCCAAAGCAGTCGATGATTATGCAAGTATCATTCATGGTTGGTTTGGTTATGGTCAATGTGGCTCACTTACTGATATTAGTTACAATAACTACAGTGGCATGTTTATTACCAAAGAATTTTCCCAAAAAATGGTTAATTGGGCAACATCTAGAGAAGTAATAGATATATTTTTTAAGCAGGTAAGTTTAGCCATTGAAAATATTGATACATTAAATGAATGGCAGTTAGAAACTTATGACTCTGTACTTAAGTTAAAGGAAATCAGACGCCACCATGAAAAATCTAGACCTAGATAATATTAATTATAAGATAGAGCAACTGATTGCAGAACTTTATACTACTTTTAGTCAATACAAAATACAAGAAGTTAGGGGCGTATGTACTTCTTGTTGTTTAACAGGTGATAGTCCTGAACAAATAAAAAAAGCACCTGTTAATCAGGTTAGCACCCAAGCTATTTTTGATTATTTAGATTCGGCAGAAAATAATCCCTATCATTTTTTAGAAGAAAAAGGAGAGATACCAAAAACTATGGTAATGGAAATTAAATATTTATTACCAAGAATGATTGAGTTATTTAATAAAGATGCTTATATCCGCCATAGTATTGAGCTAATATTTGATAAGTTGTATCTTGATACTCCTCAATTATGGCAAGATAAAGAGATTGAACTAATAAAATGCTTTGCTAAATTACACTTACAAAAAACAGCCATTGAAAATGATTTATCCAAATATTTTTATTTAGATGAGTTTATTTTAATGTGGTATCTAGCAGGGCTACGAGATATTGATTTTTTATTTAAAACTTGGGAAGGTATTACTGGACATCCGAAGGCAATTATTGATTATGTCAATCTTTTGCTCTACAAATTCCATAATCGGACTGGTAAATATAATAATGCCTTTAGCCCTGATGACTTCTCTATAAAAATAGAGCAATGGGCAAAGGCAGATAATACCATTCAATTATTTAAAGAGAAGGTTTATTTATCCTTAGATAGTATAGACAATCTTACTCAAGCAGAAATTTTTTATTATGAGTATTTATTAGATTTTGTTTAAATATATATCTTTAAAATATACCATATAATAAATCAAAGGAAAAGCCATGTGTTACGAATTTGTGCTAAGTACTGATGCCCCATTAGATTTAACCACTTTAAATACAGAAACAGCATTTTTTGAGCCATCAGACGATAAAAGATATATTCATAATCCACAGCATAACTATAAATATCGTATTGCTACAGGTGCACCAAATTGTTGCAGTTGTCATTTTCGTATTGTTGATTATGACTATAAAGATGAGAGTTTAGAAGATTTACAGCAATGGTACTTCGATGAGCAACCTGATGATATGTCGGTTATCAATACTCAGTGGTTACTGGGTATTATCAAAGACTTAGTCAATCAAGGGTATCAAGTGGACACTTATGTGATTCAAGGGTATATGGAATATGACCCTGCTTTGGAACAACAGGTGATAAATATCAATGATGCCAATCTGGATAATTTTACATTTATTGAATGTATTTATTATTCATATCAGCCCTAATATTGCAATAATCTCATAGCTTAAATAAAAACAAACCAAAGAAAAGACAAAGGAAACCAATATGAAACTTGCTGAAGCGTTATTAATCCGCAGTGATATGCAAAAAAAACTTGCCCAAATCAAAGGACGTATCCGTAATAATGTGAAAGTCCAAGAAGGTGATACACCAAGCGAAGACCCAAATGAGCTATTATTACAAGCCAGCCAAATTATTAGTGAACTTAATCAGTTGGTAGAGCGTATTCATCGCACCAATGCGACTGCCACCACTGAAAATGGACAGTCTATGCTGACACTATTGGTTGAGCGTGATATGTTAGAAACACGCCATAAACTGTTGCTCGATGCCATTGAAGCAACTCGACAAGAAGAAGACCGTTATAGCTATCGTGAAATTAAGTGGAACGTGATAGTATCGGTATCTGCATTGCAAAAACAAGCTGATGACCTTGCAGTGAAAATCCGCCAGTTAAATTTGCTGATTCAAGCGAGTAATTGGCAAATTGAATTGCTTGATTAAGCTTTTTAATGGTCATCATTTCATTATTCATTTTAAAAGTTTGGTTATTGTTGATAGTCAAATATTTAACTATTTAGTATCAATAATAACAACCGCTTTGGAACCGATTGGGCGAATGTCAGACCCCGTATTACCTCCACAGCAGGGGGTTGAAAATATACTGTAGTGGCTTGGCAACACGTTGTGGGCAGGCGTATTTTTTTACTTTTCATGCCTCGCACTTGTTACCCTGTACAAGGTACTTTTTAGACCTTACTACCAGACATTGACAGTCGGTTTCATTTTATTTTTTTAATACATTATACATTGCTTATTAATAGGCAAGATATTGATTAAACCATTAGGTTATTTATTTTATGAAGATTTTAGAGTCAAAATATTATCGTCCTCGTATGCTATTACAATTTGAAGAATATGGTAACACCATTCATGCTGTAGCTGATAAGGATATGTATCGCCAATCTAACAATCCTTTTGCTTATTTATTAAGTGACTTATTGCCCAAAATTTATTTGTCTGGCGAAAAGATTGTTATTAATAAAGAGCAACTACAGGATTTTACGGAATGTACAGATTTTTATACAGTAGAATACTCTGCTGAATATAATATCTGCTATCAAGAAGAGCGTTGTTTTTATCATCCTACATTGCATATTTTTATTGTGACAGAAGAAGATTTGTCCGACGAATATGGGCGGGATATGTTTAATCAAAATGTATTAAGAGTCAATAATGTTTATTACGATTCTACCAATCCTAAAAGCCTAGAATCTGTAAAATACTTCTTTGATGAGTATTTACAAAAATATGTTTCTAATGAGGCAAAAGTATCTATTTTATTAAAAGAGCGTCATGGCTTTGTGTTTAAAACTCAACGTATTAAACCACTTACCATTAACTTAGATACCATGTATAACGATGATTTTTTACCTGTTCATCAACATATTAAGTCTCAACTAACCGATAGTAAAAAAGGTTTGGTATTATTACATGGTATTGCAGGCTCAGGAAAAACTAATTATATCAAGTGGTTAACCAGCCAAGTGCCAAGCAAGCAGTTTATTTTTGTACCGACCAATATGATTGGCTATTTAACAGACCCTGAAATGATGTCTATGCTGGTAGACAATAAAAACTCTGTATTGGTGCTAGAAGATTGTGAAAATTATATTAGTGAGCGCTCTAGTGGTGATTTAAATACTGATGTGGTATCTACTATTTTAAATATCGCTGATGGTATGTTATCCGATATTTTAGAGTGTCAGTTTATTTGTACTTTTAATGCAGATATTTCACGGATTGATAGCGCATTATTACGTCAGGGACGTTTGATTGCTGAATATAAATTTAAAGAGCTGGATATTAAGAAAGCCAATGCTTATTTAAAATCACATGATATTGACAAAACGGTAGACAAACCGATGTCATTGGCAGAGTTAACCAATATTGACAATGCCAGCTATAAAGAACAGGTTAAGGAAAAGAAAATTGGATTTTTATAAGATTGACGGTGCATATGGTGAGGGTGGAGGACAGATTATCCGCTCGGCATTGTCATTATCTATGATAACGGGAACAGCGATTCATATTCAAAATATCCGTGCAAAACGCAAAAAATCAGGCTTGATGCGTCAGCATTTGGTTTGTGTGCAGGCATCTCAGCGCATCAGTAATGCTCAAGTGACTGGAGCAGAACTTGGTAGCACAGAGATTAAATTTGCTCCACAAACGGTTTGTGCTGGTGAGTATCAGTTTGATATTGGCTCTGCGGGCAGTACTAGCTTGGTACTACAGACACTATTACCTGCACTATTATTTGCTGATACAGAGCAACCTTCAAATGTGACCATTCAAGGTGGCACGCATAACCCTCTTGCTCCCACTGCTGATTTTTTAATACATGGCTTTTTACCCATATTAACCAAACTAGGCATGCAAATAGATTATGAGTTAATACAAGCCGGATTTACTCCCATCGGTGGCGGTAAAGTACGTGCCACAATCCATCCTTTTATGCGTCGTACAAGTGATAAACCCTTTTGTTTGTTTGAGCGTGGCGAATTGCAGACAATCAAGTTGGTTGCTGACTGTCTCAATTTGGATACAGAAATTGCCAAACGTGAGTTAAATAGCTGTCAGTCGAGTTTAGCAAGTCTTGTAGATGAGTCATTACTGAATAAAAAAACCCGTAAATTACGTGGTATTGGTGAGGGAAATTGTTGTTTTGCATTGGTGCAGTCCAGCCAGCATCAAGAGGTATTCACGGTACTGGGAGAAAAACGAATGTCAGCAGAAAAGGTTGGTAATCGCTTGGCAGGGCTTATCAGGCGTTACCTTTGCGCCAGTGATAGTTGTGTTGATGAATATCTGTGTGACCAATTACTCTTACCTTTAGCATTAGCTGGTGGTGGTGAATTTAGCGCACGTTTTATTAGTCAGCATAGTTATACTCAAGCATGGCTTATTGAGCAGTTTTTGGATGTTCGTATTCATTTTAAAGATATTGCAAAAGATAAAGTACACGTTCAGGTGCTGTGCTAAAGGTTTTTTGTTAGAATATACCACTGTTTTTTTCGCTATTTTCAATTTCTATTATTTGATGTAATGAGTAATGTTATGACTGATATCAATGCCCCTAGCAACACACCATTAAAACAGCAAAATGCAGTTGTCTTACTTTCTGGGGGCTTAGATTCTGTCACCTGTTTATATTGGGCAAAAGACCGTTTTGCCAATGTGACAGCAGTTAGTTTTGATTATGGTCAACGCCATAATAGCGAGTTGATATCTGCCAAAGCCATTGCTGAACATGCTGGAGTTAGCCACCGTATTATTGATATTGATATCGCCCAACTGGGTGGCTCATCACTGACAGACCATAGCATGAGTGTGCCTGATGGTGATGCCAATAAGTTCCCTTCACATACAGATGATATTGATAATGATGCCATTCCCAATACCTATGTGCCTGCCCGCAATACTATCTTTTTATCGTATGCGCTGGCTGTTGCTGAGGTGACTCAAGCCAATCATATTGTGATTGGGGTCAGCTCAGTAGACTATTCAGGTTATCCAGACTGCCGTCCTGAGTTTATTGAGGCATTTGAACGCTTAGCAAACCTAGCTACAAAAGCAGGGGTAACGGGACATCACCTCCATGTGCAAACACCTCTACAAACCCTATCAAAGGCACAAACTATCGAGTTGGGCATCTCATTAGGTGTGGACTATTCACAGACCATTTCTTGCTACAAAGCAGATGATAAAGGGCGCGCATGTGGTGTATGTGATAGCTGTACCCTACGCAAGCAAGGGTTTAAAGAAGCAGGGATTGCTGACCCAACCCGCTATCAATAATCTTTTATCGTCTTTATACAAAACAGGGCATATTTTACTATGCCCTTCCCTTCTGTCTTCTTAATCTTAAAACACCCTTCTAAAACAACCTTTTAAAACAAAAAGTATCGCTGTGCCATAGGCACAACATCAACAGGCTCGCAAGTAAGCAGTTGACCGTCGGCTCGTACTTCATAAGTTTCGGGGTTAATGTCCATTTTTGGGCAATAGTTATTAAGACGCATATCGGCTTTACGAATTTGGCGAATACCATGCACAGGCTTGATGATTTTATTAAGTCCTAGCTCTTTTGCTACGCCTTCATCGACTGCCATTTGTGACACAAAGGTGATGCAGGTATCATGTACGCCATTAGCAAAGCTGGCAAACATCGGGCGGTAATGTACGGGCTGTGGGGTGGGAATAGAGGCATTAATATCCCCCATCGGGGCGGTGGCAATCAGTCCACCTTTGATGATGCAGTCTGGTTTTACCCCAAAAAAAGCAGGTGACCACAACACCAAATCTGCCCATTTACCCACTTCTACTGAGCCGACTTCATCGCTGATACCATGAGTAATGGCAGGATTGATGGTGTATTTGGCAATGTAGCGTTTGATGCGAAAGTTATCATTATCGCTGTCTTGGTCAGCTTGAGTCAGGCAAATCTGCCCTGCTTGTGCTTGCTGATGGGCAGAGTCGTCTGGGGCAAGGTGTCCTCGTTGCATTTTCATTTTATCTGCGGTTTGCCATGTACGCATAATCACTTCACCGACTCGCCCCATCGCTTGTGAGTCGCTGCTCATCATCGAGATTGCCCCGAGGTCGTGCAAAATATCTTCAGCCGCGATGGTTTCTTGACGGATACGGCTTTCAGCAAAGGCAACATCTTCACTAATAGCTGGGCTTAGATGGTGACACACCATCAGCATATCGAGATGCTCATCAATGGTATTAATGGTAAAGGGTCGTGTGGGATTGGTTGAAGAGGGCAAAACGTGTGGCTCACCAATGGCTTTTAGAATATCAGGGGCGTGACCACCGCCTGCCCCTTCGGTATGAAAGGTATGGATACAACGCTGTTTAAATGCCCCTAAGGTACTTTGCAGATAGCCACTTTCATTAAGGGTGTCGGTATGAATGGCGACCTGCACATCATGTTTATCGGCAACGCTTAAACAGTTATCAATGGCTTGCGGGGTCGTTCCCCAGTCTTCATGCAGTTTTAGCCCGATTGCCCCTGCTTTGATTTGGCTCAGTATAGGCTCGGGCAAACTGACATTACCTTTGCCCAATAAACCAATATTCATCGGCACATCGTCTAAGGCTTTGAGCATATTTTGGATATGATATGCCCCCGGTGTGCAAGTGGTGGCAAGTGTGCCTTGTGCAGGTCCTGTACCGCCACCGAGCATGGTGGTGACCCCCGACATCAATGCGGTTTCACACTGCTGAGGGGCGATAAAATGAATATGACTGTCAATGCCCCCTGCGGTCAAAATTTTGCCTTCACCAGCGATAATCTCTGTGCCTGCCCCAATATGAATAGTGACGTCAGGCTGAATATCAGCGTTACCTGCTTTGCCAATGCCACTAATACGACCTGCTTTGATGGCAACGTCAGCTTTAATAATGCCTGTATAGTCCACAATTAACGCATTGGTAATCACCGTATCAGCGACTTTTTCATCACTAAGTTGTCCTTGCCCCATGCCATCACGAATGACTTTACCACCGCCAAATTTTACTTCTTCACCATAATGGGTAAAGTCCTTTTCCACTTTGAGCCATAAATTGGTATCAGCAAGGCGGACTTTATCGCCTACAGTTGCACCAAAATGTTCGGCATAGACCTGACGAGGGATACGTTTGTTAGAAATACCTGTTTTGCTTTTTTCGCCATTCTTATTGTGGCTATCAGCATTGTTAGAACTATCAGTCTTATCAAGGTTATCAGGACTATCAATCTTGTCAGAACTATCTGTCCTATCAGAAGAAATATCAGGCAACGCCCCCATAACATCACCACGAAAACCATAGACTTCACGCTTGCCCGCCAGTGCTACTAGCTCGACTTCTCTCGACTGCCCTGGTTCAAAACGCACAGCCGTTCCTGAGATGATATTTAGTCGAAATCCTGTCGCCAGTTTGCGGTCAAACTCAAGGGCATTATTGACCTCAGCAAAATGATAATGTGAGCCAATCTGAATCGGTCTGTCGCCTGTATTGGTGACGGTTAATGTCAGCGTTTGCCGTCCTGCATTGATGATAATATCCTCTTCAGCAAGTTGATAACCGCCAATCTTAGTGGTGTCAATCACATCAGGTTTTGGTTGCTGACTACTGACAAGTTGGGGTGTTGTGTCTGTTGTTTGTGAATTATTATTCTCTTGATTCGTATCGTGGCTCATGATTATCTTCCTTTTATAGATTGATTTTATCCATTATATTCCTTATTTCCCTGATTGATTTATCAATCACCCCCACCCCCATCACAGCCACTATCAAAGCTACACTCATCTGGCGGTCCACCAAAATATGATTCTCTAAATTCAGACCCAGCTATCGCAATAGTCGCAGGGGTAAAATGGATATTACCTTGAAAATGTTTATCAGCAACTTGATATCGTAGAGTTTCAAAGTCGTAAGTTTCACCTAATTCTTGATAGTAATCTTCAAATACAGGTTGCTCACAAAACATGGCAATGGCATAAGGCGTATAATCAGTGGATAGTTTTGAGCGCTCAATACTTTTTGCCACTTGATGAGCCGTATAATATTGTGACTTACCATAGTCTTTAGCAAGTATGCGAGGTAATTGCACCATATAAGATTTAATGGCTCTGCCTTTTTTGATATCGGCTATCAATGACATAAAACTTCCTTATATTTTTTTATATTTGCTTATCATACCTATTTATACAATGGGGTCATGTACCGTCACCAGTTTTGTTCCATCAGGGAAGGTCGCCTCAACCTGCACATCATGTATCATCTCAGGTACACCCTCCATGACCTCATCACGACTCAGATACGTATTACCCTCACTCATCAGCTCGGCAACGGTTTTGCCATCTCTTGCTCCTTCTAACAGCATCATACTGATATAGGCGACAGCTTCGGGATAATTGAGTTTTACCCCTCGATTTTTTCGGCGTTCGGCAACCATGCCAGCACTAAATAATAGCAATTTGTCTTTTTCTGTCGGAGTTAATTGCATAATTTGTCCTTAATAATTTGTTAGGTGGTGTTTCAAAAAATATAATATGACTATTTTTAATATGGTCTCTACCCTCCCCCTAGCCCCCTCCTTGTAGGAATTTCTATTTAAAGAAATTCCCTTGCGAGGCTAAAATTGCAGTGCAATTTTATAACGCCTCTCAGGGAGGGGGAACAGTTCTCTTTGCCTTTGGACGGAGGGTTTGAGCTAGTTATCTAGGACAGACCCTTAGCTTAAGTCGCCCAAATACGTGGGTTATGTTCGGCTAACTGCCACCACTGCTCACGTAATAGATGACGCAATTGGCTAAATGCCGAAAAACAACTTGCCACATCATCACCCAAATAACGAATGCAAATCGCATGTGGCGTATGGGTACAATAAACGCCTAATTCGTTAAGGTTTTCATCAATATAAGCTCTTAATTGCTTAACCATCTCTGCCAAGTCTAGCGTAGCATTTGCAGGCACTGCCCAAAATGTACCCATCACATGCTTATTATTCATCGCTAATGGCGATACAAACCAACGAGAGTCAGCCGATTGATTGACCTGTTCATAAACAATGAGCTTGCCTTCTCGATAAATCCGCAGTTGATTATGATACTGTCCTTGCACAAACTTTTCTTGATACGCCTGCCTGCCAAACACCACAATATCCCACGTTAGCAAACTGCTGTTTTCTGCCAAATCAAACTGTGTCTGTGCCTGTAAATACGCCTGATTATAAACAATGCTTTCTTGGGGCAACCATTCACAGCGGGCATGTTTATCAAGGTTTATCTGTACTTTTTGACTGGCGTAATTGCTATTGTGTTTGCTCTGATTATTAAGATTATCACTTTCTTGATTTCTGTCACTTCCTCGACCATACCATTTGCCTGCCCCTGTGGTGGTTAATAAGGCATGGGTATTGTCAGACAAATCAATATTTATCTTTAGATGGTCACCCGTAGCAATACCTGCTGGGGGATATAACACCATCACATGACAAATCCCCGTTTGTTTTGTTGATAAAGTAGAGAATTCATCATTCTGTGGTTCAGGATACTGTGGTTCGGGATACAAAGCCCGTTGTACCCGCAATGCCCCTGTATGCTGACGCTGGGTGAGTTGGGTTGTTTGCTGACGGTTGATAAACCCTAGCGTTAGCTGTGAATGCCAGTCATTTGCACGCTTATTCACAATCATGCCATTTGTCATTCATATTTTCTTGCCTTACTTCTTAATAATTTTTTAACAACTTACTAAAAATAGTTTAAATCGTAATTAATACTATAAAGTAATTTAGAATAAAAATCGAAATGAAGTTTTAATTTAAATTAAGCTTTATCATACCAAGATGGTCATAATTTTTGATACACTTATTTTTAGAGATTATAAAATAATCAATAAATCCTATTGCTTATAGACTGTTACTATCAGAAATTATAGAGAATACCCACATGCCCCAACTATCCATTTTTACCCAGCGTCTTGAGCCAACACAGCTTAATGAGCAACAACATCAGCGAATCAAGCAACAACGGCAGACTGGCGATTATCTAAGTCTGGATTATGACACTCGGCAACGCTCTCGCTTTAAAGCCATGACTCAATCAGGTAAGCAGGTCGGTATTGATTTACCACGAACCGACACCCTTAAAGATGGCAGTATTTTAAGCAATGATGAGGGGCGACTGATACAAATTGAGGCATCAAAACAAACCCTAACCCAAGTCACTGCCCCTAATGATGACTTTTTTTTGCTGATGAAAGCATCGTACCATCTAGGCAATCGCCATGTGCCATTAATGCTGACAGCAACGGCGTTATATTTTGAGCCTGATCATGTCCTCGATGATATGCTTCAACGGTTAGGCGTACAGACGGTTACGGTTGATGCTCCGTTTGAGCCAGAAACAGGGGCGTATCAACAACATAATACCCATCATCATAACAACCTTAACCATTCACACGCTCATTCACACCCTCATTCACATGCCCACACATAGCCACTGATAACACCATGACTGCATCTACGATAAAGCCAGCACAAAATAGTATCAATGACCACCAATTTACTGGAGGGCAAGATGTAAGTGGGGCAGTATTAATGCTTGCTTCAAGTAACCTACCTATCGGCAGTTATACTTATTCGCAAGGGGTAGAAACCGCCATTGAAGTGGGTCTGATTAGTGATGAGCAAACGGCTTTAGCATGGTTAGAGGATTATTTAAAGTTGGCATTACTGGGCTTTGAGCTACCGTTATTATTGGCACATTTTTTCTTATTGCAACGTGGTCATCACCAGCTTGCTGATACACTAGCTGAACATTATATGGCCAGTCGTGAAAGCCATGAGTTTTCCTTAGAAAGTAGTCAGCTTGCCCATGCCTTATCTGCATGGGTGGACGCTGTGTTACAAATGTCTGTTCCTAGCACCATACGTCAACAAGGATTTTTGCCATTATTCGTGCATACTTGTCAACATAGTGGACTAAGTATTCAGGCAACAGCGATGACATATGCGTTTGGGCAGTTAGAAAACATGGTGTTGGCAACGGTCAAAACTGTTCCTTTGGGACAAATGGCAGGGCAACGTGTGCTGTGGCAATTGCAAGTGCGCTTAGAGTCAGCAATTCATCCACTTATTACACAGGTAGAAGACAAGCTCAATGATTGGTTAAATCGTCTTGATTCATGTCCAGCATCCAATAAACCATTAAGTGAGTTAAATGCACAATGTAACGAGCTATTAAGTGAGATTTGTCCATCAGCTAATTTACCGAACCTTGCCATTTTATCGTGTCAGCATGAGCGTCAGTATAGTCGTTTATTTCGTTCATAAAGTCAGCAAACTATCAATAAGTAACCAACAAACAATCATAAAATAGTCATTAAATTAAGGAAAACTTATGAGCCAACTCACTGCCAAGCCTACTAATAGCACAAATCAAAACACTGCTACATTATCCCCTTTACGCCTTGGTATTGGTGGTCCTGTAGGCTCGGGTAAAACCGCACTGACCCTAAGACTGTGTCAAAATCTGCGTGAGCATTACAACATGGCAGTAGTGACCAATGATATTTATACCAAAGAGGATTCAGAGTTTTTAACTCGAAATAATGCCATGCCTGCCGAGCGTATCGTTGGGGTTGAGACAGGGGGATGTCCACATACGGCGATTCGTGAAGATGCGTCAATTAATCTGACCGCCATTGATGAGTTGCAAGCCAAGTTTGCTGGGCTTGAGCTGATTATTATTGAGTCAGGTGGTGATAACTTGGCGGCCACCTTTAGCCCTGAGCTGTCTGACTTGACCTTATATGTGATAGATGTTTCTGCGGGTGATAAAATTCCACGCAAAGGGGGGCCGGGTATTACTAAGTCAGATTTGCTGATTATTAATAAAACTGACCTTGCACCAATGGTGGGTGCATCGCTTGAAGTTATGGCACGAGATACCAAAAAGATGCGAGGTGATAAACCATTTGTATTTAGCAATATGAAAACGGGTGAAGGATTGGAGCAGATTATTGCCTTTATCAAGGATAGAGGGATGTTAGCAGACATATAAACAAACAAGGATAAATTGTAGAGATAAATGAACGCCAACTGACCGTCGATTGACCATTATTACCACCAGAAAAATGCCCAACCCACGCACATAAAGGTAGAAATTTACCTCAGCGTAACATTTTCTTGCATCTTTACACCATTTTATGGGTGTTCTTTTTGTGCCTGACTTGTTATCGTAGGGCTTCGTTCTAGCCATTGACAGTATTTTGTCTGATTTATATTGCAGAACAAATCAATCATTTTTTATAAAAGAGTATATATTATGCTATCTAAATTATTGAAAGTTTTACCTTTAGTTGGTGCTGGTCTTTTTTTAGTACCTCAGGCCAATGCCATGGATATCAAACAAGAGTATATCAATACCTGTGTCCAAGATGCAGTTAATACCAAAATGGCAAACAATACAGATGCCAACAAGCTATGTAGCTGTATCGTTGATGTGCATAGCAAAAAAACACTGGGGCAAATGTGGGAAGTAGAAAGCTATAAACAAAGTGGCAAAGACCCTGCTACGCTACCCTTTGTACAAAAACTCCAAAGTGATTTGCAACAATGTGAACAGGGTTTGACCATCAATCCACCACAACTCCCTGCTGGTCAATAGCTCATAGGCATACACCTAGACAAACAGAATAATCCTATCTATAAAAGGACTGGTGAAAGCCAGTCTTTTTTTATACCATAAAGGCTTTTGATTTAGGACAAATAAGATGGCAAAACCTACCGATGAGGCACTTGCGTTACCTGACTTTAATGTTGCCATGGTACGCAAACTTAATGGGCAATTTATTGAAGATAGCATCAATTTAAAAGATTTTCTTCAGCACACCCATAAAGGTGTTATATTATATTTTTACCCCAAAGATAACACTGCGGGCTGTACCACTCAAGCAACTGATTTTACTCAAATGTTAAATGAGTTTGACCAGTTAGGTTACGACATTATCGGCGTCTCCCGAGACAGTATTGATTCACATAAAAAGTTTATTGATCAACATCATTTACAAATTCGCTTGATTAGTGATACAGATGAACGTCTATGTCAGTATTTTGATGTCATTAAAGAAAAAAATATGTATGGCAAAAAAGTTTTAGGACTGGTGCGCTCTACTTTTGTTTTTGATAAACATGGAACATTAACCCATGCACAAAGAAACTTACGGGCAAAAGATTATACCCAGCGCTTATTACAAATATTATCAGAAACCTAGTTAACCTATAGCCTCATCTTAACAATAGAAAAATGACCAGATGGGTTGTTGTGATTGTATCAACCAAAAACCATCATACTAATCACTTACCATAGAAGGTATATCAAAGTTATGTCTCATTCTCCAACCCATCATATCCGTCAGGTTGACGTGGCTATTATTGGTGCAGGTACAGCCGGACAAAATGCATTCGCACAAGTCAGCCAAGTTACGGACAATCTGGTCATTATCAATGATGGCTACTGGACAACTACTTGTGCGACGGTTGGCTGTATGCCCAGCAAACTATTAATTGCAGCCGCTGAGCGTGCATATCATGCCTGCCACTCTCAGCAATTTGGTATCAATACTCCCTGCTCTACTGATACAAAAGCGCATAGCATCATTGATGGTCAGCAAGTCATGCGCCGTGTACGTGCTGAGCGAGACCGCTTTACTCACTTTATCACAGAAAAAATTGCTGGCTGGGATAATGCCCAGAAAATCTCTGGACGTGCCACAATTAATGCAGACGGCTATATAGTGGTGGGTAATCAGATTATCAATGCAACCCATATTATCGTTGCTACTGGCTCAACCCCTTATATTCCTGATGGCTGGACAGATGCGCTGGGGGCAACCATGCTCACATCAGATACTGTCTTTGAACTGCCAGATATCCCTCATTCATTAGCAGTAATTGGTGCTGGTGCAATCGGGCTAGAGCTGGCACAAGCATTTTCACGCCTTGGTAGTCAAGTAACTTTACTCAATCATGCACACCGAATTGCTGGTATCAGCGACTCACACGTGAATAAAAAAGCCATTGCTTGTTTGACTCAGGCGCTAAATATGCAGTTGGGTGTTGAGATTACCGAAGTATCACAACAAGATGGGCAAGCAGTTATTCACTACCAAGATGCGGATAATGTTTCACACTGCTGGCAAGGCGATTATGTGCTAGTAGCAACAGGACGACGCAATCATTTAGCCGAGATTGGTATTGAAAATCTTGGTGTTGTCTTAGATAAACATAACCGTCCACAGCAATTGAATGAAGTCACTGGACAGATTGCAGATAAAAACGTCTATATCATTGGTGATGCCAATGCACATTTACCACTGCTTCATGTTGCTAGCAATGAGGGCTTTCACGCAGGACAATGTGTCAAAGACACAATTATCAATGACAAGCAGACACAAACAGTACCACAACCAACCCTGCCTGCTATGGCAGTGGTATTTAGTGAGCCACAAATTGCCAATGTTGGTCTCTCATTAACACAAATAGAGGAAGCAGGTCATCGGTATGTAGTGGGTGAAGTCAGCTTTGACAACCAAGGGCGTAGTCGAGTGATGGGGGTTAACTGTGGGTTGCTACGGATTTATGCCAGTATGGATAAGCATCATCATGGCAAAATTTTAGGGGCAAGCATGGTTGCCCCTGATGCTGAATATATTGCCCATATTTTAGCAACGGCTATGAGTAACGATTTGACCATAAACGACCTGCTAAACTCACCCTTTTATCATCCAACCATTTTAGAAGGACTCAGAACGGCATTAAGAGCAACGCAAGCACAACTTGAGCAATCACAACATAAGCAACATTAACACCATATCCCAAAGCAATCCGTTGCTTTAAATACGACCATTTTTTAGGACATATCATGGCAAGCTCACAAATCACTCAGTTTTTCCAAGAGATACTTCGTGATCTGTATACCAGCTTATATCTTGCCATTGGTGGTTCATTAGAGGAAGAAACCAGAGACTGGTCATCACGAGCTGTTGAGCTTGCTAGTACAGCCATTAAAATTTTGATTTTATTGGTTATTTTAGGTTTTTTTTATTGGCTAATTATTTATTTGGTCAAGCACTACCAAGAGCGTCTACCTCTTAATAAGAAACGTATAAAAATCGTTCGAGCTGTACTGCGCTATTTTTGGGTAGTTGGTAGTCTGATAGCCGTCATGAGTCAGATTAATATCTCTCCTGATACCGTCAAAGCAACTGCTAAAGCCAGTATCTGGGCAGGAATTTATTATGTGCTGTGGGCAACTTCTGGTCATGTGATTAACCGTATTTTGCATCACTACGGTCTAAATGCCTCTATTCAACAATTACTGCGTAATATTTTCTCGGTATTGATTGTGGTTCTGGGACTTGCCAGTGTCATGGCACAGTTTGGCTTTGACATCATTTCACTGGTTGCAGGTCTTGGTATTGTTGGTTTGGCGGTTGGTTTTGCTGCTCAATCTACATTAGCAAACTTTATTGCTGGTATCACTATTTTATTAGAGCAGTCTTTTCAAGTTGGTGACTGGATTGGGATCGGTGATAAAGAAGGACGAGTGGTGCTGATTTCTTTACGTACTACCCATATTCTAACCCGTGACAACATCACCATTATCATTCCAAATTCAACCGTTGCTTCTAGTGAAGTCATCAACCTCACCTCAAAAAACTTTATTCGCTTTGATATTAATGCTCGCATTGCATTAGAAGCAGATATTGCTGATGCACGCCAGATTATCTTGCAAGTACTGGAAGATACAGACGCCATTTTAAAGCGTCCTGAGCCACTGGTCACAGTCAAAGAAATCAGCGACTTTGGGGTTGTATTTATTGTACGGTTTTGGGTCACACCCGCGACGGTCTCTCGTATTCCCGTTATAAAAGAAACCTTACATGAAAATATCAAAACGCAATTACAAATTGCTAATATTTCTATTCCCTACCCACACATGCGCATATTAATGCCCAAAGATGTCGAACAGCCCATCCCGACCAAACCCTTTGAAGTCACCACCCATAAGGCCTCTGACTCATCTGGTTAGACGACCCAACAACTGTGCCATCACCCATGATTTTAAATAAAGAGGTACAGTAAACCATTATCATGGGATGAAATGTATCACGACAACCCATCGCAATTTTAGAGAATTTAAGCTATCCTATCCCTGTATTTATTTTCCTATTTTTTATTGTAAATTTGAGCCAACTATGAGTAACCAGACAGCCAATACAACATCAACAAATCTTCACGCTTACAACCCAGAACATATTGAAGCTGAGCAACAAGCCAAGTGGCAACAACAAAAACGCTTTGAAGTCAGCAATGAGCCAAGCGACAAGCCAAGCCGTTATATGCTGTCTATGTTCCCTTACCCCAGTGGTAAACTACATATGGGACATGTGCGGAACTACACCATCTCCGATGTACTCAGTCGCTACAATCGTTTAAAAGGCTACGAAGTCATGCAACCAATGGGCTGGGATGCTTTTGGTATGCCCGCAGAAAACGCAGCCATTGCACATCAAGTTGCACCTGCCAAATGGACATTTGATAACATTGATAACATGCGTGAGCAGTTAAAAAAGTTGGGTCTATCTATCGACTGGTCACGTGAGTTTGCCACCTGTACACCTGAATACTACCGTTGGGAGCAGTGGTTTTTCTTACAGCTTCACAAAAAAGGGCTGGTCTATAAAAAACTGGCATCTGTAAACTGGGACCCTGTCGATAATACTGTACTTGCCAACGAACAAGTTGTAGATGGCAAAGGCTGGCGTAGTGGCGCACCCGTCGAAAAACGTGACATCCCCATGTATTACTTTAAAATCAGTGCTTATGCTGATGAGTTGCTTGATGACCTAGATAAGTTAGAGGGACAATGGCCAAGCGATGTCATCACCATGCAACGCAACTGGATTGGGCGTAGTGAAGGTATGGAAGTTCATTTCCCTTATACCCTTAATGACAAGCAAAGCACATTATCTGTTTTTACAACCCGTCCTGACACTTTAATGGGGGTAACTTATGTTGCCGTGGCAGCAGAGCATCCTTTAGCACGTCATGCTGCTGCACAAAATGATGCCGTTGCAGCATTTTGTGATGAATGTCGCCAAGGCTCAGTTGCTGAAGCTGATATTGCAAAAGCTGAGAAAAAAGGTATGGATACAGGGCTAACGGTTACCCATCCTTTAACTGGTGAAGATGTTCCTGTCTGGGTCGCTAATTATGTGCTTATGAGTTATGGCTCAGGTGCGGTCATGGCAGTACCTGCCCACGATACCCGTGACTATGAATTTGCCAAAAAATATGACTTACCGATTAAACAAGTTCTAGAATACCCAAACTCCATTCTAGATGATATCAAGCATCTTTCAAAATTAAAAGAAATCTCTATTCACCTAAATAGTGACTTTGACTATAACAGACTACTTGATATCACTAAAACAAATAATATTTTACTTGATGATTTTCTAGAAGCTTTCAACCATAGTACAATTGCTCAGCTCTATGACAAACTAGATAATAAAGTACAAAATGAAATTAACGATATATTAGAGTATTTCAGAACTCGACAATCACTATTTGAAAAAAGTCCACATACAAAATGTATTAACTCTGGTGAACTAGATGGGCTAAACTTTGAGCATGCTTTCAATAAAATACTAGAAAAACTAGAGCCTCAAGGTCTGGCATGCAAAAAAATTCAATACCGCCTACGTGACTGGGGGGTATCACGCCAGCGTTATTGGGGCTGTCCGATTCCAATGATTAACTGTGAGCATTGTGGTAATGTTCCTGTGCCAGAATCAGACTTACCAATTGTACTACCAACAGATGTTGTGCCTGATGGGCGAGGCAACCCATTAAAACAAATCAAAGAATTTGTTGATACTACTTGTCCTAAATGTGGTAATCCTGCTGAGCGAGAAACAGATACCTTCGATACATTTATGGAATCTAGCTGGTACTATGCCCGCTTTGTCAGCCCTAACGACACCCAGCAGATGCTTGATAAAAAAGCCGCTGATAAATGGCTACCCGTTGACCAATATGTTGGTGGTGTTGAGCATGCCGTGATGCACCTTCTATATGCCCGCTTTTTCCATAAACTAATGCGTGATGAAGGCTTAGTATCAGGTGATGAACCGTTTGCTCGTCTATTAACACAAGGTATGGTTTTAGCTGGTACTTATCTACGAGAAAATACTGATGGTAGCACCAGCTACTATTTCCCACATGAAGTTGATATTGAGTTTGATGAGCGTGGTCAACCACTCAATGCAACGCTCAAATCTGATGGAAAACCCGTCACCATTGGTAAAGTAGAAAAGATGTCAAAATCAAAAAATAATGGCGTCGACCCTCAAACTACCATTGACCAATATGGTGCAGATACAGTACGTCTATATACCTTATTTACTGCTCCTGCTGACCAAACGTTAGAATGGTCTGATGATGCCCTAAAAGGTCCTTATAACTTCTTGAAAAAAGTCTGGCGTATTGTCACCGAGCATCTACAAGGGCTAGAAACTAGCAAACTTTCTGCCAATGATGAAGCCTTGGACATCAAACAACTAGATGTCAGTACACTAAGTACCTCTGCAAAAAATCTACGCCGCAAAACACATGAAACCATCGCCAAAATTGACCATGACCTTGGTGAGCGTCTATCACTGAACACGCCTGTATCTAGCTTAATGGAGCTGACCAATGAGCTGGCAAGCTTTGATGTGAAGCCTAATGACACTCAAGCTTTGGCAGTGGCTCATGAAGCCATTGTTGCACTGCTTGACATGCTATCTGTGTATGCACCACATATTGGTGAATACTTATTAGAAATGTTGGGCTTTGACACACAAGCATTAAGCTATCCAACCTTAGATGAAAAAGCATTGGTACAAGACAGTATTACCATGGTTGTCCAAGTGAATGGTAAAGTACGCGGTAAAATAGAAGTCGCGCCAAATAGCGACCCTGAAGACATTAAAGCTCAAGCCAAACAAGTCGACAGTGTACAGAAATTTTTAACGGGAGAAATTAAAAAAGAAATCGTTGTTCCTAATAAATTAGTCAATATTGTCGTTGTGGGCTAACTTATGAAGACGATTTCTTATCTTCAAAAAAACACACAGCCAAACAAACTTGCTAAGTATCAAAACAAGCGACAAAATAAACAGCGTCAAAGATACTTAGCAAACATCTGCTTGGCTCTACTTAGTGTGATGAGTGTTGCGACTGTAACACTTGTCACAGGCTGTGGCTTCCATTTGCGTGGCTATGATGCCCCCATGAATATGGAAGTCAAACATGTTGCCATCAAACTTGATGATAGCCGAAATGCTTTTACATTAAAACAACCTCTGATACAACAGCTTGAATCTGTCGGTATCAATGTGGTTGATGATATTGAAAAGCAAATCCATCAGTCTCACCATTTAAACATAGCAAGTATTACTGTTAGTAATATCCGCTTCAAACGTTACGAGCTGGTGGGCGTTGTCACTGAAATACGCTTATTACTTGCTGCGGATGTCACCTATCAAACCCTACAAGGTGGCAAGCCCATACAAGTCAGCAACCCCATTGAAGTTGAGCGTAGCTATCAATTTAATAAAGCCTCTGTCAGTGTAGAAGACCAACAAGGTGAGCAAATCCGCGACTGGCTATATGACACATTAGCACAACGTATAACCAACCAATATGTCGCCCTGAGCTTGCCTCGTGTTGCGCCAACTGCACAAACTCCGTAATATGCAAGATACTTTTTTAAACAGCTACCCAAAGCTACTACAAGCCAATACACCCATCCTAACTGGATTATGGTTGGCACATGGTGACGAACCACTATTAACACAATGGCTCACTGATGCCATGCGTCCACACTGGCGTAACCAAAACCTTGCCATCAAGCACATTGACCTTATATCTACTAAAACATGGCAAGACGTCCTAACAGAATTAAATAGCTTATCATTATTTGATGATGCATCTGCAGTCATTATCACTGGTAACCATAAACCGGACAAAGACACCCTATTAGCTCTCACAGAATTTGCCAAGCAAGCCAATGCTCAAAATAATCAAAATTGCCTATTATGGCTAATGCCAAAACAAGACAAACGCGCCCAGAAAGCAAAGTGGTTCAGTCCTTTTAGTCAATATGGTCATGTCATTGACTGTCACTTATATGATGAAGCACAACGCCAGCACCTACTACAAATCAAAGCCCAGCAATTTGGACTGTCATTGACAGCACCAGCATGGCAACTGTTAATGGCACAAACAGAGCATCATCTTCTTAGCAGTTACCAAACCTTATGGCGTTTATCCTATTTATTTGCACCACAATTATCACAACAACATCAAACAGATAATGCCCCACCTTTGATAGAAATTGACACAGATGCCTTACAAAATGCACTGGTCAGCCACTCTCAATATAGCGTCTTTGACTTATCAGATGCCATGCTTTCTGGTGATTCCCCTCAAGTCGTGCGTATCATAGAGCAACTCAAAGCAACGGATGAACCCACACCTTTGGTTCTATGGGTTATTAGTAAAGAGATGCGCCTTATCATACAGCTTCTTGCTGGTGAAGATGCCCAACAACTTGGCATTTGGCGTAGCAAGCAAAGACTCTATCATCAAGCTTGCCACCGTCATAATAGCGATAGCACCAGCACATGGACAGACATACTCTATCGCTGTGACCAAGCCCTAAAAGGTGTCATTCGCCAGCCTGTTTGGGAGCTACTGCTACAATCTGCTCTCTTGGTTTCTGGTCATCGCTTATTTTCTCTAACCTACTAATTATTCTTAACTTTTTGCAAAGATACTCCTATATATTTTACCTAAAGAAAACATTACCATAACCACACTCATAGAATAAGGTATATTGTCTAAACTACCTATCTCTACTGTTATCAAAGAGCCACTAAACAGTTCACTAAACTGTTACCAAGCCTACCTTGCCAGTAATACTATTTATACAAGACTAGCCATATTTATACTTGCTATGTTCTTTTATACTGGATAAGGGGCCGAACACATAAGAGTTTAATATGTCTTTGGTAAGAGTTTAACAGTGGTAAATAAATATAGAGATATACTGAAAACTTTTTCTTCCTAACGTGATACCCCTATCACTTGATTACTTGGATAAACATATGCTCACTCGCAAATCTGCTTTAAAATGGATAATTATTTTTTTCGTTATTATCGCACTTGCTGGAATTGCTTATACTCAGTTTGTATCAACTGAAGAAACACCCAACTATATTACTGCTACTGCCGAAATAAAAGATATTGAAAATAATGTCATGGCATCAGGTAAAGTGAAAGCTCTCAATACCGTTGCCGTTGGCGCTCAGGTATCGGGAGAAGTGACCAAACTCTATGTCAAAGTAGGCGACGAAGTCAAAAAGGGAGATTTAATCGCTCAGATTGACCAAGTCACACAACAAAACAACCTATCCAATCAGCAAGCAACATTAGAGCAAAGCTATGCCAGCTTGCAAAGCGCTCAAGCAGAATATCAAAGCCGTATTGCCAGCCTAAATAGCGCTCAAGCAGATCTTGCCAGTCGAGAAGCCGAGTTAAGACAAGCCATTGTGAGCTTTGAGCGCCTCAAGCCACTCATCGAAATCAATGCCATCAGTCAGCAAGAGTTTGAAAATGCTCAAACTAAGGTTAATACAGCACAAGCTGCTGTCGCCAATGCCCAAGCTGCCATTGGAAATGCCCAAGCGGCCATCATTACTGCAGAGTCAAATATTGTTCGTGAACGTGCTACTTTGCAAAAAGCACAAACTGACCTGAATACTGCGAATGAAAACTTAGGATATACCACCATCCGCGCCCCTATTGATGGTACTGTAGTATCTGTGACAACTGAGCAAGGTGCAACGGTTAATTCAAATCAATCAGCACCAACTATTGTCACCTTAGCTGACCTATCAACTGTACGCATCAATGCACAAATTTCTGAAGCAGATATCTTAAATGTCAAAGCTGGTATGCCAGTCTACTTTCATACCATTGGCAATCCTGACCAGCAGTATGATGCTGTACTAACTACCATTGAGCCAGCACCTGAAAAAATCAGCACCTCTAGTGCTACAGACAGTGCTGTCTATTATATTGGCTCTGTCGAAGTCCCTAACCCAGATAGACGCTTTCGCATTGATATGACAGCACAAATATTCATCATCATTGATCAAGCCAAAAATGTTCTAACCATACCCTCGGCAGCTATTGTGCAAAGCGATACAGGAACACATGTTCGTGTCCTCTCTGCTGATGGAGAAGTCATACAAAAACCTGTCACTATTGGCATTAACAATCGAGTCAATGCACAGGTGCTATCAGGACTACAAGCCGGAGAAACAGTCATACTCAGTGAAGATAGCAAAAATCCTCCTAGCCAAGATATGTTGTACTAAAAGCTCACTCAATATGGCAGTTCTGTTATCTAAGTAACTAAGCATTTAAGCTCATATAACAAGTAACTGCCCGACAGTATCAATATTTGAATTAATAAGACTCATATCATGACCACTCAGACCTCAGCACTTACAGCCACCAATACACCAAAAACTCATACAAGTCATGCCACCACAGATGCTCAACCCATCATGCAACTCACTGGCATCACCAAATCCTTTCAAGCAGGTGAACAGCGTATCCAAATCCTGCATAATATTAACCTCAATATCTATCAAGGTGAAATGGTTGCCATCATTGGTCAATCTGGCTCTGGTAAATCAACCCTAATGAATATTCTAGGTTGTCTTGATCAGCCCAGCTCTGGCGAATACCTCATCTTTGGTGACCCTATTAAGCGTCTTGATGCTGACCAACTTGCTAAACTACGCCGAGAACATTTTGGTTTTATCTTTCAGCGTTATCATCTACTCGGTGATATTAATGCCCAAGATAACGTCGCCATTCCTGCTGTCTATGCTGGCACGGATCACAGCATACGCATGCAAAGAGCGCAACAACTACTCGCAGAGTTAGGACTGGCAGATAAAACTCATAATCGACCAAGCCAGCTATCTGGAGGGCAACAGCAACGTGTATCCATCGCCCGCGCCTTAATGAATGGTGGTGAAATTATTCTAGCAGATGAACCAACTGGCGCACTTGATAGCAAATCTGGTGAAGATGTGATGGCTATTCTGCAACGCCTTAACCGCCAAGGTCATACTGTCATTATGGTGACACATGACCCTAATATTGCAGCACAAGCCAATCGTGTCATTGAGCTGAAAGATGGACATATTGTGGCAGACTATCAAAATCCCTCTAGTAACCACAGCCATCATCAAAGTTCATCAACAGAGAAAGCCTACTCTCTACACAAAAAAAATAGCCTTAGTGCATTTATAGACCGACTCTTAGAGGCTTTTAAAATGTCATTACTGGCAATGAAAGCCCATAAAATGCGTACCCTACTGACCATGCTGGGTATCATCATTGGTATTGCCTCTGTTGTCTCCATTGTTGGCTTAGGTAAAGGCTCACAAGAACAAATTCTATCAAACATCAGCTCACTGGGAACCAATACCATCACCATTGCTGACGGCTATCCATGGGGTGACCCCAGAAGACGCTATCACAATAAAAACCTAACACCAGAAGATGCTCAAGCTGTTAGCGCACAGCCTTATATTGTCAGTGTTAGTCCTCAAATAGACGCTACTGCCACTGCCCGCTATCGTAACATCCAAGAAAGCATCAATATCAGTGGAATTGGTGAAGACTATCTAAAAGTCACTGGAGAAAAACTAGCACAAGGTCAAGGTTTTGATGCACAAAGTATTCGTCACCGTACCCAAGACATCATCATTGATAATAATGCCAAACGTACTTTTTTTGCTAATGAAGCAAATCCCATTGGTAAAGTTATTCTTATTGGTAATGTTCCTGGGCGTGTTATCGGTGTACTCGCACCCAACAAAGATGCCTTTAGTGCAAGTGACTCACCAACACTGTATATGCCCTATACGACCATGATGTCACGTATTCAAGGTAGCACTTATATTGAGCGTTTCGTTGCCTTAGTCGATAGTGGTTACGCATCCTCAGCAGCAGAAAATGCTATTAAAGAGCTATTGATTAGTCGTCATGGTGAAGAAGACTTTAGAATTCGCAACTCAGACTCCATCCGTAAGACCATCGAAGCAACCACGACCTCTATGACACTGCTTATCTCATCCATCGCTGTCATCTCATTAATTGTTGGTGGTATTGGTGTCATGAATATCATGCTGGTCTCTGTCAGTGAACGTACTAATGAAATAGGCGTCCGTATGGCAGTTGGTGCCAGACAAAGTGACATCATGCAACAGTTTTTAATTGAAGCCATCTTAGTGTGTTTACTGGGTGGTACACTTGGCGTTTTATTGGCATTTATGATTGGTGAGGGGATTAATAGCCTCGGCTCTGAAGATTTCAAAGTTCTCTACTCTCCCACATCCATCATTGCAGCCTTTGTCTGCTCTACACTGATTGGTATCCTTTTTGGCTTCTTACCTGCTCGCAGTGCTGCCAAACTAAACCCAGTCGAAGCATTATCCCGAGATTAATGGCTCTTTGACATCAATTTGCCTTTTTTTGAAAAAAAATCAAAAAAATTAAAAAAAAGGGTTGCATTATAATTTTTGATGCGTATAATATGCTCTCACGTTGAGGGGATAAAGAAACACTTCAACAGGAGGTCTTAAAAGATTTCCACTTGAAAAGCTAATTAAAGCAATGCTTTAGTAACTTATCAGGGTCGTTAGCTCAGTTGGTAGAGCAGTAGACTTTTAATCTATTGGTCCCGCGTTCGAGTCGCGGACGACCCACCATATTCTAAACCACATTAAATCAATATGATTTAATGTGGTTTTTTTATTGACTAATCTATTAATTATTAACTGTTGAAATCCTCCACATATTTTTATACAGTGTTGACCTCATTTATTGTACCGTCGCACAGTACATCTACAGTATACTCAGTCGCCCAGTATCTATTTCAGTTTTAGACTTCGTCAACTATAACACAAAGCCTGATATAGAGTGCTGATATAAGCAAAGCAGAAAAATGGCACAAAATGAAAGTAGCTATATATGAAGACCTCTTTGAATTCCCATCACTCAGACTTCATATAACTGCGTACCCGATAATAACAATAGGCTGTCTTACAACTATACATTTCAACTTCAAGATCATACAAACCATCATCTATTGCTGCAAACTTTAATTTAGCCAAATCATTGATGTGATCATCAGAATCAACTATCTCACCTTGGCTGTTATGAATGGATAAATCAATATCACTACAATCATTATCACAAACACCAACAATCAAATACTCACGTCCTTGCATTAACTCCAGACTTTTTGTACGTGAACCATACTTATCTAACTTACCGTACAAATCACCTTGCTCAATTGGATAATAATCCTTAGTTGCCAATAACTCATCAACTCGTTGTATCTGTTGTAACGTTGATGCATTAGCACAAGCAGACATTAGTAGTAAGCCCAGAATACCAACTCTATATACACCTATATTCATACTCTTTCCTTTTCAAATTTAAAATTTATGCTGACATATTCAAATAACTATTTTTCCGGATATATAACTCTACTCTTTTAAGACATCATAAAACTGTAACAGCCGTTAAACATTCATCTTCATAGGAAAAATTAAGATACTGATTTTAATAAATAGTGACTTAGTCAAAGCAATAAACGTAGGTAATATTGGATAATAAATTCATTTGTAAGCACCAAGCTCACAGAGTGAATATATAATACAACCCTAACCTACATCTTAATGACTCAACAAAGAAGTATTTTCTATCACTCCATAATATAATGAAATGTTAAAATTTTTTTTGTAAACTAAATAAAGATAAAAAGAAATCTGATAAAAGAGAAGTAGGATAATATCATGTCACTTGAGCACTTTATTACTGAATTCTGCAAAAAGCACCAAATTACAAAAGAACAACTAGCAAAAACCGCCAATATCTCTCGCAGTACACTGTATCGTATGATGGAAAAGGATAAAAGCCCGACACTAATAAACCTCACAAAAGTAGCGATTGCTATGCAAGTTCATCCACAATATCTTATCAAAATAGAATGGGAAAAATATCAGCTATCTGGCTACGATGCCACACCAATTAACCCATTAACTGAACCCATGCGCTGGTTTCAACAACAGGCTGAAGATAGCTCACACTTCATATCAGAAACAGTACCAGACGGCAGTCTCGTATGTGTCAATGAAAGATTTTGCAAAACATGGCGTATACAAAATACAGGAAACACACAATGGAGTGGACGTAAACTACAATGTCAACAAAACAATGACTTTCTACAACAGCAAGCCTCTCTACAACCATTTACCAAAGAGTATAACTTCCATATTACCCCCTTAACTAACATCATCGATATTCCAGATACAAAACCTGGTGAAACTGTAGATTTAAGCGTTGCATTCATTGCACCATCCATACCGACTACCGTCTTTTCCTATTGGAAAATGGTAGATGAAACAGGACAGCTTTGCTTTCCTAACAGTATCGGAGTATATCTTCAAGTACAGGTTGTCTCAGCAGGCTCAGCACAGTCCAACTAATGCATATATATATTGTATAGAAATCAATACATACCACATTCTAGTCCAACAGCTACTGAAAGAGCCAGCTCTTTAGCCTCTGTGACAAAGGAGTCTTGCCAACTGCCTTTTAGCACTAATGCAGGCTGTACCCACCGCCATCTAAGCCCTGTTGTAATAGTCTCTAATGCACGTACTGAACCAGTACCATCATGACCAGCACGTACATAGGCAGCAAAAGCAAGACCCTGCTTTTTTTCTAGCAAAGGATAATAACAACGATCAAAAAAATCCTTGGTCATCCCTGATAAATAGCTTAAATTCTCCAAAGTACCTAATAGCACCGCATCTGCTTCTAATACATCTTGAGGCTGAACACACTCCACACTCAGTACTTTTATCCTTATGCTAGCCTCTTTGATGCTATCCACAACTGCTTGGCATAAATATTGAGTATTTTTGGAAGGTGCATGATAAATAAAAAGTAGTAACTTACCCGACTCAACATCATTCAGCATAATGAAAATTCACAACTTGCTGTATATCTGGGTGAATACTTTTTGCTACTGGACAACTTAACGCCGCTTGCTCTAAAACTTTTTGCGTACGTTCATCAAAGGTTTGTGTCAGATAAATACTAACATGCACTTCACTCACTCGACGAGGTTCTGTTGCCATTACCTTAGTAACCTCAGCTTTAGTTCCTACAATATCCAAGTCCATACTATCAGCTTTAATTCCCATGATAGTCAACATACAACTAGCAAGACTGGTTGCTAACAAATCAGTTGGAGAAAAAGCCTCACCCTTACCATGATTGTCTGTAGGTGCATCTGTAATAATTTGATTATTTGACTGTAAATGAAGCGCTTGTGTTCGTAATTCACCTTGATAAACAACCGTTGATGTGGTCATAAAAAAATCCTTAATATATTCTTAGTTAAGTTTCTATTGTAATAATTAATCATTAGAAAGCAACCAAATTCACTCAGCTATCCCAAAACTATTGATTAATTAGGATCTTGAAATACAACAGAATAAAGGCTTATAAGCAAGCAGAAGAGTGATGAATAAAGAAGTATTGTAAGAAATCTCAAGATATAGGCAATAAAAAGCCCCCATTAACGAATGTTAAAGGGGGCTTTAGGTATAGGGAGCTGACGATGACCTACTCTCACATGGGCGAACCACACTACCATTGGCGCTAAGATGTTTCACTTCTGAGTTCGGGAAGGGATCAGGTGGTTCCATCTTGCTATTGTCGTCAGCAAAGGGGGTTAGATATGAGTCTAAAGTGTTAAATATATTAAGCTAAATCAAGCTAAGTAAAATCGGATGATATAAAATCGTTATCAAGACTTGTTTATACAAAACCAATTGGGTGTTGTATGGTCAAGCCAAACGAGCAATTAGTACAGGTTAGCTACACGTATCACTACGCTTCCACACCCTGCCTATCAACGTCCTAGTCTTGAACGGCTCTTAGGGGAAATCTAATCTTGAGGTGGGCTTCCCGCTTAGATGCTTTCAGCGGTTATCCCATCCGAACGTAGCTACCGGGCAATGCCATTGGCATGACAACCCGAACACCAGCGGTTCGTCCACTCTGGTCCTCTCGTACTAGGAGCAGATCCTCTCAAATTTCCAACGCCCACGGTAGATAGGGACCGAACTGTCTCACGACGTTCTAAACCCAGCTCGCGTACCTCTTTAAATGGCGAACAGCCATACCCTTGGGACCTGCTTCAGCCCCAGGATGAGATGAGCCGACATCGAGGTGCCAAACACCGCCGTCGATATGAACTCTTGGGCGGTATCAGCCTGTTATCCCCAGAGTACCTTTTATCCGTTGAGCGATGGCCCTTCCATACAGAACCACCGGATCACTAAGACCTACTTTCGTACCTGCTCGACTTGTGGGTCTCGCAGTTAAGCGCGCTTCTGCCTTTATACTCTTTGAACGATTTCCGACCGTTCTGAGCGCACCTTCGTACTCCTCCGTTACTCTTTAGGAGGAGACCGCCCCAGTCAAACTACCCACCATACATTGTCCTCGATACTGTTATATCTGAGTTAGAACCCCAACATGACCAGGGTGGTATTTCAAGGATGGCTCCACAAATACTGGCGTATCTGCTTCAAAGCCTCCCACCTATCCTGCACAAGTCAGGTCAAAGTTCAATGTAAAGCTGTAGTAAAGGTTCACGGGGTCTTTCCGTCTAGCCGCGGGTACACAGCATCTTCACTGCGATTTCGATTTCACTGAGCCTCTGCTGGAGACAGCGCTGCCATCATTATGCCATTCGTGCAGGTCGGAACTTACCCGACAAGGAATTTCGCTACCTTAGGACCGTTATAGTTACGGCCGCCGTTTACTGGGGCTTCGATCAAGACCTTCGCTTACGCTAAGCCCATCAATTAACCTTCCAGCACCGGGCAGGCATCACACCCTATACGTCCACTTTCGTGTTTGCAGAGTGCTGTGTTTTTAATAAACAGTTGCAGCAGCCTGGTATCTGCGACTGTCAATAGCTTACAGAGCAAGTCCTTCACCATCGACAGCGTACCTTCTCCCGAAGTTACGGTACCATTTTGCCTAGTTCCTTCAGCAGAGTTCTCTCAAGCGCCTTGGTATTCTCTACCTGACCACCTGTGTCGGTTTCGGGTACGATTCGTTTATGACTATCGCTTAGAAGCTTTTCCTGGAAGCATGGTATTTGCCACTTCGCTGTACATGTACAGCTTGCTATCAGATCTCAGTATTAAGTGACCGGATTTGCCTAATCACTCTACCTACATCCTTCCACCTGGATAACCATCACCAGGCTGGCATAACCTTCTCCGTCCCTCCATCGCATCATAAACAAGTATTGGAATATTAACCAATTTCCCATCGACTACGCCTTTCGGCCTCGCCTTAGGGGTCGACTCACCCAGCCCCGATTAACGTTGGACTGGAACCCTTGGTCTTCCGGCGTGCGAGCTTTTCACTCGCATTATCGTTACTCACGTCAGCATTCGCTCTTGTGATACCTCCAGCATGCCTTACAACACACCTTCACAGGCTTACACAACGCTCCCCTACCACTTGAAACAATTTTCAAATCCGCAGCTTCGGCTCCTAGTTTGAGCCCCGTTACATCTTCCGCGCGGGCCGACTCGACTAGTGAGCTATTACGCTTTCTTTAAAGGGTGGCTGCTTCTAAGCCAACCTCCTAGCTGTCTATGCCTTCCCACTTCGTTTCCCACTTAACTAGGAATTTGGGGCCTTAGCTGGCGGTCTGGGTTGTTTCCCTCTCCACGACGGACGTTAGCACCCGCCGTGTGTCTCCCGGATATCACTCATCGGTATTCGGAGTTTGCATCGGTTTGGTAAGTCGGTATGACCCCCTAGCCGAAACAGTGCTCTACCCCCAATGGTGTTCGTCCGAGGCGCTACCTAAATAGCTTTCGGGGAGAACCAGCTATCACCGAGTTTGATTAGCCTTTCACCCCTATCCACAAGTCATCCCCTGGCTTTTCAACGACAGTGGGTTCGGTCCTCCGATGCCTGTTACGGCACTTTCAACCTGCTCATGGATAGATCACTCGGTTTCGGGTCTATACCCTGCAACTAGACGCCCTATTAAGACTCGGTTTCCCTACGGCTCCCCTATTCGGTTAACCTCGCTACAGAATATAAGTCGCTGACCCATTATACAAAAGGTACGCGGTCACGGAACAAGTCCGCTCCCACTGCTTGTACGCACACGGTTTCAGGTTCTATTTCACTCCCCTCACAGGGGTTCTTTTCGCCTTTCCCTCACGGTACTGGTTCACTATCGGTCAGTCAGGAGTATTTAGCCTTGGAGGATGGTCCCCCCATCTTCATACAGGATTTCTCGTGTCCCGCACTACTTAATATGCTTCTTCTAATGTTTCGAATACGGGACTATCACCCACTATGGTCAGCTTTCCCACACTGTTCTTCTACATTAGAGTCCGTCGGCTCCTCCCCGTTCGCTCGCCGCTACTAGGGGAATCTCATTTGATGTCTTTTCCTCGAGTTACTGAGATGTTTCACTTCACTCGGTTCGCTTCCTAATAAATTAGGATACCTAGCTTATGCTAGGTGGGTTTCCCCATTCAGAAATCTCCGGATCGCAGGATATTGCCACCTCCCCGAAGCTTATCGCAGGCTGTCACGTCTTTCTTCGCCTCTGACTGCCAAGGCATCCACCATGTGCGCTTCATTACTTGACCATACAACCCCAATTAGTCTTAGGATTCTATGTAGTAATGATAACGATATCACCTATGTTTACGCTTGATTCAGTTCTCTTTACTTTCGATAACCAACCCTTGGGATAACAACTGATGTCATTAAAGGTTGATTATCAGGTTAAATTATATATTGTGTATATATAACTTAACCCAGACTCATATCTATGTTTTTAAATAATCATAATGCCTTCGTCAGGTCATTATCATCTGTATAAAACAGAAGAAAATAATCTATATATAAAATTACTTTGTTCTGCTTTCGCTTCACTCTATATCATGGTGGAGCCAAGGAGAGTCGAACTCCTGACCTCCTGCGTGCAAGGCAGGCGCTCTACCAACTGAGCTATGGCCCCGTAGTTATTTGGTGGGTCTGATAAGACTTGAACTTATGACCCCCGCGTTATCAACACGGTGCTCTAACCAACTGAGCTACAGACCCCGAGCTTAGCTTAAACTAAAGAACAACTTGTTGTGAATTCTTGCTGACCGAATGTCGTTTTTAAGGAGGTGATCCAGCCGCAGGTTCCCCTACGGCTACCTTGTTACGACTTCACCCCAGTCATTGACCACACCGTGGTGATCGCCCTCCTAAGTTAGGCTAACCACTTCTGGTGCAATCAACTCCCATGGTGTGACGGGCGGTGTGTACAAGGCCCGGGAACGTATTCACCGCGGCATTCTGATCCGCGATTACTAGCGATTCCGACTTCATGGAGTCGAGTTGCAGACTCCAATCTGGACTACGATAGGCTTTTTGAGATTCGCATCACATCGCTGTGTAGCTGCCCTCTGTACCTACCATTGTAGCACGTGTGTAGCCCTGGTCGTAAGGGCCATGATGACTTGACGTCGTCCCCGCCTTCCTCCAGTTTGTCACTGGCAGTATCCTTAGAGTTCCCGGCCAAACCGCTGGTAACTAAGGAAAAGGGTTGCGCTCGTTGCGGGACTTAACCCAACATCTCACGACACGAGCTGACGACAGCCATGCAGCACCTGTATCACAATTCCCGAAGGCACTCCCGTATCTCTACAGGATTCTGTGTATGTCAAGACCAGGTAAGGTTCTTCGCGTTGCATCGAATTAAACCACATGCTCCACCGCTTGTGCGGGCCCCCGTCAATTCATTTGAGTTTTAACCTTGCGGCCGTACTCCCCAGGCGGTCTACTTATTGCGTTAGCTGCGTCACTAAGAGATCAAGTCCCCCAACGACTAGTAGACATCGTTTACGGCGTGGACTACCAGGGTATCTAATCCTGTTTGCTACCCACGCTTTCGAACCTCAGTGTCAGTATGATGCCAGGAAGCTGCCTTCGCCATCGGTATTCCTTCAGATCTCTACGCATTTCACCGCTACACCTGAAATTCTACTTCCCTCTCACCTACTCTAGCTAACCAGTATCAGATGCAGTTCCCAGGTTAAGCCCAGGGATTTCACATCTGACTTAATTAGCCACCTACGCTCGCTTTACGCCCAGTAATTCCGATTAACGCTTGCACCCTCTGTATTACCGCGGCTGCTGGCACAGAGTTAGCCGGTGCTTATTCTGCAGCTAATGTCATCGCTTATGGGTATTAACCATAAGGTCTTCTTCACTGCTTAAAGTGCTTTACAACCAAAAGGCCTTCTTCACACACGCGGCATGGCTGGATCAGGGTTCCCCCCATTGTCCAATATTCCCCACTGCTGCCTCCCGTAGGAGTCCGGACCGTGTCTCAGTTCCGGTGTGGCTGATCATCCTCTCAGACCAGCTACAGATCGTCGCCTTGGTAGGCCTTTACCCCACCAACTAGCTAATCTGACTTAGGCTCATCTAATAGCGAGAGCTACAAGTAGCCCCCTTTCTCCCGTAAGACGTATGCGGTATTAATTCGAGTTTCCCCGAGCTATCCCCCACTACTAGGCAGATTCCTAAGCATTACTCACCCGTCCGCCGCTAATCCAGTCTAGCAAGCTAGACCTTCATCGCTCGACTTGCATGTGTTAAGCCTGCCGCCAGCGTTCAATCTGAGCCATGATCAAACTCTTCAGTTTAATCTTCTTGGAATCTTTTAAGATGATTCCTAATCTTGGCTCATTCTTTAATCGTATAGTCTTTCGACTACTGGCATTTTATTGCTCATTCGTATGTTCGTAATGAATTAACTTTTGAGTTTTCTTGCCTTAAAGAATGATAATCTTTTTATAGTTAGTCTTTGACCAACTTTAATTCATTAACATTCTGTGTCAGCAAAAATCCACACAAGTTGTTCTTTAGTTTGCTTTTAAATAGTTGACATACAATGTCTTCCATTGTATGTTATATCTAAACTAAGATAGCCTTCAATTTGAAGTTACTCATATTTGAGTGTTTATCTTGCTTAGTGAGCCATCCAGTATATCATGTTTTTAATATCTGTCAAGCTTTTTTTCAATTCTTTTTTTCTTCGTTTCAATCTAAACCCTTCCATTCAACAATTAATCAATTGTTTCATTAAAGTGTTTAGCTCGTCCCGATGAGGTGCGTATTATACGCTAATCTCCCTCACTGTCAAGAAGTTTTTTATCTTTAT
>NZ_VEWM01000001.1 GCF_020662265.1 Psychrobacter sp. I-STPA6b
AAAAGAGAAGAAGAAAGGGGAAAAGAAAAAGGAGGGAAAGGGGGAGGAGAAAAGAAGAGAGGGGAGGAAAGAGAGAGAGGGAAAAGAAGAAAGAGGAGAGAAAGAAGAAGGAAAAGAGGGAGAGGGAGAAAAAAAAAGGGAAAAGAAAAGGGGGGGGAGAAAAAAAAAAGGGAGAGGGAGAGAGGAAAGAGAAAGGGGAAAGGGGGAAAAGGAAGAAAAAGGGGGAAAAGAGGGGAGAGAAAGAAAGAAAGAAGAGGGAAGAAAAAGGAAAGGGAGAGAAGAAAGGGGGGAGAAAAAAAAAGAAGAAAGGGGAAAAGAGGAGGGGAAAAAAAGAAGAGGGGGGGAAGGAAAAAAGGAGGAAGAAAAGAAGGAGGAAGAGGGGGAGAAAGGAGGGGAAGAAAGAAAAGGAGAAAGAGAGGAAGAGGAGAGGGAAAGAAAAAGAGGAGAAAAAAAAGAAGGAAGAAGAGAAAAGGGAGAAGAGGAAGAAGAAGGGAAAGAAGAGGAGAGAAGGAGGGAAGGGGAGAAAAAGGAGGGGGGAGAGAAAGGAAGGGGGAGGGGAGAGAAAAAAGGGGGAGAAGAAGAAAGGGGGAAAAAGGAAGGAAAAGAAAGGAAAAGAAAAGGGGAAAAAAGGAAAAAGAAGGGGGGAAAGGAGGAGAAAAGAAAGGGAGAAGGGGGAGGAGGGAAGGAGGGAAAAAGAGAGAAGAAAAAGGAAAAAGAGGGAAGAAAAAAAAAAGGAAGGGGAAGAAAAGGGGAAGAAAGAAGAAGGGGAGGGGAAGGAAGAAAGGGAGAAGAAAAAGGGGGAAAAGGGAAAGAAAGAAGAAGAGGGAAGAGAAAGAAAAAGGGAGAAAAGAAAAGAGGGAAGAGAAAAAGAAAGAAAAGGAAGGGAGAGAAAGGGAGGGGGGAAAAAAAAGAAAAAAAAAGGGAGGGGAAAGAAGGAGGAAAAAGAGGGGGAAAAGGGAGAAGGAGGGGAGGAAGGAAGGGAAGGAGAGGGAGGGGAGAAGAAGAGAGGGGAAGAGACAGAGAAGAAAAGGGAGAAAGAGGGAGAAGGAAAAGGGGGAGGGGAGAAAGGGAGAAGAAGGGGGGGGGGAGAGGAAGGAAGAGGGGGAAAAAAAAGGAAAAAAGAGGAGGAGGGAAGGGGAGGAGGGGGAGGAAGGAAAAAAGGAGAGGGGAAAGGAGAGGGAAAAGAAAAGGAGAGAGAAGAAAAGGGAAGGGGGGGGAGAGAAAAGAGGGGGAGAGGGAAAAAATAAATTATATAATTCAGATAAGTTTATAT
>NZ_VEWM01000011.1 GCF_020662265.1 Psychrobacter sp. I-STPA6b
AGGGAGAGGGGGAGAGGAGAGGGGGAGAAGAGAAAGAGGGGGGGGAAGGAAAAAAAAAGAAAAGGGAGAGAAGGAAAAGAAAAGGGAAGGAGGGAAGGAAGGGGGGAAGAGGAAGGAAGAAAGGGAAAGAGAAAAGAAGGAAGAAAGAGAAGAAAGGAGGAGGGGGGGGAGGGAGAGGGAAGGAAAGAGGAAGAAAAGAGGAGGAGAGAAAGAAGAAAGGGGGAAGGAAAGGGGGGGAAAAAGAAGAAGAGAGAGGAAAAAGGAAAAGAGAAAGAAAAGGGGGGGAAAAGAAAAGAAAAAAAAAGGAAAAAGAGGAAAGAGGGGGGGGAAAAAGAAGGGGAGGAAGAAGAAGGAGAAAAAGGAAAAGGGGAAGGGGAAGGGAGGAGGGAGGGGGAGAAGGGGGGGGGAGGGAAGGGGGGAAGGGAGGAGAGGGGGAAAGAAGGGGAAAGGGGAAGGAAGGAGGGGGGGGGGGAAGAAGAAGGGGGAGAGGGAAGGGGAGGGGGAAAAGAGGAGGAAGAGAGGGGAGAAAAAAGAGGGGACAGGAAAGGAAGGTACCGAAAGAGGAAAAAGAGGAAGGAAAAAAGAGAAGAAAGGGAGGGAGAGAGAGAGGAGGGAAGGAGGAGAGAAAGAGAAGGGGAAAGAAGAAAGGAAAGAAGAAGGAGAGGGGGAGGGGGAAAGAGGGAGAAGAAAGAGGGGGAGAGAGAAAAAGGGGAGGGGAGAGGAGAGAGGGGGAGGAAGGAGAGGAAAAGGAAAGAGGAGAAGAGGGGGGAGGAGGAAAGGGGAGGGGGGGAAAGGGAGGAGGAGGGGGAAAGAGAGGAGAGAGGGGGGGGAAAGGGAGGAGAAGGAGGGGAGAAAAAAGAGGGAAAAGAGAAGGAGGAAGAGAAGAGGAGGAAAAGAAAAGAAGGAAAAAAAAAGGGAAGGAAAGGGAGGAGAGGAAAAGAGAGGGGGAAGAGGAAAAGAAGAGGGAAAAGAAAAGGGGGGAGGGGAAAGAAGAAGGAGGAAAGGGGAAAAGGGGAAAAAAGAAGGGGAAGGAGGGAAAAGGAAAGGGAAGAGGGAGGGGAGGGGGAAGGAGAAGGAAAGGGAAGAAGGGAGGAAGAGGAGAGAAAGGAGGAGAGAGAAAGG
>NZ_VEWM01000026.1 GCF_020662265.1 Psychrobacter sp. I-STPA6b
GAGGAGGAGGAAGAGGAAGAGGGGGAGAAGAGAAAGGAGGGGGAGAGGGAAGGAGAGGAGGAAGGGGAGGAGAAAGGAAAAAAGGAGAAAGAAGGGAGAAAAGAAGAGAGGAAAGAGGAGGGAAAAGAAAAAGAAGAGGAAACAAGAAAAAAGAAAGAAAAAAGGAAAAAAAAAAAGGAAGGAAGAAAAAAGAAAAAAAGAAAAAGAGGAAGGGAGAAAGAGGGAAAGAAGAAGAAAAAAAGAGAAGGGGGGAAAGAAAGGGAAGAAAGGGAGAAAGAAAGGAAAGAGGGGAGGGGGGGGGGGGGGGGGGGAGAGGAGGAGAGAGAGAAAGAGGGGAGGAAGAAAAAGGAGAAAAAAAAAGAAAGAAAGGAGGGGGGGGAGGGGGGGGAGGAAAGGGAGAGGAAGAAAGAGGAGGAAGAGAAAAGAGGGAGGAGAAAGAGGGAAAAAGAAAAAGAGAAGGAGGAGGGAAGGGAGGAGGGAAAAGGAGAGGGAGAGAAGAAGGAAAGAAGAGAGAGAGAAAGAAAGGGAGGAGAGGGGGGAAGGAAGAGGGGAAGGAAGGAAGGGGAAAAAGAAAAAGAAAAGAGGAGGAAAGAGGAGAGAAAAGGGAGAAGGGGAGAAAAGAAGGGAGGAAGGGAGGGAGGGGAAGGAGGGGAGGGAGGGGGGAGAGAAGGGAAGAAAGGAGGGAAGGGAGAGAGGAAAGGGGAAGGAGAAGAAAGGAAGAGAAAAGAGGGGAGGAAAAGGAAAAAAGAAGAAGAAAGGGAGAAAGGGAAAAGGAGGAAGGAGGGAAAGGGGAAAAGAAGGGAGGAAGGGGGGAGGAAGAGAGAGAGGGAGGAGAAAGAAGGGAGAGAGAAAAGGAAGAAAAGGAGGGGGGGGGAAAGAGAAGAAGGAGAAAGGAAGAAGGAGGGAGGAGAAAGAGAAGAGAGGGGGGGAGAAAGGGAGGGGGGAAGGGAGAGGAAAGAAGAAGGAGAAAGGGGAAGAGGGGGGAAAGAAGAAGAAAGAAGGAGGAGGGAGAAAGAAAAGAAAAGAAGGAGGAGGAAGGGGGGGAGAAGGAGGGAGA
>NZ_VEWM01000024.1 GCF_020662265.1 Psychrobacter sp. I-STPA6b
CTCATGTAAATGTCCTAAAATAAAGCGTCCCATAAAGCCGCCTCCTCCTTTTCCTTCCCCCTCCTCTTCCCTTCCTTCTTTCCCTTCTTTTCCTTCCCCCTCCTCCCCCCCCTCTTCCCTGTTTCCTCCCTTCCTTCCTTTTCCCTCCCCTCCTTTCCTCCCTCTCCCCCCTCCCCTCCCTCCCCCCTCCTTCCCTCTTCCCCCTCCTTCCCCTCCCCCTCCCTTTCCCCTCCCCCCTTTCCCCCCCCCTCCCCCCTTCCCCCCCCTCCCTCCTCCTCCCTTCCTCCTCTCCCCCTCTCTCCCTTCTTCCTCTTTCCCCTTCCCCTCTTCCTCTTTCCCCTCCTTTCTTCCCCCCCCCCCTCCCCCCCCTCCCCCCCCCCCTTCCCCTCCCTTTCCTCCCTCTCTTTCCCTCTCCCCTTTTTTTCCTCCCCTCCTCCCCCCTCCTCCTCCCCCCCTTTCCCTCCCTCTCCTTCTTCCTCTTTTTTCCCTTCCCTTCTTTTTTTCTTTCCCCCCCCTCTTTTCTTTCCCCCCTCTTCTTCCCTCCCTTTTCCTCCTTCTTCTCCTCCCTTTTCCCTCCCCCCCCCTCCCCCCTTTTTTTCTTTTTCTCCTTCCTCCCCTTCCCCCCCCCTTCCCTTTCTCCTTTCCCCCTTTTCTCCTCCTTCTCTTCTTCTTTCTTCTTTTTCCCTTCCTCCCCCTCCTCCCCCCTCTCCCCCCCTTCTTCCTTTCCCCCCCTTCTCCTTTCTCCTCTTCCCCCTCCTTTCCCCCTCTCCTCCTTTCCCCCTCCCTCCTCCCTTTCCTCTTCCTTTTTCCTTTTCTCCCCTTTCTTCCCTTTTTTTTTTTCTTTCTCTCCTTCTCCTTTTCCTCCTTCCCCTTTTCTTTCTTTCCCCCTTCTCCCCTCTCCCTCCCCTTCTCTTTCTCCCTTCTTCCCCCTTCTCCCTTCTTTTTTCCTTTCTCTTCTCCCCCTCTCCTCTCCCCCTCTCCCTCTCTCCCTCTCTTCTTCCTTCTTCTTCTTTCCCCCCCCCCCCCCCCCCCCCC
>NZ_VEWM01000089.1 GCF_020662265.1 Psychrobacter sp. I-STPA6b
TACTAACACCACGTAAGAAGAAGCCTAAATCTTTTTAACTACAATTATTATTTTATTATTTCATTTTTTTTACTCTATTATATCTCTTTTTATTATTACTTATCCTATCCCCTCACTTACTCTTTAAATTTTCTCTATTCCCCCTTCCCCCCCTCCTTTTTTTCTCCTCCTTTCCTTCTTTCTCTCTCTCTTCTTCTCCTTCCTCCCCCCCTTTCTCTTTTCCCTCCTTTTTTCCCCTCCCTCCTCCTCCCTCCTCCCTCCTTTCCCTCCTTTCCCTTCCCCCTTTTTCCCTTTCTTTCTTTTCTCCTTTTCTCTTCCTTTCTTTCTCCCCTCTTCTTCTTTTCCCTTCCTCTTTTCTCTTCTCTTCTTTTTTCCTTTTCTCTTCCCCCCCTCCCTTCTTTCCTTCCCTTTTCCTCCCTCCCTTTTCTTTTCTTTCCTCCCCTTTCTCCCTCCCTTCCCTCTCCCCCCTCCCCCTCCCCCTCCTTTCCCTCTCCCCCTCCCCCTCTCTCCTTTCCTCCCTCCTCCCCCTCTTCTTCTTCCCTTTTTTCCCCTTTTTTTTTCCTTTCTTTTCTTTCTCTTTTTCTTCCCTCCGTCCCTCCTCTCCCCCCCCCTCTTTTCCTCCTTTTTCCTTTCTCTCCTTCTCTTTCTTCTCTCCTTCCTCCTCCCCTTCCTTCCTCCTTCCCTCCCTCCCTTCTTCCCTCTCCCTTTCCCCCTCTCCCTCTCTCCTCTCTCCCCCCTCTTCCCTTTTTTTTCTCCCTTCTCTCTCTTCTCTTCTTCTCTTTTCTTTTTCCCCTTCCTCTTCCTCTTCCTCCTTTCTCCCCTTTTTCTCTTCCCTTCCCCCCTCTCTTTCTTTCTTTTCTCTCCTCTCCTCCCTTCTTCCCTCTTCCCCCTCCCCTCTCCCCTTTCTTTCTTCTCCCCTCCCTCCCCTCTCCCCTTTTTTCCCCTCCCCCTTCCCCTTTTCTCTCTTTTCCTTTTCTTCCCTCCCTCTCCTTTCTCTTTCTTCTCTTCTTTTCCCCTT
>NZ_VEWM01000116.1 GCF_020662265.1 Psychrobacter sp. I-STPA6b
GAGAGAGGAGGAGGAAGAGGAAGAGGGGGAGAAGAGAAAGGAAGAGGAAAAGAGGAGGAAAAGGGAGAAGGAGAAGGAGAAGGAGAGGAAAGAGGGGGAAAGGGAGGAAGGGGGAAGAGGAAGAAAAGAGGGGAAAGGGGAGAAAAGAGAAAAAAGGGGGGAAGGAGGAAAAGAAGGGGGAGAAGGGGGAGGGGAAGGAGGGGGAGAGAAGAGAGAGAAAGAGGGGAGGAGAAGAAAAGAGAAAGAGGAGAAAAGAGAAGGAAAAAAAAGAAGGAGGGAAGGAGGAGAGGGAGAAAGAGAGGGGGAAAAAAGAAAAGAGGAGAGAAAAGAAAAAGAAGAAGGAGAAGGGGGGGGGGGGGAGGGAGAAAGGGAGAAAGAAAGGGGGGAAGGAAGAGAGTTAAGGAGGGGAGGAAAGAAAAGGAAAAAGGAGGGGAAGAAAAAAAGAGAAGAGAGAAAAAGAAAAAGAAAGAAAAAAGGAGAAGGGGGGAGGGAGAAAGAGAAAAGAAAAAAAAGAAAAAGGAGAGGGGGAGGGGGGGAGGGAGGAAGGAAAGGAAAAAAAGAGGAGAAGAAGGAAAAGGGGGGGAAAGAGGAAAGAAAAAAGAAGAAAAAGGAGAAGGAAAGGAGAAGGGAGGGAGAGGAAAGGAAAGAAAGAAGGGGAAGAAGAAAGAGAAAGAGGGAAAGAGAAGGGAAAAGGGGAGAAGGGAGGGGGGGGGGGAAGGAAAGGGGGGGGGAGGGGGAGGGAAGAGGAGAGAAGGGGGGAAGGGAAAAAAAGAGGGGGAGGGAGGAGGGAGGAAAGAAGAAGGGAAAAGGAAGGGGGGGAAGAGGAGAAGAAAAAAGGAAAAGGGGAGAAGAGGAGGAGGAAGGGGGAGGGGGGAGAGGAGAGAAAAAAAGAAAAGGGAGGGAAAAGAGGGAGGAAAGAGGGGAGAAAGGGGGAAGAGAAGAAAGGGAAAGAAGAGGAAAAAGAGGGGGAGAAGGGGAGAGGGGAGAGG
>NZ_VEWM01000009.1 GCF_020662265.1 Psychrobacter sp. I-STPA6b
AGGAGGAAGAGGAAGAGGGGGAGAAGAGAAAGGGAGGGGAAAAAAGAGGGAAAGAGAGAAAGGGGGAAAGAAGGGAAAAAAGAGAGAGAAGGGGAGAAGAGGAAGGAGGAAGAAGGAAAAAGGGGAAAAGAGAAGGAAAGGAAGGGAGAGAAAGAAAGAAAAAAAAGAGAGGAAGGGAAAGAAGGGGGGGAAAAAGAGAGGGAAAAGAAAAAAAAAAGAAAAGAAGAGGAGAGAAAAAAAGGGAGGGAGGAGAAAAAGAAGGGGGAAGAAAGAGAAAAAGAAGAGAGAGAAAGAAAAAAGAAAGGAGAAGAGGGAAAAAGAAAAAAGAAGAGGAGAGAGGAAAAAGAGGGAAAGGGGGAGGAGGGAGGGAGGGGGGGGGGGAGAGGGGAGAGAGAAAAAAGGGGAAGAAAGAGGAGGAGGAGGGGGGAAGGGGGGAGGGAAAAAAAAGAAAGGGAAGGAAAGGGAGGGGGGAGAGGGAGAAGAGGGAGAAGGAAGGGAGGGGGGGAGAGGGAAAGGAGGGGGGAGGGAAGGGAGAGAGAAGGGGGAGAAGGGGGAGAAAGAAAAAAAGGGAAAGAGGGGGGAGGGGGGAGAGAGAGAAAAAGAGGAAAGGAGGAAAGAGAAAAAGAAAAGGAAAGAAAGAGGAGGAGAAGGGAGAAAAGAGAGGAGGAAGAAAGAGGGGAAGGAAGGAAAAAGAGGAAAGGAAGAGAAAGAAAGGGGGAGGGAAGAAGAAAAAAAAGAGAGGGAAAGAAAAGAGAAGAAGAGGGAAAAAAAAGAAAAAAAGAAAAGGAGGGGAGAAAGAAGAGAAAAAAAGAGGAGGGAGAAGAGAAAAAAAAGAAGGGGAAAGAAGAAGAGGAGGGAGAGAAAAAAGAAAAGAGAAGAGAGGAAGAAAGAGGGGGAGAAGAAAAGAAAAAGAGAGGGAGGGGGAGGGGGGGGGGAAGAGA
>NZ_VEWM01000080.1 GCF_020662265.1 Psychrobacter sp. I-STPA6b
GACTAAACTGATCGCTTCAAGCTTGAACTCTCGGCTATATCTTTTGCGTTTACTGGTCATACTGTTTCTCCTTTTTTACTGGTAGTATAACCTCTTATTTGTTGTCTAACTTTATTATGCCACTACAATCTTCACCATCTAATAAGGAAACTATCTCTTTAGCTTTTTCTAGGTCATATGTGTATAAAGGGTCTTCAAGTGTCACCGTTATGCCCTGTGATGTAATATAATAATGCATTTCAAACATATCTTGATTTTGTTCTTGCATGTTTTCCTCCTAATTAATCAGACCCCAAACATGTTGACAGGCGTCACAATAGTCTTTTCTTTTACCCAAGACTAAATATCCTGAATTTGGATTTTTATCTACTTCATAAGCCCATGTCCAACGAATATTTTTAACTCTAGTACCACCAAATAACAATTTGTCAGTAGCTCGGAATTCAGCACATCTACCCACAGTACTTGTTCCTATACAATCCCCAATCTTAACACCCATTTTGAGTGCATGTCCCCTCAATCTTGTTGAAGAGCTTCGATGTTGACCATTGAATGCTGCTACTCCTATCCCTTTCTTGTAATCAAATGCACCTGCTACAGTGTAAACTTTATTACGCTTTCTATTTCTTGCTGAATTAGGTGTGGTAGCTACTAATAGTCTTATTTTTACATGTGCCTCGACAAATCCTTTTGCATAATTACAAAAATCATTTCTTTTACCTTTACAGTTTCTAAGAGCCGTCTTAAAATAGCGAAGACCTAAGCGGTTTGCTATTGCCATACCACCTGCTGCTGAAGAGGTACTACCACTTCCAATACCCAAAACCCTAGCTGCTGCTGAGCCACCATGTGAGAGCCCCCTTATGGCAGCTGAGGATAAATTTGCTCTTATGTTAAGTCCACTCATCACACTCCCCAAGCTCATATGCCCACTCGGGTCAATATTCATCACAGGGTTAGCGTCAGCATACAAATACTTATTTAACGTTGTTGGATTACTGGCTTTACCCTGCCACGTATCCATCTGCGTAAACCTGCCCACGCCCTGATTATAATATCTGGCTCTTAAGTAATACTGATTTAGACTTCTATCGTATTGTTCTCCTGTATATAGATAAATATTATCGGTATTGCCTGTTTTGGTAGTGATTTCACCATAAACATCATACTGATAGCTATCTGTGATTTGTCCAGCCTGATTGGTTAAAAACTTAGTTGAACCTAAACCATCATAACCAAAGTAGCTGGTATTGCCATTCACATTTTGGCTGATTAAATCATCGCCATAGCTGTAGCTGGCTACAGGGGTGTTGTTCTGCTCCTCTAATATGACTTGAGCGTAAGAGCGGTTTTTGTCCGTAACACAATCAATAGTTACGCCATTTTTTGATTTGGCATTACGGATACCATCAATATCATAGCCAAAGGATACATCATTAGCTTGCACAAGCTCATTTCTGGCATTATAGCTATAGTTTGAATTTTTGAATGATTAAACATTTGTGTTAATTTAAGCCTACTATGTTTCCATCTTTGTCATAAACAAATTCTAAAAAATCACGAAAATCTATGACATCTAACGGCTCATATATTGGTAGCCCTGTAGTTTTTAATAGTTCTGCTCCACATTTTCTTAGATTAGTCCAATCCTCACCATTGTAAAACCCTTCAGCATCCATTCTAAAATTACCGTATGTCAATAAACGATGAAATTCTTTATAAACTTCAAAGTCACTATCTGACTCAAAATCAAAGTGGTCATAAAAAGCATCTTGAAACTTTTCCAGTGTGTTTAAAAATTGTACTAAATGATTACCACATTCATCTTTATTAGAGTTAATACCACCAATGATTCGTTCTTGTTCAATAGGAGGCAAAGTTAAAACACTTAACAACATCCACAAAAAATCACCAGCATCTTCATAATGTACATATGCTACAGAATATGTTTTCATTTTATACTTCATCCTCACCATTTATTGACATGATAGTGTAAGTTTCCATCTACCCAATATGATAATTCATCTCCCTTGACTCCATCAGAACCCCCATGACCTTCACGTGCTTCATGATAATCCATTCTCACTAATTGACGATTCACTATCCCTTTGGTGCCTTTGGTTTACACGCCAATACCAAACAATGAACCATATACTTCCTCTTTTTTTGCACCAAATACAATTTTAACTGGGACTTTTTTATTTCCCCAACTTACCTTGGCAGATGTTTGTATAGTGTTTTGCATATTTATACCAAAAGTCAAAGGCATATATACTAAAAAACCAGTAACTCTAACGCTTCTTTTAGAGAGGTCTTCAGACCAATTACCTAATCCTGTACCAATTGCTATAGGAAAATTAATACTTGCACTTTGAATTGCTTCCGCACTTAGTTGAACCTAAACTATCATAATCCAAAACATTGTATATCTATATCACATTTATTTATATAGGATCTACCCAAAAGAATAACTTAGCCAAATTTGAACTGTATATAAAAATTATCAACTCGTCATAGTCATCTTCTAGGATATAAACTTCCTCATATCCGTCTAATTTAAAATTATCAACATCTAACTGTTTGTTCCCTATTGTTATTACAGAATAAGGATAAATTTTAATCCGATTGATTATTACTGATATTTTTTTATAAAACTCATCTATATTGATTTCTTTATAAATAAAAGCTCTCCTTTCTTCATTAAATAAAGCCTTATTTTTTTGATTATATTCCAATTCATTAGCTTGAAACCAAACTACCTCTAAGCTTTTATCAAAGCTCAAGTTATTATGGCTTTGCTCAATCCATAGTATATCGCCATAACCTTCATCTTGAGTCTTATATTCAAGCTCTATATTCATATTTATTTACCGTATCGGATAACCTTGCAACATAATCCCATTTTAACATAGTATTGAATCTTGTAAGGTCTAATATATGCTGAAAAAACCGTAGCTAAAACCAGAAAGGGATTAGAATATCTTAGAAATTGCTATTATAAGATAATTTCCTTCTACAAATGGCTTGTTATTAAATACTTAACTCATTCTAATAGAATATATCAATTTTTTTATAAATGGTAAATAATATTTACAAAAAATCCTGTCAATATCTTTAAGTACAGGTTTGATGATAGTATGGACTTGCCAATCTTCAATACTATCTATAAAGAATATCTCTTCGAATAACTCCCAAGTCTTTATCATTTCAGGTGAAAAATTAAGTTTAGTGACACCATGTTTCTTAGCACTTTCATAATTGAAACTATATTCATTAGTTAATAATGATGTCATTAGCTCTTTGGTTGGCTCCATTATTTCTGAAGAAGTATTTGTACAACCCTCAAAATCGCATTTATATAGCGTTATGCCAATATAATTAGAGTTAATACAGCTTAAGTTACCGTTTAAGTCTACATTAAAGTTATTTTCACACTCATTTGCAAACTTTATCTCTTTGGCAGATGTTCTGATATAAGGAATAATATAGTTTCTATTTTTTACGAAGCGAATACCGAAATAGACATAAAGATTCACCTTACTATCTTTATAGATAGAAATAGAGTATGCTGAGCCTTTATTTTTCCAGTTATCTAATATTTCTATATTATAGTTATCTTGAAGTATATTAAGAGTTTCTATTAATATCATTTTTTCAAATTGTTTTAACATTCATTATAATTCTATATATTTTTAGCAAAAACTTTAGAATATTGCCTAGCAAACAAAATATCTTCTTTAAATTTACTAGAACCTATTATTTTATAATCGCAAATCTTCAGCTTCTATATTAAACCGACGTTTTAACATTATTTTCCAGTACTCTACTGCTACTGTTTCAAGATCCTCAAAAATTATTGAAAATTCATTTTCAGGCATTACTTTATTTGCTAAATATCTATTCCTTGTTAATCGACCATGTAAACGCTCTAAAGATACCATCATATAATTTCTTTGAAATTCTTCTGTAGGTTGATTTTCTCTATAATAGTCCAACCAGTAACCACAAAAGTTAAACTCATTCATCTCAGGGTCTCTCAAAGGTAAAGAATCGCTCCATCCTACAGATACTCCATACTCTCCTCTTGTATAGGCTATATTAAAGAAAACAACTAGATTTGTTTCTTTATAAAACCTTTTCAAATAAACAAAATCTGTAAGTTTTGGCAACTTAACATACAAGCTAGGCGTATTTGTCAAACTCCAACCAGAGTAATTCTGTAAAAAATTATCTTTTAAATTTGCAAGTCTATTGGTGGCATCTGCCTTATTTAATATCATTATATAGCCCTCATAAAAAAATCATCTAAAAACATTAAATCTCAATGTTAATTATAATCTCGACTCATTAACCCTACTTGAAAAACCAATCTTGTCATTTTTTGAACAATGATTTTGCTGTGCTCCATTCAAGTTAGCTGGTTTTTGGGGTTATAGTCTAAAAAGGAGAACTATCAAGCTAACGAATATTTTTAATTCTATTCAATAAAATATTGCTAAAAATTATCTATAACTTTATCCAAAATATTGATATCCTTATTATTCTTAACTAAATATAGCTTAAACCTATCAGAATAAGTCAATGACTCAATCATTTTTTCTTTGTTATTTTTCACAAAAGTTTCACTTTCAGAATGATTTATCTTTATCTCTGTACTTCCTACATAAGGTACTAGCTCGCAATCTACAAAATCTAAGATAATAGCACCTTCTTCTTTTGTGATATTATTTGAGCAATCTTTTTGATATAAATACCAAAAGAGTAGAGTCTCTTTACCTATAATCATATCTATTAGATTCAAAATATTTATAACACCATCTGTATGATATTTATCTAATAGATAGGATTGTATTTTTTTATGAAAGTAAGTGTATCTTTTGTTTTTTATTCGGTGTTTGGTGGTAATACACCCCCGTTTATTACTATAGCTTTCTTCAAATTCTAGTGATGAAAACCACCCCAAATCATATCGTTTATTTTCCCGCAACTTCCCTTTAAATCCATCAAAATTTATTTCATCTTGAATATATTCTTCATATTCTTTTTTAGCAAGTACTGATAGTTGAGGTATGACTTTAGAGATTTTTTCTGTTCCACGAATTAAATTTTTATCATGCTTTTTTAGTATTAACCTTAGCCAATAACTCAAATCAATAACATCTGACAAACCCGCCATATGACCATGGTAATCTATATACATTTGACCTATATTATCCAGTATGTGAAACACATAATCGCTGTTATCATCACTTCTATCAATACATATAAGCTCACAATAATCTACTAAAATTGCCATAATTTAAGATCCTTCGTGTTTATATCTTAATTTTAGACACAACTTTGGCATAAGCAGTTCCTGTAACTTGTACTGCCATTGATATTTTGACTGTTTAAGTCATCACCATAGCTATAACTGGCTACAAGGATTTCATTTTATTTCTCTAGCAATAATGAAAGTTATCAAGGCGTACCATATTTTAAATCATAAGGTTTAAATCCAAATTTTTCTGGTCTAACTGAAAATTCATCAATTTTATCTATTAGAAATTTTTGTTTATTTTCATTGACAAATTCAAACTCGTATTTTATTTCTACTACATTAATACTAATCGCAACTTGAATGCTATTCAAATATATAGTTATAGTATCGTTGTCATCTTCTAAAATATGGCAAAGCTTTATAATATATTCCAGTTCATTTTCTTGTATATGTTTAGTAGTAGATAAACTACTATTTCTTTCTGAAAAAAACTTCACTATGTATTTCATGGTAAAAAATACACACTATCACAGATTCTACGAGAGGGGAAAATCATAGTTAGAAGTGGTATTAGTCAACACTTAAACCATGATTTCGGTAGTGTTTCTAGGTTTGAAATATCATAATCAGTAAGATAACTATCAATAGTTTTTTTATTCTCAAAAACATCTAAAAGGCTATTGCTATAATATTCTAATATGGTATCACCAGCTCCTATATCTAAAAAATAGACTGGAGAAATGATAGATTTATCTTTATATAAGATAATAAAAAGAAATTGTGAATTATAATCACATACAGGAAATAAAGCCTCTGGCCATTGAGTATTCATTTGGCAAGACTGTTCAATAAATTCTTTATATATATAAACTGCCTCTGTAATAGGCAAAATTGATTGTTCAATGAGTAAAAACTTACCTTCATTGATAAATTTCTTATCATAATCCATGCCCAATATAAATTCTTTATATTGATAGTATATTTCTGGTAATACAAAAGGATTTATCAAGGATTCACATTGTTCAAAACAATCCATATTATTCATATTAACATTCCTATTATCTTAAACATACCAATCCATTTAAAAAACATCTTGTCTATTATAAATCGGTGCTGGGTACATATAATCTGGCAGACATATCTCAATCGGTCTTTTTAAACCAACAGGATACAACTCAACCTCTAACAATCCATCTGTTGCTAATTTTCTTACATACTGCCATTTTTTGCTATTTTTTAATTCATTTGGCTCAAACATTAAGACATCTATCTCTAAAAATGGTTTATATATACCTTCAAATATAAACGAACATAATTCTTCAAGTGACCCAGCAAATTTATTATTTGTAGTAGGAATGGATTTCATATGTGGAAAAAAGTCAGAAAAAGTATTGTATAAAAACATTTTAACAAGCTGTAGAATATAGTTACCTTCATCTGACAACCTATCATAAAAATGACCATAATCATAAGATGGTTTACCAATCATTTGCTTTTGCTCTGGATAACCCATACTAAAAAAAGTAATAATTTTCCATATCTCCGAGTATTTCATTCTTTGATTAAACATTTCATCAACTCAATTTTATATAACTCAATATTATTAAGAAGTCAGTCTAAGCTCCATTTTTTTCAAAGCCATATTTTTCTAGATTCTCAATATAGTCGTCTATGTTATCTAGCATATCTATAACTTCTTCAAGTGTGCATTCTTTATAATAGTAAGGCAGAGGTAAACTAATATCTACCAAAAAACTATAAGGCTGTTTTTCTATAGTAATATATTGTGGTATACCTGTACATATTAGCTTATTTAGTCCTGAGTATATGCCTTTATATCTTTTTTTAGGTCGGGTATCTATCATCTAAAGTAGACTTTGAAACATTATATTCCAGAGATAATAAAATTTCATCAGATTCTAGAAATCTCTAAATCACTGTCAGGTATTTTTTTAATAAATTATTTTGATGGATATAATTGATAAATACTATGATATCACCATAGTATTCATTGTAATAACTCAATAATTTATAAAAACATCCAAATATTATTCATGATTACAGATTGTAACCTTAACGCTATATATTGGTGCATAAAATAAACCCATATAAATAATCCTATATTGGTAACTTAGAGATAGCAACGGCGTCAACTGAGTCATCAACCTCAAAATACTTATTTAACCTATTGGACTACTGGTTTTATATTATAAATCCATCTGTACAAACCTATCACTTTAATAAATAAGCCACCTGCATTCATTGCCTTGATTAAGTCACTGTTTGTTAAAATCAGCTTCTCAATTTTTCTATAAATATGAATGTTCAACAAGCTTTAGTAGCATCATTTAAATATTACTTATTTAATTTTTTATCTAAAAAGCCCGATATGAGTTAACATCTGTTTTTTTCTTCGGCAAGCCCCAGCCTTATACTTTCCAGTCAACACACAAGCCGTTTGCCCAGCATGATTGTGATAGGATATATTGCTTGTGCAAGGACGCATGGTATGTATGTTTTATTTAGCCTTCAGCCTTACTTTATGACTACATAACTACTGATAACCTTATATGAACTTATAAGGATAAGTCATCAATATGATGTGTCACCATATACTGACTATGTCCTCTAAATATTGTAGTGACACACTGCTAACTGGATTTAAAAAACTGTATTCAAAAGTAGAATAAAGCATGATACTAACAACGAAAAATCCTGTAATCCATGACAATAAACAATAGCAAATAATGATAAATGATTCACCTACTCATTAATATCTGGCTTTAGACACTTTTTATCCACTTTATGTTTTAGATGGTATCCATATGACCTCAACGCATCACTCATCCAAAAGCACCCATATTCAGGCAGTATCTTATTTGTTGCTTGGGATATCAGTCATTCCAAGCATACCAACTGCATTGGCAAACACAGAAGCGCCAGCAGCTCAAGCTACAGATACAATGATTACCTCTGTAACCATTGATGAGACACCAGTGTCTCAGTATGTAGAGACAACCTCCACTGAAACAATACGCTTAGCACCACAAGCAAACAACATACAAAACAATCTTCAAAGTAGCATACAAAGTAATATTCAAAGTGGTGAGCAAAATGACGTGCAAAGCGTTGCGTTACAGACTTATATCGACCCAAAATCAGGTATGGTTATAGATGATACATACGCACTGGATGTGCCAAGTCTGCTTAGCCTAGACCAAGCTCAACGAGTACTAACACAAGTGTCACCAAAGATGGCTGCCAATAATGCTGCCATTGCTGCCAGTGAGCTTCGTGCCGAAGCAACAGAGTCTTTAAAGCAGCCGATGGTGTTTTTAAATGCCTCGGCCACACACTATGATATCAATCATGATGTGAGCTTATCTCAGCTCAAGTCTGGCATTCATGATGGTATCAATCAAGGTATTAACAATCTAGGCTTAGGAACGCTGCCACCAAGTATTGACCCTTCATCTATCATTACCAATCACATTCCTGATAATTATGAGTTTCATCGTGAGGGTAACAATACTCGTGCAGGCGTTGCTGTTGTCTGGCCAGTCTATACTGCTGGACGTACAGATGCCATTACAGGATTTGTTGATGCACGCACTCAAGAGGCTCAAGCTGATGCTTTGTTAGATGGTAATACGCTATACACGACCTTAGTACAGCGCTATTTTAATGCCCAGCTTGCCATTATTGCTGCATATTTGCGTGACGATGCACTACGCACTATCCAAGAGACTGACCACATGGCACAGCGCCTATTAGATGAAGGTTTTATCTCGACAGTAGAGCGACTAGAAGCAAAGTCCGCCCTTGCTGAAGCACAAAGTGAGGCCATCAAAGCACGCAATGATGCCAGACTTGCTATGACAGCATTACAAAGTTTATTGCGTACCCCTACACCCATTAAACCAACAACGCCACTATTTGTATATACCAGACCACTACCAGAGTTAGCCTACTTTCAAGATTTGGCATTAAAAAATCACCCTGGACTTAAAAAAGTCGATGCGAAATATCAGCAGGCCTCTCAGATAAGAGCATTTTCAGATACTGGCTTTAAACCTACCATTAATATTTTTGGTTATCATGAGATTGATAAAAATCCTAGTTGGGTTGCTGGAGTATCAGCAAACTGGAAGCTATGGGGCGGTTTAAATAAAAGTGCACAACTGGCGGCTGGCGATGCCTCTTTGCGACAAGCACAGCTTAGTAAGCTTGATGTGAGTGATAATATCCTACTATTGGTCGAAAAAAACTGGCAAGCCGTTGATAATGCTCGTGTCCGCTTTTTATCATTAGGCAGCAATGAGCAACTCACTGCTGAAGTGCTACGTCTAAAACAACTTGGATTGCAAGAAGGGGTAAATACTGCCATTGACGTTGCACAAGCACAGACTAAATACCTAAAAGCACGCACAGAAAGAGCAGCAGCAGCGAATGATTATGTTCAAGCTCTTGCCAACCTAATGGAAAGCTGTGGTACACCTTTGGCATTTAATGACTATATGAATCAAGCAGATGTACGTTTACCACAGTTATATTAGAAGCAACTATATTAGAAACAGCTATATTAGAAATGGTTAAAAAGGTTTCAGTGGTTACTGATGCTGAAACTGACAGCGAATAGAGATTTATCAAATATTTTACACACATTGAGCATCAATACACTGCAATAACCTGCCTAAAATTGATGATACAACATTGATGGCATAACAGCTTATTGTAGATAAAAGATATTATTTTAAAGGATAAACAGTATGACCCCATCGACCACAGTAAAAATAAGAAAACTGGTCATTATCTTACTGGTAATCAGCGCACTCGGCTTTATCTTTTATGGTCTGAAAAAAAGTCACGATAGCAATGATGAACCCATCACTCTACAAGGACAGATGGAAATGCAGACCACTGCCATCGCCTCCAAAGTTGCTGGACGTGTTGCCAAAGTCTTTGTCACTGAAGGTGATTTTGTAGAAGTTGGTGAGCAGCTTATCGAAATGGACTCACCAGAAATCACCGCAAAAATGAATCAAGCATTGGCAGCCAGAGAAGCCGCTCAAAGCCAGCTTGATAAAGCAGAGGCAGGCGCACGCCCCCAAGAAGTTGCGCAAGCAAAAGCGGGCTGGCAAGCACATCAAGCTGCTGCTGAGCTTGCCCAAAGTACCTATGAACGTGTCAATCGTCTTTATAATGAAGGCTTGATGGCTCGTCAAAAACGTGATGAAGCGTATACACAATATATTGCCCAACATGAGCAAGCTGAAGCTGCCCGCCAACAGTATAACTTAGCACTAGAGGGTGCAAGGTCTGAGGACAAACAAGCAGCAGCAGCACAGGTGGCACAAGTCGATGCCAAAATCGAAGAAGCGCAAGTGGCTCAAGATGAAGCAAACTTAAAAAGTCCCATTGCAGGTATTGTGGATGATGTCATCATCAATGCTGGTGAAGTTGTTGGTCAAGGTGTACCGCTGATGACCTTAGTAAACCCTGAGCAGCAGTGGGTCGTATTAAATGTCACCGAAAACTACCTTAATCAATTTGGCATTGGACAGCATTTTACTGGGCATATCCCTGCTCTATCAACACCTGAGCGTCCTTATCAACAAGAGTTTGTGGTCTATGCCAGCTCTATGCTTTCAGACTTTGCCACATGGCGTGCAACCAATAGTGAAGATGGATTTGATGTGCGTACCTTTGAAATCAAAGCACGTCCAACCACACCAAATAAAAATATCCGTGCTGGTATGAGTGTAACCATCAAGGTAGACCCCAATCTTTCTAACGCTAACCCTTCTGGTGTCAGCCATAACTAGCCCATAAGAGCAGACAGACGAAGAGCGCCTACCATGACTTTAGACGATACTTTGCGTACAAAGACCAAACGCCCCTACTCTCAAGATAGCGCCCCAGGCAATATCTTTCAACGGATGGCTCAGGCCTTCTGGCGTAGCGCACGCTACGAGGGGAATTTTTTACGCCATAATCGCTGGGATTTTAGCGTTCTATTTTGGATACCACTTGCTGTTATCGTGCTGGTCTGGTGGATTTTTTCACGCCCATTTATTGTTAATCTACCCATTGGAATGATTAATGATAGCCATAATAGCTATTCGCAAACCTTAATCCGCTATCTTGATGCCAGCCCAGACCTAGCAGTGACACAGATATTTAAAAATAGCAATGAGGCAAATGATGCTTTATTACGCCAGCAGGTCTATGCGGTCGTCATTATTCCCAGAGATTTTGGTGAAAAAATCAACCAAGCTCAAGCCTCTCCTGTATTATTAGAGGTTAACGCCCAATTTGGCTCACATTCTGGTATTATTCAGCGTGGGGTACAATCCGCAGTTGGAACATTTTCCGCTGGGGTGGAGATTAAACGTAGCATCAAACAAGGTAGTAACCCAAGCCAAGCCAAAATAGACTACTCTCCCATTTCCATTCAACGAGTTAGCCTATTTAATGCAGGCAGTAATTATCAGCTATTTTTAGCCTCTACTGTCTTACCAGCTCTACTTCATATATTGGCAATGGTTGTTGGAGCAACTACAATAGGACGAGAAATACGTGACTGCACCTTTGCTGATTGGTGTCAGTTACTCACTGCCAAAACTTATACCAATACTCATACTCCAGCAAACGAAAATTCATTAACATCAATCCACTTTCCATCATTTGCACAACAAACATTTGTTGCAACGCCGCATTCAAATGTTGGTAGCACAGGCAATGGCTATACCCTAGAACATCGCTTAGCACCCCCTCAGCACTTGCTCAATACATCAACCAAGCAAGCCACACAACCCATGCAGTCCAAACAGCACTCCCCTTCACTACTGATACTGATAGCAGGTCTTCATGGTAAATATCTGTGGGCAATATTGGCATATGCTCTATGGGGTGCCGTTGCCTTAACACTGGCACTACAGCTTAACCATGCTAGTATTGGTGCATGGGCAGTCACTTATGTTGCCTATCTACTGCTATTATTACTGTCTATATGGCTGGGTGCAATTTTTAGTCTTGCTGGCTATTCACTGCGTATGGGGTTATCAATAACGGGCTTTGTCTCTGCACCATCCTATGCCTTTGCAGGGGTCGCTTATCCTTATATTGCCATATCCGATAGTGCTAAATATTGGGCAGATGCCTTGCCATTAACCCATTATCTTAAACTTCATATTGGCTTATTACAGATGCATGCACCACTTGATACATACCGTGGTATTTTATATGGTTTATTAATTGCCACATTGGTTTCGATGCTACTTACTGCATTGTTATGCAAGCGAGCATGGGCGCATCCTGAGCGCTGGGGGGCACGCTAATGACCCATCATCTTAATCATTCTCATAAGCAACACTCTCAGCAAGATAACTCACAAGGATTTTTAGAGAGCTTTTTAACCACTTTACGCTCAATATTTACAGATAAGGGCGTTATCTTGATGTTGGTCATCGCTCCAATTATTTATGGTTTCTTTTATCCTTGGCCATATAATGACCAAATCATTGTAGATATTCCCGTTGGTATCGTGGACTATGATAATAGTAAACTGTCACATACCATTATGCGCTATAGCAGTAGTAGTCCTCGATTAGAGATTAAAACGTTTGATAATGAGCAAGCTGCAAAAGAGGCTCTATGGAATTATCAAATCGCTGGCTATTTAGTGATTCCCCCTGAGCTAGAAAAAAACGTCTATTCTGGACGACCTGCTCATGTCAGTATTTTGGGTAACGGGGGGTACTTTATACTCAATAAATATGTGCAAACAGGATTTACACAAGCAGTTGCGACCGTATCGGCAGGTATTGAGGTTAAGCGCCATGTAGCACATGGTGAGCGTATTGAGCATGCAAAAACAAATACCCAAGCAGTACCCTTGCGTATCGACCCGCTATACAACCCAATAGAAAGCTATGGTGTCTATATTGTACCTGCCGTTGCTATCTTGATTTTACAGCAAACCCTATTGATGGGTACTGCCATGCTGATTGGCACATGGGCAGAAAAACGCCAACAATATGCTTCCTTGTTAGGTTGGCTTGGACGCATCTGTGCATTAAGCTTTATTGGTATTGTTATTGGTGCATTTTATTTTGGCTGGATATTTAACTTTCAAGGCTACCCTAGAGGGCATAATCCCATTGGGGCGATGGTCTTTTTAGTTATCTTTACCTTTGCTGTCTCTGCTTTGGGCTGTTTACTAGGGTTATGGTTTCGTCAACGTGAACGTAGCTTACAGATTCTGATTTTTAGCTCACTGCCCATCTTTTTTCTTAGTGGCTACCCGTGGCCAACTCAGCAACTACCAGAAGCACTACAGTATTTACGCTGGGTAATACCGACCTCTTCTGGTATGAATGCTTCTGTACAACTGAATCAAATGGGTGCTTCCTTGGTACAGGTCAGCCACTACCTATATGCACTTGCCCTATTATTTATTGTTTATTTTTCACTATTAATCATTGTTGATAAACGACAAAAACGCAAACTTCATTCACCTTAACAACCATTACCTCATGTCACCATATGACCAGCCAGCCATCACAACGCTGGCTTTTTTCATGGTTTTTCCATCAACTCTACATCCTCCTTCCTTAGTTAACTTATAAGCTGTTATGGCTAATTAATTAAACAACTCTATCCAATAAATACTTAGCAAATATTCATACAATACTAAGGAAATGCCATGCAAAAAACACTGTTTATCAAGCTGTCCATCATCATTGGACTGTGTATTCTCTTTGCCGTTGGGCTAAGTATGATACAGTCACTGGTCTATGAGCGAAAAAACTATGCCAGCTCTGTCATTCAGGAAATTAGCACCCAGCATGTCAGACCACAAGAGCTGATGACCCCTTTTATTGTCATTCCCACCACCGTCACACCTGAGTGTCATGAGGTACAAACAAGTACACAAGCGAATGAACAAAAAAAGGACTGCAAAGAGCCTTATACACATCTCATCCCAGTTTTACCAGAACAAACACAGGCAAAACAAAACCTAAATGTTAGCACTGACACCTATCAGCGTGGTATTTATCATGCTACCAGCTACAAAGGCACACTTAACTTTTCTCAGCAGTATAATATCAAAGCAAACTTGTCGCCTGATGATATCCACAACCTCTATCTACAAACGGGAATTAAACCCCGTCAAAATACCAATAGCCCAACTGTAGATGCTGTGACAACGAATGATACACCACAACAAAGTGACCGCATTGATAAACACTTTAATGATATTCAACTTATCATTCCAGTGTCTGACTTACGTGGTGTCTCACAGCTTCCTACCGTTACTATTAACAATCAGGAAATAAGCGCCAGCTACCCAACAACGCCTTTACTCTTAGGCATCAACTATGTCACTGTAAATCTACCTGCATCTGTATTACAGAATGGCTCTCTACAAGTACAAATATCGCTACCGTTAGTTGGTATCAGTGAAATACAAACCATACCTTTAGGACAACATTTTGACTTAAATATAAATAGCAACTGGCATGCACCAAACTTTATTGGTGATGCACTGCCAAATGAAAAGAACTTTACATCTCAGGGCTTTGATGCACATTGGCAAAATCAATATCTCACCATTAATAATAATCAAACATTGACTCGTTGCCTACATGCACCACTACAGACTTGCTATATTGAAGCTCAATATAACACTGATAATGGCTCAAATACTGAGGAAGTAAACGACTTTATCCATCTAAACAGCTTTGGCGTGGACTTTGCTGAGCCGAATAATATCTACCTACAAACCCAACGTACCATGAAATATGCACTACTACTGATACTGGTTTCTTTTGGTACTTTCTTCTTATTCGAAATCATCAAATCAACCCGTATCCACCCCATACAATATGTATTAGTTGGGGCGGCACTATTGGTATTTTATGTCTTACTTCTACCACTAGCAGAGCAAGTCAAATTCTGGCAGGCCTATGCCATTGCGGCAGGTGCATGTGTCAGCCTAATTGGTTGGTATGCCTACTATATTCTTGGTAGTGTCAAACGCGCTGCCATCTTTACTGCCCTGCTTAGCGGTTTATATGGTGCATTTTATGGCATCTTAACCACCGAAGAGCTTAATCTATTATTAGGTGCAGTATTCTGCTTTATTATCTTGGCAGCAGTCATGTATATGACCCGTAAGATTGACTGGTATGAAATTGCCTAGCCAACTTCATACATTGATTTTATATATTGATATCAAATGTGGCGATAAGTTATTTCAACTCAGTATTGCACAATAGTCAAAAAAACATAGTCAAAAAACCATAGTCAAAGCAAAACTGTTTAGTGACTCTTTGACTATATTTTGACTCTTATATTTATCACCACATAGGATATGTTGAGCTTTTAGCTTGTTAAGCCAAATAATTGTAACAACTTTAACCATTTATAACTAAGGATACTCTGATGCTAGCGCAATCACATTTAAACACCAACCAAAACCATCAAGCACACTACTTAAATAGTGGCCAATTATATAGTAGAAGATTACACAGTGAGCAAAGAGCGCACACTTCACAACATCATCACTACCACTATAACCATAGTCACCAGCCCAATAAAACAATACCCCCCTCTAGCAAAGAGGCTCAGTGGCTTGGTATGAGTAAAGAGAATTGCTTGGCTAAATGCCAGACACAAGATATCAGCCAAATTGCATTTGCACATTGGCTTGCTTTACCCCAATTAGGAATTTTATTAGTTTTTAAGAAACAGCAATGTGTCGCTGTTGAGAGACTTTTAAACTGCAAGGAATTTTAGGCACAAAAAAAGCGACTCCACCAGCACATCCTCGGCACACATTGCTTCTACTACCGTTGCTACCTTCCGGTCCTGGCGGGATTCATAGAGAAATGTTGCGAGGCTACCAATGGAGCCACCGAACCCGTATTATACATCATTCATGTTGTATTGCAAGTGTTAAAAGTAAATCTACCGTTAATCATCTATGACTACTCTGAATGACAAATATCAGACCTGTTGAATACACATATCATCTATCCAGCTTTCTTTTCAGGTTTATAAGGCTATTCAACTTAATAGTAACGTTAGACACAATAAACCTACCATTATAGCCAAATAAATCTTGATATGATAAATAGGCTGTTTATTCAATAACTAACTAAGGATATCCATTATGAAAAGAATGCTTCACTCTCTACCACAAGCGATTGCTCTAAGTACAGCCATCATAGCAACACTTGGCTTTAGTGCTACTTCACATGCTGAGCCATCGGGCTATAATCAAATTAGCTTTTCAACACAAGTACAAACTGAAGTAGAAAATGATGAAATATCTGCCAGTTTATATAAGCAAGTCCAAGCCAGTACACCACAAGCATTAGCAACACAGCTAAACAGCGCCATGAACCAAGCCATCGCCACTGCCAAACGCTACCCAAGTGTTAAGGTCTCTACTGGACAGCACCACAGCTACCCTCGCTATGATGATAACCGTAAAATCATCGGCTGGACAGGTAGAGCCAGCATTCACCTAACCAGTACAGATTTAGCAAAAACCAGTGAGCTAATCGCTGAGCTACAAAATACGTTAATCTTAAATCAGATAAACTTTGGCGTCTCTCAATCCAAACAAGACCGCGTCGAAAAAGAGCTATTGACTCAAGCATCGAAGGCATTTCAACAACAGGCAAGTAGTTTAGCCAGTGCTTGGAATGCCTCAGGTTATCGAGTAGTTTCTGTTTCTTTAAACTCTCAAGGTAACTATGCACCACCTATGCTGATGCGCAATATGGCCATGAGTGAAAGTGAAAATATAACTCCACCAGCACCAAACTTTGAATCAGGCAACAGCACACTAAGTGTCAGCGCCAATGGTACAATTGAGCTGGTACAGTAAATCTATGAATCAGTTTTATTTATAAGTTATATTTAAAAGGCACTTCCACGATTACCATATGGGTTAGGTTGGGTGGTGCCTTGTTTATTTGGTATTTTGGCATTATCAGGCACGGACTGCTGTCGTAACTGAACATATGCTTTTTTATACCATGGTAAGCGATTATAAGCCTCAATACGCTCAGCTTCAGCTTGCTGTGCTTGGCGTTGCTGTCTGACATAAGTATTTTGAATCACATAAATAGTTCGATTCACTGGTGCAGTTTCTGCTCCCGTTTGTTCATTTTTAACCAGAACAGACAATGTATGTTCACCAGGATTTAGCTGAACTGTAGCTATACTAGCACTTAGACCCGTTGCAACTTGATGACCATCTAGCAGTATCATAGCAGTATCATTTGCTCTAAGTGATGGTGCTACTTGCACCTGTATATCGATACTTTGTCCAGGTTTTTGATAGGCACGACTGTCACTTGGTTGGGTAATACGAACTTGATAATTTGGCATGACTTGAGCCGATGCTGTTTGACTGTTGGTTTCAGCATGCACAATACTCATGCCAGCCATACTACCTAACGCAAATAGTACGCCAGCACAATAGGTTGTTATTATTCTCATAATGAAATTCCTCAGTTTTTTATATTATAGTCAACGAAGTTATAAACTGGTACAAGGCAGGCAAGTGCAGATAGTACGGTTGTACAGCAAGCGAGCCTAACACCGTAACAGTTATCAAGTTCATTGACTATAGTCAATTTTGTATGTTCTTTATATCATGTTACACAATATAAAAAAACCCAGCCACCATCATTCATAAAGAATTAAGTAGCTGGGTTTTCTCATGATAATTTATCATTGAAGATAAACTATCAACTTGTTATCAATGCTTAGCAGCTATAGTACATATCAAACTCTACTGGATGTACTGTTGTATTTAGACGCTGTACTTCTTCCTCTTTTAGAGCAATATAGCCTTCTAGCATATCTTTAGTAAATACATCACCTTTTAATAAGAAGTCATGGTCATCTTTTAGTGCTTGTAATGCCACTTCTAAGTTTTCAGCAACAGTAGGGATTTGTGCTTCTTCTTCAGGTGGTAAGTCATATAAGTTTTTGTCGGCTGCATCACCAGGGTGCATTTTGTTTTGGATACCGTCAAGACCTGCCATCAATAAAGCAGCAAATGCTAAGTATGGGTTTGCAGTTGGGTCAGGAAAGCGAGCCTCAACACGAACAGCTTTCGGACTAGTGACGTATGGGATACGGATTGATGCTGAGCGGTTACGTGCAGAATAAGCCAATTTAATTGGTGCTTCGTAGTGTGGCACCAAACGCTTATAACTATTGGTTGATGGGTTAACGATTGCATTCAATGCACGTGCATGCTTGATGATACCACCGATAAAGTATAGTGCTGTCTCTGAAAGACCTGCATATTCATCACCAGCAAATGTGTTTTGTCCATCTTTTGAAATAGACATATGCACATGCATTCCAGAGCCATTATCACCAACAATAGGCTTTGGCATAAAGGTTGCTGTTTTACCAAATTGATGTGCTACATTATGTATCACATATTTTAACTGTTGTACTTCATCCGCTTTACGCACCATGGTATTAAATGAAACGCCAATCTCAGACTGACATGAAGCGACTTCATGGTGATGAACTTCAACACGGTCTGCACCCATGATATCTTCTAAACGCTCACACATAACTGAACGCATATCTTGTGAGCTATCGACTGGTGGTACTGGGAAATAGCCGCCTTTTACGCGAGGACGGTGTGCCATATTGCCCCACTCGTAGTCTTCATCAGTTGACCACGCTGCCTCTTCTGCAGTGATTTTATGACGAGCACCAGACATATCAATTGACCATTTTACATCGTCAAATACGAAAAATTCAGGCTCAGGACCAAAATAAGCAGTATCACCAATACCTGTAGATTTTAGATACTCTTCAGCACGACGAGCGATTGAACGAGGGTCACGCTCATAGCCTTGCATGGTTGAAGGCTCAATGATGTCACAAGTTACAACAACTGTTGTTGCATCAAAAAATGGGTCAATAAATGCTGTTTCTGGGTCAGGGCGTAAAATCATATCTGACGCTTCGATACCTTTCCAACCAGCGATAGATGAGCCATCAAACATTTTACCATCTTCTAGTACGTCTTCATCGACTGTTGACGCAGGATAGCTAATATGTTGCTCTTTACCACGAGTATCTGTAAAACGGAAATCAACCCATTTTGCATCAGATTCTTTAATTAGGTCTAATAATTTATTTGACATAAACGCTCCATATGTATTTAACTTAAATAAAACTAACAGCAAAACTGCCCATTAGTTAGATGCCTAAAAATATGATTTATAACGAAATCTCATATATTCACACCTAAAGTTATAACCATCCACTAACTATATAGGGTGATGAGGATTTGTTTTATAAAAAATTTTCCATTTAGTATAGGGTAAGCCCGACAAAAAACCTAGTCATAATTAGCCATAATTCTAAATTCGTAGCTCTAAATGTTCAGTCCTATGACAGCATAAAGACCACAATACCCTGCTTTATCTACCCTAATCACTGTTAATAATGATACTGCAACGGGTATGCCAAGTTTACTATACTGGGGGCTATTTTTACCAAAAAAATCCTAGAGCTTATAAAAATAAAGAGAAAAAATACCATTGATACCTCAATTATTACCAGATACGTCCTCGTATTCTCGATATTTCCTACCTAAAGAGTATTTTGCTAATTCTATGGTTCTGTTATTACTTAACAGATGGATATATCAATAGCCCTCCTATATCACTGCACTAAAATAGTGCATATTATTCACATTACCAGATAAGTAAGTGCATATTTTTTGTGCATAAATATTTAACGCCCTATTTTTGTGCATACTAATCATAAAATCATGCTAAGCAGACAGTAACAAATAGATATTAGTAAACAGGCTAAAGGTAAATAGGTAGATTAGAAATACCTCAACCAATGAATATATGCGGTGAACGATAACCCGAGTGACTTAATTTCCGATATAATACGCTGCCTGTTTTTTTCTGCTGATTTTGAGCCAGTTATGTTATTAATGATTGATAACTTTGATAGCTTTACCTATAACATTGTGCAGTATTTTGAGCAACTGCAACAAAGCGTACAGGTAATAACAAACAATGCGGTTACCATTGAGCAACTAGAAGCCATGAGCTTTGATGCCATCGTTATTGGACCTGGACCTTGCACCCCATCTGACTCAGGCATCTCATTGCAAGCCATTGAACATTTTGCTGGCAAAGTACCTATTTTAGGTATTTGTTTGGGGCATCAAGCGATTGCTCAAGTTTATGGTGCATCCATTATTCGAGCAGCCGAAGTTATGCATGGGCGTACTTCATTTGTATATCATCATCAACAAGGTATCTTTGCCAATATTGCTTCTCCCTTTCTTGCAACCCGTTATCACTCACTGGTTATTGACAAAAATACATTAGCTGATACGCTTGAAGTGACAGCATGGACAGAAGATGAAGCCGGTATGCCTTTAGAAATCATGGGTATTCGCCATCGGCAACACTGTATTGAAGGGGTTCAGTTTCATCCTGAATCTATTTTAAGTGAGTCAGGATTTACCTTGCTCAATAACTTTTTGTTGCATAACAATCTTGGTGGATTACCACTAACAGCACTGCCTTCTGTTGCCTTAAACACAAACAGTTAGGGACTGATAATAGTCAGCCAAACACCCACTCTCAAATATTAAAATGAGTCACTATAAAGAGAATTTTATGAGCCAAAATACACAAGTAATGGATGAGTCTGCACACCAATTGATGACGACTGCGCTAAACCGTATGTTACAGCGTATCGACCTTACCCAAACAGAAATGCAGGAAGTGATGAACATCATCATGCAAGGCGGTTGCTCCGATGCAATGATGGGGGCATTATTGGTTGCACTACGGATGAAAGGTGAGTCTATTGAAGAGATTACGGCGGCAGCCAGTGTCATGCGCCAACTTGCCAGCACTATTGAGCCTCAAAACTGCAACTATCTTGTAGATATCGTTGGTACTGGTGGTGATGATGCCAATCTATTTAATGTTTCAACCGCCGCCGCTATGGTTACCGCAGCAGCAGGTGCGCAAGTTGCTAAACATGGAAATCGTGGCGTATCTTCCAAATCAGGTAGTTCAGACGTTTTAGAGCAAGCAGGTATTAATCTGGCACTAACACCAGAGCAAACCCAACAATGTATTGAGCAACAAGGCATTGGCTTTTTATTTGCCCCCAACCACCATAAAGCCATGAAACATGCCATCAATGTACGACGCACATTAAAAGTACGCACCATTTTTAATATTTTAGGTCCTCTCACCAATCCGGCTGGTGTACCAAATTTAGTTATTGGTGTGTTTACTCCAGAGCTATGCGAGCCTCTGGCACATGTTATGAAAAACTTGGGTGCAAAGCATGTGATGGTCGTTGGTGCAAAAGATGGGCTTGATGAAATCAGTCTGGCAACCAGCACCAAAGTTGCTGAGCTAAAAGATGGTCAAGTCTCAATTTATGAGCTACTACCAGAAGATGCTGGTATTGAGTCACAAACACTGGTTGGTTTATCTGTGCAATCATCTGAAGAAAGCTTAGAGATGATTCAACAAGCCTTGAGTGGTGAAGAAACACATAACAGTCGTATCTTAAAAGCACGAGATATGATTGCTCTAAATGCAGGGGCTGCCATTTATGTGGCAGGACTTGCCAGCAACTTCCCCAATGGAGTCAGCCAAGCACAAACCATTATCCAGACGGGGGCTGCCTTAACAAAACTGCAAGAACTGGCTAAGTTTACCCAAAGTTTTAAAGACTAGTTTCAAAGCCTAATTTTAAAAATTAGCCTTTGAAAATAATGGATGTCATATCTCTTAAACCATCTGTTGACATCATTATTACAACAACTTTTTCATTTTTAATGATTTTAAACCCTACTATAGAGCAATTATTCATGAGTGCATCCAACATACCCTCAATTTTAAAGCGAATTGTTGCAACCAAACATCAAGAAGTCCTTGATGCCAAAGCAGCTCATCCACTCACTCAACTACAAGAGCAAGTCAGCCAAATTCAACAAGATAAAGCCCTTGCTACCCGCCGTGGTTTTGTACAAGCTTTACGGCAAAAGCAACAAAATGGGCAAATCGGTGTGATTGCTGAAATCAAAAAAGCTTCTCCCTCCAAAGGCGTTATCAATCATAACTTTGACCCCACTGCATTTGCCAAACAGTATGAGCAAGCAGGGGCGGCATGTTTGTCTGTCTTAACTGACAAAGATTACTTTCAAGGTGCGGATGATTATCTCAAACAAGCGAAGGTTGCCTGCCAACTGCCTATTTTACGTAAAGACTTTATGGTAGATGACTATCAGATATACCAGTCTTATATTCTTGGCGCAGACTGCATTTTATTGATTATGGCATGCTTAGATGATGCAACTGTCAAACAGCTTCATCATACAGCTTGCCAGCTTGGTATGGATGTATTAATTGAAATACATACCCAAGAAGAGCTAGAGCGCGCCTTGGCACTACCTAAAAGTGAACACAATATCTATGGTATCAACAACCGTGATCTAAATACCTTTAATACCGATCTAAATACTTCTTTGCAACTTGCCTCACAGCTACAACAAACACTGGATAATCCATTGATTGTCAGTGAAAGTGGTATCCATACACCAGAAGACATTCATCTGATGACAGATGCACATATCAGTAGCTTTTTGATTGGAGAGCAGTTTATGAAAACCCAACATCCTGGTACACAGTTACAAACCCTACTTGATAGCGTCGCATCAAGCCAGTAAAGTAGTCACTAATTTTTTTAATTGTTAAAAGTTTATTATTATGTCAAATTCATTATTTTCTAAAGAAATGCAAAACCAGCTTAAAGAGCTAAAAGGTCAGTTAAGCCGTGGGCGAGAAACTGCCAGCACTGACCCTGAAAACCAAAAGCCTACTGAGCCAGTTGCTCTACCAACAAAAAAACAAGTCGAAAAAACCGTAAAACGCCTAGACAGTGAGCATATTGATGATGATAAAGTGCTGTTTATGCAGGCAATGGCAGGTGTCACCCCTATTCAAGATAACAACACCATCTCACCTGTGCAAAAACCAAACATCAACAAACCAGATGCTACCACTTTATCAAAACGTGCGGCTGCTCAAGGGGCAGATACAGACACATTAGGTGCAGGACTGTCTGATATGCAGGCTCTACTCAACCCTGTTTCTGGTGAATCCTATCTTGCCTATAAAGTTGCTACCTTGCAAAACAAAGTATTTAATCAGCTCAAGCAAGGCAAGTTACGCTGGTATGATGCTGTTGATATTCATGGTTGCACTATTGATGAAGCACGAGATGCCGTTACTCAGCTACTTTCCCAAGCCAAAAAGAACGGCGAAACTGTTGTCAAAATTGTACACGGCAAAGGTACGGATGCTGTCCTCAAAACCTGTGTCAATGGCTGGTTACAACAAATCCCTGATGTCTTAGCATTTTGCTCAGCACCTCCAAAAGATGGTGGTAATGGTGCTGTCTTAGTATTATTAAAAAAAGCAGCCTCTAGCAAAGACTAACCACCTACCAGTATTTTAAATCTATAAACAAAATACTATGGACCGTCAAAAAAATAAGCCTAGTTAAACTAGGCTTATTTTTTATGGCTAATACTATATATCTACATGTCTCATATCTACTCAGAATCAGCAGAATCTATCTGACCACGACGCTTTATCTGTTCAGTTAATACTGGCAGAGACTCATGACTACTGTCACTTTGTGCTGGTTTTTGGGCATTTGTATCTAACAACATTTGTTGTACTGGTAGCGCATGCTCTGCACCATATGCCTCGACTTTCGCTAACACATCAAGTAATAACTGGGTTTGTTTATCATAAAAATCAGCCGCACCTTGTGCATTAATATATGCTCGCAACTCAATCACAAAACAATCCTGACGCAGCTCTGCTAATCTAACCTGATTCCACTCACTATTAGTCAGCTCATGCTCATCAATAAACTCATTAAGACCGACAATCAACTGCTGTAATACCGCCGTATCTGTAGTACGCTTAATATACAAGTTATGCAAAAATGAAAACATATCACGCTGAGCAAAGTTTTCAATGCGCAATGAAGAGAAATCACCATTTGGCACTGTCACAACGGTTCGATTCAGTGTTCTAATCCTTGTCGAACGGATGCCAATATCAACGACTGTACCTTCTTGATCACCAAACTTACAATAATCACCAACACGTACTGGCTGGTCAGCAACCACAACCACACTACCAACCAAGTTTTCTATCATCTTTTGCGCACCCAGTGCCAGTGCCAAACCACCCACACCCAGTGCAGCTATCCCTGTGGTTAAATCAAAGCCCAAATTGCCAAAAATAAAAATCATGGCAAAAATTAGCAAAATCGCTTTTACCAATTTACGCAACAAACTTAAAATAGAAACTCGCTCTGTATGATTGCGACGATAGCTCAAACGCTCTGCACGATTAAACACCGCATCAATAACGCGCAACAACAACCATGTCAGTGCAAACCATGCCACAATATCCTTGATACGACTGACTGGCTCACGCACTGTCACAGATACGCCAGCATATACCATCACCTCTGTTAATATCATTGACGTAACTACCAACGCTAAAGGCAGAATCACCTTAGCATCAACTGGCAAAGGCTTGCGGCGAATATAGGGATATACCAGCTTGAGTAATAAATACAATACACCAACCAATAAATAGGCAATAAAACAACAAGTCAGCGCCAATAAAAAGACAGCTACAATATCTGCCAAGTTATAGCCATAAAATTTGCGCCCCTCTAATGGTGTCAGTGTATACCTATCTACCAGTGTGGACTGCGCCTCAAACCCTGCACGTTTAATCGCCCGAATTGTACCATCAGAAAACTGCCAGTAATGATTACCATGCTCTGCGATTCTTCGCTCTAAAATGAGATCAATTGTATGCTCATCACGGCTGACTGTTCCGACTTTTTCTTGGTTTGGTGGCAGTCTATCTGCCATATTACCCGCTGGACTACCACTAATCTGTAAGTCTGTCTGTAGTCGTCCACCAGTATCTAATGCCAACTGTACCTGACGTACTGTTTCATTGACATTATCATTAGGGCTCAAATGTAGATAATTGGCAGCCAATGTTGGATCATTGTCAGATAAAGCGCGAATAAACCCTTGTACCGTACCACGTGGTGTCTGCCGACCAAAAGGATCAACAATGTCCTGATCTGCTATTGTGGTAACTGCCTCAATATCTGTGGTCGAACCCACCGCAAATACTGTCGCTTGTGCAGCACTCATGCTACATAGCAGATAAATCATAAGGCTAAAAACAGTGGTCAATAACCACGTAGCGATACAAAATGATTTCTTTTTCAATGGACTCAATGGAATGAACACAGCTCGCATCATGATGACTCACAATTAGAAATAGAAAATAAATAATGAATAAACAACCTGTTATGTTAACAACTTTTTGAATCTTTGCACGCCTACTTATTATTGAATAAACAAAATAGGACACTAAGTGAGTTTTGGTAATAATTTATATACATTTTCATTTAACTTCATGAATAATATTCATCTTCACATGAATAAATTATGGCAAATTAACGTTTATTAATTGTCAAAATTTAACGATAATGTTACTCGAATTTTTCTATCAATGAATTGCCCCTAGGATGCACTATGATCTCTCACCCAGCCAACACACAAACTCGCTTTTCTCGCACTCCGCTAAATACAATTTTACTAAGTATTTTAGCAACGGCTAGCCTTACCATGACTGCCAATGCTCAAGCAGATGTAGAAACGAGTCGTACAGCCAACGTTGAGGTATCAACTGACAACTCACCAGAAACCGTACTTCCCGAAGTCGTTATTACCGCTACTCGTACCCCTACTCTCGTAAGCGACACCATCGCTCAAACTCGTATTATTGATCAAGAAGAACTGCAACGTTATCAAGGTCAAACGGTACTTGATGTGTTAAAAAAGCAACCAGGGTTTAGCTATTATCAATATGGTGGCATAGGTACAAAAAGTAGTTTTTATCTACGTGGCTATGACAGCAAACAAGTACTAGTACTCATTGATGGCATACGCTATGGAGCGATGGACTCAGGACAACCAAAACTAGCATTGTTGCCTGCCGATCAAATAGATCGTATTGAGGTATTATATGGTGCTTCAGGCTCTAGTATTTATGGCTCAGATGCCATGGGTGGGGTCATTCAAATTTTTACCAAAGGTAGAGACGCCAGCCATACCAATGCCTCTATCAATGCAGGTATCGGCTCACACAATCATTATCTATATGGTGTCACTGCTCAATGGGTAAGTCCTTCTTCAACAGGCGGGCAAACTGTTGCCAGCATTTCTGCAAGTCATAATCAGACTAAAGGAATCAATGCCACATTACCTAACGCCAGTAATCCTTTCTCACCTTACTATCCAGATAAAGATGGCTTTAAAGCAGACAATGCTAGCCTCTACCTTAAACATGATATCAATGAACAAATCAGTCTAGGATTAAGTGGTTTATATAGTAAGTCAACAACTGATTATGATAATGGTGCAACCGTACCTAATACCTATCAACAACAAGAACAAGGGGCGGCCAACGCCTTTATTCAACTAAATACAAACCAATTAAATACCAAGCTACAGTATGGTGAAAGCCTAGATAAAATCAATGCAGTAGATAAAAACTCTCCTAATGGCAATGAGTTTGAAACCAAACAAAAACAAGCCAATCTAGTAGCTACATATCCACTGCAAGTTGGTCAAGTCATTGGTGGAGCAGAATGGTTAAAACAAGAAGTAGATAGTGCGTTATATAGTACCAATAATCGTACAGTTAAAAGTGTGTTTGCTGGCTATCAAATCTCAGGTGAACCATACAACCTACAAGCCAATGTTCGTTATGATGATAACTCCCAATACAAAAGTGAAACGACTTATAACTTAGGTGCTGCATACTCTATTACCCCTTCTACTCGTGTAGGTACTTCATATGCCACCGGATTTCGTGCGCCAAACTTAAATGAACTATATGGTGGTTCAGGTAACCCAAATCTCAAGCCCGAAACCAGTGATAATTACGAAGTGTTCATTGAAAATAACAGTCAACTACAGACTACCCGCCTAACAGGATATCACTCTAAAGTCGAAAATCTTATTGACTATGATTCTAATAATAGCTGGAAGATGGGAAATATTGATAAAGCTCGTATTCAAGGCGTCACTGTAACCTCAGACTGGAATATCAATAACTATTTGTTAGGCTTTAGCTACGATTATCAAGATGCCAAAAACAAATCTGGTAACTATAAAGGTGATCAAATAAAATTCCGCCCCAGACATAAAGGCTTAGTGTATGCTGGGTATCAAGGCAATGATTTTGACGTACGTGCTGAGGTGCAACACATCAGTGACCGCTATGCTCTTGATGGTATCTCAACCAATCGTTTGGGTACAAAAATGGATGCTTATACCTTAGTAAATCTAAGTGCTAGCTACTATCTGTCACCTAGTCTTAAACTAAACACTCGTATTGATAATTTAACAAATGAAGACTACGTTACTATTGATACCTACAATACACGCTATAACACTGACGGCACCAACTTTATGGCTGCCCTAACCTATACTTGGTTCTAAAAATCAAATATGTCCTTCTGATAACAAAAAGACCAACATAACGTTGGTCTTTTTTATTTCAATCCTTAATCTCACCAACTCTTAGATAAAACTAACGATTAAATAGATTCAACAAAATACTACCAACCACACTGATAATAATCATAGTCATAACTGGAAAATAAATGCGAGTATTACCAGATTCATAGCGAATGTCTCCTGGCAGTCTTCCTATCCAAGAAAATATATTAGGAAACACTAACCACACCACACCCACTAAAACCAAAATAATGCCCAGAAAAATCAACACTTTTGCCATACTAAATTCCCACATCAAACCACTTAACCATATAATTTTACTAACATTTTATAAAATTACATGTCTACAAGTCATACTTGGTAGCTATCCTATCTGATTTTATTTGTTATAATGCGTACGCTATACAATTGAGAAATCTGACACAAATATGACTGCTCTTCAATACATCATTTGCAATCATCATAAAATGTCGCCAGTATATGACATCAATCATAACACCGCATTGATAACGCATTAATAAACTGACACTAACAGCATCAATAGCACAAAGCCTCTAAAAGACTCATTTTAATTGATAGGACAGATTGGATATGAATATTTTAATCATTGGTTCAGGTGGTAGGGAACATGCTCTGGCATGGCAGTGTGCCAAGGATAAAAACGTAAACACCGTCTATGTAGCATCTGGAAATGCTGGTACTGCCTTAGAGCCACACTGTGAAAATGTCACTCTAGATGTTACTAATCATCAAGCAGTGATTGACTTTTGCCAGTCTAGTAACATTGACTTTGTGATTGTCGGTCCAGAAGCACCACTGGTAGATGGACTGGTGGATGACTGTCAAAAAGCAGATATTGCCATTTGGGGACCTACACAGTACTGCGCACAACTTGAAGGCTCAAAAACCTTTGCCAAAGAGTTTATGATTGCCAATAATATTCCAACTGCTCACTATCAAGCATTTACTGATGCCACAGCAGCAAAAGCCTATGTTAGTGAACAAGGCGCACCAATTGTAGTCAAAGCTGATGGCTTGGCGGCTGGTAAAGGGGTCATCGTCGCAGAAAGTATCGAAGATGCTCACCAAGCCATTGATGATATGCTTGCAGACAATAAGTTTGGTGAGGCAGGAAGTCGTGTGGTCATTGAGCAGTTTTTGACGGGTGAGGAAGCCAGCTTTATTTGCATGATTGATGGTGAAAATATCCTACCAATGGCAACCAGCCAAGACCATAAACGTATCTTCGAAGGTGATACAGGGGCAAATACTGGCGGGATGGGTGCTTATTCACCAGCGCCTGTTGTTACTGCTGAAGTTCATAACAAAGTTATTGAGCGTATTATTCGCCCTGTTGTTCAAGCGATGAAAGACAGTGGTCATCCTTATACAGGCTTTTTGTACGCAGGACTAATGATTGATGAACATCAAGACCCCTACGTGATTGAGTTTAACTGTCGCTTTGGTGATCCAGAAACTCAGCCAATTATGATGCGCTTACAATCTTCACTGGTAGAGTTGGTTCAGCAAGGCATTACGGGTAACTTGCCAGCAGAAGCACAGTGGGATGAACGTGCCGCTTTAGGTATTGTTTTGGCATCAAAAGGTTACCCACAATCCTCTTCAAAAGGCGATGTTATTACTGGCTTGCCACAAATAACAACTGACAGTGACGATACTGTCAAAGTATTTCATGCAGGCACAAAATTTGGTGACACCTCTCAAGATGGTATACCAGTCGTTGAGACCAATGGCGGGCGTGTGCTGTGTGTCACTGCTTTGGGCAAAGATATTTTAGAAGCACAACAAAAAGCCTTAGTGACGACTGCCTCTATCCGCTTTGATGGCGCTCACTATCGTCGTGATATTGGACATCGTGCCATCTCTCGACAATCGTAACACCTTTATTTTTATTCTGGCAAACAGGTATTTATGGCTGATAATACGACCAAGAAAACACTCGATGAACTCAAAACATCAAGTTTTGACCGACGTTTATCAATTGCTAAAGCATCTTTACAACTTGGCAAGCGCTGGGCGGGTAATAGCATGTCTGGGCTGTTTTTGAATAAAGAGCAGCGTGACCTACGCAATCAAAACTTTCGCCAAGAGCAAGCCCAATACCTTGCTGATGAGCTGGGAAAACTGAAAGGTTCGGTGGTTAAAATTGGGCAGATGCTCGCACTATATGGTGAGCATTTTCTGCCTGCTGAGATTACACAAGCACTACACAGCCTCAATGATAATACAGCAACTTTATCATGGTCTGTTATTGAAAATGCACTCAAATCACAGCTAGGTGATGCTTATCATGAGCTTGAGATTGACCCCCAGCCCATTGGTACTGCCTCACTGGCTCAAGTACATCGAGCGACCATCACTGCTACAGGGCAAGATGTGGTACTTAAAGTGCAATATCCTGGTGTTGCCGATGCCATTGACTCTGACCTCAGCCTATTTAAGCAACTACTAAAAGTCACCAATGCTGTGCCACAAACACGCGCGCTTGATGAATGGTTTGCAGAAATCCAAGATTTGTTGCATCATGAAGTCGATTATCATGCCGAAGCTGATACCACAGAGCGCTTCTACCAGCGCCTCCAGCATGATAATCGTTATATTGTGCCACAGATTATCCGCCCCTACTCGACCAATCGCTTGCTATGTATGACCTATGAATATGGCGTACCTGTCACAGATGCTAGCTTGCAGTCACTCAGTCAGGCACGCCGTAATGCTTTAGGGCAAGCAACCATTGATATTTTATTACAAGAGATATTTCATTGGGGTGAGATGCAGACTGACCCCAACTTTGGTAACTACCTAATCCGTACCCATGACGAAACATCTGGGCTACCTGACCAAATCATTTTGCTTGATTTTGGAGCGATGCGTCAGTTTGATGAACAGCTTTTGCATATTGCACGAGACTTAATGCAAGCAGGCTTTTATCATAACCAGCAAGCCATGGAAGATGCCATGAAAGGCTATGCTTTCTTTGACAATATGAGTGATACTGTGCGCCATGATATGGCTGAAGTCTTCTTAATTGCCACTGAGCCATTTAGCCTGCCTGAGCATAATCCAGATATTCCTGCAGAGCTAATTGATGAGCAAGGACAATATCGTTGGGCAGATAGCCAGCTACACCAACGTATCATGAAAAAAGCCAGCCAATCAATGCAGTCATTAGAGTTCAGTCTGCCCCCTAAAGAATTTATGTTTATCAGTCGTAAGTTTATCGGTGCTTATACCTTTTTGACTGTATTAGACGCACGTACTGACAGCCGTAGATTAATAGAAACGGTGGTTAACGCTTCATAGCACCATATAATATCATTGCTACCCCTAGTATTCTCACTCTAAAAATACATACCTTCTTATTTAAATAGAGAAGGTATGCCACTTAGATAAATCCTAGATAAAGATAGCATTTAAATAAAACACATGGCTAGAGCAACGGCAATCACTACTGCCAATACCCAATAGAGGGTTTGATGTTATAGCAGTATTTGTATCAGCGCTTATATCAGCACCTAATTGTTTACTTTGCAATGCTTTATTTGGTAGCACCTTAACCTGTGACAGCTTATTATCGTTTAATTTACCTTTTAATAACTGTGCCAAGCGACACTCCGCCATCAACTCTTGATTTTCCTGATCACTCAATACCCAACAACCAAGCATCTGCATCGGCTCACGTATATAGTCAATATGCCAACGCTTTGCTTTTTGAGCATCATTACGCCAGTGCCGACCAACACGACTGGCTATTCCTCCCGCACCTCTAGCACTACCCACATAAAAATAAAACCCTGAAGACAAAGTAAAATCACCCAACTTTCCCACAGTTACACATACTTCATCTGCTAGGTACATGACCAAAATATAGAGACCTTTTGTCTTAGGTAGCATCTCTGCTGTTTTAATCCAAGTGAGATGTTGATTGATACTGTCATTTATTAATATGTCATCTATTAACGAAGATAGTAAAAAATCTGGCGATTGATGTACTGATTTTTTCATATACTTGACTTTCAGTGCGACAACTGCAAAAAACTAGCTAGTTATGGCTGATAATACCACTGATCAAAACGAGTTTTATAATTAACTGGTTTGCATAAAGTCAACTGCCAGCATGCCTCTCCCCTTGCCAGATACTTCACCTCAAAGTGCGTACGCTGACTATCTGCTGGTACGGGCGTCTTAATGGTTGGCAGGCACCAAACATTTACAGATTGTGATTCAGCATTGTCAATATAACTTTGGATGTTACTAGCTAAAATGATTTGTCCACCCTCTTTAAGACGTGATAATAAAAACTCAAAAAATGGCATATTTAACCACTGCTGATTTGGATTATGCGGTTCAGGGTTTGGATATAATAAATACACAGCATCAATGCTGGCAGGGGCAAGTGCATGTACCACCCATGCAATCGCATCTGCATGTATTGGAAATAAATTATTTAACTGTTTTTGCTGTGCAATTTTGGCAAAAGCTTGAAACTTTGTACGTGTACGCTCAATAGCAATCAGTTGCTGTTTGGGGTGTTGCTCTGCATACTCAACAGCATGCTTCCCCTTACCAGCACCGATTTCTATCAGTAGTGGCTGTGACTCATCAATAACAGGTATGCTAAAGTCTCTTGGTAAATGTAACTTTTCAGGTTGAAACTCTCGGTTATGACGGTGGGATAATGACATCAATTTCTTCTCTTGTATCAATATATTTCTAATATCAGCTCTGATAAACAATTTTTTGTTTAACAAATTGAGTTTATTATCGTCCGTGATATGATACTAGAGCATATCATTAATTAGAACACTTGTTTCTTTTTTTAACTCACTTATAGATGAATATCCAAACTTTATGACTCAACCGCACAGCAATACACCAAAAATGTACCCTTGCCCACGCTGTAAAACTGCAACAACATGGCAAGATAATCCCTATAAACCCTTTTGTAGTGAGCGATGCAAGCTCATTGATTTGGGTGCATGGGCAAATGAGGACTATAAAATAGCATCTGCTGATAGTCCTTTTTCTACAGAGCTACCTGAGTAATAGCCCTTTCCACTGATATATAATGATAAACTCACCTATCAATGCTTTTCTTTTATTGTGATTTATAGAATAAGGCTTTTTTATGACACACTCTTACTTAATGCCAACGTATACTCGCCAGCCCATCACCTTCACACGGGGTGAAGGCAGTTGGCTATATACTGAAGATAATACCGCCTATCTTGATGCTTTAACTGGTATCGCTGTTTGTGGGCTCGGACATTGTCACCCTGAAATCACCAAAGCCATTCAAGAGCAGGCTCAAACACTCATACATACCAGCAATTTATTTGGGATTGAATGGCAAGAGCGTGCTGGTGCAGTGTTATGCCAAGCTGCTGGGATGGATAATGTCTTTTTTGCAAACAGTGGCGCTGAGGCAAATGAAGCCGCCCTAAAACTGGCACGACTATATGCACACAATAAAGGCTTCAAACGCCCTAAAGTGATAGTTATGGAAAAGTCCTTTCATGGACGCACCTTGTTGACTGTCTCAGCAACGGCAAATCCCAAAGCACGCGAGGGTTTTTTCACCCTAGATGATGATTTTATTCGTGTACCATTTGGTGATATTGATGCCATTAAACAAGCCGCAGCAAATAATGACGAAATTGCTGCTATTTTATTAGAGCCTATCCAAGGTGAAGGTGGTCTCAATGATGCTGCTAATGGTTTTGAGTTTTTAGAGCAGATACAAGATATTTGCAATGCCAATGACTGGCTATTTATGCTTGATGAAGTACAAACCGGTAATGGACGTACAGGTAAATACTTTGCTTATCAGTATAGTAGTGCCAAACCTGATGTATTAACTACCGCAAAAGGGCTAGGTAATGGTTTTCCTGTCGGTGCATGTATGGTCAGAGGTCGTGCTAACGGACTGTTTGGTGCAGGTAGTCATGGCTCAACCTATGGTGGTACTCCCCTAGCCAGCCGTGTGGTATACAGTGTTTATGAACAACTAAAAGATGGTACTGTCATGCAAAATGCTGTGCAAGAAGGTGACTTTATCAGACAAAGCCTGACAGAAAAGCTGGCTGAATATCACGTGACTACCCGTGGACACGGTATGATGATTGGGATTGTTCTACCCAGTGACTGGGATTGTAGCACTTTAGTGGATACAGCTCGTGAACAACAAAAACTGATTATTAATGTGGTTGGTGGGCATGTTGTACGTCTATTACCACCTTTGAATATGAGCCGTAGCGAAAGTGAGCAGTTAATTGAGCGACTGGTTAATGCCATTCAAACATTGGCTAAACAACAGTAACCATAAACCACTTTGTCATTCTTTGACTATCTTACTGATACATCGTATTGAAAATGCAATATCTCAATATAATAAAACAGCCCAATAAGGGCTGTTTTTATATGCTACATCATAGTCTTAGCTGAGCAATCCAGAAACAAACGATGTCGAAGTATCTATAAAAGATACCCAATAAAGTTTTCAACTGTTGCTACAGATAAAACTCATTACTTTGAATAGTTTTCAAAGTATTCTTTTAACACTTCCAAACATCGTGTAATTTTTGCAGGTTGTTGCTCTCTATCTAAAGTTACCGCATACAATACATAATCTGGTAACTGATACTCAGGTAACACTTCCACCAACTCACCTGAATCCAATTCTTTTTGGATATCCAGTGATATCATCCGTACCAAGCCATGCCCTGACTTAGCCAATGCGGTTGCAACAAAGACATTATTGGTTTGGATACGAGTATTACACTTCACCTTTGTCTTTTTACCTGATTCACGACATACCATCTCAAGCACATTAGGGTCTTTAACCAGCTCAATACCAATTAACTCATGCTTGCTAAGGTCTTTGGGTGTTTCAATTTTATCATGCTGTTGTAGATATTCTGGTGACGCAACCAATACTTGCTTCACCTCAGCCAAAGCATGGCTACTCATTTTGCTATCTACAATACTAGGACTCATACGAATAGCAATATCAACTCGCTCATCAATCATATCTATATAATGATTGTCTGCTAAGAAATGCACAGCCAAATCATCATGTGCAGTTAGCCATGTTGATAGTGCAGGCAAAATATGATTGACGCTAAGCTCAGGTGTGGTTGCAATACGTAGGCTTCCAGCCAACTCATCACGCAACTGATTCACCCGCATACGTCCTTGTTCAGCCGCATCTACCACATCTTTAGCAGCCTCATAAAACCCTGCTCCTGCTTCAGTAAGGCTTAGCTTACGAGTTGAGCGATGTAGCAACACAACACCCAAGTCATTTTCTAATGAGCGAATTTGCTGACTAACCGCACTGGTGGTTATTCCTAATTCGCGAGCTGAGCCACTAAATGAACCATGATTAACGACACTAGCAAATACTGCCATCCCTCTTAAATTGTCTAACATATTATTGATACCTACCTTTGGAAATGAAGGGTAATAATTATAACGCAAATTCTTGTTATTTTATATTTTTCTTGTAACGAAAATTCGCCTATATGATTGATAATACAGAGATTACATTACATTTGTCCATCAACACAACGTACAATATATTTAATTATATATTAAAGATGACTTCAATGTGATTTATCTCAACTTATGTTTCTAAATTCAGTTTCAATTTAACAATACTTCCTTGTCCTTGAGACTGTAAATATTGCATTACTGGTGACTGATTTAGCTTTTGTTTCGCCATTAACTCAGCTTGCTCTAAGCGCATTTGTTGTCGTTTTTCTGGTATTAAAGTCTGTGCAGATGCTAATAAGCTTGAATCGACCTCAATACTTAAAGAAACCATGCCCAAATCTTGTTGTAATTGCTGTGCCAAAGCATGAAATGTACTGTGCATATGCTTGGTATCAAATGCCACTTTAAATACACCATCACCATGCACATCACCTGTCATCACACCTTGTCGTGCTAGTGCTAACTGGTCTTGGGCTAGCTTGCCTGCTTTGCGCGCACATTGTAACCAATAATCCCATTTTTCTGCTGTCCACTGCCCCTCTAAAAGCTGTTCTGGACAATTTAACAACGCTCTGGGGTCATCAGGCAGTAACTGAGACGTATTCTCGTTTGGTTCAACGTTTGGTTCAACGTTTGGTTCAACGTTTGGTTCAACGTTTGGTTCAACGTTTGGTTCAACGTTTGGTTCAACGTTTGGTTCAACGTTTGGTTCAACGTTTGGTTCAGCGTTTGGTTCAACGTTTGGTTCAACGTTTGGTTCAACAGCATCTAGGCTAACATTAGAGAACTGCTCAGAAAACCGCATCGCCTCTTGGTCATATCCATCATAACGACTATCTAACGCATCATATCGTATATCTTGCGTATCGTATGCACTTGCTAAGCCCGCATTATCTGTTACTCCCGTCGCATCTACCGTTTCTACAGAGCGTATATCATCATAGCTCTCTTCTCTGGTGTCTTCTCTTGTATCTTTATCTTCCCTAATATATTCCTCAGTATCTTCTTCAACAACTTGCTGAGAAGATGATATGGATACAGATTGCAATTGTTCAGCTTGTGGTTGAACGACTTCATTAACGGGTAATGGTCGAAATGCCAGCAACCGTAACAGACACATCTCTAATGCCTGCATCGGTGTATTTGCCAACTTAATATTCTCTCGACCTTGTATGGTGATTTGATAATATAACTGCAAAACATCAGGGCTTATTTGCTGTGCCAAATGCTCAATATCTTGGGCATGATAAGCACTGACATTTAAGCTCACATTAGGTACTATTTGTACCATTGCCAACTGATGAAGTAGTTCAGCAAGCCCATCAAACATACTACCAGCATCAACTAACTGCTGGCGCATCTGCTCAATTTGCGCCCCTACAGCCACCGTATCTCCCACAAAAATAGCATGCAACAACTTCACTAAATCTGCACTATCTATCAATCCCAGCATGTCATTGACAGTCTCATCACTCAAAGCACCTTGCCCAAAGGCAATGGCTTGGTCTGTCAAAGATAACGCATCACGTACTGAGCCTTTTGCAGCATGTGCTAACTGCCATAACGCAGCATCAGTAAAACTTACCTGCTCTTGAGTCAAGATATGATGAAGATGCTCACTAATCGCTTGTTGAGTTAAAGGACGCAACACAAATTGCAGACAACGAGAAATAATAGTGATAGGAAGTTTTTGGGGGTCAGTTGTTGCCAACAAAAACTTGACATGCTCTGGTGGCTCTTCTAACGTCTTTAATAGTGCATTAAAACTGTGTGTTGACAGCATATGCACTTCATCAATCAAATAAACCTTATAACGCCCTTGTGTGGGTGCATAAGGTACATTATCTAACAGCTCACGTGTATCTTCGACTTTAGTACGTGAAGCCGCATCAATCTCTATTAAATCAATAAACCGCCCTTGGTCAATTGCCACACAGCTACTACACTTCCCACATGGCTGGCTGGTGACGCCCGTATCACAGTTCAAGCATTTTGCCAAAATACGAGCAATGGTAGTTTTACCAACACCTCGTGTCCCTGTAAATAAATAAGCATGATGAAGACGACCATAATCAATCGCATTAATCAGTGCTTGTGAGACGTGCGTCTGTCCGACTAAATCATAAAAACTCTTTGGACGATATTTGCGAGCTAAAACTTGATAAGGCTGTGACATAGGGGCAATCAAACTTATAAATTAAAAGAAAAAAGTACCACAAAAAGTATAACAAAAAAGCCAACCATAAAGGCTGGCTTTATCCATATAAATTATATATAAATAAAAATATCAGAGTAATTTAACTTTCCTAACTTATTAAATTAAACCTCTAAATTTCAATTTTTGCTCCCAATACTTTAGCAAACTGTGCTAACCAAACAGGATGTGCAGGCCATGCAGGGGCTGTCACTAAATGACCATCTGTCACAGCTTCTGTCACCTCAATATCTGCATACTCACCGCCTGCCAAACGTACATCAGGTGCACAAGCGGGATAAGCAGAGCATTTTTTATCAGTCAGTACATTAGCGGTTGCCAAAAGTTGCGCCCCATGACATACGGCAGCGATTGGCTTTTTAGCACTATCAAACTCTTTGACAATCTCCAAAACCCGATCATTCAAACGCAGATATTCTGGCGCACGCCCACCGGGAATCAGTAAGCCAACATAGTCTTCTGTATTAACTGCCGCAAAGTCATAATTGATGGCAAAATTATGTCCCCGCTTTTCGCTATATGTCTGATCACCTTCAAAATCATGAATCGCAGTTGCTACCGTATCACCCGCTTTTTTATCAGGACAGACTGCATCTACTTGATAGCCCAGTGCTAATAAAAACTGGAATGGCACCATGGTTTCATAATCTTCAGCGTAATCACCAACAAGCATTAAAATCTTTTTATCTGACATCGACTGACTCCTTATCTTAGTTATAGATGTATTTGATATAAATACCAATATTTTTATTGGTACTTATATCATAGCCTCTAATATGATAAAGAACAATGACACAAAGATGACAGTTTTAAGAGCCTATATTTGTTTTTTATAGCAGGGTAATAAATATTCAATATAGACCCTCATATCACACATATCCACAGAATATGTTATCTATATAATATAGTTAATCTACTTTACGGCGCATATGCGGGAACAAAATCACATCACGAATACTTGCTGCATCAGTAAATAACATTACCAAACGGTCGATACCAATGCCTTCACCTGCGGTCGGTGGCAAGCCATACGATAATGCCTCAATATAATCGGCATCAAAGTGCATTGCTTCATCATCACCTGCATCTTTTTCAGCAACCTGACCATGAAAACGCTCAGCTTGGTCGGCAGGGTCATTCAGCTCACTAAAGCCATTTGCCAACTCACGCCCGCCAATAAACAGCTCAAAACGGTCGGTAATCTCTGGATTGTCATCATTACGGCGAGCCAATGGCGATGTTTCAGCAGGGTATTCAGTAATAAAGGTTGGCTGGCGTAGCTTATGTTCTGCCGTTTCTTCAAAGATAATGGTTTGCAGTTTACCAATACCAAAGCCTTCTTTAACCTGTTGTTTTAAGGTATTTTGGGCATAATCGGCTAAGTAATCTCTGTCGTCAATTTTGCTCATATCAAAATCTTCGGCATATTGAGCAATCGCCTCTTTCATCGTTAAGCGAGCAAATGGGGCTTTTAAGCTGATAGCCTCTTCTTGATAAGTCAGCTCTGTTGTTCCCAAAATATCATTGGCTAATTGATTAAACAGACGCTCAGTCAAATCCATCAAATCATGATAATCAGCATAAGCCTGATAAAACTCAATCATGGTAAATTCTGGGTTATGACGAGTTGAAACACCTTCATTACGAAAACTGCGGTTAATCTCAAATACCCGCTCAAAGCCACCGACTACCAAGCGTTTTAGGTACAACTCAGGGGCAATACGCAAATATAACGGCATATCTAACGCATTATGATGAGTAATAAATGGACGAGCCACTGCACCACCGGGGATTGGGTGCATCATTGGCGTTTCTACTTCCATAAAGCGTTCATTCAACATAAATTTGCGAATACCACTAATCACCTGACTGCGAATGATAAAGGTATCACGACTGGCTTCATTGGTCATCAAATCCAAATGGCGATTGCGATAACGTGCCTCAACATCAGCTAAACCATGAAACTTATTCGGCATTGGACGCAAAGATTTGGTTAATAAAGTAATCTGTTCGATATGCACATACAAGTCGCCTTTACCTGAGCGACCGATATAACCTGATACGCCCACAATATCACCCAAATCAAGTGATTTAATCAATGCTAACGTGTCTTTATCAAGCTCTTTGCGAGCGACATAAAGCTGAATACGCCCTGTCATGTCTTGGATAACGATAAATGCCCCACGATTGAGCATCACTCGCCCTGCAACATTAACTTGCGTTTTCTCACCTGCAGATACTTTCTCTTCAATCTCTTGCTTAGAAATATCAGCAAACTTGGTCTGCAAATCTTGAGCATAGTCGGTGCGTTTAAAGCCATTGGGATAAGCAGGCTTGCCCGTTGCAGTTATCTCATCAAGTTTGGCTTGACGCTGAGCAATTAGCTCATTGGCATCTTGTGGATTTTCGTTTTGCTCTTGGTGATTTTGATTTGACATAAAACTCTCAAAATTGTTAATTAAAAAAATAAATATAAGTTGCTAATATCATTAGCAACCTAATAGTAAAAATAGATTCGCTGGGTTAATCGACACAAAGCATACCTTGTGCCACACCTTTTTCAATGACTTGGTAACAGCCAAAGGGACTGCTGTTTGCTGAACACTGTCCAGTTTGATTACTCAACCCTGCCTCAATATATTGTTCTGTATTTCGGCAAGTCCCTTGACACTCTGAGCTATCTTGGCAAGTTTTGCCTGCATCTGCATACTCAACCACACACTGATAACAACCCAACATACCGCCCACTTGTAAGCTTCCACCCTGCTGTTGACACTGCTGAACCATGGCTGTTGGAGGTTTATTAGATGGCGTATAACAACCTGAATATTCTGCATTCTCTGTTGTGCTTTCCAATGTACTTTTTGGCGTTTTCTCTAAGTTTTCTGTGATTTTAACAGAGCTATCTGGGTTTTGATTGTCTGCTTTAGTTAATGAAGACGTACATGCAGATAACCCAAATAAAAGCACCATTATAAAACCAATCAAGGTTAATTTATTGCTCAATGGTGCTAATGTGAATGATGTCTTTACCATAAAAAATTTCACTATTGGGTTAAGGTTTTTCTATCGCTAAGTTTAGAGTCATTCGCTATTCAGGCTGTTTCCATATTGTTTTTGGTAAAAAATAAAATATGGATAATAACGTACCTACCTTATTCCTCACCGCCAATGCTTGCCATTAAATCTGCCTGATGCTCACGCAATAACGCATCTAACAACTCGTCCAAATCGCCTTCCATAATGCTGTCTAACTTATATAGAGTCAGATTAATGCGGTGGTCGGTCATACGCCCTTGTGGGAAGTTATAGGTACGAATACGCTCACTACGGTCGCCACTACCAACCAAATCTCGACGCATCTCATCGGCAGTATCTACTTGGGCTTGCACTTTGGCTTGCTGAATACGTGATACCAGCATTTTCATCGCTTTATCGCGGTTTTTGTGTTGGCTACGTTCTTGCTGACACTCAACCACGGTACCAGTTGGAATGTGCGTTAAACGTACTGCCGAATCAGTGGTATTGACGTGCTGACCACCCGCCCCACTTGAGCGGAAAGTATCCATACGAATATCGGCAGGGTTAATATCCACCGTATCATCAATTTCAACTTCTGGCATGACTGCAACGGTACACGCTGAGGTATGCACTCGCCCTTGACTTTCAGTCTCTGGCACACGTTGCACTCGATGCGCCCCTGATTCAAACTTTAAGCGACCATATACACCCGTTCCTGATACTCGGGTGATGATTTCTTTGTAACCACCATGTTCGCCTTCATTGGCAGACAGCACTTCCACTGTCCAGCCTTGATTTTGAGCATATTTTTGGTACATACGGAACAAGTCACCTGAAAATATCGCCGCTTCATCACCACCTGTCCCTGCACGAATTTCCAAAAAGGCAGGTACTTTGTCATTGGGGTCTTTGGGCAACATCATGACGTTTAACTCTTCTTCCATATCAATAATGGCTTGGCGAGCAGTGTCAATTTCATCTTGCATCATTTCTTTCATTTCAGGGTCAATTGCTTCAGCTATCATCTCTTCAGCATCGGCTTGGTCAGCTTCTGCTTGTAGATAACGCTGCCAAAGAGTAGTGATTTCGCTTAAATCACTGTGCTCCATTGACAGTTCACGAAACTGATTATTATCACTAATAACATCAGGGTCAGATAATAATGCAGTGACTTCTTCAAAGCGGTCAACCATTTGGTCGAGGCGTAGGCGTAAGGATTCTTTCATATTGGTATTTTAATGTGGTTAAAACAAAGGGGGATTATAACAAAAAACCCAACCTATCACAGCGACAGGTTGAGTCTTTATACAAATTTTGACAAGGTTTTATCCATTGTCTGATACAAGTCGGGCAGATTTATACCTTTCTGACCAATACTGAGCCAATCGAATAGCCTGCACCAAATGAACAAATAACCCCTAAATCACCCGAGCTTAGCTGGTCTTGATAACGGTGAAAAACAATCATTGGGCTGGCTGAGCTGGTATTGGCAAACTCATCAATCACACTTGGAGCAATAGATTTATCTGCTTCTTTACCGACAACCATACGCAAAATTAAATCGAGCATATTAGCATTGGCTTGGTGTAACCACATCATCTTAATTTCGCTAGGCTGTAAGTCATTTTCTTGCAGATGGGTACTGATGATTTCAGCAACTTTCGGGCAGACTTCCTTAAAGACTTTACGCCCATGTTGCAAAAACAGCTTATCTGTCACTGGCTCTTTGATATCGGGATACATTGGCGTACCCGCTGCCAAAAACTCGGCTCTATCCATAAAGCCATATTCATTTTTGATATTGGTTGAAAACTGAGTAAACAGTTTACTATCTAAGATTTCATAGCCTTTTGGTGTTTCTAGCTCTTCAACAATGGTTGCAGTCGCCACGTCACCAAAAATAAAATGACTGTCACGATTACGCCAGTTTAAATGTGCTGAGGTAATCTCAACATTAATCACAGCCACGCGCTTACCCAAGCCAGCACGAATTGAGCCTACCACTTGAGACAAACCGAAAGTTGCCGCACTACAGGCAACGTTCATATCAAAGGCAAAGCCTCTCTTCATACCAATCGCATGTTGAATTTCAATGGCAACGGCAGGATAGGTTCGCTGAAAATTTGAACACGCTAAAATTACCCCATCCAAGTCATCTGCTGTTAATCCTGCATTATCTAGTGCTTGTTGTAATGCTGATACGCCCATCTCTGCCATCACGGACAGCTCTTCACCCAACTTGCGATATGGGATAACAGGTGCCATGATTTCAGGGTCTAAAATGCCTGATTTTTCCATCACATAGCGTGATTTAATACCTGATACTTTTTCAATAAACTCTGCTGATGAATGTTGTAGTGGCTCAATATCACCTGCGTCAATCTGCGCTTGATGCTCAGCATTATAGTTGTCTACATACTGATTAAACGTAGCAACCAGCTCTTCATTGCTGATTTTATAAGGTGGGATATATAACCCTGTGGCGGTGATACAAATACTCATAGATATTCCTTATGTCTATATTTTTAGCAACCCTAGTATTTCATAAATCTAGTGTTTAGTGAATAACTGTAAACTCATATTAATATGGGCTATTATGCCTTGATTTAGCAAATTTGACCATATTTTGTTACATTTATTGTCGTTTGGGTATAAAGTTAAGTGACATTGATGATGATATGGTTACGTTATATAGTTACTTTATATCCTTCTTTGTATGTCCATGAAATCACTCTCGCCACAAATAAAAATAAACAATATTTCATCATAACTTCATTATAGATTCTGGATTATATTAAAATAAACATGCACTGATATTCAAATAATATTAAATAATAACCAATGATAATAAAACCCAAATACTTTATCAAAATACACAATACAATTTACCTGCATAAAACCCACCACCTTTGTACAATCCCAATCATTAGTATAGAATGGTTCTCATTCTCTTAGGAAACCTGACTATGCTAGACATTTTTAATTGGTTATTTGGGCAATATGCCGAATACGAACCCATCTTTATTGTCCTTGAACTCATCGCCTCTGTATTTGGTATTGCCAGTGTATTATTAGCACGTAAAGGTAATGTTCTGGTTTATCCTGTGGGGCTGGTTAGTACCGCTTTATATGTCTATCTACTTTGGAATTGGCAACTATTTGGTGATATGTTGATTAATGCTTACTATACCGCCATGAGCTTATATGGTTGGTATAACTGGTCACAAAATTCTGATGCTAATAACAGTAACTCTGATGATAATACAGTGCGTATTGAGCGTATGAGCAAACGTGACTTACCCATCATGCTTGGGCTTGCCAGCGTTACAGTCGCCTTTGTGGCATTGGTTTATTATTTCCGCCCAGTGATTAATAATCACTTTAGCTTTACTGGTGTGGAGTTAGGCATACATTTATTCACATGGGTAGACTACGCTGATATGGTCACCACAGCGTTATTTTTAATGGGTATGTGGCTGATGGCAAGCCGTAAAATCGAAAACTGGATTGTATGGATTATCGCTGATAGCATCTCTGTACCATTATATTTTTATAAAGGCTATACCTTCACCTCAGTGCAATATATTATCTTTACTGCCATTGCCATTTGGGCTTATATCGGCTGGCGTAAACTATATCGTGAGCAACAACTCTCCCATACACCGAATGCCAAACTTGCCTAATTATGCAAAATTCCAACCCAACACTCACCGCTTATCAGCCTAACTTAATCCACTGTGACCTTAGCCAATATCAGCCAGAGTCAATCACTAAAGTGCTGATACTGGGGGCAGAAAGTACAGGAAAGACAACTTTGTGTCAGGATTTAGCGACTCATTTTAATGAGCCGTGGGTGCTGGAATATATGCGTCCTTATTTGCAAGAAAAATGGGATAAAGAGCAAAAAACCTGTGAATGGCAGGATTTATTACCCATCGCTCAAGGGCAGATTGACTTAGAAAATAAACTGGCAAAACAAGCTCAAAAATATTTGTTTTGTGATACCAGTTTGTTTGAATTGATGGTGTATTCACATTGGTATTATAACGACTGCCCTAGTCAGATTGAGCAAGCAGTCTTATCACACCATTATGATTTAATTTTGCTCACCAAAGTTGATGTGCCGTGGGTGGCAGATGATTTGCGTGATTGTCCACATGAACGCGATAAAATGGCACAAAAGTTTGCAGACACACTACGCCATTACAATAAAGACTTTCGCTGGATTGGTGGTAGTCGGCAACAGCGAGTACAAACGGTGGTGGGTTGGCTTAATGACTTATTAGCTTAGTGCAATCAATAAATTAAAACCAATTTTGTGCCACATACCAGCCAGCAAATAACCCAATAATACTGCCCACCAAGCCCATCACCAAGCTGGTTGGCGACCAATAACTTGCACCAAATACCCCCGCTAATAAACTACCTGCATAACCAAAACCGATACTAAATACTGCCATCATTAGACGATTCATTTTTATTCCTGTGTATAATTCATTATAGTCAATCTAAAAACACAGTATAATATAAATTGTGTCAAGTATTTGATAAATAACATTCCCATTTAACTAATTTTTCGTTACATTAGCTATATTCGACCCAAATACTGACAAACCCTTTAGGAATAAATCCATGTCCATGTCTAAAACAAATAGCCCTGTTAAAACACACCATATCTTAAGCCTTAGCTTATTAGCCATTGCCATCAGTGGCTGTGGTGGTCGCGATGACAGTAAGATTAACCGAGAATACGAGCGTATTGAAAATCAAGTCAAAGATGAATACAAACGGGTAGAAAATAAACTGTCAAACAATGAAAAAAGTATGGCAGAGATTTTAAAGTCTGTCTTTTTACCTGAGCAAAGCCTTGATAGATTTTTGGATAAAATCACCCCTGAAGGTGGGCGTGGTGGCTTATATGTTGGGCATTTTGTAGAGCTAGATGATGGTGATAGCAATGATATTGATATTGGAGCGATTTATTTTGATATTAGCGAAGATGTCGCAGGCAGTGTAAATGGTCGTGTTAGCTATCAACAGCAACCTTGCCAAGATAATCGCACCTTAGCAACGGATACTGCGGTTAAAGTCAATAATAATATCGTCGGTAAACTCTCTGGTAGCCTCGATACGCCTAAGTTTCTTGACATGAAATATTTCAATAAACTTGATATAAGAACGCCCAGTATTTTAACCACATTTGCTGGTAGCTTTAGTGAAAGTGCAAGTGGTCATCCGTGGTTAGGTAGCTTTGAATATCAAGATGGCTTGGGTGGACAAAAACTCTCATCAGGCAAAGATGACTGTCATGTTCGCTATACTCTTGGGGGACGAGCCAACTATAGCAGTTATCCGCTTGATTACCATCTTGGTGATATGAAGCTTGAGGTGGTCAATAATACGCTTCAATGGCAAAACCCTGCTAATACTGCATTGGTTTTGGTTAGTCAGATAAATATTGATAAGGCAAAATCTGCTGATAATGGCTTTGAGCGTAATCAAGTGTTCCATCAGCAAGAAACGCAATTTACACCTGTTATCACCGCCCAACGAACCAACTATGCCTTTGTTGCCCAAGCCTTTGATAAAAATAATGCATTAATTGGTTATCAAGCAATTGTGATGGATTTGCCAAACGGTAAATAATTAATTGTTTTTTAGGCTAAAGTTAAAGTAAGCCAGTTATTTTATTGGCTTACTTTTTTGCTAAATATTGATATAAAATGAATGACTATCTCGTATGTCCCAAATGTCAAAAACTTGTTAAAAGTAAAATTCAAGAACGTACATCAGGTCTATACTGCTCAACCTGTGATGAATGGACTGTCGTCACCAGCCACTTTTCAGCCATTGAAACTGACCCAAATCAATACACATTAACTTTTCAGTTAACCTCTCTTCCACCGAAACAGACACTTAAAACTTTATCCCATAAACTTAAACTAAATTATATTACCATCAAAAATAAAATAGATAAAAAACATGACTTTATTTTTAAGGGTAATGCAAGTGATGTATTAGAACTGATAGAAGTTTTAGATAATACTGATAATACCTATCTGATAGAACCAAATTTTTATTATTAGTAGCTGTTAACTCACCTTTTCCCATACTTTACTTAGGCGTTTTTGCGAAACGGCTTGACGGGTTTTCATTGGTTGGGCAAATAGTTGGATACGATATTCTTCGACCAGCCAGCGATAATCGCTGATTGTCTCATCATCAGCACGTCCTGCCAGTCGCTCCATGTGTATGTCTAGCTCGTACACACCATCAAGGTCACTATCAAGGTTATGTTGCAAGCGTTCGATACGGATTTCTAAGGCTTCAAGGTAGCGAGGATATTGTTGCCAGTGTTCATAATCCATACGATAGACAAAGTCGGCTAGGTGTAAGTCCTCAAGCTGGTCTTCAATGTCATCAATAGATTCGCCAAAGATTTCTCTATCAAGCATAAGCAGGCTTTGGCGGATACGTTGCCAACGGGTGTAAACCTCTTTAAGCAAATGCAATATGCGTTGCCCGACCAATAGGAAATTTGCAAGGACAGCTTGGGAAGTTTGCTGATATTCACTGTTGCTTAAAGGTAATTGCTCAATAAGGTTTTGGGCAATTTGGTCAGCAGTATTATTGTTGCTATTGATATGCTCAGGCAAGAAATCTTGATGGTCAAACACAATACCATGCTCGCTTAGGGTAGCGTCAAGACTGGCATCAGTGACGATGGTTTTAAGTTTATCCATCTCACCTAATGGGGCAAAGGCAAGTTTAAAGGCTTTGTCAATTTGTGAGGTTAGCTGTTTTTGTTTTGCCCCCAACTGCCCTTTGATAAGAGTCAGCACCCCTTGGCGATGGGCTTTTAGACAGGCGGTAATGTCGGTGTAATGGTGGATAGATACCGCTTCGCCTTGCTCATCAGCGACAAGGGCAGAAAATTGCTTCATCACCACGCCTGCACTGTGGCGATTTTTACTAAAACGGAAGTGTTCGGGAAAATCGTGGTGTATGCCTTGAGCGTCACCCTCTTTATGGCTTAGAGCTTGAGCGGTGGTGCTGGCATGGCGAAGTTGCAAGGTTTGTAAGTCACGCCCCTTTTCAATCAGACGGTTTTTATCATCAACCACACAAATTTGCGGTTGTAGATAGCGGTCAATATTGGCAGGGTTAAAGTGTTCAGGGGTGACCCCTGTAATACCTCGACGCTGTAGGGCTTGGCAAAGCTGTTTTAGCAAGCCTTGTTGGTGGTCACGCTCAAGCTCATCAAATAAGCTGTCGGCAGTATCAGGAATAGGAACGATTTGCCGACGTATGTCTTTGGGCAATGATTTAAGCAATTGTAACACCAATTCAAACCGCCAACCTGCAATACCCCAAAGCAGTTCAACAGCGTCCAGTTGCGGTAAGGCAACCAATGGCACGCGGATACTCACACCATCATCATCACTGGCAGGGTCAAAAACATAAGTTAAGGGTAGTTTTAAATCACCCAGTTGCCACACTTCGGGGAAATCGCCTGTAGTCGGGGCGGTTTCTTTGAGTACGTCTTCATCGGTAAAGAATAGATACTGTGGGTCGCTACTTTCGACTTCAGCTCGCCAATCCTCAAAGGCTTTGCGACTGGCGATGTGTTCGGGAATTTTACGCTCATAAAATTGGTATAAGGCTTCTTCATCGACCAATAAATCACGACGACGCAGTTTATCCTCAATGCGTTCGACATCAGCGATTTTATTTAGGTTATGTTGCAAAAATTTGGCGTCACGTCCCAACTGCCCTGTTACTAAGCCATCACGAATAAAGATTTCTCTGGCTTCAGCAAGGTTGACTTGCTCATAATTGGTTAGCTGTTTGTGAATGACGATTAGACCAAATAGACTAATTTGGGCGTAAGCTCGCACTCGTCCTGTTTTCTTTGACCAATGCGGTTCAAAGTAGTGATATTTAAGCAAATCCCCTGCACAAGCGATAACCCATTCAGGTTCAATTTTGGCAACGGTTCGCATAAATACTTGTGAGGTTTCCACCACTTCAAACGCCATCACCCATGCAGGCATTTGTTTAAAGACGGTACTGGCAGGGAAAATCTTGGCTTTTTGCTGGCGAGCAACCAAATACTCTCCGCGATTTTCGGTTTTATGGGCAATCACCGATAATAACCCTGTTAATAAGGCTCGGTGCAGATTGGCATATTTAACCGCCTTTAATTGTTCGTCTGCTTGTTCGTTTTGCTCATTGCCTTTGTTTTTGTTATTACCATTACTACTATCCGATGACAATAACCCCAATTCACTAACCATTTGCGTTAATTGTTGATAGGTTTTTTGCCATTCTCGCAGGCGTGGAAAACTTAGGTAATGCTTTTTGGCAAATTGTTTGCGTTGGTTATTCGACAGCTTATCGCCATTGTCATCACTGCAAAATACCGCTTTCCATAAGTTAATATAAAATAAAAAGTCGGAATTTTCGGCTCGGAATAAGGCGTGTTTTTGGTCGGCTTGGGTGCGTTTTTCGGCAGGGCGTTCTCGTGGGTCTTGTACCGCCAATGCCGAAACGATAATCAGCATATCTTGCATACAGTCAAAGTCACTGCCTGCCACCAACATTCTAGCAAGGCGTGGGTCGATGGGCATACGTGCCATTTTCTGCCCAATACGAGTTAGTTTAATGTCGTTTAGGGTTTGTTTGCTGATTGGTTTAGTTTTGGCTTTGGAATTTTTGGCAGTCAATGCCCCCAACTCATCTAACAATTTGCGTCCATCTTTGACCAAACGGCTGTCAGGTGGCTCAATAAAGTCAAAGTTTTCCACCGTTCCCAAACGTAGGCTTGCCATCTGCAAAATCACTGAGGCAAGGTTGGTACGTAAGATTTCAGGCTCGGTAAATTCGGGACGAGAATTAAAATCCTCCTCACTATATAGGCGGATACACATACCCGCTGCCACCCGACCACAGCGACCTTTACGCTGATTTGCTGCTGCTTGGCTAATCGCCTCAATCGGCAAACGTTGCACCCGTGAGCGATAAGAATAACGAGAGATACGGGCAAAACCTAAGTCAATCACATAGCGAATACCGGGGACAGTCAATGCCGTTTCAGCAACGTTGGTAGCAATAACAATGCGTCGCCCTTTACCTGATGGTTGGAAAATGCGTTGTTGCTCAGCGTAGCTTTGACGGGCAAATAACGGCAATACTTCGGTATGGCGAGGACCATGCGTCTGTAATACCTCTTGCAAATCACGAATTTCTGCCTCAGTGGCGGCAAAAATCAAAATATCAGCTTGGTCAGGGTGTCCTTTTTGCTTGGCATCAGCAAAACACTCCTCCACCGCCGCTGTCACAGCTCGAGGCAAGTTATCCTCAAAGTCATCAAAAGCGTCATCATCTGAGCTACTGACAGGCTCATCAGTCAATGGTCGATAACGCACTTCTACTGGATAACTGCGACCTTCAACATTGATAACAGGGGCAGGCACAAGGCGTTTTTTTGCCTTATCATATTGAGCAAAATAATTGCTAAACCGCTGGGTATCAAGGGTCGCTGAGGTGATAATTACCTTTAAATCAGGGCGTTTGGGCAGTAAATTTTTAAGATAGCCCATGATAAAGTCAATATTCAGGCTGCGTTCGTGTGCCTCATCAATAATGATGGTGTCATAACGGGTCAAAAAGCGGTCATGACCAAGCTCAGCAAGCAAAATACCATCGGTCATTAACTTAACAATCGAGTCTGCACTGCCCTGCTCATTAAAGCGGATTTTAAAACTGACCGTTTCACCCAATGGCTCGCCAAGCTCTTCGGCAATGCGATTGGCGACACTACGAGCTGCTAACCTGCGTGGCTGAGTGTGTCCAATCTGCCCTGTAATCCCACGCCCTGCCATCATTGCCAGTTTGGGTAGTTGAGTGGTTTTGCCCGATCCTGTCTCCCCTGCGACGATAATCACTTGATGGTCAATAATCGCCTGTACCAAATCTTCAGCACGTTGGCTAACAGGTAAGTCATGGTTCAGTTTTTGGGCTAGGTTTTTAGGTAGGCTGTCAATACGCGCTTGCACCGCTTGCTGTGAGCGGGCTTTGATTTTGTCAAATTTGCTTTGCTGGTCATTATGATTATTGCCGTTATGGTTTTTATGACTGTTTTTGCTGTTAGTATGGCTTTGTTTATCTGATGGCTTGCCATTTTGTTTGCCAAGCTGATGTTGCAACCGACTAAGATAATGACGGTCTTTGGCTAAAACAGGCAATTCATCATATTTTTTAGTCGTTTGCATGTCATTGCTGGCAGTGATGGGGCTATCAGTGTTTACAGTTTGCTCTGTTTTTTGTGTTAGTTCTTGTATTGCATCTTGCTTGGAAGTAGTTGGGGTTTGTGTAGTGGCTTGCTTAGAATGAGTTGCAGTTTTCTTAGAAGTATCAGTCATTGGCTTAGGCTATTTTTGGCTAAAGTTTGCACTAATATGAGGGTTATTGGTGCTATAATCAAGAGCGTTATCACCATTATCTAACAGCCTTTAGGGCTAATAATAAATCACTAAAACATAAGGACAACCCTTATGGATACACTAAAAGACCCTTACTCTCAGAATTTAAATTTTTGGATTGTCATTCCACTGACTTGCTTTATTGCTTTTTTAAATTATCAATATTTTTATCATATTGGCACGATTGTACCTACAGTGCAGCGTATACAACAGTATTTTGATAGCCTACACAACCCCATCAGCATTACCCTATTTGTGGTGGGTGCTTTTATTGCGACTTGGTTATTTATCATGCTCACAAGCATTGTTGCAAGCATCATTTTTATAATACAAATACAGCTTGTATTGCCCCTTTCTTATATTGTTGAAAAAATCGCGTATGATAGAAAGCAACAGTCTCAATCATTATCAGATACTGACAAAACAGCAAAAGAATTGCTAGATACACAGCAAGAAATAATTAGTTTTAAATCACAAGAATCATCTGAGCCACCCAAACCACCCAGTATTAAAGCCGTCATCATTCAATTATTCGTCGGTTTTCTTTGTTTCCCATTATTATATTTAAATTTTTTTGCTCCCAATTTTAGTTTTGTAGATTATTCGGTGGGGCAGATAACAATATATATGCTATTGCATAACCTGCTATTTTTTGCCTTTTTAGGCATAACGCTTGTATCAATTTATTTCCAGAAAGGTATCATTTTACTAATCATGCTATTACTGCCATTTATCAGCCTTTATCTCATGGTATTTTATTATCCATTTGATAATGCCTTGATGATGTTGCTGGTCAATTCACTATATAGCAATTTTTTGCTGTTAAGTATGGCAATGTTATTTCTGTTATGGATAATTTGTATGATGTCTGATTGAGGTGATATTTATAAATCCTTCCAATAAACTAATGATAGTCATTCTAAGATGTGCAGATGGTACTACGTAAGTATATCTACCATTAGCATATCTCAAGCTATAAAAAAAACAGGCTCTAATTATACAAATTAGAACCTATTTATGGTTTTATGGTTATTTAAAAAATATCTAGCGCTGAGAGTCCAATATTTTTAAACGGCTTTCACTGGCAACTTTTGCCAATACTTCTGGCAAGTTATCCACTGCTTTATTAATAACCATCTGTACAGTCGCTTCAGCAGCACCAGCAAATCCAAGCTTTTCTGCCAATGTTGGTTTTTGTCTTGAATGCAACGCATACACATCATGCTCTTCCATCAGCTCTAACAGATAGCTGTCTGAGGTTTTTAACTCATCAACCAGTTGCAAATGTAGTGCATCTTCACCATACCAATGGTCACCATTTGCAACTTTATCCAGCTCAAGCTGTGGGCGATATGTGGTCACAAAATGTTTAAATAGTTTGTGAGTTTGCTCTAGCTCTTCTTTATATTTAGCACGGTCATCATCATCATTTTCACCAAACAATGTGACGGTACGTTTATATTCACCCGCAGTGAACATTTCATAATCAATGTCATGATTTTTTAGCCATTTATGAAAGTTTGGCATTTGTGACACCACACCAATAGAGCCAATAACTGCAAAAGGAGCTGCCAACACTTTATCCGCTACACATGCCATCATATAACCACCACTGGCAGCTATTTTATCCACACAGACAGTCAGTGTTAGCCCTGCATCTTTTAAGCGAACCAACTGCGCAGCTGCTAGTCCGTAACTATGCACCATGCCACCACCTGACTCCAAACGCACGACGACTTCATCACCTTTTTTTGCTGTACTGATAAGTGTACTAATTTCTTCTCGTAGGTGCTTCACACCACTGGCTTTGATATCGCCATCAAAGTCTAAAACAAAAACATGCTTTTGCGCTTTTTTCTCTGTACTTTTCTCAGCATGTTTTGCCTTTGCCTTCTCTTGTAACATCTGCTTGGCTTTTTTTGCCAGTTGTTGCTTGAGCTGTTTACGTTCTGACTCATGATTCATCGCCTCTTTTAAGTCATCACGGCGCTGTTGTTGAGTTTTGTTTAGATGAATAACTCGAAGCTCAACAGGATTTTTTGGTGGATGAAATAGCATGTTTCGTTTCCTTAATATTTAAATACTTATATCACTACAATGAATGTCATGGTTTAAACGTAATATCACAACGTTACAATCTCACCTACTCATCCTCCATATTGCCACAATTACAATATAAAGGCTGACAAGATGACAAACACAAGATTTTAACTATGCGCTTAGATATGCGACTAATGACAATCATTTTCAAGTCTAAACTTTGTATATTATTGTGACGATGGCTAGAAGAGCTAGAAGCTCAAAGCCTGTATTTATAGCCTTGAAATGTTTAATTTTGCCCAATATATCCTGATTTTAATGGATGAATACAGGTTCTAAGTTGTGTCAATGCCGAAATTTAGGCATAATGGACGTTTGATAAAAATTTTACAGTTTATCTGTGTTATTCAGAACACACTAAATAAACTGATAAAAATGATTTATTTAATTAATATACAGCTTTTTTAAGTTATTGGGATGGCAAGTTTATGATGCGTAGTGAATATTGCGGGGCAGTTACCGAAGCCCTATTGGATCAAACCATTACGATTACAGGTTGGGTACACCGTCGCCGTGATCATGGCGGTGTCATTTTCCTAGATATGCGTGACCGTGAAGGCCTACTACAAGTGGTTGTCGACCCTGATACCCCTGAAGCATTTGCTACTGCGGATGCTGTACGTCCAGAGTACGTGTTAAAAATCACTGGTCGAGTACGCAAGCGTTATGAAGGCACAGAAAACCCCAATATGACCAGCGGTCAAGTCGAGTTGTTGGGTAAAGAAATCGAAGTATTGGCAAAGTCAGAGACACCACCATTCCCACTGAATGATGAAAATACCACTGTTTCTGAAGATTTGCGCTTAAAATATCGTTATTTAGATATGCGTCGCCCGCAAATGCAAGAGCGCATGGTATTCCGTGCCAAAGCCACATCAACGATTCGTCGTTATTTAGATGATCATGGCTTTTTGGATGTCGAAACACCTATCTTAACTCGTGCCACACCTGAAGGCGCTCGTGACTATCTAGTACCATCTCGTACACGTCAAGGTAACTTTTTTGCCCTGCCTCAGTCACCACAGCTATTTAAACAGTTATTGATGGTATCTGGCTTTGACCGCTATTATCAGATTGCTAAATGCTTCCGTGATGAAGACTTACGTGCAGACCGTCAACCTGAGTTTACACAGATTGATATTGAAACTTCATTTTTATCTGATCAAGAAATCATGGATATCAATGAAGGTCTTATCAAAAACCTTTTCCAAACCATGCTAGATGTAGACTTAGGTGACTTCCCACGTATGACCTATGCAGAAGCAATGCGTGACTATGCTTCAGATAAGCCAGATTTACGTATTCCTTTAAAACTTATTGACGTTGCAGATCTGATGCAAAGTGTTGATTTTAAAGTGTTTGCAGGTCCTGCAAATGATCCAAAAGGGCGTGTTGTTGCCTTACGTGTACCAAATGGTGGTACGCTAACTCGTAAACAAATCGACGATTACACCAAGTTTGTTGGTATTTATGGTGCACGTGGCTTGGCTTATATTAAAGTCAATGACATCAGCAATATCAACAATGGCGTCGATAAAGAGTCTGGACTACAGTCTCCTATCATCAAAAACATGACTGACGATGTCTTGGTCAGCTTAATTGAGCGTACCGAAGCGCAAAATGGTGATATCATCTTCTTCGGTGCAGACAAAGCCCGAGTAGTTAATGATGCCATGGGCGCACTACGTGTCAAAGTAGGTCATGATATGGAGATGGCAACTTGTGAATGGGCGCCTCTATGGGTCGTTGACTTCCCAATGTTTGAAGAGACAGACGATGGCAAATGGACATCAATGCACCACCCATTTACCAAACCAAAAGGCTCTGTACAAGAGCTAAAAGACAGCCCAGAGACGGCATTATCTATCGCCTATGATATGGTATTAAACGGTACAGAAATCGGTGGTGGTAGCTTGCGTATCAACACAGTTGAAATGCAAAAAGCGGTCTTTGATGCACTTGGTATTAGTGATGAAGAAGCCGAAGAAAAATTCAGCTTCCTACTTGATGCGCTTAAATTTGGTGCGCCACCACACGGTGGACTAGCATTTGGACTTGACCGCCTAATTATGCTCATGGTTGGTGCGAGCTCTATCCGTGATGTGATCGCCTTCCCGAAAACCAAAACTGCGGACTGCCCACTAACTGAAGCACCTGCCGAAGTTGATAACAAGCAGTTACGTGAGCTTGGTATTCGTCTGCGTGAAAAACCACAAGCAGACAACAAATCTTCATAATTTTAACTATTCATTTATTATGAATATATTTTCATTATTTAAATATGTGCCATTATCCGTTTTGCGGGTAATGGCACGTTTTGTCGCTTGGGCAATGGCTTTAATGCCTAACCTTAAAGTTAATCATACAATTAATACCAATTTACAGCTTGCCTGCCCTCAGCTCAGTGATTCTCAGCGCCAACAGATGGCTCACAACATCTTACGTAACCAAGCATTAAGCAGTGTTGAGTCAGTCAAAGCATGGGCAATGCCTCCTGAATGGAGCATCGCTCAAATCAAACAAGTACATAATCAGCATATCCTGCAAAAAGGGTTACAAAACCCCAAGGGGATGCTTGCCATTGTGCCACATTTAGGCACATGGGAGATGATGAACGCTTGGCTAAACCAGTTTGGCAAGCCTACCATCATGTATAAGCCCATCAAAGGCAAACAAGCAAACGACTTTGTTTTACAAGGACGACAAAGGCTACATGCTACCTTAGTCCCTACTGATGGTACAGGCGTTAAAGCCATCTTTAAAACCCTAAAACAAGGTGGTTTTAGCATCATTCTACCCGATCACGTTCCAGACCTATCCGGTGGCGTTATTGTGCCATTTTTTGGTGTACCTACCTTAACCAGTACCCTAGCACCAAAACTAGCCAGTAAAACCCACTGTGCCATGGTTGGACTGTCATGTATCCGCCGACCTGATGGGGATGGCTTTGATATTCACTGCTATGATTTAAATCATAAAGATATCTATAGCCGTGATATCACCACTGCCACACAGGCACTTAATCTTGCCATGCAACATATGATTACCCCATTTATGCCTCATTATGTATGGGGTTATCGACGTTTTAAACACGTTCCATTTGCAGTCAATCCATATAAACTTAGTACAATGGAAATGCAAAAAGCTCAGCAAGATTTATTACAAACACCATCTGAACCACCCCCAAAGATGACACAAACTGACTCAGAAAAAGTCACAATGGTAGATAAACAGATAGACCAGAAAATAGATGAATAATATAAATGCTCTAACCTCATAGTGGTTTATTTAGTCAGTCTCTCTTTGATAACACTCATCAACCATATTCAATAAAATCTGATTAACAAGGCAATGTAATAAGGAACGGTACTTATGTCAGCCAGCTCAATAAATGATACCTCTGATAATCGCTATATTATCTGTATGAAATGGGGAACAAAATATGGGGCTGAGTATGTCAATCGCCTATATAACATGGTCAAGCGTCACCTAAGCTTAGACTTCCAGATGGTCTGTCTAACAGATGACGTCACTGGTATTGACCCTGCGGTGCAATGCTACCCCATTCCTGAGCTAAATCTTCCCGAAGGACTGCCAGAGCGTGGCTGGAAAAAACTTACCACCTTTAAACCAGAATTGTACGACTTACAGGGAACGGCATTATTCTTAGACATTGATATTGTCATTGTTGATAATATTGACTGCTTTTTTACCCATCAAGCCGAGCATGAAGATAGCGTTATGATTATTCGTGACTGGAAAAAACCATGGCGAATGGTCGGTAATAGCTCTGTTTACCGCTTTAAAGTGGGACAAAACACCTACCCTAACTTACTCAGCAATTTTGAAAAAAACTTTGATAGTATTCGCAAACAAGTTCGTCATGAGCAGGCTTATTTATCCAATTATTTACGAGAGCATCATCACTTAGAATATTGGGATGGCTCATGGTGTGTCAGCTTTAAATATCACTGTATCCAACCATTCCCACTCAGCTTTATCAAAGCCCCTCGCCTTCCTGATGGTGCAAAAATCATCATCTTTCATGGAGAAGTTAATCCACCTGATGCCATCAAAGGTGGTGGTGGTAAATGGTATCGCCATGTCAAAGCCAGTAAATGGTTAGAAACATATTGGCGTTAATAAACCATAATATAGCTCATCACCCCCAATAAAATATGAAAACCTGATATACTCGTTATCTGATATATTTAATGATATTAATGATTAAAAACTATAATCAATATTATATATATTAAGATCTGTTGAGCCTTTACTCTATTAAGATAAATTTTTCTCAATTTTTCCTATATAAATAAAAGTTCAACCACCTTTATACTCATTTAGAAATAATTTATTCACTCATAATAATGCTAAAAATACTATGGTAAAACGTAAAAGAAGCAAATTTGAAAACTTCTTTAATCTTAATCGTTATCGCAAACGCCAAGGCGCTACTGTCATCTCACAGCAACTGGCAGAAGTAGACTATGAACAACTTAAAACTACCATCATCACTGGTGAGCCTGTTGAAAACTTCCAATCATTAATGATAAAAGACCTTAATGAACATTTAGAACATCTCAAGCTCAATTTTATCGGACAGCCTGAAATTTGTTATTACCATGCCAAGCTGATTGTCCTTATTCGCCGAGAAGCACAAACTAAGCAAAACTTTGCACGCTTTAATGAGTTGTGGCATCAGCAAGCTGATTTTTTACTAGAACACCTCAACATGCGCTGGCTAATATCAGCCTGTGATACATTTATTGACCACAGTGATGACGAAACACTAAAAGCTATCTTATTAAATGCCGTCACCATGATAAACACCATCAAACTATATGAAACAGAGTATTTTTTGCTAAACCTGCAAGATACAACTCCCGCAGACTATGTGCCAAAGCAACTACACAAAGCACAGCACTGTTTTAATTTATTTGATGAATTACCTAGCTTTCGAGTCGGCGTTGATGATACTTTGCGTAATATGCGCTGGCGTATGGATGAAATCACTCAAGATCATCCATTAGCGCATAAAATTTTAACTCATATTTTTGATGTGGTGAATACACAAGGCAGTGTGTATACTCGTTTTCGTGCGTGTCATCACAAACCTAGAAATGCTTGGTGGAGTGAATAATGAGCCAGCGCCAGACACAACAGCCTCAGCCCATCACCACCTTGACTTATCATATTGATAATCAACCCTACTCTATTAAAACCATTTGTCACCCACAAAGCCAGCTCAGTCTATTACAAAGCCAACAACCAACCCCCGAAGCCATTAATATTTACGCATCAGGGGCATCTATTGAGCAGGTTGACTTTTCAATACAACGATGCCAAACACCTGCTATCTTTGTGAATGGCAGTATTACATTGACCGAAAAACACTCATTCTCTCAGATTTATGCTTATGTCATCACTGATGCCAGATTTGTCCAAAATGGGCTAGATGTTTTACGGCAACACTATCAAGGACAACCTCTCTATCTGACTCAGCCAGTATTAGAAGCACTTATCACCCATCTGCCCAATTTAGTGACACAATATCATACTCGTATCTGTGTTATTTTTGCCGTTGATCGTCCATTGCTACCACCACCCGATAGCTTATGGCAAAAACTGTGCTCTAAATGGCTTGAAAAACGTAAAAGAATTGCATTAGAGCAAATACAAAATTCTTTTGCCTTTGTCATCGAGTCACAACATACTCCAGTTTTGGGGGTATCTTTGGACATACGACACGGATTCGTGGAGGCAGGAACGGTTGCTTATGTCGCTTGCCAGCTTGCCTTTAGCATGGGTTCAACTGCCATTCATATTTTTGGTGTGGATTTGCTTAACCATAACCAACCCAGATTTTATGAAAGTCCACAAAAAAATGCACCTTGCAAATTAGACAAAGCCATTTATAATCGAATCGCACCTTCTTTTGCACTGTTAGCAACAACCTATGCACAGCATCAGGTCAGTATTTATAATCACTCTCCCATTTCAAAAGACTTATTAACTGGTTTAATTTATGCCGACGACTAGCGTACTGCTTCCTGACAGCTTAACCTTTTCTGGTGATAGCATACTTGTCGACCATCATGACCAAAACTTCTTGGTCTGTTGTTTTTATACACCTAACTATCAACAACATGCACAGCAATTAAAGCAGTCACTAGACAATCTTAACATCAATCACTATTTACAAAGTGTTCCTGACCAAGGCTACTGGGAAGCTAATACTCGAATCAAACCCTATTTTTTGCAACACTGCCTGACACGCTTTGCCAATAAAAACATCTTATATTTAGATGCTGATGCCGTTGTTAAACGCCCATTAGATTATTTTGAAAATATTGATACAGACATTGCTGTTTATGAAACGCATCGAGCAAAAGGTATGTCACATGACTATCTAACAGGTACGATATTTTTACGTCAGACACCAGCCACACATGATCTAGTTGAAAAATGGTGTATGGCACAACAACCAGAGAAAAAAACTCAAGTAGACCAAGATAGCTTTGATAGCGCCATGCAACAAATGAAAGCACAGCTTAGTATCGAACCATTGCCTCTTGGCTATATCAAAATCTTTGATAAAGACTACTCAGGTACAGTATATATCGAGCAGTATCAAGCCAGCCGTGGACAAACCAAACTACGCCGCCAGCGCATACGCCGACGCAATCAAATACTAGCAGGTGTTGTGATTATTCTGATTATCATCACTGCTCTAAAAATATTCTAAAATATTATCTAGACACTACTAATTAGTATAAGAAGACTCAAGGATATTATTCATGCCTCAAACTTCAGTATTATCCCAGCTTAACGCCAACATTACTGAACAAAACCGTCCTGCCACTCATGATAATGCATTGGCATTTTGTGTTGATAATAACTACTTGCCTTATGCCTTATTTGTCGCTCATCAATTTATAGCACATCATCCAGACAATCCTTGTGATATTTGTATTTGTTTACCAGATATCAGTCAAATCCCTCAACACTTGCTATCTTCAAGTATTCGCTTTGTCGAGCTACAAATAGAAGGTATGGATAATCTGCCTGTTGGACGACTAAGCTTAGCAGCCTATCATCGTTTATTTTTACCACAGCTTTTTGCTGAGGATTATGATTATATTATTTATCTTGATGCTGATGCCTATATCATGCGTCCTTTTTATACACAGATTATGCAACTGATACAAAGTTATCCAGAAGACTTTAGTGTGGCCGCTGCAGCTGATGTCATGGAGCTAAAACTACAAATTACTCCTAGTAGAAAATTTAGCAAAGTTGAAAGCTACGTTCTCAAATATCACCAACATAAGCATTTATACCGAAACTCTGGGGTCTTAATTCTTAATACCAAAAACTACCGTCAACAAGATGTCTTACCCAGAGTGTTTGGCTATGCTTTTGAGCATATCAACGAGCTACAGTGCCATGACCAGTCTGCACTCAATGGAGCATTGCTTCATGAGATAGCAATTCTACCTTTTATGTTCAACTGGCAAGTACATAGCCTAACTTATGAGCTAACCGATGAATTTAAGCCTTATATCATTCATTTTATTGGTAATAATAAGCCTTGGCGCTTAACCAACCGCTATACACAGCCCTTTCAAGAGAGTTATCAACAATTTATTGAAAAAAACTTCCCAAAACAAGAGTTTTCAGTTTATACAGAATATGAAAAACGACAAAAACAACCTAAATATGACAACTCAATACGAGAGCTTATTTCACAAAAAAATATTTTATTTCAAAACTTTATTGATAATAAAAGATCATGGTTACCTTATAGTATAAAAAACAGCAAGGTTAGAAACTTGTTAAAATTACCTTCATTCACAGGATGTAATACAAAACTCTAAACTAATTATTAAACTGGAGATTAATGTTGTCACAACCTAATATATTAAAATCAGAAAGTAATAATATTCTTTTTTCTTATCATCGCTTAGATTGTATTGGAGGTATAGAAACTCGGCTAATAGATGAATTTGATTATTTACAGAGGCAAAATTTTCAAGTTTTTTTCTTAACCAATAAAAACCGTTGTGATCCACAAGTTTGTGAGATATTCTCACACTGCCAATTTATCACTATTGATATTGATAATATCTCTTATGCACCTGATTTTATTAAACTAGTTGATAGTACTATCAATGCTATAGAAATACATGGTATCACTCTAGTTAGTATTCATGCCCTTGATCTATTTACCTTAGCCACTGTCATGGCAGCTCAAATATGCAAAGTTCCAGTGATTGCAACTGTACATGGTGTTATTGATATTTATCGACAACCTTTTTATCAAATACTTATTCAACAGTTTACTAATAAAAGCTTCAGCCAGCTCATCTTTGTATCTAAAACCACACAGAACTTAGGAGCACATATTGGCTCTTGCCAGTCATACTTGATACCAAATTTGATTAATCTTGATAAATATCAATTTCATAATCAGGATGAACAAAATGGCTGGCTCATTGTAAGCCGTATTAGCCATGAAAAATTCCCTTCAATTATGGCTTTTTTAAAAGCCGCAGAGACCTGTAATATCAATAAAGTTAGCATTGCTGGGGGAGGTAACCCAGAAGCTCTACAACAACGTATAATACAAGCTAACATAACAATAACCATTGAATTTTTAGGAGAACGTACTGATATTGCCACATTAATCCCTCAATATGAAGGGATTGCTGGTATGGCACGTGTGGCATTGGAGGGTCTTGCCTGTAAAAAGCCTGTCTGTATTATTTCTCCTGAGGGTACATTAAAAGGCTTAGTAATGCCTAATAACTTTATGCGATTAAAAGATTATAACTTCACTGGAAAGTCATTATTAACAATTTCAGAAAATGATTTTGTAAACCAACTACAGAATCTACGCCCAAAAGATATTCAAACAAATTATGAGTTATTAAATCAGCATTTATCTACTAAAAAGTGGCTGGAATATATACCTATCTATAAAAAAGCTAGTTTTATTGACAATCCTGAACTAGAGGCGTTATATCATAAAATTGCTTACTATGCTCCTATGTTACAAACCCCATTTGAAAAGGATGAGTTCTTTCATCAATTATTTATAGAAACACTCAGACAATTTGAATTAAAAGAAGTTGAAAACAGCTGGTGGTTACACAAACAAGATAATGATTTATTTAAATCTTATCCAAGTCCATTTTCACCGAGAAAAAAAGAAAAGTTTTATAAGAAACTATTGAAATAAGATGAGCATATCTATAGTCAATTTAAGATAATACTGTTACAAGGAAAACGAGCGAAGGTGTACAAGTAGTACTGAGAGCGAGTTTGACGATGTAACAGTTTTGTATTGAGCCGACTATAGCTACAACCAAACTACACTTAGATTAATATACAAATAGTTTCAGAAATAGCTAATAATTCAACTCCGTTAAAGTCTACTAGTAAGGCTTATGTATTATGATATCTGGTCAACAATCGACTAAACGAAGTAGTATGCACTCTCGTAAACCTTGGCATTATTTTCTATTTTTCTTAAGCATTTACTTCACCATCTGGGTAGTTGCTCCAACCTTACTTGCCAGCAGTGTGCCACTAGATGTCAGTGAGGGCGTAAATTGGGGCAGTGAGTGGCAGTGGGGATATTATAAGCATCCTCCACTTTCGTCATGGGTTTTGTATTCGTTTTATGCATTGTTTGGACATCTAGGGGTATATCTACTTAGTCAGTTAACTGTCATACTGACACTGGTGCTGGTTTACGCTCTGACAACCAAGTTATGGTCAAAAACAACAGCTTATCTGGCAGTTTTATTTACCCTATTGATATTGTACTATGGCTATCCTAGCCTAGAGTTTAACCATAATGTCGCTCAGTTTCCGATTTGGGTGGGCTTATGTTTGTGTTTTTTTAATGCCGTCACCCGCCAGCGTTTATCTGACTGGCTATGGGTGGGTGTAATTGGTGGCATTGGTATGCTCACCAAATACAGTGTGATTTTTTTATTACTTCCCATGGCGTTATATCTGCTTTACCCAAAACAATGGCACTTACTAAAAAGCCCTTATCCGTGGCTGTCTGCACTGGTTATGCTCGCAATTTTTTCGCCTCATTTTTATTGGTTAATGCAACATGACTGGCTACCACTCACCTATGCACAAGGGCGTACTCATGAGGCAACCGCTTCTGCCAGTGCTATCAGCAGTCACTTTAAATTTATTGGTTTTAGCTTAACGCAAATATTGGCTCATCTGCCATTATTAGTCATACTTCTACTAAATAGACAGCATTTGCTAAGTAGAAGCACCTATAAACAGCAATATAATCAGTCTCAACAGCTATTGTATTATTTATGGCTTGCACCATTAATGGTTTTGATTGCGCTAAATTTGTTATTAGGCATCGGCTTGCGAGATATGTGGGGCATGCCAATGTGGGGGCTATCTGGTATTTTAGTCGCATCGTGGCTAATACCCAGCTCAAAAGTTCTGCAAAGAGTGAGTAAAATGGTGATGATATGGCTAAGTATGGTCACTATTTTAATGATGGCTTATATCGGCTATGGTCATCAACTGCGTGATAAGCCTTCTCGTATGGACTGGTCTGAGCAAGCTCTTGCCAAAAAAGCAGAGCAAACTTGGAGTTCTGTTAGTAGTTGTCCGTTAGATAGCGTCTCTGGTGACCGATGGCTCTCTGCTCTGGTCGCAATGAATCAGCCAGATTCAATGCCATCACAGATGATTTCTGGGTCAGCCAGCCATTCTCCATGGATGTCTACTGAACGCCTGCGACAACACGGTACCCTAGTCATGTGGCTGGCAGATGATAAGGTATCCCTACCTTTATTAGATGATATCAATGCTCAACACTCTTCAGACTTTAAAGTCTATCAAGGACAGTGGCAAATTAGCTGGATGGGTAAAACAGATGCCAAACCCTTGATTGTTCATTGGCAGGCATATATACCAAAGAGATGTAGCCAGTCTTTACCTTAAATCTACCCATATTAAACTTCTCAATACTTAATTTATAAAATCCAGTTTAGAGAGACATAGCGATGATGTATTGGATGTAGTAAAGTATCCCAATCAAGTAAAGCCTACAGACCGTATAAATTATCAGCCCCTTTTTGATTGTGTGACTGCCTTATGAGTATCCAGCCGATTTATCTATCTATTATTCTACCTACGTATAATGATGCTGATGCATTGACACACTTTTTGCCACAAGTGCTAGACTTTGCCACCACCTTACAAGGGCAACAGCAAGTACTGGTGATTGATGATGGCAGTCGTGATACCACAACAGACGTGGTCAAACAAATGATGTCCAGTTGTCCAGCATCCATCCAGCTACAGCTTATCAGTCTGTCACGTAACTTTGGCAAAGAGTCGGCGCTAAGTGCTGGGCTGGCTCATGCCAACGGACAATATATCGCCATGCTAGACGCTGATGGTCAGCATCCACTCAGTGTCCTGCAGCAAATGCTGACCATGATGGAGCAACAGCCACAAATTGATATGGTGGCAGGCATTCAGGCAAACCGCCCACATGAAAGCAAGTTAGCAAAAACGTTAAAAAGTGGCTTTTACCACTTTATCCAAGATACTCGCCGTTATGAGATTCGCCCCAACGCAGGGGATTTTCGCTTAATGAATCAAAAAGTATTGCAAGCACTACTTTCATTGCCTGAACGACAGCGTTTTATGAAAGGGTTATATGCTTGGGTCGGATTTCACACTGTCTATTTACCATTTACTGCTGAAATGCGAGAGGCAGGTGAAAGTAAGTTTAACTATGCCAGCCTATTTGAGCTAGCACTGGTTGGTATCACCTCATTTTCGCAAAAGCCACTACGTCTAATTTCACGTATGGGCTTTGTCGTATCATTATTAGCCATTTTATATGGTATGTATATCGTTTTAGAAACCCTATTATTTGGCAATGATGTTGCTGGCTGGGCAACCGTTGCGGCTGGGATTATGTTTTCAGCGGGAATACAGCTGATTTGTATCGGTGTGATTGGTGAATATATAGGACGTCTGTATGAAGAAGTCAAACAACGCCCTTTATATTTAATTGCAGAAAATATCAGTAGTCATCAAGCATCTGAGCATAAACAAAATGACATAGCCAGTGAAACAAACTCAACAGATACACCCCGTAAAATAATGGATGCCTCAAAGGCAACAACACCATGAATAATGCTTTAAATGATAAGTCATCCCATAACACCAACCATGCTAACCATACAATGAGCCAAAAACTTTCACAGCAAGCATTTTGGTTTACCATTGTTGGCGCTATGGCAGCTTTGGTACATTTTTTAATATTGGTGATGCTGGTTAATATCTGGCATATCCCTCCTGCATGGGCAAATGTGGGGGCATTTTTATTAGCATTTTTAGTCAGCTTTTCGGGTCATTTTTACCTGACTTTTCGTCACGATTCTACAGTAAAAGCCACTTCTGGCACACAGCCAGCTTCTGCACTCCATAAACTAGGTAAATGGTTTGCCAGCTCGGTTGCTGGATTTGCATTGAATCAAGCGTTATTTGTTCTTGGCTTAGCATGGCTGGGGCAATCATATTATATTGTCATTTGGTTTTTAGTCACTGCCATCGTGACAATAATGACTTTTTTATTAGGCAAATTATGGGCATTTCGCTAATGACTTCTGCACCGCATATATCCAACGCACCTCAGCAAGTAGATGACAGTAATAATCGTACTAATCACAACAAACGCCACGTGATTATTAATGTGGATGATTTGGGATTATCTCCTGCGGTAAATCAAGCTGTGATTCATCTTGCTAAGAATCAACGCATCAGCGCCACCAGTTATATGACTGGAGGACATCTGAGTGCAGATGAATTACAAACACTGTTAGCATTGCCCATTGATATTGGCTTACATTTTGATTTAACAGGTATTTTTAAGTCTACCTTGACCCATCCACTCAAACAGTTAATCATCAAAAGCTATTTACGACAGATTGATAAAAAACAAGCACAACAAGTGATTAACCAGCAACTAGACGAGTTTGAAGACACCTTTGGTCATGCCCCTGTCTTTATTGATGGACATCAGCATATCCACCAATTACCGGTTATTCGTAACTGCTTAACCGACATTCTAGTGTCACGTTATGGACAGGGCAATATCGCTGCCCGAGTCACAACGCCTCTCCGTTATGACATAAAGTCATGGATTATTTATCTACTGGGTGGATATGCATGGCGCCAACTGTGCCAACAAAACCATATTGCTTATAATGATGTATTTGGTGGGGTATATGATTTTAATGCTTCCATTGAGAAACTGGCAACGCTTTGGGACGACTGGTTACAACACAGCCCAAAGATAACCTCCACTCATAGCACGACCAATCATCTAGCACATACCACCCTAATCATGTGCCACCCTGCCCTACCAGTGGGTAGTGGCAACCCTACTATTACACCATGGGAAGATGAAATCAAACCTGCCCGAGAATGTGAATATCAGTGGTTGATGAGTGACGACTTTGCTCAACTCTGTACTCATCATCAGGTGGCACTGAGCCGGTGGTCTGCTTAAATATATCAGCAGTTATCGTCAAAGAACGACTATAGTCAGCGAATTTAATAACTGTTACAGTGTAATTTCTGATATCAGCTCATATAAAAAACCGACCAAATAAGGTCGGTTCTTTTATACTATATCAAGCACTTACAATAAGATTACTCATCAATAAAGCTTAACCAGTCTTTGTACTTCTCATTACGACCATGTACCACATCAAAGTATAAACTTTGTAGCTGTTCGGTCAGCTCACCGCGACCACCATTACCAATTACGCGGTCATCATACTCACGGATGGGGGTCACTTCAGCAGCAGTACCTGTCATAAAGATTTCATCGGCAAGGTAGAACTCATCACGAGTAATACGACGCTCAACTACTTTGATACCTAAATCATTAGCAAACTCAATGATAGTACGACGAGTAATACCATCTAATGCACCACCCGCCAAATCTGGAGTGTGCAACTCACCACGCTTCACTAAGAATAAGTTTTCGCCTGAGCCTTGGCACACATAGCCTTGTGGATCCATTAAGATGGCTTCGTCATAACCCTGACGAGTCACTTCTTGGTTTGCCATGATAGAGACAGGATAGTTGCTTGATGCTTTGGCTTTACACATGGTGACGTTTGGCAAATGGTGCGTATATGATGAAGTTTTAACTCGGATACCATTTTTGATACCTTCTTCACCCAGATAAGCGCCCCATTTCCACGCAGCCACCATCGCATTAATGCTGTTGTTACGTGAAGATAGACCAAGACTCTCTGCACCGACCCAAATTAAAGGACGAATATATGCTTCTGCCAAGCCGTTTTGTTTAACAACGTCTTTTTGTGCTTGCTCTAGGGCAGCTTGGTCAAAAGGTACTTTTAACTGAAAGATTTTTGCTGAGCCAAGTAAACGCTCAGTATGCTCATTTAAACGGAAAATCGCAGTACGACCATCATCTGTCTGATAAGCACGTACACCCTCAAATACTGCCATACCATAATGCAAGCTATGAGTTAATACATGCACGTAGGCATCAGGTTGCTCTATCATTTCACCGTTAAACCAAAGTTTTCCCTCATTTGTTGCCATATTCATAGAATAATCCTCATTATTTTAAATCTTCGAATGTATCATTCGAGTTTGTGAAAATGTTTGTTGTGGTCAATTTGAGACAATCAACCTAGAGAGTTTATCCCTATACTAGGGTTTGTTTTTTGATTTGACCATACTTTATTTAGAAGCTGGAACTGAGAGCTTATATTCACCATCTATGATGATGGGCTGTACCTAGGGTCTGTTGAATTTTCACCCTGTTAGGCTAATATCTACAGGGGATACAGCTACTTTTACTTTCATATCAAAATTGGCTAAATTTGCCTTATTCTGTGTTAATGAACTGGTTAATATCCCGATATTACCTGCGTTCATTTCCTTGACTAAGTCAAATTTATATCAATTTTTCCTATGAAGATGAATGTTCAACAGACCCTAAAACTTATCTAAAAAAGTAGTTATGTTATTGAATATAGGCTCTTAAAGTTGCACCACAATCAGCGATTATAGCACCCTGCTCAGTATGAAATAAATGTTTTTATATTTCTACTACATATCATCTACTTTATCAGTTTGCACCACAGCCTTTTGCTCTACACACTCAGCCCCGATAAAGTGTTGCCATTGTGCTTGCACAAACTGGCGAGTCTCACGCCAATGCACCTCTTCAACCAGTAGTGTTTCTTTGGCTAAAGCAAGCTGATGCGTAGCTGCTCGAATCCGTAAATAAGCATCTGTTAGCTGTTGGCAAGTCTGCTCAGACCAAATGCCCAACTCTGCCAACATCTCAAAGATACGCACATTATCTGTCCATCGAGTCAAACTTGGATACTCATGCGCATACGCCAATACAGCAAACTGTGCCAAAAACTCAATATCAATGATACCGCCTGCATCTTGCTTTAAGTTAAACATGCCTGCCTGCTGTGTTGATTTGTCACTACCCAGATGATTTTGCATTTTAATACGCATACTGGCGACTTCGACACGCACTTGCTCTAAAGGACGAGGCATGGTCAAAACAGAGTGACGGATTTCACGAAACTTAGTCATGACGTTTTTGTCACCACAAATCGCCCTTGCACGTACAAGCGCCTGATGCTCCCATGCCCACGCTTTTTCACGCTGATAATGCTCAAAAGACTTGCTAGAGACGACCATCATGCCTGCATTACCAGAGGGACGTAGACGCATATCAATCTCATAAGCACGTCCATCTCGTGTTTGTGTATTAAGATAGTTCATCAGCTTTTGTGCCAAACGGGCGGCAAACTTCATACCACTAACGGATTTTTCACCTGTCGTCATCTCCTGCTCTTTAATCTGATGAATAAATACCAAATCTAAGTCTGAAGAATAGCTCAACTCTAATCCGCCCAACTTACCATAGCCAATAATGGCAAACCCGCTATTTGCCTCTGTCACTGGCGCACCTGTGATACCAATTGGATAACCATGTCGCTTCACCAATTCGGCAAACGCTCGCTCAAGCGCTTTTTCTAACACCACCTCGGCAATATAAGTTAACGAGTCGGACACTTTCATAATTGGACGCTCGGCAAGTACATCACTGGCTGCCACAGCCAATACCTGATTATTTTTAAATAAGCGCAACACACTAAGCAGGTCTTCTTCATCATCTGGCTCTACACGTAGTAGACGCTGACGTAAGATGTCTCTTAGCTCATCTTTATCGGGTAAATGGCGATACCGTTGTTGTAAAAAAGAATCCAACAATACAGGATAACGTGCCAGTTCTCCTGCAATCCACGGACTCACCGACAGCATAGGAATCAGATTTACCGTGGCATTGGGGTTTTCGGTCAACATCACCAAATAAATAGAACGGCGACAAATCGCTTCAAGCAAAGTTAGCAATCGTGGTAGTGCCACATTTGCCATACCCAGCTCACGCTCATGCTCAATCAAAGCATATACCAAAGCAGGATACGCATCATCCAGCCGTGTTTTTGCCTCTTCTGACAGCCCTGCGACCAGTTTACTATCCCAAAACTGTTGTAATTTGACTTTATTCTCTTCTGTTAAAATCTCTTCAAGCATTGCCAGTTGATTTTCATCTGTCTGGGCAAGATTTTGAGAAGCACTTTGACGCTCAGTTACCATACGGTCAAAGGGAACATGGACATTTTGACGATGTTGATTTAAGACACTCATAAACTGAGCATAATCATCAAAGCCTAATGTAACCGCTAAATTATGTTGCCACTGTGGGTCTGTTGGTAGCTTTTGGGTCTGCTGGTCTCGTATCGCCTGAATACCATGCTCAACCCGACGCAAAAAACGATAGGCAGACTGAAGGTTGGCATAAGTTTCATCATCCAAAAAGTCAAACTCATGCAAGGCTTGCATTGCTTGTAGACAAGCCTTAACCTCAAGCTGACTATGGCGCCCACCATAAATCAACTGGAACGCCTGTACGATAAACTCAATATCACGTATGCCTCCAGCCCCTAGTTTGACATTATCCAAATCTTCACGTTGTGCCACTTGGTTTTGAATCAAGGACTTCATCTCTCGCAAAGCAGAAAAAGCGCTATAATCCACATAATAACGAAACACAAAAGGCTTAATCAGTGCATTAAGCTGATGCGCAAACTCATCTGACACTGGATTAACAATACGTGCTTTTAACCAAGCAAAGCGCTCCCATGCCCGCCCATGATTGGTAAAATACTTTTCCAAAGCAGACAAATGAATTGCCAAATCACTACCATCACCCCACGGTCTTAGACGCATGTCGACTCGAAACACAAAGCCATCTGCCGTATTGGTATCCAGTAGCTTAATAATCCCCTGCCCCAGCCGAGTCATAAAGCGTTTATTATCAATGCTTTTCGTTCCTTGCTCACGACAGCCATCTGTCTCACCACGTGCCTGATGTACAAAAATCAAATCAATATCACTGGATAAGTTTAACTCCTGCGCTCCAAGTTTTCCCATCGCCATAATTGCCATGTCATCATATTGGCGGTTACCGTTGGCATCAATAAACGTGGGTCTGCCATAACGTGCTATCAGATGTTCATAGGTATATTTTTTTGCAAAGCTAATACAACCATCAGCGAAGTCTGACAGCTCTTCAGTCAATTTTTCTAATGAAATTATGCCTATGGCATCTTGCCAAATCCAACGCGTCATCAATAGTTGTCGCAAATGACGTAGCCCTTGAATCACGCCTGCCTCATCAGCCACTTCAAAATTATCATCCAAAGTATAGTCTTGAATTAAATCATCAATTTGCTGGCGGGTTAAAGTAGCGTGTAACGGATAACTGCGTAAAAACTGCTGTACAGACTGTGACTTATTTTGCCAAATCTGATACGCATACTCACTGGCAGTTTTTAATTGCTCGACTTGATGCTCGCTTGGCTCAATAGATGCTGATACATCTAAAACTGTGGACTGGCTAGGGTCAGAGGAAACAGACATGATAATACTCTCCTGATATGGCTGTCGAATAAGGCATAGAATCTATCAGACTATCATATCTAGCTGTCTGCATGAATAACGATTATTTGATTATTATTAACCCATCAGGCATTAGAGACTATATACAAGTATAAAAACTCATTATTTACATCAAGTTTACAAAACACTTAACAAAAATGATGCTAATAACGGCGCACAGCTAGCCAGTAGATAGCCAATCATCGCACCCACCACAACATCAGTTGGATAATGCAAACCTAAAACCATACGAGACAGTGCCACACATAGCACAAATGGCAACATAACCCATAGTAACGGTGGATAATAACTGCCTAATATTGTGGTAAATAATACTGCCTGCAACGTATGTCCCGAAGGAAAGCTAAACATATCTAGTGGGCGTTCACCAAGTACAATAACCTGATGCACTTGATAAGGGCGAGGACGCACAGTTTTGAGTTTTAGCAACTTATAAATAATGAGTCCTACTAAACTAATCAGTGCTGTTGTTAAAAGTGGAATCAATGCAGACTTACCATAAGTCACAGCCACTACCAGTAGCATGGCATACCAAAACCACCCATCACCCAGACGACTAATCACCTTAAAAAACTGTGCAATTCTGCCATTATGTGAATAACGATTGATACGAATACATAACCGTGTATCCCAGTGTAGTATCTGATTGGCATATGTCAGCAAAGCGGGGTAACGGTTAATATAAAAGGCAATGGGATTTGCCGATATATCTAGATATGGTAAGTCATATTGTAATGGCTGAGATAGTTGGGGTAGTTGAGACGGTGTGTCTTTTTGAGTTTTTAGGTTTTGTTTGTGGCTTTGTTTGCATATATTCTTTAGGTCAAACTGACAGTTGGAGTTGGGAATAAATACTGCTTGAGTGGTATCAATGGGAGGTATTTTTTCCTTTTTGGAGTAGTGCCTATCAGCAGACAGTAATGGTGGGTGACATATATTAAGCTGACATTTTTTTACCATAACTGACTCCTAAATTTGCAGAAATTATATTTATAATCAAAGAGCAACAAACCAGCTTTATATGAAACCTTTTTAAGTGGACAATGCTGTATCACGCTCCTTTTGAGCAATTGCTGGCTTCACTACTTTTTTGTTTATCATTTCTCGATTTTTAGCATCTAGATATACATGAGATTGAGCAGATGACGGTATTGATAAACTGAGACTGGTAGCAGATAAATCTGGCAATGGCATACTATCAACTTTTGGATGAGATTCAGTGCAGTTTATCGGTAAATTATGTATGACCGACATAAACATATGTTGCATTTGCTCTGCAGGGCGTTGCCATGAATAAGAAGCAACTTTTAAACGAGCCTGCTTACCCATCTTTTGTAACTGGCATGCTTTGGGCAATCCAGCCACCATATCAATAAATGCCTGTGATTTACCAAGTGGTACTAGTTGACCACACTGACTATCAACCAACAACCCTGCACTGGCATCATCAAAGGCAAAGACAGGCAAGCCACTTGCCATCGCTTCGGTCACCACATTACCAAATGTCTCTACCTGACTGGCAAACACAAACGCATCGGCACTGGCATAATGCTCTGCCAACTCTTCTCCCACCTTCATTCCTGTAAATATAATGTCATCACTGCTTTGTATCGCCAGTGCTTCTAAACGAGAACGGTCTGGTCCATCCCCGACAATAATTAGCTTCATCGCACGGTGTAACTGCATACTCTGTAATGATTTAAATGCTTGAATAACCAAGTCAACGCCCTTTTCTGGTGACAGCCGACTGACCATTAAGAGTACACTATGATGTTGTTGCACCTTCCATGAGTCACGCAGTTTTTGACTGCGTCGGCAAGGGTGATACTGCTTTGTATCCACACCTCGCCCAACCTGAACTAAGCGTTTAAACCCTAGCTGATGCAGGTCATTTTCTGTTTTTTGACTGGGGACACAGGTTGCATCTGACCAATTATGCAACCACTTAAAATATGCCATCATTGGACGAGCCACCACACCCAAACCAAAGTGGCGACTAAAATCATGAAACTGGGTATGATAGCCTGTCGTGACCGGTAACTTAAGTTTTTTTGCCACACACAAAGCAATCAAACCCAAAGGACCTTCTGTCGCAATATGAACCACATCAGGGCGGATTTTTGTTATATAATTTTTTAATACTTGATAGCTGGGCAGACCAAATTTTAACTGTGGATATCGAGGAATGGGAACACCTTTAACAAATGCATGATGGCGTAAAGGTGACTGCTCAGCAAGTAAAGTTTGTGCTGACTTTTCTTGCAATGTTTTGATGCGTTTTACCTCAAAGCTGGGTTGTAGTAAGCTGATTTGATGTCCCATATTTACCAGTTGGCACACTATCTGATATAAACTCATGGCAACACCGTTTATATCTGGTTGCCATGTCTCTGTGACTAATAAAATATGCAGTGTCTCTGTTGCTGAGCTAGCTGAAGATGACTGTAAAAAAGTATGTGAAGCCCTCATAACCCTATCCTTTCTTATTTTTATCATCCTCACTGTAGCAATGCTGATTGACAATTTGATGGCAGTTTTATCGCAGTTTGATGACAGTTATCTAGCTTGCACTTAGCATTTATCTAGGTTTTTGGCTTATTTTTTGTCATAATAGAGACAATAAATAACCCTTTATAAAACTGATTGATTATCATGGCTGAACCTACTGCAAAAGACTCTATATTACTGCTGATTACCAAGCACCCAAATCACCCACTTGCTATCCAAGCCATTGATTATGCACGCACTTATTTACAGATGCAGTCTCAAGCTAACCGCCCACTACCCAAACTAGATATTTTCTTTTATGCAGAATCTGCCCAGATTGCTAACTGCTTACGTTGGCAACCAGCCGACCAAGTGAACCTCACCAGTCAATGGCAAGCACTACATCATACATTTGCTATTGAATTACCAGTTTGTGTGAGTACCGCACTGGCTCGGGGAGTTTGTGATACAGACAATGCCAGCCGACATCAACTACAAGGGGAAAATCTGGCAGATGGCTTTCAGCTGGTTGGACTAGGTGACTTAGCCGATAAAATGCACCATGCACAAAAAGTCATTCAGTTTTAAAACTGAGCGCTAACTCAAGGATACAGCCAGTATGCTACTTATTCGACTCACTACACCCACAGAGCAGGCTTGCTATGAAGGCTGTGCATTGGCACTAACCCTTGCAACCTTTGGGCATGAAGTTCAGCTATATTTAGACAGCGCAGTCTTTGGTGTTTTACTCCAGCCCAGCAGTCGCCTACATGGTATGATAAAATCACTAGAGCTGTATGACTTACCACCTGCATGGCTTCCGCAAGAGAATAGCAGTGGTTGGCTAATTGGTATGCTACCTGCTGGCGTTGCCTCGCAAGTGTGTTTAGTACCGACAGACGCACCAATAAAAAATGCCACACAAGTACTTAGCTTTTAACCCTTTATCTATTTTCTTCCACATTTACCATCATCTAATATTAGACCAATATGACTACTTTATTTCAGTTTCATAGCACAATTGACCGACTACAAGATGATATCTACCAACTCGCCACCTTATGGCGTCATGGTGACAAACTGCTGTTATTAGGTGATAGTATCGCTTATATTGACTGGATAATTGCTTATATTGATGAAATCAAAATAAATGAGATAGATACGAAAGAGAGCCTGTCTAACTTTGATATTGATACTACCACTGCCCTTTATGTTCGGGTACAAGATGTCGAACAGCTCGATAACAACACTGTTTCCATGCTAGAGCTAGAAAAAAAAGGCATACATCTATTAGATAATCAGGATTGGGTTGAGTTAACTTTACAAGTGGATAAAGTCATCACCTTGTCATCTTAGTTTTGTCGTCTTAATTTTGTCATCTGAGTCTTATCGTATATTTACTAGAATCAATAGTCACCCTTAAAACCAGCATAAAGGTATGTCTCAAGCCATGTCTCAAACTCAGTCCAACCCAGAATCTGTATCCAACAATACTACTGCTACAACAAACCTGACTCTAGATAGTGAAGGACACCTTTGTGACCACAATGAGTGGACAATCGAGGTTGCCCAACAGCTTGCCGATACCTTAGAAGTGACCTTAACTGAAAAACATTATCGTATCTTGGCACAAGTTCGCCAATTTTTTACTGAGTTTAATCATCCCCCTGCCACGCGTCCCCTAATCAAATACTTAATGCAGACCCTACCTGACGACAACATCAGCAATCAAGAGTTACAGCGTCTTTTTAATACAGGTTTGGTTGCCCGTCATGTTAATCGTATTGCAGGATTACCCAAACCACCCAACTGCCTATAGTCAGCTCAATATATTTAACACTAACCACTTTCAAATCTAACTGGCAGTGTTTTCTCTAACTTTGAGTCACTACTTTTTACCCAACTCATATTATTTAACTATCATGACTTCATTGCTTACCCGTCTCAATCATTATCATGTCGAAGCCATTGACTCAACCAATAGCACTTTAATTCAACGTGTTAAAACACAGCAAATAGAGTCAACCCTACCCCACCTATTGACCGCATCCACCCAAAGTGCAGGACGAGGGCAACACCAGCGTAGTTGGCAATCTCCAAAAGGCAATGTCTATCTTTCCCTATACTATCCATATCATTCTGCCATCACTGGTCTATTATCGCTGATTGTTGGTTGTGAATTGGTGCAAATGCCTGTCATCACCGAGCTCAATCAACTTCGTCAACATAAGAACCTGCCCAAAATAGGCGTAAAATGGGCAAACGATATTGGCTTTTATGAACACACAAGTGATGCACACGGCTTGTACTTATTTAATAAACTGGCAGGCATTTTAATTGAACCCGTGTGGCAAGTTGGTCAACTTTTTGGTGTGGTTATCGGCGTTGGCATGAATATTCATACCGCCCCCATACTCAACTCTAAAACCCAAGAAGGTATGAGCTATCAAGCCACAGCACTGGCAAATCTATACCCAAGCAAACCAAGTAAAGAGGATAACAGCCAGAATCAGGATAATAGAAATCATGGTCATAGCAGCCAGTCTATGATTGAGATGACCGAGCTTTATACTCAAATTGCACAAGCACTGACTAACGCTATGCAACGCTTTGACCACCTACAAAAAACACCTGAAGCCATTGACTTATTTTTATCAAAATTTGCGCAAACTGATGTTTTAGCAGGGCGACAAATTCAAGTCAGCCAAGATAACAAAACACAACAAGGTAGCGCTCAAGGCATTGATAGACATGGCTGTCTACAGTTACTCAACACTGATGGTAACATCATGCCCTTATTTACAGGTAGGATTGATGTGACTGGATAAAATGATGATACCTTACCATACATTAAAAAGTGTATCATTTTGACCTATCCCATTGAAAAATATTAAGATATATACAATCAGCATTTAATCAATAAGGTGACTTATTATTATGATTCAAGAATCCACGCAAACCGCCCAGCCAAAACGCACCTCACAACAAGCCATTGAGCTATTAAAACAACGCTTTGGCAATCAACTTAGCACCAATATGACCGTTCGAGAGCAACACGGACATACCATGACATGGCTACCCAATCAACCACCTGATGCTGTCCTAACTGTTAAAAATAAACAAGAAGTGAGCGAAGCGGTGAAAATCTGCCATGAACACGACATGCCTGTTATTGCCTTTGGTATCGGCTCATCATTAGAGGGGCATTTAAATGCTCCGCATGGTGGCTTATGTATAGACATGCACCAGATGGATGAGATTTTGCAGGTGAATAATGAAGACTTAACTGTGACCGTTCAGCCCGGTGTCACTCGGGAACAGCTCAATCATTACCTACGTGATACAGGGCTATTTTTCCCCATCGACCCCGGTGCAAATGCCAGTATCGGTGGTATGGTCGCCACTCGTGCCTCTGGTACTAATGCAGTGCGATACGGCACAATGAAAGATGTGGTACTATCGCTAGAAGTGGTGATGGCAGATGGTGAAATTATCCGTACTGGCACGCGTGCGAAAAAATCTGCCGCTGGTTATGACTTAACCCGATTGTTTATTGGCTCAGAGGGTACACTGGGTATTGTCACCGAAATCACCTTAAAACTGTTTGGTATTCCAGAAACCACAGGCAGCGGTATTTGCCACTTCCCCAGTATTGAAGATGCTTGTGGGGCAGTGATGACAACCATTCAGATGTGTTTGCCGATTGCTCGTATTGAGCTGTTAGACGCTTTGCAAATTAAGGCGTGTAACCAATATGCTAATTTAGAGTTGCAAGAAACGCCGACCTTATTTGTGGAGTTTCATGGCACTGAAAATGGCGTCAATGAGCAAGCCGAACTATTTGCCGATATTATCGAAGAGTTTGGTGGTACAGACTTTCATTGGGATACCAATGAAGCAGAACGCAAACGCTTATGGACAGCCCGCCATAATGCCTATCACGCTGCCTGTGCCTTAAAGCCCAATGCCCGAGCATTATCGACCGATGCGTGCGTGCCAATCTCTCGCCTTGCTGAGTGTGTCAGTGCTACCGCAAAAGATATTGCCGATGCTGGCATGATAGGTCCTATCGTTGGACATGTGGGTGATGGTAACTTCCATGTGCTACTACTGGTTGATAATGACAATCCTAAAGAAGTACAAACGGCTGAAGAGATTATCGGACGCTTGGCGGAACGAGCCATTGCGATGGACGGTACTTGCACAGGTGAGCATGGCATCGGGCAAGGTAAGCAAAAATATATGCCCAAAGAGCATGGCAATGCTCTAGCTGTGATGCAGGCAATCAAATCTGCCCTTGACCCAAAAAATATCATGAATCCGAGTAAGATTTGGGATACGGGAATGATTGGAACATAAGGTTTTGCTATACAGGCTTTTATACTTCTAACACTAAAAAACCCGACCATAAAATCGGGTTTTTTAGTGTTAACTTATATAAGATAAAATCTATCTATTGCTATTTATTTCGTCTCATTAAATAACTCACGCCCAATCAGCATACGGCGGATTTCGCTTGTACCTGCACCAATCTCATACAGCTTAGCATCACGCCATAGGCGACCAAGTGGATATTCGTTAGTATAGCCATTACCACCAAAGATTTGGATGCCCTCACCTGCCATCCAAGTGGCTTTTTCGGCACACCACAAGATAACACTGGCACAGTCTTTACGCACTTGACGGCTATGCCCTGCTCCAAGCTGGTCAAGGTTTTTACCGACAGTGTATAAATAGCTGCGTCCTGCCTGCAAGACGGTATACATATCCGCCACTTTACCTTGGATAAGCTGAAACTCACCGATGGACTGCCCAAATTGTTTACGGTCATGAATATATGGAATGACGTTATCCATCACTGCCTGCATGATACCCACAGGACCTGCCGCCAATACCGCACGCTCATAGTCCAAGCCACTCATCAATACTTTAACGCCATTGTTTAGACCACCTAGGATATTTTCATCGGGAACAAAGACATTTTCAAAGGTCATCTCGCCTGTGTGACTGCCCCGCATACCCAGTTTGTCGAGTTTTTGTGCAGTACCAAAGCCTTCCATGCCTTTTTCGACCAAAAAGGCGGTGATACCTTTTGCCCCAAGTTCAGGGTTGGTTTTAGCATAGACGACCATTACGTCCGCATCAGGACCATTGGTAATCCACATTTTGGTACCGTTTAATACATAGCCACCATCTGCTTGGGTCGCTTTTAGCTTCATACTGGTCACATCTGAGCCAGCACCGGGCTCACTCATCGCTAATGCACCGATAAATTCACCACTAATCAGTTTGGGCAAAAACTTTTGCTTTTGGGCTTCATCGCCATTACGTTTGATTTGGTTAACGCAGAGGTTGGAATGAGCACCATAGCTTAAGGCAACTGAGGCAGAGGCTCGGCTAATCTCTTCCATGGCGACCATGTGGGCAACATAGCCCATATCAACTCCGCCATATTGCTCAGGTACGGTGATGCCATGTAGTCCAAGCTCACCCATTTTTTGCCATAAGTCCATTGGGAACTGGTCACTGCTGTCAATTTCGGCAGCTCGTGGGGCAATTTCACTGTCTGCAAAGCTACGTACGCTGTCTCGTAGGGCGTTGATGTCGTCACCAAGTTGGTAGTCTAGTCCTAAGTTCATAAGTATTTCCTTGTGTTGGATGGTTGATTGGTTGTTATATACAGCTATGTATCGTTATATACGGAATATACGGAGCGTTGCTGTTATAAGGCTTTTTAGCCCCGATAGTAGCGGTATCCTGACGCAGACGATGGCGATGCGGACTGTGGCAGGGGGTGGTGTCGAGGTAACAGCAACACCCGCTGACACATTAGTACGCACGCCATCGGCTCGGCAGATACAAGCGGATAGCGGGATTGGCTACTATTTATTTCTATTTACGTTTGTTAATCAAGGCACGGGCGACTCGTGAGCCATTGTCTCTGCCTAAAAATTCACTGATGCGCTCGCCAACGCTGACCAGTTTGTCAAGGTCGATGCCTGTTTTGATGCCCATGCCGTGGAGCATATAGACGACGTCTTCGGTGGCGACATTACCCGTTGCCCCTTTGGCATAGGGACACCCGCCCAAACCTGCAACTGAAGTATCAAATTGACTGACACCAAGCTGTAAGGCGGCAAGGGTGTTGGCAAGGGCTTGCCCGTAGGTATCGTGAAAATGCCCTGAGACGTTGGCAACATCAATATAATCAAAGGCGGATTTTAGGGCGTTTTGTACTTTGATGGGCGTGCCAACGCCAATGGTATCAGCGATGCCCAAATGCTCTGCACCAATGTCAATCAGTTGTTTACAAACATAGGCAACTTGACTGGGGGTAACCTCACCTTCATAAGGACAACCTACCGTACAAGAGATAACACCTCGCACTTTAAAGCCTTGGGCTTTGGCAGCGGCAGCAACGGGAGCAAAACGCTCAATGCTTTCAGCAATGCTACAGTTGAGGTTTTTTTGGCTAAAGGCTTCACTGGCTGAAGCAAAAATCACCACTTCATCGGGGCGATAGGTGACAGCATTGTCAAAGCCGCGCATATTGGGTACGAGTACGGAGTAGCAAACATCGTCACGGCGGTTTTGGGCAATGTGTGCCATGATGTCGCTGTTATCTGCCATTTGCGGTACCCATTTGGGCGAGACAAAGCTGGTAGCTTCGAGTTTTTTGATACCTGCATCAATCAAACCATCAATAAGCTGTAGTTTGACTTCTGTGGGGACGGGCTGTTTTTCGTTTTGTAAGCCGTCTCTTGCACCCACATCAATAATGGTGACTTGCTGGGGGTAGTCTATGCTCATAGCAATATCCTTATACCTTGCGATGGTTAAAAATTGGCAACTTAGTCGGCAACTTAGTCATCAATCGGGGTCAGGCGTAATAGCTCATCGCCATCGGCAACAAGGTCGCCTGCCGCAAATAATAGCTCTGCGACCACGCCATCGCTTGGGGCAGTGATGGTATGTTCGATTTTCATCGCTTCGATAACGGCTAATGGCTCACCTTGTTTGACACTATCCCCCACAGCGACTTTAAAGGCAACCACTTGCCCCGGCATGGGTGATTTTAGGCTACCGCCTGCTTGAGCTTCTTCGCCTGTGTTGGCTCTTGGGTCGATTAGGATAATGTGTCCGCTACCATTATCAGCAAATACGGCGATATTTTCACCATTATGAGAGGCATTTGCACTACTTGGGTGTTGCCAACTTTGCACGCTTTGGCGTATGCCATCAAGCCATAAGATATGGCTATGTTTATCTTGATTTTGATACTCAATCTGCCCTGTATATAGTGGCTCGCTGTCTTTTTGCTCACTGGCTTTTTGCTGATTCTCCTCTTTCTCGTCGCCTTCTAACGCCTGATTTTGATAAATGGTTAGGGTAAATTGTCCCTGACTTTGACTCTGACTTTGAATATCAGCAGTGGTGTTATCTTTAGGCTGCCAGTTACTAAGGGTTGCGGTTAATGTTAATTCCTTATTGCTACTTTGAGCATTTTGGTCATCTTGTGAATCGCTCTGATAATCCTCAACAATCAATTGGAAATGGCGTTGATACGGGGTATATGCTCGCCAGCCTGACTGTTTACTAAATGGGTCATTGCTTTGTCCAGTCGCTTGTCCTGTACTTTGACCGCTACATTCGCTGGCAAGTTTTTGGCTAATGGCAGTTGTCACCAATAACGGCAATGATAACCGTTGCTGATGGAACAGATGCTGTTTTTCTCGCTCAATCAGTGCAGTGTCTAAGTTGGCTTGTGAAAAAGACTCGGTTGCCAAGATATGACGCAAAAATGCCACATTATTAGGCAGTCCGACAATACGAGTCTGAGCTAAGGCTTGGTCAAGTTTGGCTAGGGCTTGCTCACGACTGGGGGCATGCACAATCAATTTGGCAATCATCGAATCATAAAAGGGGCTAATCACATCACCTTCACCAACACCATCGTCGATGCGTACATTAGCGATGGCAAAGCTTTGATGTTCAGGCTTTTGATAAGTAAATAGCGTACCTGTGGCAGGTAAAAATTGATTATCAGGGTTTTCGGCACAGATACGCGCTTCGATGGCATGACCGTTAATTGTTAGCTCATCTTGACGCTTGGGCAGTGGCTCACCTGCTGCCACTCGCAATTGCCATTCGACCAAATCCACACCTGTGATGGCTTCCGTGACGGGATGCTCCACCTGTAAGCGGGTATTCATCTCCATAAAATAAAAGCTCATCTGACCTTGACGCTGCTCAACGATAAACTCTACCGTTCCTGCACCGACATAGTTAACGGCTTGGGCAGCATTAATGGCAGCTTGCCCCATTGCTTGACGCATATCTTCATCAACATCAGGGGCGGGGGCTTCTTCTAGTACCTTTTGGTGGCGACGCTGTACTGAGCAATCACGTTCAAACAAATGCACATAGTTACCATGTTTGTCACCAAAGACTTGAATTTCAATATGGCGAGGCTTGAGAGCATATTTTTCTATTAATACATTGTCATTACCAAAACTGGTAATGGCTTCACGGCGACACGAATCCAGCAAGCTAATAAAATCTTCACTACGCTCAACGAGTCGCATACCTTTACCACCACCGCCTGAACTGGCTTTGATAAGTACAGGATAGCCAATTTGATCAGCTTGCTGATGCAAAAATTCGGGGTCTTGATTATCTCCATGATAACCGGGGATAAGCGGTACTTGTGCTTGTTCCATTAATCGTTTGGACTCAGCTTTTAGCCCCATCGCAGTAATTGCCGAGGCTGGAGGCCCAATAAAAGCAATACCTGCATCTTCACAAGCTTGAGCAAAGGCATCATTTTCACTTAAAAATCCATAGCCGGGGTGAATGGCTTCGGCATTGGTTTGTTTGGCAATCTCAATAATGGCATCACCACGCAGATAGCTGTCTTTGGGCGATGAGCCACCCAAATAGACGGCTTCATCACAGACACTAACGTGCTTGGCATCACGGTCAGCATCTGAGTACACCGCTACGGTTCGAATACCCATGCGTTTGGCTGTGGCAGCCACACGGCAAGCAATTTCTCCACGATTGGCAATTAAGATTTTTGAAAACATAACCTTCCTTGTTTTGGCTAGACCTTGTTTTGGCTAAATAAATATATTGCGACTTATTTGGCTACTTAAACAACTTTCTACTTATTTCTACTTAAATTTATAACTGAGTCGAGGTATTAACGTACATACTTATTACTGTGTGCATCAAATGTTAACCAATAGCTTTCTCGGGTTGTCGTCGTTTTTGACTCTACTGGCTCACCCTCAATGGCTGGGGTCACCTGATGAATTAAGTTCACTCGTAATGGATAAAAACCATTACTCATTTTACTTGTATCTAATATTTTGACGTTACCTTCCGTTTCTGTCCACTCTTCATATCCCATATAACTGTGGCTAAGCTCCAATTCAGCAACGTCTTGAATTTTATTGCCAATCGGTGCATACATCACCCATTGACTGCTGCTTTCTCCACCTGCTCCTGAGCCATAAAACTCACCAACCCAGCCAAATTTATCGGCTCCCACAGCCACCAACTTAAAGCCATCATCACCATTACTCATACTCATTTGTGACTTGCCCCATTGTCCATTGGGAATATAAGGGGTACTGGCAGACAAGCGCCATTGACCATTAGTTGGCTGTTGACCTAATATAAATAAGCCATCCAATCCTTGACTGACATGTCCTATAGGCTGCTCGTCATCTTCGACCATGTCACTTGATACCATCATATACAGAGTAGGCTCACCATTGACTGTTTTTTGGGTGATGCTATCAATCTTCATGCAATATCTATCTTGATAAGTAGTGCCATAATCTGTGGTGTATTTATAGGTATATCGCAAACATTGATGCTGATTATCATAATCATTGCCATAATATTGAGTCAAAATCTGCTCAATTTTTGTCACCGCCTCGGTGGGTAGTTTTTCAGATGGCGTTGGCTCAGCTTGCACTACATGGCTAGTTGCCAATAATGCTAACGATATCAGCAAATAACTAACATTTTTTGAGTATTTCATATATAAATTTGCCTTATCTATATCTATCCCAACCAATTTGGCTTACGCTTTTGCAAAAATGCCTGTACGCCCTCTTTACCTTCATCAGAGGCACGAATATCGGCAATGCCTTCTACCGTATACTGTATCAATGACTCATCAATGTCTTGATAAGCCACATCATCGAGCAGTTTTTTACACACACTGAGGGCATTGGGGCTTACTTTACACAGTCTTTGGCTAATATCGGCTACCACATCCTGTAACTCTTCTTCACTGACCCGCTCATGAATTAAACCAATTCGCCTTGCTTCTTTGGCATCAAATACTTCTGCGGTCAAAAAGTAACGTCTAGCAGCACGTACACCCATCGCCTGTACCACATAGGGGCTAATGGTCGCAGGTACTAAACCCAATCGAACTTCACTTAAGCAAAAGCTGGCAGTTTTCACAGCGATTGCCACATCACAAACTGCGACCAGTCCAACACCACCTGCGTAGACATCACCTTGAATGGCAGCCACTGTTGGCTTAGGGCAATGATAAATGGTGCTAAGCATCTGTGCCAGTTTGTCCGCATCAGCAAGGTTCTCACTACGGTCATAATCTGCCATCGCCCGCATCCAGTTTAAATCTGCCCCTGCACAAAATGCCTTGCCCGCCCCTGTTAATACAATGGCTCGTACTTGAGTATCTGTACCCAACTGACTAAAGACTTGCTGTAACTCAGCAATGACTTCATCATTAAAAGCATTGCGTTTATCAGGACGGTTTAGAGTGACAGTTGCCACTTGATTGTCAATAGTGACCAATAATGTATTAAAGCCCTGATAGCTGTTTTTCTGGCTATTTTTCTGATTGCTCATAATAGATTCTCTTTTTTATGCCCTTTTATTTTATACCCTATTATATTGCTATGTTACAGATTCACTTTACATTCTAAAAATACCATACGTGGTATCGTCAATTGGTGCGTTATACGCAGCACTTAGCCCTAATGCCAATACTTGTCTGGTATCTGCTGGGTCAATGATACCATCATCCCATAAGCGAGCCGTGGCATAATAAGGATGTCCTTGAGCTTCGTACTGCTCACGAATGGGGGCTTTAAAGGCCTCTTCATCCTCCACACTCCAAGTCTCACCCTTACGCTCAAAGTTATCGCGTTTCACCGTTGCCAATACGGAGGCGGCCTGCTCTCCTCCCATCACTGAAATGCGGGCATTGGGCCACATCCACAAAAAGCGTGGACTGTAGGCACGACCACACATACCATAGTTACCTGCCCCAAATGAGCCACCCACTATCACTGTAAATTTCGGAACACTAGCATTTGCCACCGCCATCACCATTTTTGCCCCATGACGCGCAATGCCCTCATTTTCATATTTACGCCCGACCATAAAGCCCGTGATATTTTGTAAAAAGACCAATGGAATTTTTCGTTTACAACACAGCTCAATAAAGTGTGTGCCTTTTTGTGCCGACTCACTAAACAAAATACCATTATTGGCAATAATACCCACTTTCATACCTTCGATATGGGCAAAGCCACATACCAGCGTCGTGCCAAAACGGGCTTTAAATTCATCAAACTCACTGGCATCGACAATACGAGCAATAATCTCACGAATATCAAAAGGTTTGCGGGTATCCGTAGGAATAATACCGTATAGCTCTTTGGCATCATACTTAGGTGGACGAGGGCTGATTTGATTGGGGATTTGCTTAGCAGGACGATTTAAATTAGCCACAATATCCCGTGCTAGTGATAAAGCATGCGCATCATTTTGTGCCAAATAATCGACCACACCTGACAAGCGGGTATGCACATCTCCACCGCCTAAGTCTTCAGCACTGACTTCCTCACCCGTAGCAGCTTTGACCAGTGGTGGCCCACCCAAAAAGATGGTACCTTGCTCTTTGACAATGATGGACTCATCACTCATCGCTGGTACATATGCCCCACCCGCCGTACAGCTACCCATCACCACCGCAATTTGTGGTATACCTGCCGCCGACATATTGGCTTGGTTAAAAAAGATACGCCCAAAATGCTCTTTATCAGGGAATACTTCGTCTTGGTTAGGTAGGTTTGCCCCCCCTGAATCCACCAAATAGACACATGGTAAGTTATTTTCTCGGGCAATCTCTTGCGCACGTAGATGTTTTTTCACCGTCATTGGATAATAAGTACCACCTTTAACCGTGGCATCATTACACACAATCATACACTCAACGCCTGCAATCCGCCCAATACCAGCAATCAACCCTGCCGCAGGAATATCAGCATCATACATATTAAAGGCTGCCATCGGCGAGATTTCCAAAAATGGCGTACCCGCATCAAGCAATTGCTCAACCCGCTCACGAGGCAACAACTTACCTCGAGCCAGATGCTTTGCCCTTGCCCGCTCTGAGCCACCAACAGCAATGGTTTTTAGATGTGCATACAAATCATCCACCACCGCTTGCATGGCAGCCGCATTTTGCCCAAATTCGGCAGAATTAACACTCAATTTACTGGTAATTACAGAAGTCATAAATGCTCTTTTTTAGTGAATATTGGTTAATACTAATAAATAAATGGGATTATCTATAATTTGCCCAATGTCTTTTCTTTATAGTCTGCCTAATATAAATCCACCACGGTGTTAACCTCACTTGATGTACTACTTGTACTATCTTCACTCAGTTGCCTTGTGGTGAAATTATATTAGATTGACTATATCAAAAAGTCTTAATCTCAAAGCTTTAAATCAAAAGCTTTCATTTAAACGCCTTGATTTACTGACCTTTAACCAAAAGACTATTCTAATCCCAACTCTGCTATCATCGCTTCAACAATTTTGTATTTTTGGATTTTACCCGTAATAGTCATCGGATATTCCTCAACAAAGCGATAATATTTCGGAACTTTATAATGGGCGATGTTATCTCGGCAGAATTGCTTGACCTCTTCCTCGGTCAACTCAGCATCTTTTTTGGCGATAATCCACGCTGCTAATACTTCGCCATAATGGTCATCTGGGACGCCGACAATCTGCACATCACGAATTTTTGGATGGCGGTATAGATAGTTTTCAATCTCCACAGGATAGATATTTTCACCACCACGGATAACCATATCCTTACTACGTCCAACAATCTTAATATAGCCTTCTTCATCCATCACTGCCAAATCACCTGTGTGCATCCAGCCATCTTGGATTGCCTCTTTGGTTTTAAAGCGACTGCCCCAATAGCCTTTCATCACCGAATAGCCACGAGTCAGTAATTCACCAGTCTCCCCAATCGGCACAACTTCGCCTGTTTCAGTATCGACAATTTTCACCTCAATATTAGGTTGTACCAAACCCACAGTTGAGACTTGTTTTTCAAGCGGGGTATGCTCATTGGTTTGGCAAGACACAGGGCTGGTTTCGGTCATACCATAAGCGATGGTGACCTCATTCATATGCATCTCATTAATGACTCGACGCATCACCTCAATCGGACAGCTTGAGCCTGCCATAATGCCTGTACGTAGTGTCGATAGGTCATATTTTGCAAAGTCTGGATGGTCAAGCTCAGCAATAAACATCGTTGGGACACCATGTAAGCCCGTACACTTCTCTTCCTCAACCGTTTGCAACACGGTTAACGGCTCAAAACCATCATTTGGATAGACCATACAACCGCCATGGGTTAGCACTGCCAAATTGCCCAGCACCATACCGAAGCAGTGATATAACGGCACAGGAATACACAGCCTGTCTTCATGGGTTAGGTTCATCGCCTCACCGATAAAGTAGCCGTTATTTAAAATATTGCGATGAGTCAGCGTTGCCCCTTTGGGTGTACCAGTTGTGCCACTGGTAAACTGTACGTTAATTGGGTCAGTATTTTTAAGGGTTGCTTGACGCTCCGCCACTCTGGGGTCATCGGCATCACCTTCAGCAAGCCAGTTAGAAAACTTCTGCATAAAGCCAAAGGTTTCATCCGTATCTGGCTCATCAATCCAAATGATACGCTCAACGGTCGGAATTTCTACCAAATCAAGCTGATGATATGGCTTGTGGTAAATCTCAGGGCATAGCTCACGGATAAGCTGAGCATAATCACTGCTCTTAAAATGACGCATCAGCACCAATACCGAACAGCCCAACTTATTTAACGCATATTGCAATTCAAAGGTACGATACGCAGGGTTAATATTCACCAAAATCACCCCAACCTTTGCAGTAGCAAGCTGTAGCAATAGCCACTCAGCATTATTGTGCGACCAAATACCCACACGGTCACCCACCTCAAGCCCCATTTCAATCATGGCACTGGCAAGCTGATTGACCTGACGTTGAAGCTGACGATACGTCCAGCGAATATTTTGCTGACGTACTACTAAGGCTTCACGCTCGGGATATTTATCACAGATGGCATCAAAAAAATCACCAATGGTCGCCTCAATTAACGGTACTTGAGGTCCTTTATCATGGCTCATGGTCAGCGGGGCATTGGCAGATTTTGCCCCCATATTGATTTTTGGTAGGTTATCTAATAAGGCTAGTGTGTCTGAATTTGCAGAAGTCATAACGAATCCTTTCGTTGAGTGTGTATTTTATAGTGAGTTGTATAATGAATTATCATATTCCATTATGGATTATTAATTAATATACCGTTACCTAATTATTAATGTCAACAATAATGATACAAATAATCTCATTAAATACATTAAGTTTATTGGTATTCAACATAAAGAATGACAACTTTTTCCCTCAGGTTGTTCTTACTTTATCATACAAATAGCATCGAGTTTGATAATAAGCTCATCCACATTTACCTAGGGTGCGTTAAACAAAAGTGACTGTCCTTTTTTATAAATATCAGCAGGAAATGGGCAAGCTTTGCGTTTGTGTGGGTCAATACAAACAGCAGTGAGTGTGCAAGAAGCACAATGTATATCCGTTTCAGCGTTATATAACTTCTGCTCTACTGTCACTGACTTTTCACTTATTTTGGCAATATAAGACTCAATATAAACCACATCACCTGCCAGCAACTCTTTAAAATAACGAATATTCTGCTCAACTGTTGCCATAGCAATATCACCTTGACGCAATAAACTTGGCGTAATACCCATCTGGTTAAATGCGTGCCAAATAGACTGCTCAAATAACTCACCATAAGCCCGAATATTAACATGACCCATGTGATCACATTGCCAACTATGCACCATGCCACGTCCTGTGGCAAATACCTTGTCACTCATTTTATCTTCCCTTTTTATACCATCCCTTTTTATAATAACTAAATTATCATCGCTATATTCGTCACTATGGTCAATTCAAGATAATACTGTTACATCGTCAAACTCGCTCATAGTACCTGCTTTTATAAGTACAGTTACACCTTCACTCGGTTGCCTTATGGTGAAATGATATTAGATTAACTATAGCTACTTAGGGTCATAAGGGGTTAAATCCTCATAACCGACACTTGCACCCATATCTCCAACAAATCCCTGCTGTCGCCATACCTCATACAGACAGATTGCTACCGTATTTGCCAAGTTTAGGCTCCGAGAATCTGGCAACATTGGTAATCTTAACCAATTACTTGTACCAATATCTGTCCGCACTTCTTCTGACAGTCCTGCTGTCTCTGAGCCAAAAACCAACGCCACATTTCGTGTCTGCGACTGCATCTCATGTTCACTTTTATCCGTGTCCCTCTTTTGAGATAACATATCAAAGTTATACTCATAAAAAGGCAAACTTAACTTCGTTGTTAAAGCCACCACCGTATCACAACCCTGCTCTTTTAAGCAGTGATAAGCACTTTTCCAGTCCTTATGAACATTAAGATGAGCATACTCATGATAATCCAAACCAGCACGGCGCAATTTTTTATCTTCTAACTCAAATCCTAATGGCTCAACCAAATGCAATTTTGCGCCTGTATTCGCACACAAACGAATAATATTACCTGTATTACTTGGCATCTTTGGATGAACCAATACAATATGAATACTCATAAATTTTTAGCCTTTTAACCTTTTATAACAACAACTTAACATTTATAAATTTCTTTACATTTTATACTTTGACAAAGTAATAATTTACTCTATGATGAATAACTAAGCTCAATTTAACTTATAAATATTGTATTACTTTTATTGATATTTTAATTAATAAATTGGCTTAAAAACTCACTAAATATGATGTTTGTTTATAAGGAATAAATTATGAAAAAAGTTATTCTTGCTTCTTTAGCCGCAATGATTGTACTAACCGGTTGCAATACATTTAAAGGTATGGGAAAAGACATTTCAAATGCAGGTAATGATGTTACTAAAGCAGCTGAGGATGTTGAAGAAAGACTATAAAATATGATTTACATCGTTTTTTGATTAATATCATACTTTACATCTTTCCTGTTTGATTAAATTAAAGACTTGTCGTTATATGGCAAGTCTTTTTTATTGTTATTTAAACATTCAAACATTTTTTCTTTACTCATTTCATTAAACTATCAACTACTGACACTATCAATTATTTTCTTATATAAAAGTAAAATATAACCATATCCCTTATTGATATTATCCTGAAGTAGTAACGGGTGGAATATCAACAGACCCTAGTTATAGACCCTAGTTATCAGTCTAAATAAAAGCTTGCATCACATGATTTAAATAACGCTGTCCCATCATTGTCGGTGCAATAATGTCATCATCTTCTATCAATAGCCCACGTTTTTTTAACGATTGCCAAATATCTTCTATTTGGGAAAAATCTTGTCCTGTACGTTGATAAAATAATGACTTATCAATACCTTGTGTAAGACGTAATGTATTCATCATAAACTCACCTGCCAGCTCATCTTGTTTGATTGCCTGCCAACCAATCAATTTTGGATACTGCACAAAGTTTATATAATCTTTTGGCTGTCGAGAGCGACTAAAACGATAGATACCACCTGCTTGCTTATCTTGTCTTTGTAGACTTATTTTACCATGCGCCCCTGCTCCGATTGCTAGATAATCTCCAAACTGCCAATAATTCAGATTATGGCGACAAGGATTATCATCTCTACCTACCCAAGCAGAAATTTCATAATTATGATATCCCATTGCAAGTAACTGCTCACGTCCACGCTCTTCAATATCTGCCAGTGTATCTTCACTCGGTAATACAGGGGTTTGACGATAGAACACTGTATTTGGCTCAATGGTAAGCTGATACCATGATAGATGGGTTGCACCAGCTTCATGCGCTCGTTTTAGATCATCGAAAGCTTCTGTCACGGTTTGATTAGGTAAGCCATGCATTAAATCGACGTTAACTCGCCTAAACCCTGCTTTTCTGGCAGAAGCAATGGCTTTTTCAGCTTGCTGAGGATTATGAATACGTCCCAACTTTTCTAAGTGCAGAGTAGAAAAGCTCTGCACACCAATAGATAGCCGATTAATGCCCACCTCTAGATATTGGGCAAAAGGGGCATGCTCTAATGTACCGGGATTTGCTTCCATTGTGACTTCAATATCATCACTAAGAGGTAAGTTTGACTGTAAATATGCAAATAATCTTTTATATTCTACAATAGGTAGTAATGAAGGCGTACCACCCCCTATAAATATGCTACTAATTTGACGATTTTGTAGCCACGGTATTTGCTCATCAATATCCGCCATCAAAGCTGTCACATAGTCGTGATACACCCGCAAGTCTGGTGTTTTTTGAGCATGCGAATTAAAGTCACAATACGGACATTTACGCACACACCACGGAATATGAATATATAGTGCCAATGGTATTTTTGAAATATCCAAAACAGGCTGTACATGATGATGAAGGGTCGGACGGGTATCAGTATGCTCAAGACTCATAAAACTGGCAAATATATCAATTCAAAACTCTGCTAGGATACTCTGTATCTGTTACAATGAACACCCTATTGCAACGTTTTTTCTACTTATTACTATTTATATAGGAAGCTGTATCAACTTCCTAACAAAAGGAATATAGATGAACTACTGGTTAATGAAGTCTGAGCCAAGCAGTTTTAGTATTGATGACCTACAACAAGTTGACTTTGAGCCGTGGGATGGGGTGCGTAACTATCAAGCACGTAATTTTATGCGAGATGATATGAAAGTCGGTGATAAAGCATTTTTTTATCATTCTAATGCAAAAAAAATTGGCATTGCGGGTGTCATGAGTATTGTTAAAGCAGGTTATCCTGATCCCACTCAGTTTAATCCAGAATGTGGTTACTATTATGATCCAAAATCTAGTGAAGAAAACCCTCGCTGGTATTTAGTCGATGTCTGCTTTGAGCAAGCATTTCATGATATCCTACCCCTATCTGAGATAAAAAAACTGCCAGAGCTGGATGATTGCCCATTGACTCAAAAAGGTAACCGTCTGTCTGTTATGCCTCTACAAGAGAAACATTGGCATGCCATCATCACATTGGCACAACAAAAACAACTCATCTAAAACTTTCTAGTTGTAAACTAGGGTGTGTTAAATAGCCCCTAACATACATCGACTGTCATAAAAACTTTATAAACTGAGCGAAGGTAGTTACCCTATCTTCGCTCAGCTTGTTTAAAAGCCATCAGAGAGCATGAAAGCGCCTTTTATGCCTTTATAATTGCCAGTTTATGATTGTTCGTTTTAGGGTCTGTTGCAGTCAGCTTTAATGATGGGTAGATTTTAATTTATACAAATTTTTTTAGTAATTTTTTAGCAATTTTGGTCATCGTTATGCACACATTTTTGTCATGGGCAGAGTTCCGTCAATATAGCCGCCGTCTTTGGGTATTAGCACTACCTATCTTGATTACTCAATTTTCACAAGCAGCACTTGGGGTCATTGACTCTATCATGGCAGGACGAGTATCTGCACTAGATTTAGCTGCTGTTTCTATTGGCTCAGGCATCTGGTTGCCTTTATTTCTACTCGCTACAGGTATTTTAATCGCCACCACACCACTCATCGGTGAGGCACTGGGGCAAGACAATCATCACCATATTCCCCATATTACCCAACAGTCACTATGGTCAGCCTTAGTTATTGGCTTAATGGGATTTGTGATTGTCAACCTAATGCCAAATGCACTTGGTGTTTTAGGTGTACCCGAAAACATTCAACCACAAGCCACACAATATCTACATGGTGTTTCCTTTGGCTTTCCTGCGATTGCTGCTTATGCTGTATTGCGTAGCTATTGTGAAGCCCTATCTCGCCCAGAACCAGTAACAGTCATTAGTTTAATTGGTCTGGCAACAGATATTCCCTTAAACTACTTATTTATTCATGGTGGCTTTGGAGTTATACCCGCCATGGGTGGTGCAGGCTGTGGTATCGCAACTGCCCTAGTGCTATGGATAAATGTGGGACTATTAGCGGCTTATCTACATTGGTCATCCAACCCACTATTTACTAAGACTCATTTTTTTCATGCGTTTGCCCGTCCCAATGCAGCACAAATCCGTAAACTATTTCGCTTAGGTCTGCCTATTGGTATTGCCATATTCTTTGAAGCCAGCCTATTTAGCCTTGCGTCACTGGTCATTAGTCCTTTAGGTGAGCTTGCCGTCGCCGCACACCAATCTGCCCTATCTGTAACCTCACAGCTATTTATGTTACCCATCTCTATTGCCATGGCGCTGACCATCATGGTCTCGAACCGTTATGGTGAAAAAAACTGGCTAGCACTGAGACATGTGCAGCAAACTGGACTTATCTGGACAGTTATGATTGCCTGTGTCAGTATGCTATTTGTTTGGTTTTTACGCCCACAACTGGCCGCTGCATTTACTAAAAATATTGATGTACAACACCTTGCCATGCACTTAATGCTTTATGCCATTGCCTATCAGATTTTTGATGGCTGGCAGGTCAATGTTGCAGGTATTTTACGAGGCATGCAAGATACTGCCATACCGATGTGGATTACTTTATTTTGTTATTGGTTGGTTGCACTACCACTTGGTATCTATTTAGTACGCTTTACTGATGTTGGGGTGCAAGGGTTTTGGATGGCGCTGGTTACAGGCTTATTTTTAGCAGCAGTATTACTGACGTTCAGACTACGCTATCGTCAACGACAGCTTTTCTCTTCCATATCTAAGAGATAACCTAAAGAAAAGTTATTTTGCGTTCCATTTCAAGTATTTTATGAAAAATTTTGTTACAATGTGCTATAAGTGACTCAAATAAGGGTATTATATCCACTTATCAGTGTACAACTGTATCATAACGTTTTAAAATGAAGCCTCTAAAGATAACAGCGCTTGTCACTTGACATAACAACTTGCATAGCAATGACGCTAAAGCAGAGACCAATAACCAAAGGTAAGCTAATGGATATTGAAAAGATTCGTACATTAATTGAACTGATGGAAGAAAAGGACTTAGTCAGTATGGAAGTGGCCTCAGGTGATGAGCGAGTCAGCCTCACTCGTCACTATGCAACGCCTGCTCCCACGATGATAAGTGCGCCTCCAATAGAAACAACTTCCACTCCAAACACTACAACAACCTCACCAAAGCCAGGTACTCTTGAGACTGCACCCATGGTCGGTGTATTTTATGCTGCACCTAGTCCAAATGACCCTCCATTTGTTAAAGTTGGTCAAACTGTACAAGCAGGAGATACACTGGGTATCATTGAAGCCATGAAAATTATGAATCCCTTAGAAGCGACTCAAAGTGGCATCATTGAGGAAATATTAGTACAGAATGGTGATGTGGTACAGTTTGGTCAACCTGTGGTGCGTTATAAAGCTTAAACTTGCTCTCAAGCAATATATGCTAATCACCTAGACAAGCCATGGATTTATGAATAAAAGGGAAACTGCTAGTGAGAGAGTGGAAGAATGATTAAAAAGCTACTCATTGCCAATCGTGGTGAAATTGCACTACGTATTGTGCGTGCCTGTAAACAACTGGGTATCCAAACTGTTGGAGTATATTCAACAGCTGATGAAAATCTAATGCATCTACGTTTTGTGGATGAAGCCGTTTGTATTGGCAAGCCAAATGCCAACCAAAGCTATCTGAACATCAATACCATTCTAACGGCTGCTGAAGTTACAGGTGCTGATGCCATTCATCCTGGATATGGTTTTTTATCAGAGAATGCTGAGTTTGCAGAGCAAGTTGAAGAGGCAGGTCTTACGTTTGTTGGACCGCATCCTGACCATATCCGCTTGATGGGTAATAAAATCTCTGCGATTAATGCCATGAAAAAAGCAGGTGTACCAACTGTACCTGGCTCTGTTGGTACAGTCACTATCCATAACGCCGAAGAACAGGCCAAAAATATTGGATTTCCACTTTTAATTAAAGCTGCTGCAGGTGGTGGTGGTCGTGGTATGCGTATCGTTGAACGCTTTGATGAGCTTAAAACACAAGTGCAAGCTGCTAAGCAAGAGGCTGAGTTGTGGTTTGGTGATGACAGCGTCTATATGGAGCGTTACCTACAAAATCCCCGTCATGTAGAAGTACAAGTTCTTGGTGATGGTAAAGGCAACGCCATTCATCTATATGATCGTGATTGCTCTTTGCAACGTCGCCACCAAAAAGTGCTAGAAGAAGCACCAGCACCAGACATTCCAGATGATGTGCGAGAGCCTATCTTGCAAGCATGTGTTCGAGCTTGCGAGCAAATTGGCTATCGTGGTGCAGGCACATTTGAGTTTTTATTTGAAAATGATGAATTCTTTTTTATCGAAATGAATACACGGGTACAAGTTGAACACCCTGTTACAGAGATGATTACTGGTATTGATGTAGTCGTAGAACAGCTTAAAATTGCCTCAGAATATGGTCTTTCATATCGCCAGAATGAAATCGTTATGCATGGACATGCCATTGAGTGCCGTATTAATGCAGAAGACCCTGCTACTTTTATGCCCTCACCAGGACAAGTCACACAACTTTTTGCACCTAGTGGGGCTGGTGTACGATTTGATTCTCACCTATATCCTAACTACGATATTCCAACGTTTTATGATTCTTTGATTGGCAAACTGATTTGTCATGGACAAACTCGCCAGCAAGCCATCGCAAAAACACGTCATGCCTTAGATGAACTTATTATCAGTGGCATCAAAACCAATATTCCTTTACATCGGGATGTCATTTTACCAGATGACAACTTCTCTCAACGCGCCCAAAACATTCACTACCTTGAAAAGAAGCTACTAAAGAAGCCAGAGGACTGTTAGCTTTTACTTAGTCATGAATACACATGTATAAACAAAAAAGGATAATCATAAAGATTATCCTTTTAACTTTTCTCTCAACCTAATTTTATAAAATTAAGGCAATTGACGTTTTAATGTCATAAAACATTGAGTACCATCTTTATCATTACACCAGTGCATATACGAGTCATCTGACTCATAATCTACAAAAGCAAACATGATATTCCCTGTTTGATCTACCTGATTACCTGAACAGTCTACTTTATTATTATCATGGAGTGTATTCATTGCAATGATGGGTAAGCCTTCATCTTGATGACTAACCACATATCGACCATAAGTCCACTCTTCCCCACTAACTGTCCACATCTTGTTATCTTCAGCAAATGTATAATACTCTTTACAATCAGAAACTCTACTAGTAGAAGCAGATGGTGTCATCTCTTCAATACTTGCTACATCAGGTAATGGCGACTGTGTTGATTTTGATGGTAACTGCAATACCCATGAGCCTGCTATGGCTGGGCTGATATGAGTACGAATGACAGACTGACTCACTGCTTCATACTCACCAGCTGAAGGAAGCCCAGCAAGAATCGTTGCTAATGACAATGACGCAAGAGATAAAGTTTCCATGACGTTTAAACCATTATTAGAAATATCTACCCTAGAGTAAAGTCAAATAAGAATTATTACAAGGTATTTCAGTCAACAACTTACTTTATACGTCACTAAGTGTCGTGAAACACACCCTACTCACTCATATGGTGATGATGGTGATGCTCATGCTCTGACATCTGTTGATCATCTGAGTCCATCATCATATGTTCACTATGATTCATATGCTCAGAATCCATATCATGTTGCATAGACGCCATATCTACTTGATGCGAACCATGTCCATGATGACCATGCCCACCGTGCATATTAGTCATCATAATAGGAACAGCAATCACTGCCAATCCAGACAGCACCATCAAGCCACCATTTAGTTGGCGTAGACGAAAGCGACCTATCTGCTGTCGTAACCAACCCACCGTTTCATGAGTTGCTACTAGCATTGGCACTGTACCCAAGCCAAAAGCAAACATCAACATTGCACCAGTCGCCACACTATGACCAACCACTGCCATTAACAATGCACCATAAACCAATCCACATGGTAAAAATCCCCAAAGTAGCCCAGCAGCTAATGCTCGAGGGAACGTTGTTAATGGGAAGACTTTTTGGCGAATGGGAGACAGTTTTTGCCAAAAACGCATGCCAACACGCTCAAGCTTGTTTAAAAAAGGCATGCCCAGCATGGCCATACCAATAAAAACCAGCACCATGCCTAATAGAACACGTGGCCAGTTATTATTCATAATGGGTGCTAGTAGAGCAGTACCAACCAGTCCGGCTACCAAACCCAATAACGCGTAACTGCTCAAGCGTCCAAGGTGATAAGTAGCAATCAATGCCCGTCGCTTGCCAGCGCTAACACCTTGCATTGACATACCAAACGCAGTTACCAAACCACCACACATACCCAGACAGTGTGGTGAGCCAAATAACCCCATAGCAAAAGCAGCTACTAATAATGCAACAGACATATCATTACTCCAAAATCATCAGTAACTACGAAAAGCAAATATCAACACACGAGCATATACAATATACATCGTTTATATGATTACTTAGCACAATCTTACTAAAGAAAATCCAAAAGGAAGACCTAAAGTAAGGAAGCGCTTATGGGTTATCTTTCTGCTGATGCTGGGGTGTTGGCTGCTCTTTCGTATCTTGAGTGGCTTGTGTTAAATTCTGCCGTCTTTCCTGTCTATCATCTAATATAATACGTTGCGAAGCATTATCTAAATCCTCGAATTGATTGGATTTAACCGCATAGCGAATTGCCCAGATACCAACAACAAATAGCATTAGACTGAGTGGAATTAACAAATAAATACTTTCCATACAGTACTCCTAGGACATTAAAAAATGCTTTACATTATAAAGATAAAACAAGAAACAGCACTTATATAAATCAGTGTAATATAGTGTAACACTAATCAAAGCCCTACAGATAGTAGGTATTTGAACTGACAAGATATACTTATTAATCACACTAAAATGTTTTTAAACTATTTGGCTTGCGACTTTGCATTAAAGTCTGAATACTAACATCATCAGCATGACGGCAGTCATCTTGTGGCTTAATAATATCCCGTAAATAGGCACCAATCTCATATAAAGTGCGTCTAGAGTGACGCATATTGGCTTGGATTTGCCACCACTTTGCGGGAGATGGTAATGGTGCAGAGATAGGCGTAGTTGTAACACCATTTAAGGCAAACTGGCGTCTGGCTCGACTCATATGGTAGGCATCTGTAATTAAATAGACATTCTGTACAGCCACACGTTTAGCAGTAAAACGAGCGTTTTCACAGGTATTCATACTGGCATTTTCAGTAATAATATTATCAGTGCTGACGCCTTGCTCTATTAACCAGTCTTGCATCCATGGTGACTCTACACCCGATAATATAATCGGTAAGGACTTATTATGATAATAAGTAAGCAAAGTTTTTAAACGCTGACGAGTAAAGTCATTGATCACAATATTATGTTTATCCTGCTGTATATCAGCCTTACTGCTATTGTTTGGAGAATAATTGTTTGAAGAACCTTCTCCTTTGGTCAGACCGCCTCCTAATAACACATAAGCAGTTGGTGCTGTATCAGTATCTTTTTTGTTATTTTGTGAATGAGCTTGTGGAACAGGTAAGTTTTTTAAAACGAACAATCCCACTTTAGAAAATAAAGGTGTGATAAAGCTAACGGCAAATAATAAGGAAAGAAAAATAAAAAATTGACACAATCGACATACTCTTTGCCGAAAAGATAGCTTTTCTTGTCGTGGGCGGAGCAACTTTTTAAAAAATAGCATATTAACAATCTATCATAGATTTATAAATTTTCATCAATCCAAACAGGCTCACGTTGCAGTAGTACGCCAAATTTATCGAAAACAGTCTGACTAATATACTGCTGACTAGTTTGGATATCAGCTTGACTGGCTTGCTTGGGAGCATGATTGGTCAAGACTAACGCCTGATTTTTATGAGTCAAAATCGGCGCAATACCGCCACCCTTTAACCCTGCCTGTTCAATCAGCCAACCTGCTGCCACTTTAACCTGTCCATCTGACATGGGATAGCCCACAATATCAGGATAGTCAGCTTGTAATTGCTTAAATTGAGCTTGAGCAATGATAGGATTTTGGAAAAAACTACCACAGTTTGGTAAGTCTTTGGGGTCTGGTAATTTCTGTTTACGAATATCAATAATGGCATTCATCACATCAACAGGCTGGATACTTATACGCTGATGTTGTTGCGCATGCTTTTGAGCCACTTGCTGCACATCACCATAATTAGCGCTGACTCGCTGTGGGTCTTTGTGCAATCGCAATAGCACCCGACTAATCAGCCAAGTATTGGGCTGGCGCTTAAACAAACTGTCTCGATAAGCAAACTGGCAATCTTCACAGCTGATGGTATGCCAAACGCCAGTAGGCAGATGATAGGCTTTGACCGATAATAAAGAATCTTCTAACTGCACCCCATAAGCGCCGATATTTTGTACTGGTGAAGCTCCCACCAAGCCCGGAATTAACGCCAAATTTTCTAACCCAAACCAACCATTATTGACACTACTGACTACCAATTCATGCCAATTTTCCCCTGCCATCACCTCAATATCAATATAATCAGTAGTTTCATTTAATACAGTAATACCCTTTAGAAGTGGGCGTAACACAGTAATATTTAATTGTTTGGGTAGTAACACATTACTACCCCCTGATAACACCAATACAGATGGCTTTTTACTATTATCAGTAGTAGTTTGTTGTAAAATCTGACTGGCTTGTTCAATATCCTGCTCTGTATGCAAGTCAATCACTCTATCTGCGATACAAACCAAACTCATGGTATTGTAAGCTGACAGGTCGACATTGGATTGAATATCAAGGTTTGATGGTATTGCGTTTGATGTTGTCATATTTAGCAACTTTTCCAGCTTTCTATCCACGCATTCGCCCCTGACTCAATATAGGCAATACAACGCTCAAATGCCTCATCACCACCATAATAAGGGTCTGGCACATCTTCACCTGCATGTATTGGGTCTTCCTCACTAAATAATGCCAATTTGGCTAATGCTTCGGATTGCTCAGGATTGTCATTGATTAAGCGGTCTTTGATGACTTGCAAATCCTGCAAGTTTTGCTTATCCATTGCTAAAATAAGCTCAAACTTTTGGAAATCTTCTGGCTGAACTTGCCTTGCAATGAGTTTATGAATAGCATAACCATTTGCTTTGGCATGACTAATGGCTCGTTTATCGGGATGCTCACCTGCATGCCAGTTACCTGTACCTGCTGAATCAATATCAATAGAAAACCCTGCTACTGCCGCTTTTTGTCGCAATACTTCCTCGGCAGTGGGTGAACGACAAATATTACCCAAACAAACCAGTAATATTGACTTTGGGGCGCAAGTTTTTATTGGCATAATATGACCTTTGGTTGTGGCTAAAGATAGAATCAGAGAAACTAACCTTGCTGTTTAAAGCGTTGTAGTTCACGGCGTTGTTTTTTGTTAGGTTTGGTATCAGGGCGGGCAAGATTCGCCAGTTTGCGTTGCTCGCTATAATACTCACGTTGTTTGATACTCTCTTCGGTCTCTTCATAAAGCGTTTGTGCAATGGTTGCATTACCACGCTCAGTCGATAACGCTTTGACTACCACGGTTTTTTCATTCATTGAGGAGGCTGATCCTTGGCGAATGGTTAGAGTATCACCAACGCTGACTTCTTTACTGGTTTTTACCCGACTACCTGCAAAGTGTACCTTACCACCTTCAATGGCTTGTTTAGCAAGGCTACGGGTACGAAAAAACCTTGCTGCCCATAGCCATTTATCAATACGGACTTTGTTGGGAGTGTTGGAGGATTGATTATTTTGTGTCATAGATTTTTGCTTCAATTATCCAAAATTAATTATTCTGTTGATTGATTGCCCTGCAAACTCTGCCTTAGCTCATAACAACTATGTGACATTCTTGGATTATATGGATGAGTAATAGGAACTGTAATCCTACCTTGAACTTGCTGTCCATCTTTTATAAAAGGATACAGCTTCGCTTGTCTTAGCCCTCTCATCACTATTCTATCAAAATAAGGCTCACCACTACTTTCTGATATATTAACCCTTTCAACATCACCTTCTGGACTAACTATCATATCAGCAACCATAGTTATCTTTTGTGGCTGACAGTTAGCAAGCGGTTGCCCTTGAGCATCACAATCACAGATAGATAAGCGATCATGTAGTCGATACAAACTTCGAGTATCAAAAGTAGGTCTCCGCCTCCATCGACCCTCAGCATATTGGGGTAAAGTTGTTTGCTGCTCAATACTCTCCATACCACTGCTCATTGTCGTACGAATAGATGAATTATCAATCAACTCTGCCTGAGCAGTCATGGCTAGTAGTAAACTTCCTGTTAATCCTAATAATATTTTTTTCATATTTTTTCCTAATTAACGCAAAAATAACTGATAACCCACATTATCATTGACTGGCTCACATTCATAGCCAATATCTTGCAGTGCGTCTTGTAGCTTGCGTGAGTTGCTATTTGAAGCTTGCAACCCAACTAATACTCGCCCCTCTGCCGCTCCATGATTGCGATAATGGAATAAGGTAATATTAAAATCTTGCCCCAATTTTTCCAAGAAATTGAGTAATGCGCCGGGGCGTTCAGGGAAAGTCACTTTAAATAACTGCTCATCATTTAGCTCAGGATGTCCACCAATCAAATAACGAATATGGGTTTTAGCAATCTCATCATCAGTCAAATCATGCGTATCATGCCCTGCATCTGCCAAAGACTGAGCAATAATTTGGCGCTCTTTATTGCCTTCTTTAAGAGCAATACCAACAAAAATTGCCGCAGGCTGCATTGAGTCAGGTGATTGGCGACTACGCACTCGATAATTAAATTCAGTGATATTGCGACCTTTTAGGGTACGACAGAAGTTTAAAAATGCACCCGTCTGCTCAGGAATACTTACCGCAAAAATTGCCTCTTTTTTCTCACCGATTTCGGTGCGCTCAGCGATATAACGTAAGCGGTCAAAGTTCATATTTGCCCCACTGACCACCGCCACGCAGTTTTTGTTTGTCAAACCATGTTGCTGAATATATTTTTTCATACCAGCGACCGCCAATGCCCCTGCTGGCTCAACGATACTACGATTTTCTTCAAACACATCTTTAACGGCTGCACAAACCTCATCATTACTACAAGTGACCACTTCATCTTCAATAAGTGTGCCTGAGCCATCGCTTTTTTGCATTTGCACCACATCAAAAGGCAGTTTACCAATTTGAGCCACTGCCACACCATCAACAAATAAGCCAACTTGTGGCAAGCGTACCCGCTCACCATGCTCTAAAGCTGCTTTTAAACAAGCCGCCTCTTCTGGCTCAACGGCAACCACTTTGACATGTGGGGCAACTTCACCTAAGAAGGCAGCAATACCAGCAATCAAACCGCCACCACCTGTCGCCACAAACACATAATCCATGTCTCGCCATTGTTGGGTTAGCTCTAGCCCAATCGTACCTTGTCCTGCAATCACCAATTCATCGTCATATGGTGGTACAAAGGTTAAGCCTTCTTTTTCGGCTTTTTCGATGGCATAGCGATTGGCATCATCAAAGCTATCACCATACAAGTCCACATTACCACCCAATGCCTTAACTGCATTGACCTTAATATCAGGGGTGGTGGTAGGCATAACGATGACATTATTCAGCCCTAATTTAGCAGCAGAAAAAGCTACTCCCTGTGCATGATTACCTGCAGAAGCACAAATCACCCCTTGAGTTTTTTGCTCATCACTTAACTGGCTGATACGGTTGTATGCGCCACGCAGTTTGAATGAAAAGACGGGCTGTAAATCTTCACGCTTAATGCGAATGTCATTGCTAAAACGTTTGGATAATTTAGGGGCTTTCTCTAGCGGTGTTTGAATGGCTGCGTCATAAACGGTGGCTTGCAAAATGGCTCGAACCCAATGTGATAACATAAAAAATCCTAAATTTGTGTGTGTGGTTTACTGGCACAGAATGTGTCGTTTGTTATATTCAAATTTCATCTCTGCCCATTATAAAGGAACTGGCTGATAAAGGACAAAAAAAGTACACTGATAGGCTCAGACTTTGGATTTTTGCTTACTTTTGTAAGATATCCACATATTCTATCGTTTGTAGAAATGCTTTGATGGTGGGTGGTAGCTCGTTTAAGGGATTGCCACTAATAAAAAGTTGTTTTAGATTGCTAAGCTTGGTGATAGATTGAGGTAAACACTGAATTTGATTGTCACTGATATTGAAATTTTTTAGTTTTTTAATGTGTGTAATATGCTCTGGAAACTCTGTTATTTGATTTGTATTGATATAAAGACACTCTAGGTTTTTTAAATTAGTAATAAAGTCTGGTATTTTGGTTAATTGATTATAATCAAGATAAAGTGTTACTAAATGGTTCAGTTTACCGATACTTTCAGGAATCTTAGTAAGATTAATGTCACTAACATCAAGAAAAGTCAAATTATTAAGATTACCAAAAAGATTCGGTAATTCTGATAAATTATTACTATCAATATCAAGTCTTTCTAAGCTATGTAGTTTAAATACTATTTTTGGCACTTCATTGAAGGAATTATAGCTAAGTATTAAAGTATTTAAATGTTTAAGCTCTATTATAAAATCAGGTAAGCTAGTAAGTTTATTAAACCCAACACTAAGCCATTCTAATTTTTTTAAATAACGTACAAAATTAGGCACTTGGGTTAAGTTATTAGAAGATATGTTAAGATATACTAAATTTTTAAGGTCTTTGATAAAGCTAGGTGAGTTTTTAGTTTCTATACCACCAATACCAAGACATTCTAAGTTATTGAGGTTTCTAATAAAGTCAGGAATTTGAGTAATTGGATTACTGCCAATATAAAGCTCTTTTAACTGTCTAAAATCACCCATAAAATCAGGAATAATAGTGAAATTATTTTCCTGAATATTAAGTGATGCTAATTTGGTAAGCTGTATAAAGGTTTTTGGCAATTCACATAACTGATTATAGCTCACATCTAGTGCAGTTAGATTACTTAAATTACCAATCTCATCAGGAAGATACGTGATGCTATTATCTTGAAGATTTAGCTCAGTCATTTGTAATAATTGCAGTTTATCTCGAGGTAGTTGAGTATCTGCAATCTCAAATTCATCAGCCCAGTCAAATATTTTGCTCATCCAGTAATCATGTTGCATAACTATTCCTCTTTGTTCCCCCCATTCTTTAGATGAATTATTACTGCAAATTGGCTAAAATAATAGCTCCAACTACTAAAAATATAGGACCTTGCTTTATGAGCGAACCACAAGCCAACCAACAACAACTCAAACAAGCTGTCGCTTCGGCGACATTAGCCCATATTGAAGACGGCATGATACTAGGTGTAGGCACTGGCAGTACAGTGAATTGCCTGATTGACCTATTACCCAAAGTTCGCCTAAAAGGGGCAGTTGCCAGCTCTAAAGTCACTCAAGAAAAACTAGAGGCTTTAGGTATTGAAGTGATGGATTTAAACTTTGTTGGTGAGTTGGATTTGTATATTGATGGTGCAGATGAAGTCAATCCAAACTTACAACTTATCAAAGGTGGTGGTGGGGCATTGACTCGGGAAAAAATTGTTGCAGCTGCCTCTAAAAAGTTTATCTGTATGGTCGATGAAAGCAAATGGGTAGAGACCCTAGGTCGAGCATTCCCTGTTCCTATCGAAGTGCTACCACAAGCACGCTCTTATGTGGCTCGTGAGTTGGTGAAGCTAGGTGGTGAGCCTGAGTACCGAGAAGGCTTTGTTACCGATTATGGCAATTTAATCTTAGATGTTTATGATTTAAAGATAGACAGCCCCAGTGAGATGGAGCAACGACTAAATAATATCGTCGGTGTGGTATGTAATGGTATATTTGCAGCCAATCAAGCTGATACTTTGTTGATTGCCAAACCTAGTGGCATTGAGACCCTAAAACGCTAATCTTCGCTCAATCTATAAATACAAATACTAAAAAGCCCCTATATTTATATTGTTAGGGGCTTTGTTATGTTTGATAAACCAACTAAAACGTTAAACTTTGATTTTATCCTGCAATAACAACTCCATCAGTGCCTTTTGTGCATGCAGGCGGTTTTCTGCCTCATGCCAAACAACTGAGCGTGGATCATCTAATAAATCTATTGAGATTTCTTCACCACGGTGCGCAGGTAGACAGTGCATAAATAAAACCTCTGGGTCTGCTTTATCCAGCATCGAAGGGGTTACTTGATAGGGGGCAAAACGTCTGGCTCGGGTGTTTTGCTCACTTTCTTGCCCCATACTTGCCCATACATCGGTAACAATCAAATGTGCATCTTTGGCAGCATCTTGTACATCTTCAACAAGAGTCACACAATGCGAAAATTTTTCAGTCAACTCAGGATTTGGTTCAAATCCATAAGGGGATGCCACTCGCAACTCAAAACCAAATTGATGTGCTGCATGCATAAACGATGAACACATATTATTACCATCGCCCACCCAAGTAACAATTTTATTTTCAATACTGCCACGCAACTCATAAAATGTTTGCATATCAGCCAATAGCTGACAAGGATGAAAGTCATCAGTCAACGCATTAATAATCGGCACAGAAGAATATTCAGCAAATTTTTGTACTTTTTCATGCTCAAAAGTACGTATCATAATGATATCTACCATGCTTGAGATGACCCGTGCAGAGTCTTCAATCGGCTCACCACGACCTAATTGGGTATCTTTAGGCGATAAAAAAATCGCTTGACCGCCAAACTGCCCCATACCTGTTTCAAATGAGATACGGGTTCGGGTTGAAGATTTTTCAAAAATCATACCCAAGGTTCGTCCGATAAAGGGCTGATAAATCTCGCCTGCATGTTGCATTTTTCGCAGTTCACTTGCCCGCTTAATCAACTGGTCAAGTTCATTTTTTGAAAGGTCAAGTAAGGTTAAGAAATGGCGCACACTCATGATGATCCCAAATTCAATGGTAAGTAAATAGTTGTCAATAAGTAATTGTTAAAGAAACAAAAGTATAAACCTCCAGTATAGCGAAAATAACCACAATGTAAATTAGGTTTTTGATGTAAGTGACTTTTATCTCTTCTATCTCTTGCTCTATCAATAAAAAACCAATGTGTCTTCGCTCCGTATATCTTTACAAAGAGACAAAAGACTCTCAAACAAACTCAACTTCAAGCATAACCATATCACTGGTAAATAAGCCATCTTTTTAAATATCAAAGTTATCTCTTATTTCTTGTATCCAAGTGGTTATTCATATCAACAAAAGTAATTTATAGGCTCTGTTGAGCTTTTACTCTATTAGACTAATATCTACAAGGGATATCGCTTCTTACTTTTTTATACAACCGATTTTATATAGTCAATCTAATATCATGTCACCACAAGGCAACCAAGTGAAGATGGTACAAGTAGTACATCAAGTGAGGTTAACTCCGTGGTGGATTTATAGTAGGCAGACTATACAACCGAACGGCTAAACACCTCTCTTAGCTCAAAGCTGGTATGCACTTGCGACACCCCTTCAATACGATTGAGCCGATGCAACAAAAATTCTTCATAATGTGCCATGTCGCGCACCACCACTTTGATTAAATAATCTTCACTACGTCCTGTGACAATGCTACAGCTCACCACCTCTTCAAAACTTTGGATTTGCTGTTCAAACTGCTCAAAACGCTCTGCGGTATGCTTATCCATACCCACAGCAATAAAAATAGCCAAGCTATAACCTAGCTTTTGTGCATTAGTATGTGCATGATAACCTGTGATTACTCCCTGCTCTTCTAACTGCTTAATACGCCTAGCACAAGGTGTGGGTGATAAATTGACGTGTTCTGCCATCTCAGTAATGCTTAAACGGGCATCTTGTTGTAATAATGCCAATAATTGCTTATCAACTTTATCCAGTGGCTTATCTAATGGCTTGTCTAAACTTTTTTCTCTTGTTTGCACAGATAGGTCAGTCTTCATCTACTCACACCCATTAATAATAGGAAAAATTAAAGTAATCCTCTAATATTAGCGTAAAAATTAGATAAATCCATCAAATTCTCTGAATTTTATAAATATTTTGCCGTTTTTCACTATTCACTTTTTGATATCATATTCACAATCAAAAATCAGTTATAAATTCTGATTTAAGGTGATGCAAATTTGCTAATAACTGCGACTTTCCATAGCAACTTGTAACATCAATCATTTTTTATTTATTAAACGCTTTATTTATTCATAAGTACTGTGGTTATTATTCGCCACTCATTTAAGGAACTTCCATGAGCAGCCCAGCACAAACAAATACTCAATCAGTAGCCGAACCTAAAATTACTCCAAAAAACCCTGCTTTTGACTTTAGAAAATATCGTCCTTTTGCGTTTGCACCAAAGCTGACAGACCGTACATGGCCAGATAAAACCATGACCAAAGCACCAATTTGGGCAAGTGTGGACTTACGAGATGGTAATCAGGCGTTAATTGACCCGATGACCATTCCACAAAAAATGACCTTTTTTAAGCTATTACTTGAAGTAGGTTTTAAAGAAATTGAGATTGGTTTTCCCTCAGCAGCACAGGTTGAGTTTGATTTTACTCGCAAATTGATTGAAGAAAATCATGTGCCTGATGATGTGACATTACAGGTATTAGTACAAGCGCGTGAACATTTGATAGCCCGTACATTTGAGTCATTAAAAGGCGCAAAACGAGCCATTGTCCATGTCTATAACTCTACCAGCCGTGTTCAACGAGAAAAAGTGTATGGTAAAAATTGTGATGAAATTAAGCAAATCGCTATCGAAGGTGCAAAGCTAGTCAAACAATATGCCAGTCAATATCCAGAAACAGAGTGGGTATTCCAATATTCCCCAGAGAGCTTTAGCCAGACTGAGACAGATTATGCTGTCGAAGTGTGTGATGCGGTGATTGACGTCTGGCAACCACAGAATGGACAAGAGGTGATTATTAACCTACCTGCAACTGTAGAAGCATCAACACCCAATATTTTTGCTGACCAAGTCGAGTATTTTTGCCGTCACCTAAAACAACGCGACCTCATTACTGTCAGCTTGCATACGCACAACGATAGAGGCTGTGCAGTTGCTGCTGCTGAGCTGGGGGTATTGGCAGGAGCGGACCGTATCGAGGGTACACTTTTAGGAAATGGTGAGCGTACAGGTAATATGGATATCATCGTGATGGCGATGAATTTATATAGCCAAGGTATCGACCCCGAGCTTGATTTTAGTAATATGAGTGAGATTGCTCAGATAGTCGGTGAATGTAATAACTTGCCATTACACCCACGTCACCCTTATGTGGGCGAGCTGGTATTCACTGCCTTTAGTGGCTCACATCAAGATGCCATCAAGAAATCTCTTGATTACAATGAAAAACACCTTGCAGAAACCGAAAACTTCTGGGATGTTGCTTATTTGCCAATTGACCCTGCCCATGTTGGACGCACCTATCAAGATGTGGTTCGCATCAACAGTCAATCTGGTAAAGGTGGTGTGGCATACATTCTACAGCGCCACTATGGCTTTAACTTACCTCGCTGGATGCAAATTGACTTTAGCCGAGTGGTACAAAACCAAGCCGAAGAAGTGGCACGTGAGCTAAAAACAGAAGAGCTTATTCAGACCTTTGAAGATACCTATTTGACTCAAACAGCCTTAAATCTACAAGACTATAGTGTCAATAATAAAGGCGGTGAAGTTATGTTTACAGGTCAAGTTGAAATGAACGGTGATATCATTGACCTTGAGGGTAAAGGCAATGGACCACTTTCCTCATTTATTGATGCCTTGGCACAACATACCAATAAACGCTTACACATTGCCAACTATGCTGAACATGCCATCAGTCAAGCACATCACCTAGATGACGACTTTGACAGTAGCAGTGATAAAACCAATGCCAATGCAGTTGCTTATATCCAGCTCAATGTTGATGGTGAAATTTATTCTGGCGTAGGTACATGCACCAGTACTGTTTCTGCCATGCTAAAAGGTGCATTATCAGCATTGGCACAAACCTTATAGCAACAAGGCATAAAGCTCAATAAATCGTTTTGTCCGTTATTCAACCCTTGCTAACGACTTGTTAATTTGTTAGCAAGGATTTTTCTATATCATATTGCTAAATTCTAAGCTCGGCTAGCTAATGCCATTTCAATATCATTTTTCAATGCTTCTGGCTTGGTTGTTGGTGCATAGCGGTCTATTACTTGTCCATCACGTCCAATCAAAAACTTCGTAAAATTCCACTTAATGGCATCCACTAATAAACCACCTTTTTGCTGTTTTAGCCATACATAAATTGGGTGTGCATTATCACCATTAACGTCTATTTTCTCCATCATTGGAAAACTAACCCCATAGTTTTTTTGACAAAATTGACCAATTTCCTCATGACTCCCAGGGTCTTGATGACCAAATTGATTGCATGGAAAACCAATCACTACCAATCCACTGGCCTTATATTGATGATATAACGCTTCCAATCCTGCAAATTGTGGTGTTAAACCACACTGACTGGCAGTATTAACAATCAATAAAACATCACCTTGATAATCACTGAAATTTATGGGATTGCCAGATAAATCTTGTGCGCTAAAATCATATATGCTACTCATTGCTACTCCTTGATAGGAATTTATTTTGAGAGATAATTTTTTAAGAGATAGTTTCTATATTTGCTTAGGCTATTTATCAGATGTATCCAACTCAATCGCTACTGAGTTGATACAATAACGCATCCCTGTGGTCTCTTGTGGTCCATCTGGAAATACATGCCCCAAATGCCCGCCACAGTTGCGACACGTTACCTCTGTTCTGTGCATACCAAGAGAGGTATCTAAATGCTCCTCTACCACACTATCATTAATAGTCTGATCAAAACTTGGCCAACCACAACCAGAATTGAACTTATTTTCAGAAGTAAATAACGTCACTCCACAGCCTTTACAGCGATAGACACCCTTGTCATCATTATCGACATAAATACCAGAAAATGGACGCTCTGTACCCTTTTCTCGTAATATGTGATAACTCTCATCATCAAGGCGTTCTCGCCAATCTGACTCTGTAAGTTGGGCAATCTGGCTGGCTGATAACTGATTGTCTTGCATCTTAGCTCCTAAAAATAAAGATTATAAACCGTTGATAAGGTTAAATACGTGGTAATAATATCAGCATAAATCACTTCAAGATAGAAGTTAGGTTATTGAAATTGTAATAAATCCATCACTAAATAATAAACAATTATCTAATAAATACAAAGATACAGGCGCATCTATTCTTTGGTTTATCCTTCTTATGCAAGATTTTCTTTCATTTATTAAGTATCAAAAATAATTTTTTCTATTTTTTGCAATAAAATCTTGCATGAAACAACATAAACTTGTATAAATAGTCTAATAATATTCAACATTCAACCAGTTAGATAAGAGAATGTCTCTATAATGCAAAATCAAAACGAACAGCTTGAATATATTGAGCAGGGTAAACGACTGGCACAGCTTAGAAAAGCGCAAGGACTAACGGCTGAGCAATTGGCATCATGTATGACCAAAGCAGGCGCAAAAGTCAGTCGAGGTGCTATCTCAAACTGGGAGCGTGGCATTAATGGTATCGTCTCATCAAAACTGCCCACACTCGCCAAAATTCTGCACTGTAGTGAAGGCTATCTATTACGTGGTGACACCAACACTTCCCCTTACCAAGATATCAATATTCCTGCTGATAGTAAGACAAATACCACTTCCGAACAATCACAATTTTATGGTAATGCTATGCAAAACACCCACACCTTAAAAAAATCGAATAAACTTCAAAATGTCTGTTATGACATTCGTGGTCCTTTGCTAAGAACAGCAACAGAAATGGAAGCATCAGGTCACCGTATCATTAAGCTTAATGTCGGTAATCCTGCTCCTTTTGGCTTGCAAGCCCCTCAAGAAATTATTCGTGATGTCGCCATGAATCTCACCAAAGCTGAGGGCTATTCAGATTCACAAGGCATCTTTTCAGCACGTAAAGCCATCTTGCAATATTACCAAGCCAAAGGGCTTTTATCTGCTGTTGATGTTCGTGATGTTTATCTGGGTAATGGCGTATCAGAACTGATTGTGATGACCATGCAAGCACTGATGAATGATGGTGATGAAGTGCTAATCCCCATGCCTGATTATCCATTATGGACAGCATCAGCAAATTTAGCAGGTGGTACAGCCGTACATTATCGCTGTAATGAAGAAGATAATTGGCAACCTGATATCGCCGACATTAAAGCTAAAATCACTAATAAAACCAAAGGCATCGTGGTGATTAATCCCAATAATCCCACGGGTGCTTTGTATTCTGATGATAAATTGCGTGAAATCATTGCCATCGCCAAAGAGCATAATCTGGTTATCATGGCAGATGAAATCTACGACCGAGTGTTATACGATAATGTCACTCATACGCCGATGTGTACCTTGAGCGATGAGGTGTTAATCTTATCTTATAATGGACTATCTAAATCACATCGTATTGCAGGCTTTCGGGCAGGTTGGATGATGCTATCGGGCAAAAAAGACCACGCCAGCGACTTTATTGAAGGGCTGGATATGCTTGCCTCGATGCGTCTATGTGCCAACGTCCCCGCACAATATGCCATTCAAACTGCCATGGGTGGCTACCAAAGTATGCAGGCACTGACTGCTGAGACAGGGCGACTATATAAACAACGTGAGATGGCAATTGAGCGTCTTAATGCCATTAAAGGTATCTCTTGTACCATGCCACAAGGGGCATTTTACTGCTTCCCTAAGATAGACCTTGAGGTGTATCCTATCAAAGATGATATGCAGTTTATGATGGACTTATTAATCGAAGAAAAAGTGCTGATGGTACAAGGCACAGGCTTTAATTGGGATAAACCTGACCATTTCCGCGTGGTATTTTTGCCCAATTTGTTGGATTTAGAAGATGCGATGGACAGATTGGATCGCTTCTTTGCCAAAAAACGGAAGGAGTTTGGCACGGAATAACTGACTTAAACAAACAACTTAGAAAAATCCCTTAAATAGGTTGAACCTTTGCTTAATGATTAAACAAAGGTTCAATATATTCAATACAGCTCGTTAATAATAGCTAACTTAAGCAATTAATCACGCAATTTATTCAACTAATCTATAGGCTAAATAGCACCTCAACAATGACTGTCTGACCACCAGTATTTTCTCGCCTTTCTTTTATCAATGTTAACAATATGTCTTAATCCTAAAATATTTCTTAACCTTAAAATATTATATACCCTAATAAATAAGAACAATTGTTGCATAAAAAAATTTAAAAACTTCTCCTAAACCTAGATAAATACATTCTAGGTTATGCTATATAATTGCGACCATTACTCTCCATAATATCTATCTAGAATGAAAAGGGAATATTCTATGAATAACACACCGTCTAACAATACTAATAAACCTAATTATATTACTAGTACCTCTTCCCTACCCTCCACCAATAACAATCACTTTATTAAAAAAATACAAACCTGTGCCATCACCTTTCAAGGTAATGCCAGTAATGGATTACAACAAGATGCCTTTTTCTTTTTAGATGATTGGTATCAAGAAACGCTAGGCATTATGCCAATACAAGACATTGACGGGCAGTTTTGCCTTGCGGTATCCGATGGCGTTGCCAGCTCAAACTATTCACAGCACTGTGCCAAAGCGGTAGTAAAAGCCATCGCCACTCTTTGGCAACAACAGCACAGCGTCAGCATTAACGACATTTATCAATGGATAAATAACCCCAAAAACATCTGCAAAAATGGCAAAAAACTTAACCCAAAATGGTTGGGTGCTTGTGCCACATTGGCTATGGTACAAGCCTATCCCCTTATCCATAAAAGCAATCAAAATAATGACGATAATGAACAATTGCAACAAAGCTATGACATTACCATTACCCATATGGGTGACAGTCGGGTGTATTTGCAACGGCTAGCAGACAATCAACTGACAAACAAACAAAACACAAATGGCTGGCGTTGGCTGACTCGTGACCATAACTTACTTAATGAACTGGTCGAACAAAAAGCAAACGAGCAAGGCATAGCCGTTAACCCTAATGACTACAATAAAGATGGTATGGCAGGCAGTCTATATGGCTTAACCGAATGCTTTATGCTTGGCAGTTCTAATGAAGAAGACATTGATAATGAAGGTACACAGCAAACACTTAACATACAAGCAGGCGACTGTTTGCTGATTTGCACCGATGGTATTCATGACCTTGTACCCTGCCAAGACTGGCAAAGCATTGATGCAAACACTGAGCTTGATACATGGCTTAAAGCCCTAAAAAAACAAGTCTATCACTCCAAAGGCAGAGCTTATGACAATGGTACTGCAATTGTAGTGCGGTTTTTATAAATTATAAATCTTCCCTCTTCATGTAAAACGTTAACTCAAAAATTTTATAGCGACTTATAAAAATAGCCACTTGTAAAAAAGGATAACCAATCATGAACATTGCAGAACTTCCCAAAACTGCCCGCTTATTTTGGCTGTATCAATACTTACCCAGAAATGCTAGTCAAGCACAATCACTTACAGAAATTATGGAAGAATACAGCAAAAACGACCCAACAAATCCCTCAAAACGCAAAAACTTAGAAAATGACCTAAAAAGTCTATATTTGGCACTGAGTGAAATTAGCCACCAAGAGGCACTGTATCGAAAGCCTAGCTGGGACAATGATAACATCAATGGTAAAACTGCCTATTACCATATCAATCCTGACTTTAGCCTAGATATTATCAATGATGAAACCCTATTTTTTTGGCAAATGCTTGCCAACTACACCACCGATTATTTACCCAAAACTTTACAAAATACTCTTGAGCAAAAATTAATCAATATGCTAAAGAGTAATAAAAAATTCTCTGACAGTAAACTTGGACAGTGGCAACAGCACCTGATCACTCTACCCAGTGTCATTCATGCCCCTACATTAGATAGCGAAGTTGTTGCCACCATTCATCAAGCATTGCTCAATCAACAAATCCTTGAAATCTACTCTTGCAACAAATGGGAACAGCAAGGCAAAACCCGCATCATTTATCCGCATGGCTTGGTATTTATTGACAATATGATGTACCTGTCTGCCTTTAATCCCGCTGATGATCACATTGATGATGATGTCTTATTAGACCAGTACCGCAACTTTGCCATCTGTCGCATTCAATCCGCCCGTATTATTGATAAACCTATTCCAGATTGGGTCACTCGTGATGGACTATCACTAGAAAATCTTAAAAGATTTGGCAAATTAGAACCCACTGAAGACATTCAAATAAAACTGGTATTAAAGGTAGAGCATTATGCTTGCCAGCATCTTTATGAACGCCCCTTATCTACTGACCAAATCATCACCGATATAGATGATACCTATAAGCAAGTCACCGCCACTGTTGCCAATACCACTCGTTTGCAAGATTGGCTGGTGGGTATGTCGCAACGGGCAGTGGTGTTAGAGCCAAAGCATGTACGCGACACAGTTTATGCAAGGCTACAAGAGGCAATGGATTTGTATCAACAAACGGATGATAAAAAGTAGCAAAATAAAAAAGTAAAAAATGGATTTATTTTGACAGCTAGAATATAGCTTTCTAGGTCATAAGATATAATAATTCACAAGTTACGATGAGTAGCTAGCAAAGATTAAACAATGGATTATTTAACAGCTTATTGGATGCAATGATATGGTTATTAATATACACAATATTGTAATTATGATAACGACTATTTTAGTTAATTAATTTATTAGCAGGTTATTTTTAGTCAACTGATATTTTATCAAACTATTAATAAACCATTTACCATAAGCAAATAGGAGCAATATAATGAAACTTGCTAAAGCCTTAATCATTCGTGGTGATTTGCAAAAAAAATTAAGCGACACCAAAAATATAATCCAAAAAAATTCGGTGGTTCATAAAGAAAGCAACCCCAACATTGACCCCAATGAAATGATTGTCAAAGCCAATCAAATCATTGATGAATTAGATAATCTAATGGAGCGAATTCACCGCACCAATACCCTAGCAAAAACCAGCGATGGTAGAACCATGCTTAAGCTTCTTACTGAGCGTGACACCTTAAGAAATCGCCATAAACTACTGACCAGTACCATTGAATCTACTACGAAATCTCACGATTCATTTTTTGGAGAAAGATACCATGACCTAGAAAATATAAAAGTAACCGTTCCTGTGGCTGACCTACAAAAACAAGCCGATGATATTTCTATGAAAATACGTCACCTTAATATCACAATCCAAGAAAATAACTGGCAAATTGACCTGCTAGATTAAGGGCTAATATAAGCTGGATTTATAATATGACAATGATAATATAAACTGTATTTGCAATATATTTATTGCAAATGCTTAGTATAACCAGTTTGGAATCGACTGGGTGAGTGTCAAGTCCCCACCAAAAGCAGGGGGCAGAAAAGATACTGCTTTACTTTTTACGTGTTGCAGGGCGACCACCCCTTTTATCAATCAGCCCATCACACTTAACAAATGACACCTTACCACTCATAATTTAACCACCAGACACTGACAGTCGGTTTCTTTTTTAATCTCCACCCAAAAATACAACAAACAAGGAAAACCTATGAATAATGTTAAAACCCTGCTTGGTGATGTCAGCAGAAAAATTGACACCCTGCAAACAGCGCAAGCATTATATAGCAAACAACTTGCCCCCAATTTTAGTGTGTTTGACTATATCAGTACCAATGAAACAGGACTTAGCTATATCTTAGCGGACTTACTTAACCCACAAGGTAGCCATGACCAAGAAGAAACTTTTTTAAAGCTATTTATTGAGCATTGCCTACCTGATATTTCTAGTACAAACGAAAATCAGACTCACTGGCAACCTTTAATGGAAAACTTACATCAAGTATCTGTTTTAACAGAGCAAACTACATGGGCAAGTAAAACAAAACGACGTATGGATATTTATCTAGAGACTGAGATAAATACCCAATGCTATGGTATCTGTATTGAAAATAAACCTTATGCAGGAGACCAAGAAAATCAATTAAAAGATTATGCCATTGAGCTTGAAAAACGCTGTGGTGATAATTGGCACTTAGTTTATCTTAAAGAATATAACGAGGACTTTGAAACTGGCAATCCCAGTGAAGATAGTATCGATAAAAAAACATTAAACCATTGGCTAGAAAACAAAAAATTTACTGTTTTAAAGTTTAGTCAACTCATTAACTGGTTAAAAGCTTGCCAGTCAGAATGTCAAAATCAAAGTGTCAATGAGTTTCTTAATCAATTTATCAAATTTATCCAACAACAATTTATGGGAGTAAAAGATATGAATGAAGAACAAGCTATATTAGAGCTAATGACTAGCAATTCAGAAGCAGTCGATGCGAGTTTTAAAATTAGTCGAAAGATAAATGATATGAAAAACCAACTAATTGATAAGCTTATTCATGACTTAAAACTCAAAATTAATGAAGAAAGTCACTCATACAAATACAACTTAACTTATTCAGAAAACTTAAAAAGATCTTGTGGAAGATTATATTTTCAAATTGATGAACCTCAATTCTATATATGTTTTGAGTTTGAAGGGACAATGTATAATCTTCCAGCTTTAGGCATAATGTTTAAAGGTGACGAAAATAATGATACTCATAAATATAAAGATGAACAATTATATACACGTATCCAAAGTTTATTTCAAGAAAAGTTTTCGGATAGAGAAACTAACTGCTGTCCCCAATGGGCAGGTTGGTATGAGTTTCAACCCCATGACTGGAAAAACTCAAGTGAACCATGGAAAAAAATACAGGAAGGTAAAATGGCAGAAAAAATCTTAAAAGAAGTGGATGATATTTATCAGCTACTTAAAGATAATAACTGTATCAAATAACTTTAGATTACAAATCGTTACAAGATACAAGGACGTTTATTTCTACCTGACAGCCTAATAATATTGCGGGAAAGCCCAACATCTCTGTTGGGCTTTTTTATGCCCTCTCATTAATAGCCAATTTAAACCTATCTTTCTTTTATTTTACGCACTTTTTATACACTAAGGTTAATAAGGAGCTTTTATGTCTATCGCTAACTCTACTGAAACTGTTATTTGGCAAGGTAAACCTTCACACTTTCTAAATTTGAAAGCCTATATTTTTTGTGTGCTATTTTTTTGGTTGATTTTTCCTCTATTTATTTTACTGTGGAAAATCATTCAATTAAAAAGCACCAAATACACGCTGACCAATCAACGCCTGCAAATTAAAACAGGAGTGTTTAGCCAGCAGTTTGATGAGCTTGAGTTATACCGAGTAAAAGATATTCGTTATGAGCGTCCATTTTTATTGCGCTTGGTCGGACGGGGTAATTTGACTTTATTTACCTCTGATGCAACCGATAGCTTGATTATTCTGCAAGCCATTTGTCAAGGTGAACAGCTACGGCAACAAATCCGTAATTTGGTTGAAACACGCAGAAGCAATCGCAGAGTACAGGAGATTGATATGTTTAATGGCTAATTGAATAAATAAGGTTAAAAAAACCTATGACCGAACCGTCTAATCTAACACTATAGGCGCACCATAGTGTTAGATGATTGCTTTTATATGGGCTTAGCTATAGTCCAAATACCTAACTTAGAATATTCACTAAAAATTACCGTCCCAATCCTCCCAAAACCCCGGCTCATCATGGTGTTTATTACGCATGGCATCTTCTAATGGTAGCACCCAAAAATATACGCCCTCAATTTTTGGTACTGCATCGCTATATTCCAGATGGTCTCTAACCTTAATATATTGCGGGTCAGACTCATCAAACGGCACATCAATATATAACTGCCCCTCATAAGACTCCATCATCGCAAGTTGAGCCACATTGCCACAGCGTTGATAGCCAATATCATTGGCATCAAGCCATGCCATCAGCTCTTTTCGTACCATCCATCTTTCTGGGTTTTGTGTGGTTTGTTTACTGGTATCAAAGGCGACATACAGCACATCACGTCCTTTATCACGCGCGATTTTATCAATAAATTCAAGTAATTGTGGCATTGTCTTATTCCTTAATAAATGGATTTATATCTCTAAACTGATATTACCACTATAAAATAGCACATAACCTAGAAGTTTTTGTTCTAGCTAAAGCCATTGATAAAAAAATATCCTGCCATCAAATTTGATAACAGGATATCTCTATAACCTCTAAATACTGCCTAATATCTAAGCAGGCTTAAAGCTATCTCGCAAGCTAACTATCTGATTAAACATAGGCTTATCGTTGCTATGCTCTTCACTATCAGCAATAAAGTAGCCCTCACGCTCAAACTGGAAACGAGTACCTGCGTCCGCATTGGCAAGTGACGGCTCAATCACTGCATCCAGCACCGTTAATGAGTTTTCATTTAACGCCTCATGCACATCATTGGCACTGCTTGGGTCATCAATGGCAAATAAATGCTCATACAAACGCACCGTCGCAGGCACACCCAAACTTGCCGATACCCAATGGATTACCCCTTTTACCTTACGGTCTTCAGGATTTTTACCCAATGTGGTTGGGTCGATGGTCGCTTTTAGCTCAACCACATTGCCCGCCTCATCAGTTACATGCTCAGTCACCGCCAGTACATAAGTATTACGCAAGCGGATTTCTGGCTTTTCAGGTGACAAGCGTTTGTAGCCTTTGGGTGGCTCAAGCTCATAGTCGCTTTGGTCAATATAAATAGTTTCGGTAAACGGGATTTCTCGTTCCCCCATATCAACATTGGGGTGGCAAGGTTGTGTTAGCCATAATGCTTGATTGTCCTCGTCCCAACGTGCATTGACACTATCAGATTTTTGATTTTCCCAATCTTGCAGAGCTTCACTAAAGTTAGTAATGGTCACTTTTAACGGCTTTAACACCGCCATACCACGAGCAGTCGTGGTTTCTAATGACTGCCGGATACTAAACTCTAGCAAGCGAAAATCGACCACACCATCAGATTTTGCCACACCAACACGCTCACAAAAATCACGTAAGCCCTCTGGGGTATAGCCTCGACGACGCATACCGGCAATGGTCGGCATACGTGGGTCGTCCCAACCACTAACAATACCTTCATCAACAAGCTGTTTTAGCTTACGTTTACTGGTCAAGGTATGGTCAACATTCAGACGGCTAAACTCATATTGGTGCGGTGGCACATCAAAACCGACTTTTTCAACCACCCAATCATAAAATGGGCGATGGTCTTCAAATTCTAGTGTACAAATTGAATGGGTAATACCTTCAATAGCGTCCGATAAAGGGTGTGCATAATCATACATCGGATAAATGCACCATTTATCGCCCGTTTGGTGGTGCGATTGGTGCATCACCCGATAAATAACAGGGTCACGCATGTTCATATTTGGGCTTACCATGTCAATTTTGGCACGCAATACCGCTTCACCCTCAGCATATTTACCATTTTTCATGTCATCAAAGCGTTGTAAGTTCTCCTCAACGCTGGCATCACGCTGTGGTGAAGGCTTACCAACTTCGCCAAATGAACCACGATTATCACGAATCTGCTCAGGCGTTTGCAAGTCCACATACGCATCGCCTTGCTTAATAAGCTTAACCGCCCATTCATGCAACTGGTCAAAATAAGCAGAGGCATGGCGAGCTTCTCCTGCCCATTCAAAGCCAAGCCACTGCACATCTTTTTCAATATTATCTATATAGTCTTGTTTTTCAGCGGTAGGGTTGGTGTCATCAAAACGTAGATGGCAAATACCATCAAACTCTTCGGCAACACCAAAGTTTAGACAGATCGACTTTACATGCCCCAAATGCAGATAGCCATTGGGCTCAGGCGGAAAACGGGTAACAATTTGTGAATACTTTTGTTCTGCCAAATCCTCACGGATAATATGACGAATAAAGTCATTTTTTTCATTACTGTTACTATTTTTTGTATCGCTCATTAAATAAAAGCTCCTAATATTAATCAAACTTAAATGTTTGAAACAAATTATCTTTACGCCCTGCTTGAAAATCAATGTCTATATCATAACCCATAAACATATCACATAAGGTATGTTTATGGGTTATCTACAAGGTTGTAGTTGAGTGCCGTGCAATTTACAAAGCTAAATTGCTAACTTACACTCAATGTTGTTACACCTGATACTGCTACACCCAACGCTGTACTGATTCCGCAGTATCCATCGGATTGGTATTAAAGCAAATTTTAGCTTGTGGGGCATATTCATGCACCGCATTGACCACTTTTTCAAACACTAAAAAGTGAGGCTCTGGCAGACGCACGCCAGCCCCAATTAGTACGCAATCATAAGGGGTTTGTTTCATTGCATCAACCACTGTGTCATAAGCTGTTTGTGGCGAATGAATAAACAAAATCTCAGCATCATAGCCCAATTCATTAAGTTGTTGACGGTCTTTTTCTAGTTGGGCGATTAGTTTTTCAGCCGTTAGATTAGGGATTTTGCTAAAATCAATCGCATCTGGGTGCCAGCCGATAAATACTACTTTTTTTGCATTACTCATGATTATTCCTCTTTATGTTTCGCTATTTAATTTTAGTTTAATGTTGGTTTAATGTTTATTTCATTACTTTGACCAGTTATTGATATTTTATCCTAAGTTATAAAGCCATCATAAGTTGGTCACTGTTATTCTATCAGGTTTGCCCCACTCTGTAACAGCCTGATACATGACAGAGCCGAAAAAAATCGTTAGACTAGGGGCTGTTTGTAGTTAAAATCTTATGGGTTGAACCCATTTACCACTGATAAAAGTAAGGAAAAATTATGGTTGATATGCCAGTTGTTGAGTTAGACACCAATTATGGTGCGATTACCATCGAACTAAATGAAGAAAAAGCTCCAAAAACGGTGGAAAACTTTTTAAACTATGTCAAATCGGGTCATTATGACGGTACGATTTTTCACCGCGTTATTGATGGCTTTATGATTCAAGGCGGTGGTATGGACGCTGATATGAATGAAAAAGCGACCAATGCCCCCATCGAAAACGAAGCTGATAATGGTCTAAGCAATGATGTTGGTACCATTGCCATGGCTCGTACCCAAGATCCACATTCTGCCACCAGCCAATTTTTTATTAACGTTAAAGACAATGGCTTTTTAAACCATTCTGGCAAAAATTTACAAGGTTGGGGCTATACCGTCTTTGGTAAAGTTACCAATGGCATGGACGTGGTTAATAAAATCAAAGGTGTACCAACTGGACGTTACGGCATGCACGCCGATGTACCAAAAGAGCCTGTGGTAATTAATCACGCTAAGATTATTAGTGAATAATCTATTAGCAATTAATATTTATGTTAAATGAATAGCTTTGCTAATTATAATCATCTGCTTACTACCCGTCCGCATGATATTAGACAGGTGATAATCAGTGATTTACATTTATCTAATAATGAGCCTGCCCAACGTGTTTTGGTGCAGGCTTTTTTGGCATTGCTTGATGACTTATTAGTTCTGCCAAACTTAACTACCTTATATATTTTGGGAGATTGGTTTGATGCTTGGGTTGGTGATGATGTGTATTTAAGCCTAACTGATGAGCAAAAACAATCACATTGGCTGACGCCGATTGTGAGTAAACTAAAGCAGTTGCGTATTGCAGGCTGTCAAATTTTTGTGATGCATGGCAATCGGGATTTTTTAATCGGGCAAAGTTTTTGTAGTATCTTTGGTGGGCAGTTGATACGTGAACCTTATCATTTACAAGTCGGTGAGTATTGCTATCGGCTAGAGCATGGTGATGCACTTTGCACCGATGACAAACGCTATCAACGCTTTCGTAAATTAATGCGTCACCCTTTAGTGCAGTGGTATTTACTGCGTAAGCCGTTATACAAACGCCTTGAGCTTGCCGAAAAGCTACGCTTAAAAAGTCAAGCTGACAATGCCAAAAAGGCAACTTATATCATGGACGTTAATGAGCAAGCGGTTTGCCAAGCGGTCAATAATATTAACGATATTAATGGCAACGATGTTAATGACATTAACCATCTTATTCATGGGCATACGCACCGCCCTGCCATTCATACTATTGATGATGATAATAAGAATGCTCAAAAAAACAAACGGCGTTATGTTTTAGGGGATTGGCGGGTACACAATGTGGGCAGTTCACGCCAATTTGTGGAGGCGGTAATTGGCGTAGTGATTGAAACGGATACTGATGACAATCCAACATCACATAGTGAATTTGAATTAGTAAGGTTTACTTATTAACACCAAAACAAACTTACTACTTCTCCATCAACTTAAAAAAATGCTCTCGATAATGCTTTAACTCACGAATAGAGTCACGAATGTCGTCCATTGCTAAATGACTGCTGTTTTTCTCAAAGCTTTGCATGATATCGGGTCGCCAACGGAAACACAGCTCTTTAATAGACGACACATCTAAGTTGCGATAATGGAAAAACTTCTCTAATTCTGGCATTTGCCGAGCCAAAAATCGGCGGTCTTGGCAAATTGAATTACCACACATTGGCGAGCGTCCTGCGTCCACCCATTTATTTAAAAAAGCAATGGTTTCTTGCTCCGCCTGTGCCAAAGTCACATTACTACGGCGAACTCGGTCAATCAAACCTGACTCACCATGCTGTTTGGTGTTCCAGTCGTCCATACCATTAAGCTTTTGGTCAGATACTTTGATAGCAAATACAGGACCTTCCGCCAACACATTTAAGTCCTCATCTGTAATAATCGTGGCAATTTCGATAATGTCATCGGTTTGCGTATCAAGCCCTGTCATTTCCAAATCAATCCATATCAGCCCTTTTTTGCCCTGATTTTTAATTTTTACTTTGTTGGGGTGGTCATGACTTGCCATAAATAGTCCTAATTTTATTAAAGTTACTTATATTCGCTTACTAATTTAATGCGTAATAACGCTTTAGGGCTATATGTTAACAAATTTTCACGCTACACTTATGTTTTTATCAACATAAATTTTCTTAGCTACCTTTTATAGTTAATCTAATATAATTTCACCACAAGGCAACCGAGTGAAGATAGTACACGTAGTACATCGAGTGAGGTTAACACTGTGGTGGATTTATAGTAGGCAGACTATACTTTTTAACGCTTTATATTTGACAATAGGATATTATGGCATTAATTCGACAACGCAAACTCTCCAAACAACAAATTCGCCGTATTGAAAAGCAACAACAAGCCCATCAAGACGATAATACCAATGATTTAATTGATGGCGTGGTCATCGCCCATTATGGCAAACAGCTTGAAGTGCAAGTCACCAGCCTGCCTGCCGAGCAACCACAAAAACCAAGCGTTGCCGATGGTGAACCCGAACCCTTTTGGCAACCCATTGAACTGCATGATATTTGGCGGTGTCACGCCCGCACCAACCTACCCATGCTTGCTACAGGCGATAATGTACGCTGGATTGCTGACCCTAATACAGGTCTGGGACGTATTGAATCGGTACAGCCACGCCGTTCACTAATTTCCCGTCCTGACCGCTATCATAAACTTAAACCCGTTGCCTCCAATGTCGATATTTTAGCCATTGTTTTTGCTCCGCTACCCTTACCTGCTCCTAGCCTAATTGACCGTTATTTGGTGGTCTGTCACCATGCTGAAGTGACGCCATTATTGGTGCTAAATAAAGCCGATTTATTATCACTAGAGCCACACAAAGAAGTTGCTAATCTGCTCACCGAGTATCAACAACTTGGCTATGACACAGTATTAACTTCAGTCGATTGCCCTGAAACGGTTAAAACCATCAACGATATCAAACAACAAGGCTTGCAAGACTTAGAGCATAAAATCAAAAATAAAATGGTCATCTTTGCAGGACAGTCAGGTGTTGGTAAAAGTAGCTTAATCAATGCCTTATTGCCAGATTCTGAGCAAAGCGTCAATGTCATCTCCACCAATTCAAAGTTGGGTCAGCACACCACCACCACCAGTCGATTACTGCCATTTGTTAATGATGATTTAAGTCAAGGCGGTATTGTTGACACCCCCGGTATTCGTGAATATGGCATTTGGCATTTAACGCCCGATGATATTTTGGCAGGATTTATTGAGCTTGCCCCGCTTGCAGGACTTTGTAAGTTTCGAGACTGCAAACATACCTCAAACAGCAAAGGCTGTGCGTTATGGCAAGCGGTGGCAGATGGTGAAGTATTACAACGACGGGTTGAGAGTTTAGTTACCTTGCAAGAAGAGGCAGATACCCAGCATTATTAATATAGACGAAGAATATTATTAGCATGACATGCTAACAAGGTGAGTGGGTGCAATTTATTGGGCTTATCGGTATAATGGCGACTTATCAAATAGCCTTAGGTTTGGAGAAAGATTTTGGATTTTAGTCGTTGGTTTGAATTTATGGGTAATCACCCATTTTTATTTGGCATCTTAGGTGTATTGATATTTTTATTTTTTACCCTAGAAAACAAGCGCAGTGGTAAAAAGGTATCTCCTAACACCTTAGGACAAATGGTCAACTCTCAAAATGCTCAGCTTATTGATATTCGAGCAAAAAAGAAGTTTGAGACAGGATATATCCAAGGCAGTCGTAATATTCCACTCACTCAATTTAAAGACCACTTAGAAGAAGTACGTGCCATTACTGACCCAATCATTATCATCTGTGATATGGGACTACATTCTAGCGCTGCTGTACAACTTATTGGCAAAGACAATGTATTTCGCTTAGATGGCGGTATTGGTGGATGGCAAGCGGCAGGACTACCTTTATCTGGTACTAAAAGCAAAGTTGTTGATGGCAAAGCAAAAGCCAAAAAATAATCCAAAATAAAGTTAAACTGCTGTTGAATTGTATTGTAATATCCCCATATTAATGGCATCAGTATTCCAATATTTAATGACAATGATATTTAGGCTTATAATGATAAGCATTTCCACTTTATGATGAGTTGCTATATATAATATATGACTCAACATCATATAATACTAAGATATAAGGAATCCTTATGACTGCTCTTGTGAAAGTTTATACCACTCCTATTTGCCCATACTGCTCAAATGCCAAACAGTTATTAAAGTCAAAAAATGTAGAATTTGAAGAAATTGGCATGCATGATATGAGCCGTGAAGACCGTATGGCTTTAATGCAAAAAACTAATAACTACCGTACTGTGCCACAAATTTTTATTGGTGAAACGTTTGTCGGTGGTTTTGATGATCTCAACAAGTTAAATCAAGAAGGTAAACTTGATGAGATGTTAAACGGCTAATCATCTGTTTGACTTTGTTACTAAGTGTTTATCAATAAACGCTTTATTATTAAGACACATAATTTTTTAATTTTTCAATAATTGAAAGACTAATACAAAGGAGTATTATCATGGCTGAAGAACAAGCCCAAGCTCAACCACAACTAGCCCTAGAACGTATTTATGTAAAAGATATGTCACTTGAAGTACCAGGTGCACAAGTTTTTACTAGAGAATGGAAGCCAGAGCTAGATATTAACCTATCTACCAATGCAGAAAAACTTGATGATGATCATTATCAAATCGTTTTGACTGTCAGCGTGAATGCAACCAATGCTGGTGAAAGTGCCTTTATTGCTGAAGTTCATCAAGCAGGTATTTTCTTATTACAAAATATCCCTGAAGAGCAATTACCACAAATTCTAGGCGCTTACTGCCCGAACGTTCTATTCCCTTATGCACGCGAAGTCATCAGCGACATCGTAACTCGTGGTAGCTTCCCACAGTTACTACTTGCGCCTGTTAACTTTGACCAAGCATTTGCACAAAGCCAACAGCAACAAGCTGATGGACAAGGTAACGCTTAATATTTAATATATTGATGCAAACCTTGTATTACATAAAGAGCCGCTCAGATTTGAGCGGTTTTTTTATTTATTTGTCGAAAGGTCAAACTAATACGCCCTTTATCTGTTTCACATTTTGGTATGGCATGTAACCAGTGCTGTTGTACACTGTCATCCATATAGAGAAGACTTCCAGACGTTAATAACTGCTGGTATGTGTGTGTATTATCTTGTTTATATTTAAAACACATTTCTCGTGTTGCTCCAAGCGAAACAATAGCTACACCTGTACCACAGGCTAACTGGCTAGTGTCATCTGAATGATATCCCATCTTACTATTGCCATTTAAGTAATAATTTAATAAGCAATTATTAATATCCAATTCTAATAACTCTGATATTGTAGATGCTATTTGTCTTATTTTTGTAGGCATCTCTATTATGTTGTATGTCATACCAGAATAAAAGTAAGGCACTCCAAAACTGGCAGTATATCTTGTTGCCATTTGTTTATTCCAATCAGTCTGTGCTATCAAATATAAAAATAACTCTTCTGCTGATTGAGTATCCAAAAAATCATGATAAAACTTAATATTTGGTATCACATCATTCATTGTGTTTCTCCACAATAAAACTGTTATCTATACTTCAAATTAAAGCAAAAAGCCCTGTTAAAAAACAGGGCTTCTACAACAATAATTCTTCAAAATAATTTATTTTAAAGCAGAAAGCACTTGCTCTTTAACAGTATCAATGGCTTGTGTACCATCAAACTTATGATATTGTGGGGCATTATCACCTTCTTGTGCCTTTTCTTGATAAAAGCCAACCAGAGTTGAAGTTTGCTTATGATAAGTTGCTAAGCGATCACGAATGGTCTCTTCTTTATCATCATCACGTTGAACCAATGGCTCACCTGTCACATCATCAATGCCTTCTTGCTTTGGTGGATTGTGCTCAATATGATAAACACGTCCAGAAGCTGGGTGTGAACGACGACCAGATAGACGCTTCACTATTTCATCATCAGGAACACTAATTTCTACCACATGGTTAATCTCAACGCCAGCATCTGCTAATGCTTGTGCTTGAGGAATGGTACGTGGAAAACCATCAAAGATACAACCATTAGCACAGTCAGGCTTAGCAATGCGCTCTTTTACTAGGTTAATAATCAAATCGTCAGAGACTAGTCCACCTGCATTCATAATTCCTTCTGCTTGGCGACCTAACTCACTACCTTCCTTGATTGCAGCTCGCAGCATATCTCCTGTTGATATCTGAGGAATATCAAACGCTTGAGAGATAAACTGTGCCTGAGTGCCTTTGCCTGCACCTGGGGGACCGAGCAAAATTATACGCATCATAATAGTATGTCCTTTTGTGTAATGAATCATTAATAAAAAAGTTAAGGTATAAAGCCAAAAGTAGTAAATATTAAGCTAAAAAAACTTATTATTACCAACCAACATTATGGAACTTGTTGGTTTATCTCGATATTAATTTGATTTTCTGTATCTTGCAAGGGTACAGGGTTTGCTGACAAGTCACCTGACTGTGTCATTGCCTGTCCACTACTACTAATACGTGCTGATACTACCAGCGATTTTTCTTGAGAGATTGCATTCGTCAAATCATGCCCAGACATCATAGCATCTTGGTCACTTACTTGGATAGAAATATTACCTTGCTCAAGTTGTGTTACTGGGATACGTTTTACTGCATATGGCGCACCACCACTCACGTCACGTATTGTAACAAACAATATATCATTTGGTTTGATTAATGGTAGCAGATTGGTGTTAACCGTCACATTAACCATAATATGTTTTTGTGATTGTGCTGCTTGTTGCTGTCCACGAATGGTTGCACTCAGCTCATCCAAGCTAGCCAATGCAGAGCTATGGTCTCCTGGCTTAGATGCAATATTCTCTTTAAGCTTGCGTACCCACGCTTGTGCTACCTCATAGTTTCCAGCACGTGCTTCACCCATTGCCATCAGCATTTGAGCGCCTTGATGCTCAGGATGGCGTATTAAGACATCTTGTAAGACTTTATAGCTATTCGGATCAAGCATACCACCATTTACAAAGAAACTGGTCTGTGCATAAGCAGTCGCAATGTCATCATTTTCAGGCTCTAAACGATGTGCACGTGATAACGCCTCTAGTGCCTGTTCATTTGCCTGTAGTGATAAAAATAACTCTGATAAGCGCATCCAACGGCTAGCATCTTGAGGGTTACGATGTACATTTGTTTGCATGGCAGATATTAAAGCAACACTATCTTGCGTTGCCCATTCTGGTGGCATATCTATTTTTGATGTTAATAAATCATCAGCAACCTGACCCACACTATCTTGGGCTTGCCATAATTTATAGACTGGTGTTCTATCTGAAACCAACATATAACCAATCGCCATCAGCATTGGCAACCAAATTAAAACAATAATACGGCTTTTTTTACTTGCTGATGTTAAGCTACTATCTTTCTCATTACTTGCCTGTAACAACTGACGCTCTAGCTCTGTTTTTTGCGTCTGATAACTGCTGGCACTCATTGCTCCTGCATTATAATCTGCTGACAATTCAGCCAAGCGATCTTTAAACACTTCAATATTGAGCTTAATCAAATGGTTATCTGCATTCTTTTTAAGTCGCAACCATGGGAATAACACCACCACTGCCAATATGATACTCAGCGTCACAGCCAATGTAATAAATAACCAGAAGGTTGATAATACTGCCATTATTTATCTCCCCTACTCGTATCAATATTTGTCTTGTCCTGTGGCGGTGATACGTCATCATCATAAGTCGATAACAGCTCTTTTAATTGCTGTGCTTCTTCTTTACTTAAAGACGATGCAGACTGCTGCTCTTGAGTCTCATCTGTCATGATAGCAGTTGCATCGACTGTCTCAGAATTTTCGATATCCTGTGCCGATATCGTTTGTTGTGAGGCTAAGCGCTGTGCATAATGTTGACGCTTTGTTTTCCACAGCCAACCAACAATTAAAAATAACAACAGTATTGGCGGAAAAAACCATAGTATCCAAGTTGAAGGACGTACTGGTGGTTTATAGCTAATAAAGTCGCCATAGCGGTCGTACATATACTCACGAATCTGAGCATCTGTCTGCCCTGCCTTCACCATCTCATAAGTTTTTTGTTTTAAATCTTGTGCAATGGGGGCATCAGAGCCAGCCAAATTTTGATTTTGACATTTTGGACAGCGAAACTCATCAATCAATCCACGATACTGTGCCTCTTGTTGAGGTGAGTCAAATTCATAAACATCTATCGCAGCCATACTCATATTAGAAGAAACTGAGGCAACCGCTATCATTACTGCTAACATCATCATACGAACTGATTTCATTGACACACCTCAGCGATTACCGTTTCTTCTGCTTCATTGTCTAACGCACTCATACATGGCTGAATCCTACTTTGCCAGTTATCTGCATTAATTTCACCGACAATATGCTGACGAATATTGCCTGTCTTATCAACAATAAAGGTTTCTGGCGCACCCGTTAGCCCCAAGTCAATAGCAAAGCCACCTGATAAATCTTGAATTGACAGTAAGAAGGGGTCACCACGCTCATTTAAATAACTCAATGCATTACCAAGTTCATCTTTATAGTTCACACCAACAATTGGTACACCCTGCTCATGCAGTTGCATCAAATAAGGATGCTCAACTTTACAAGTGGGACACCACGAGCCCCAAATATTTAATAAAAAAGGCTGCTTAGGTAAATTACTATTAGTCACTGTCTGTTCAGTATCTGATAACAATGGCAAACTAAAATCTGGCACAGGCTTATTAAGTGCATTACTTGGTATGACCTCAGTTGGTTTTCCTAAACGGAAAAACAACATCACTATAAATGCCAAAAACATAATAAAGGGAATTAAAAACCATAACTTAACTTGTGATTTTTTCATAACAGGTTTAGACATGGGTAACTCCTGACTTGGTTGTACTGAGTGACTGTGCATCATTCATATTGCGTTGAGGACATTTTCTAAGCGAAGTAATACGGTAGCGCTTATCAAACAGACACAATAAGCTACCAAATGCCATCACCAACGAGCCTAACCACAGCCATCTTACTAACGGCTTCACATAAATACGCACTGCCCATTTACTATCTGAGGCATCACTTGGTGTACTTTGTGACCCAATAGTAGTATCACTACTAATTGGCTCACCAAGTGCAATATAAACATCTCTGAGCAAGCTGGCATCAATAGCAGCTTCTGTCATTGGCATTTGACTAACAACATAGTGACGTTTTTCTGGATATAATGTGGTAACAAATTTACCATCATGAGTGACTTTCACTTCAGCTTGTGTTGCATCATAGTTACTACCACGCACTTGTCGAAACTCTCGCAACTCAAACTGATACACACTTGTACCCATATCAACATCAACGATATCACCCACTGACATTGCCACATCTTTTTCAATACTTAGCTGACTGGTAACACCCACGCCAATAGCCACTATCAACACACCAACATGGGCAACTTGCATGCCCCAATAACTCATAGACAGCTTTTTCAAGCCTTGCCAACGTGATGATGCATTTTTAGTTTTATCGACCACATCATATACCAACCAACCAAGCACCCAAAAACTTAAAATCAATGTAATAAATATCTGTAAATAGACACTTTGGGTCATAAAATAAGACACAATCCCTGCAAGAACAGCACTACTCATAGTAATAACCATGATAGGGCCTAAGAATGGGCGCTTATCTTTTTTCCAACGAATATTGGCACCCATACCCAGCACTAATAATAGTAGCCATGTTAATGGTACAAACAATGCATTAAAATATGGAGGTCCAACAGAAACCTGACCCAAATCAAACGAGTCAGCAATAATTGGGTATAACGTACCCAACAACACCACCAATGTTGCAATTAAAATAATAATATTATTAATCACCAGCAGTGTTTCACGAGACTTTAACTGATAATGACTCTCTACTGTCAAACGCCATCCTCGGATAGCAAACAATAACAACCCACTACCAATAACCACACCAAGAATCATTAAGATTGCCAAACCACGAGTTGGGTCAGCCGCAAAGGAATGTACTGAGGTAATCACCCCAGAGCGTACCAAAAATGTTCCTAACAGACTTAGAGCGAAAGTAAAGATTGCCAGCATGATAGTCCATGCCTTAAATACACCCCGCTTTTCTGTCACTGCTAAAGAGTGTATCAATGCAGTACCAGCCAACCATGGCATCAGTGACGCATTTTCTACAGGGTCCCAAAACCACCAACCACCCCAGCCTAACTCATAGTATGCCCACCATGAGCCCAAAGCGATACCCAGTGTTAAAAATCCCCATGCAGCCAATGCCCAAGGTCTAGACCATCGTGTCCATACAGCATCCAATCTGCCTGCCCACAACGCAGCAATACAAAATGCAAATGGTACTGCCATACCCACATAGCCCATATATAGCATAGGGGGGTGAATAATTAGGCCTGGGTCTTGTAACACAGGATTTAAATCTGCCCCATCAATTGGTATATTTGGCAAGGTGCGATCAAATGGTGAAGAGGTAAAAATTAACATCATCAACATCATCAATTGTACTGCGGCCAAAACAACCAACACCCTAGCACGCATTGATAATGGCAACCCTCGGCTAAACCATGACACCAAAGCACACCATGCTGCCAAAATGGTTAACCATAACAACAGTGACCCTTCATGACCACCCCATGTCGCTGACAACTTATAATACCAAGGCAACAATGTATTAGAATGCTGGGTCACATACAGCAAGCTAAAATCATTGTAATAAAAGCCTGCCATCAACGCACAAAAAGAGCATAGCATCGCCAAAAACTGCGCCCATGCCAAGCTGGGTGCTAATCTTTGTAGTGCTATCTGATGACGCATCACACCCCAAGTGGGTAATGCAACTTGCATAATTGCCAACATCATCGCAGCAACCAATGCAAAATATCCTAACTCAGTGATTAACATGACCCACTACCCTTTTCTGCCCTAGCTGTATAACACACTAACAAAACAACCACCTATTTATTAATGTCCTGACATTGGGAAAAATACCAAGACTAAATGCAACCACCCTGCCAAAAATCCAGTCAACCCACCCAATATAATGAGTGTCGTTTCATCTTCACGGAAAGCAGGGCGTAATAAATTCTGAAACTCATATGATGACAACGCATTTAAGCGATCACGGAATAGACCAAAAATCTTATCGGCACGACTTTGATTTAATTCTGGATCACGAATTGGTACCATTGTGGCATCTATCGACTTATCAATAATGGTATTTTTTAACTGACCAAACTCACGACGACCCAGCCCCAAACGCAATGTCGTACTCACCAAAGGTGCATCCAACACTTCATATAAATGTGTCTTCATTAACTCACGAGTTTTTGTAGCACGACTACCATACATCATCTCATTCATGATATTTTCTAATGTCACTAACTCTTTCACCACAATCTCAGCAAACACCTCAGAGACCTCAGGCTGACGCTTCATAAACCCACCTTGCCACTGATAGGTGGCAATCCGTGGCAACTGTGGAATAATAAAAGGAAATGACTTAGAAAAACGGAACAACTTAATATACTTGATAGGAATCGGATTGATGGGGTTAAATACCATCCAAATAGCAATCCAGTTTGTCAACAATCCCCAAACGGCCGCAAAAAATGGTACTGTCCAATGCTGAGGCAATACCAAAAATATAAACATCTGCACAATACCAAAAATAAACCCTATCAAAGCACTGATATGCCAAATAAAATCAATCTCTTTTTGCCCAACTTTTAAAAACATCTGCACCATAAGTCGACGATCGTTTTCCATTGTTCGTACAATCATCTGGCGCATATCCACCAAGTCTTCTACATGGTAGGTTAAATCAACCACCATGGCTTGCATGATATTAGGCAACTCTTGGTGTGCATGTGCATAAATACGACGACGAACAGCAAATGGCATATTACTCCACAATGTCGCCGAACGCTCATTCATAATCTCATCAATCAAGCTATCTAGATTGGCATCCACCGACTCTGTGATAAACTCTGCCATTTCCTCAGGGTCCATTGCCTGAAAGAATTCATCCAATGAGCCTAGCTTAGAGAGTGTCTGGTCAACAATCACTCCTGATATCTTGCCTGCTTTACGAGGTACAATGCCCTGCCAACCAATCCCTGGCAAGTCAAAAGGCATGTTTGCAACCTTAATACCCCAAAACTTAATTGGATAAAACAACATCTGTAGCGCCATCCAAACATGCGCCCATGTTACAAATGCTGTCACAGGTGGAATAGTTAGCATCGCTATAAACTCAGGATGCTCAGTTAATGTTTGCCAAATTGTTGACCACATAAAAAGTCGATGAGCCTCGCTTAACGAAAGTAGGAAAAACTCAGTGACATACCAAAGCATGCTGAGATTAAAATCAGATCACTGCCATAAAGTCTACTATCTTATAGATAACCACTATATCGACCATATCCAATCAATATAAAACATCATAAGCAAAAGAGGCATTGACCAAAGAACATAAATTGACGAAGTAAACTGCTAGCCTTAAAGAAAATCAGCTAAAGAACGGCGAAAATTAATATATGTACAGTAAGCGTGCTTAATATGAATACTCACAGTATCCATCGCCATAATGAGAGCCAAATCTTAACAACTCATTTTAATTAAAATTTTTTAACTAAAATTAATGTTAATTAAGCTCAATGACACTTAGGATTAGCTAGCAGAATCTCTGTACTATAACAACCATCTAAAACCTATCTTCAATTTAGATAAGATAAACAGTAGACAGCCCATATATTGGCGCTGGATTTTAACATAATTGCCCCTAGCAGGTATATGTCTACCTCGACACAATCCAGTCATAATCTCCATACATTCGCCTAGTTAGCTTACCCAAACCTAATCACCTTAAAACTAAGTATACTTAGCATCTCTAAGGTCATCACTCACTCAACTAACAAATCAAATGCCAATAGACCATCACTGCCCTTACCCAATGTACCACACAATAACTATACCAAGCCGTAAGTCAACAGAAGAACTGATACGATTTTCTATGTTCTTACCTATCAACTACCGACACTCATCATGCTTTTAGCAAACTGTTTGGGTTATGCTATAATTTTGCGCTATGATTTTTAGCACAACTTGCGTCAAATACAACGTTTATTTTATCAACAATGATCTTAACTAAAATATATTGTCTCTGATTAGGAGCCTCAAAAGATGCAACTTGCTTAGCTAACTATCAACCGACGATACAAAGTGGATATATCATGTCAATAAAACTTATTAATATGACCTAGAAATATCTGTGCAAACCATCATATCGTTATCATGAAGGTTTATGACAAATATTGAGTCAATAAACCATGTGCTGCTAAACCATCCTTCATAGTGACCGTCACCCCATGAAAAAACCCATTGCTGCTGAAACTCAACAAGAAAACCGAATATTTATGCATCGGATATTTTTTGCAGGTTTCTTCATTTTAATCGGTCTATCCATTCTGATTGCACGTTATGCCTATCTACAAGTCTACTCATACGATAGATATCAAACACAAGCAGATAAAAACCGTATTAAACTTATCTCTGATCCTCCAAGCCGTGGTTATATCTATGATCGCAATGGTATTATTTTGGCAGATAATCAGCCTGTTTTTACTGCCATACTTAGCCCTGATGAAGTTGAGGACCCTAAACGCACCTTACAACTTTTAGCACCTATTTTTAACTTAAGCGAAGAAGACATTACCGATATTTTGGCAAGGATAGATAAAAATAAAAATGACCCAGTAACTATCCAAATCGACCTAAATGAACAACAAATCGCCCAATTTAGTGAGCGTAAACCTTTTTTTAAAGGGGTCAGTATTCAAAGCAAACTGACTCGAACATATCCTTATGATGAGCTGTTTGCTCATGTCATCGGTTATGTTGGGCGTATCAACGATAAAGAAACAAAAACCATTGATAAAGACCGCTATGCAGGTACAGACCTAATAGGCAAAGTCGGTATTGAAAAATATTATGAAGACTTACTACTAGGGCAACCAGGTAGCCAAGCTGTAGAAACCAATGTTCATGGTGAAGTACTGCACAAACTTGATGCTACGCCACCCACACCTGGCAATGATATTTACCTTAGCCTTGACTATGGTTTACAAAAAGTTGCCCAAGATGAGCTTAACGGTCGCCGTGGTGCAATTGTCGCCATTGACCCAAAAAATGGGGACATACTGGCTTTTGTTAGTAACCCAAGCTATGACCCAAACCCGTTTATCTCTGGTATCTCATTTAAAGACTATGCAGAGCTGCGTGATGACCCCGATCAGCCTCTATATAACCGAGCGCTACAAGGTATGTATCCGCCTGGCTCTACCATTAAACCATTTGAAGGACTAGGTGCAATTCACTATGGTTTAATGGATTGGAACAGCACCATTTTTGATCCCGGATACTTTACCTTACCGGGTGACACTCACCGCTTTCGAGACTGGAAAAAAAGTGGACATGGTACTGTTAACCTAACCAAATCCATTGTCGAATCTGTTGATACCTACTACTATAAACTCTCCTATCAAATGGGCATTCAACGTCTACATGACTGGATGATTAAATTTGGATTTGGTGAAAAAACAGGCGTTGACTTGCCTAATGAAAAAGCAGGGGTTATGCCCTCTCCAAAATGGAAAAAAGATACCTACGATAAAGACTGGCTACCCGGTGAGACCATCTCTGTCAGTATTGGACAAGGTTACTTTCTTGCCACGCCCCTACAAATTGCCATGGCAACTGCCATCACCGCAAACAAAGGGCAACATATCATTCCGCACTTGCTCAAAGACTCTACGGGCGCAGTGACTGTACACCCTATTGACAAACCTGATGCCATTGTAGAATTTAATGGTGATGAGTCTGACTGGACAAAAATGCACCTTGCTATGGAAGATACCGTCAAGCATGGTACTGCTCGCCGAGTTTATACCCCAACCTATCGCATCGCTGGTAAAACAGGAACTGCGCAGGTTAAATCCATTGCTCAAGGACAACGTTATAATGAAGCTGCCCTTGATCAACGTCACTGGGATCATGGACTATTTATCTCTTTTGCTCCTGTTGAAGACCCTCAAATAGCTGTTGCTGTTATTGTAGAAAATGGGAGACATGGAGGCTGGGTTGCTCCGATTGCCCGTAAACTATTAGATTACTGGATATTACAACGTCCTAATGACCCAATACAGCCACCATCAGCAGAAGAAATCGCAGAACGTCGTGCTAAAAAAGCTGAAGAAAAAGCGGCCAGACGTGCTGCCGAAGAAGCCGCGGAAGCGGCCGCAGCTGCAAATGAAGCATCACAAGGATAAGTCATGAAATCCGCATCATATAAGCGCAAACCAGTATCTCGCTCAAAAAAAGCGATCAAAGATAGCAAAAGTGGCAATAACCAAGTACGTATTATTGGCGGTCGTTTTAAACGCCAATATATTAAATTTATTGATGCTCAAGGACTACGCCCCACACCTGATCGGTTACGTGAGACACTATTTAACTGGCTAATGACTGACCTTTATGATGCTACTGTACTTGATGCGTGTGCTGGTAGCGGTGTGCTAGGCTTTGAAGCACTCTCACGGGGTGCAGCACACGTTACCTTTATAGAAGCGAACCAACAGCAAGCCAACTGCTTAAAGCAATCTGCTCATCAGCTCAAACTTGAATCCCAGCAGTTTAAAATCATTCATGCCCCTGCCCAGCAAAATAACCATCTTGCACCCTCTCTCTTTCACATCATCTTTCTTGACCCACCTTATGCACTAGAGCTTTGGCAGCCAATCTTATCCACACTACTGACAGCACAAAATATTGATAGCCAGACCCTCATCTATATTGAAGATACTCGGGCATTAGAGCAAACTTTGCCAGACTTTATGCCATATATCGACATACTCAAACAAACTCACATTGGACAAATTACAGCCTCATTGATTCAATTTCATACCCTACCCAACATACAAACGAAATAAACATCACTAAAAAAGACTAAAAACCACACTAAACAAGGGTTATTTTTTGTCCATCTATTGCAAGTTTAAGGGCAACATCCTATAATGCTTGTCTGTTTTTTGAGAGCCCCGTTTCCCCCAACACTCTCAACTACTTTAAATTAAGGTTTCATCATGAAAACTATTAGTGCCAAACCTGCTGAAGTCACTCACGACTGGTATGTCGTCGATGCTGAAGGCAAAACTCTAGGTCGCCTAGCGACTCAAATCGCTTTACGCCTACGTGGCAAACATAAGCCATCTTTTACCCCTCACGTTGACACTGGCGATTTTATCGTTGTGATTAATGCTGACAAGATTGCTGTCACTGGTAAAAAAGCACAAGACAAAAAATACTATCGTCACAGTGGTTATCCTGGCGGTATTAAAGAAACTAACTTTACTAAGCTGATCGCTCACAAGCCAGAAGATGTACTATACAAGGCTGTGAGAGGTATGTTGCCAAAAGGTCCTCTTGGTTATGCTACCATCAAGAAGTTGAAGCTATATGCCGGTCCTGAGCATCCGCATGCAGCCCAGCAACCTCAAGAATTAGATATCTAAGGAGAGACTCATGGAAAACACTAATTACGGAACTGGTCGTCGTAAGACCTCAACCGCTCGTGTATTTTTATCAAAAGGTACTGGTAACATTATTGTTAACGGTAAGCCATTAGATGAATACTTTGGTCGTGAGACATCACGTATGGTTGTTCGTCAGCCATTAGAATTGCTTGATGCAACTGATAGCTACGACGCATACATCACTGTAAAAGGTGGTGGTATCAATGGTCAAGCTGGTGCAATCCGTCACGGTATCACTCGCGCACTTATCGAAGCTGACGAAACACTTAAGCCTGCTCTAAAAGCGGCCGGCTTTGTGACTCGTGACTCTCGTCAAGTTGAACGTAAGAAACTTGGTCTGCGTAAAGCACGTAAACGTCCTCAATTCTCGAAACGCTAACCTTAAAATTGTTAGTTGTTTAATGGACTTTACGATATACCATAAAAAAACCCTTGTTGACTCAAGGGTTTTTTTATTTTTTGCTAGTATAATTTATTTTATAACGAAAATAGCTTAGAATAGACACAATTAGCAAAAAAAGGCACAGCTAATGTGACCTATCGTCTAGACTCCCCCTTTGGTCTGTGTATTTCAAACCCGATAGTGTTACAAACCCAGTATGGGATATTCCCATTTCATTTATCTGGAGGAAGTTTTAATGAGCCATGCCGAAGGCGTTAACATCAAACGCCGTAGAGTATTAATTGCCTCAACCGCTGCAATTGGCGCTGTTGGGGTTGCTGCGGTTGGAACGCCCTTTGTCCGCTCTTGGTACCCAAGTGCAAAAGCTGAAGCAGCTGGTGCGCCAGTAACCCAAGATATTAGCTCCATCGAAGCTGGACAAATGGTCGTTGTCAAATACCGTGGAAAACCTATCTATGTTGTACGACGTACCCCCGATATGCTAGCCACGCTAGATAAAGTAGCTCCCCTTTTAAGTGACCCAGAGTCTGAAGCCTCAGTACAACCTGAATACTGCAAAAATCAGGCGCGCGCACGTGAGCCTGAAGTACTGGTCTGTGAAGGTGTCTGCACCCACTTAGGATGTGCGCCAAACTTCAGACCAGAAGTTGGTGCTGCAGACTTAGGTGGCAATGACTGGTATGGAGGATTCTTCTGTCCGTGTCATGGTTCAAAATACGATCTTGCCGGTCGTGTTTACAAGGGCGTTCCTGCCCCACTGAACTTGCCCATTCCAGAATATAAAGTGGATGGAACTATCTTGACAGTCGGGGAGGCATAACCATGAGTTTTGGTAAAAAGATGATGCACTGGGTAGACGCACGTTTCCCAGCGACAGAAACCTATGAATACCACATGTCCAAATACTATGCGCCAAAAAACTTTAATTTTTGGTATTTTTTTGGTGTCCTATCCATGGTGGTTTTGGTCAACCAATTAGTAACTGGTATTTGGTTAACAATGATGTATAACCCCAGCGCTGAAGGAGCATTTGCTTCTGTAGAATACATCATGCGTGATGTAAAAGGTGGCTGGCTAATCAGATATATGCACTCAACAGGTGCATCTGCATTCTTCGTTGTGGTTTATTTACATATGTTCCGTGGTATGCTCTATGGCTCATATAAAAAACCACGTGAGCTAATCTGGTTAATTGGTATGGGTATCTACCTTTGCTTAATGGCAGAAGGTTTCTTTGGATACTTGCTACCTTGGGGTAACATGTCATTCTGGGGTGCTCAGGTTATTCTTAACCTACCTGCTGCTATTCCTGTCATTGGTGATGGCTTAGCAGAATGGGTACGTGGTGACTATCTAATCTCAGGTATTACCCTAAACCGTTTCTTTGCTCTACATGTTGTTGCCATTCCATTGGTACTAGTAGGCTTAGTATTTATTCACTTAGTTGCTCTTCACCATGTTGGTTCAAACAACCCTGATGGTGTAGATATCAAAAAACTAAAAGACAAAAACGGTGTACCTTTAGATGGTGTTCCTTTCCATCCATACTATACTGTTCATGATATGGTTGGTATTGTTGTCTTCTTTATGGTGTTCTTTGCTGTTGTATTCTTCTTCCCAGAAGGTGGTGGATATTTCCTTGAGCCACCAAACTTTGAAGTAGCTAACGCATTAAAAACACCTGAGCATATTGCCCCTGTTTGGTACTATACTCCATTCTACGCTATCTTACGTGCTGTACCTGATAAGCTTGGTGGTGTTATTGCTATGGGTGGCGCTATTGCTATGTTATTCTTGCTACCTTGGTTAGACCGCTCTCCTGTGAAGTCTATACGCTATAAAGGTATCTTATCTAAGATTGCTCTAACTATCTTTACCATTAGCTTCTTAATCTTAGGCTATTTAGGTGCGACTCCTGCTACTGAGACAGCGACTATCGTTGCTCGTATCTGTACCGTACTATACTTCTTGTTCTTCCTATTGATGCCAATTTATACATCAATCGAGAAATGCAAGCAGCCACCTGAACGTGTTACTGGAGGTCACTAATGAATAGCTTAAAGAAATCGTTAACTGGCTTTGGTCTAGTTATCGCTCTCGCATTTGGTGCGAATCAAGCAATGGCAGCTGGTGGGCATGGCTGTGGAACATTTACCAATGCTGAAGGCGAGACAGAGCATCTGTCTTGTCTAAAAGCTCCGATTGACTTCACCAACAAAGGCTCACTACAACGTGGTGCAACCATGTTTGTCAACTACTGTGTTGGTTGTCACTCTGCTAAATATGTACGCTACTCTCGATTGGCACAAGACTTAGATATTCCACCTGAGTTGGTTGAAAAATATCTATTGGTAACATCTGATCAGATTGGTGAGCATATCACAGCCGATATCGACCCAGATACGCAAGCATCTTGGTTCGGTGGTGCGCCACCAGACTTATCTTTAGAAACACGTCTACGTGGTGATGACTGGGTTTATACCTATCTACTAAGCTTCTATGAAGACCCAAGTCGCCCTTGGGGTGCAAATAACTTAGTACTACATAATGCAGCGATGCCTCATGTATTACTAAACTTGCAAAACCAGCTTAGTGAAGAAGAGTATCGTAGCCGAGTTGGTGACTTGGTGAACTTTATGGCATGGATGGGTGAGCCAGCTCGTCATGAACGTAAGATTTATGGCTTCTTTGTTCTACTATTCTTAGCCATACTCTTTATCCCAGTATATCTGTTAAATAAAGAATTCTGGAAAGATGTCAAATAGTCTAAGTTAGCAATATAGAAAAAGGCGATGACTTGATAGTTTCATCGCCTTTTTTGTGTGTATGTATTTAATAGTATTTTATTACTCTTTGACTATATTCATTGATTATTCTATGATTGCTAGTAGTGCTTTTATCTAAGTTATGCTTGCTAAAGCACATAACTTTGGTTACGATGCAACTCTTATCACTTTAATTAGTTGCAGTTTATTATGATTGACCCGAATGACATTCCTGACAGTCAACTGATACTGTATGCTGATGATGCGTACGACAGCCATGTTGTGCGCCTGCTACTTGCAGAAAAAAACTTAAGTTATTATTTATCTCTCTTAGATAGCGAACGTCCAGAAGATTTAGCCTCTCTAAACCCTTATAACACGCTTCCTGTTTTGGTACATAGAGACTTTTCTTTATATGAAATTACAGTAATTTTTGAATATTTGGAAGAGCGCTATCATGGGCATAAGCTACTACCAGACACCCCAAAAAAACGAGCTGAACATCGACAGTTAGCTTGGCGCATTCAAAATGACTGGATAAAGCTGGGGCGTATCTTATTAACTCATGCTGATAGTCTCAATACTAAACAAGCTGAGATTGCCCGTAAACGTTTGTCAGATACACTGGTTACCCTATCCCCTTTGTTTGCGCAGTTTCATTATTTTATGTCTGACAATTATGGTTGGTGTGATGTCTTATTATCACCTTTATTATTTCGTTTAGAAGATATGGATATCCAACTACCATCACACTTATGCCGTGCATTATTAGAATATCGCCAACGTGTTTTTGAGCGCCACAGCTTTCAAAAAAGTATTGCTAAGATTAGTGGTACAATACATAGCTAAGCGAAGTTTGCTATTATAATTTTACTACTTATTCCAACATGAGGTTTTTATGTCAGAATCAGAGCTTTCCCCTACCCGTCCTTATATGGTACGAGCAATTTATGAATGGCTAGAGGATAACTACCTCACTCCCTATCTCATGGTAGATACAACGGTTGAGCATGTTCAAGTGCCTACAGAGTATATACAAGATGGGCGTATTGTCCTTAATATTGCCAGTCGTGCCACAGGTAATATGAATATGGATAATGACTTTATCAGTTTTAGCGCACGTTTTGGTGGTGTATCTCGCGATTTATGGGTTCCTATGCAGGCAGTGATGGGTATTTATGCCAAAGAAAACTCTCAGGGTATGTTCTTTGACCCCAGCGAATATGAAAACTATCAACCTGCAACATCAGATGATACACAAACAAAAGCTAAGCCAAAACGAGAGAATAAGGCAGGTCTTAAAGTATTGAAATAATTTAAATAATTTTATAATTAGCCCCTATCAGACCTTACTGGTAAGGGCTTTTTTATTCACTTTAATAGTTTACTAAATTCAATGCTTGTAAACTGACAACAAATAATAGAATTTGAACTGCTTTAAGCAGAAGTCAAATCATATATTTTACGAGTCCTCAAGAAAATTCTTTAAAATAGTAGAAAGATAATTTCCACGTCTTCTATCTAAACTGGCAGTGACAAGTCCCATTGGGAAATTAATATAAGCACCTATTTCTATAACAGGTAAATTATAAAAAACATCGTCTGTATCATCTAATTCAATAGTCCATATATTAGGCTCTCTTTTAGTTAGAGACTTTGCTACTTTTCTAAAAGTTTCACCCACATAAATAGCGTAACCATTTAATATATCAGGTGGTTCTTGTTTGATTTCATCAATACTAGCATACTGATTTAGTAGATAGGCTTCTAAAACATCCAATGATTCAACAGAATAATCAAGCTGATTTTTTACTTCTGCTGGCAGTCTATCCATCATTCTTTCTATTGCATCAGGACTATCCATAAGCCAATACTGAAATAAATCAAATGCTTCTTCTTTATCTACCATCTTCTTACTCATACTGTTTTCCTATTTATCAATAAATTTATAAGGTAAGTGAAGTAAGAACCATCAAGCCCCATGAATAGTCTTTAATTGACAATAAATAATAGAATTCAAATCGGCTTAAGCAGAAGTTCAATCATATATTTTACGAGTCCTCAAGAAAATTCTTTAAAATAGTAGAAATATAATTTCCACGTCTTCTATCCAAACTAGACGTGACAAGTGTCAGTGGGCACTTAACGTAAGCACCTAATCTTATAATGGGGATATTATAATAAGCGTTATCTGTATCATCTAATTCAATAGTCCATTTTATAGGCTCTATTTGAGTTAGAGACTTTGCTACTTTTCTAAACGTATCACCCACATAAATAGCGTAACCATTTAGTATGTCAGGTGGTTCTTGTTTGATTTCATCAATACTAGCATACTGATTTAGTAGATAGGCTTCTAGAACATCCAATGATTCAACAGAATAATCAAGCTGATTTTTTACTTCTGCTGGCAGTCTATCCATCATTCTTTCTATTGCATCAGGACTATCCATAAGCCAATACTGAAATAAATCAAATGCTTCTTCTTTATCTACCATCTTCTTGCTCATACTTAAATCCACAATTCTGACTATTTATTAGAAACAATATTTTTACAACTTCTTATCAAACTCTAAGCTGTCAGAAATATTCTGTTAGTTTAGAAATTCATTCATATTAAATATTTCAATATCTGGTCACACATCAATATTTGACAATAATTGATTTAAAGTATCAATATACTCACTTTTCTTGAGTCTGGTTGATATTAATTCATCGTTTTCAAAAAACTTACCAAATATGATGAGGTCATTTTCTTCTTGGTATGCATAAAAAAATGCTCTTTTAACGGATAGGTCAAAGAAAAGTATATCTAAGCCAATTTCACTATTTTTATAGACACTAGTTTTATCGTTAAAAAATAAATTATATAATTCAGATAAGTTTATATCCCCCAAACCTTCTCTTAAACTTAGTTCATTATAGGTAAAAAATTCAATCTCTTTTTTTAAGTTTAGAATAAGAGGATATATATAATAAGAATTGTCTTGAAAGCTGATATTTTTACCACCCACAAAAACATTCATATTGATAAATTTTCCAGACTTTCCTAAGAAATCGAATCCAATAGTTTTTTTATTTCCTAACATCATTTCTTTTCACCTCTGAAGGAATAGTCAAATTACTGGCTTGTATATTCAAGATTTTTTACCAACCCATTTAACTCAATATAATTATTAAATTTTAACAATGCATCTTGATAATTACCTATACTTACAAATTCAAATATGTTTTTTAGAAAAATATCATAATCAAAAAAATAATCATCATGAAGATTGAAGTAAAAAAAGATAAAGTTGTCATTTCTGATAACTCTTTTTTCATAATCATCAAATGTTTCTTCTAATGTCAATCTATAATTATTTGTTACCTTACCATCAACTAAGAAGAAATTTCTGTAATTGGTAGTATCGATATGAGCATTAAAATAACAATCATCAACTAATATACTGTTTAAAGCACCAATAAAACTTGGTAGATAGGTAGGTGACTGCAAAGTACCAATTACATTTCCCTTTATAATCATTCTAAGACATAACAGTTTTTCTTCAGTAAAATTATTTGCTACTTCAAATGATATTTCAGAGTTTCCTATTATTTTCATATTAACTATCTCTTTATTTCTGAAGGAATATCTGTAATTTTTATATTCCTATTATCACCTGATTTAATTTTACCATCTGTAGGACCGTTTCAATGAAAGTTACCATTACCATCATCTTGAAATCTATGACAACTTGTATTTTTGTTCTCAATACCCCTTCTATTTTTCGGCTCACTCGAAACCTAAATATTTTATTCCATAAATCTAAATGATTACTTGGAAGAACTGATTTTGTGTGGCATTGCTATGCTTATCAAGTAGCCTCCTGATATAGCTCATACTTTATTCATACTACTAAAATATGTTTAATCAAGATTATCATCATAGACACAAACAGTTTCAATAGTCGCATCAGGATCATATGCTAATTCTAAACCACCTGCTGAATAATAAATTCCCACAATTATTCCACCTTGACCATCTGATAAGTAATGTAGTGGCTCAGTATTATCTACAACTAAATCGTGCTTTATATCAGCTAACTTATCTCCAATTTTAACGCCATCAAATATTTCTCCTTTATATCCTTGTCCTACAATAATATGACGTAAATTTCCTTTATCCGTAAAAAGCAACTCTATTTTTGGGTTTTTGATGAAGATAGAATAACCACTCCCATATGACGCTGGCCATTCATAAAGTAGAATACCTTCATTATTAGCTGGGATATTTATATTCCATCCTAATTGTTTACCATCAATTGTTTCATGTATATAAGGTAGATATAACTCTAACTTTGAACCAAGTTGAAAACCTGCTAATGATTTTCCAATTTCCGCTTTGGCGTAAATATCTAATTTGTCGATCATTATCGCACCTCATATTTTCCATTTTTCAATATCAGTTCGTAAGGTACATTCCATACACCATCTATCTAACTACTGTTGGTAAAACACGCTAAACCCTGAACAACGATAAATATTAAAAAGATAACCGATGTGACCGCTAGCCCTGATGGTAGCGGTATACTACTCGGCTGGGCGGGTTGCAGTGACTAGGTTTTGCGGTGGTGTCGAGGTAACAGCAACACAGCAAACTGTGTCACTGCCCCGCCTAGCTGAGTAGATACAAGCGGACAGCAGGATTGGCTACTGATGATTCAATTTTTTATGCAAATTATACTGTGATGAACAAAATCACACTCATCAAGATTTATGAGTCACAGCTTCTGGAGATGAGATAAGTTTCACTCCGTTTTCATCGACACTATAAGTGGCAAAGTCTTCAGCAAGCCATAGGTTGCCATGATAATACGCAGTTGCCTCAGCACGAATGTGTGCCATATTGGCTGTATCACTCTCAATGTCTTCATAAGGCTGATAACGGGCGCTAAAATGGGTCAAAATCAGATTGGGTAACTCAACACTTTGCGCAAATTGGGCGACAGATTGGACGCTACTGTGCATCGGGTCGATTGCCATTTGCCCTGTTTGTTGTTTATGTTGGATACGCTCAAGGACAGCTTGCGTATAGGTCGCCTCATGAACCAATAAGGTGGCACTATCACAGGCTTTGCTAAGTAGCTCTGGTGTGTCATTATCACCTGCTACAATTATTTTAGTGCTGTGTTTTTGTTGCTGGCAGACACTATCTGCTTCTATTAGTTGTCCATCATTTCCCATAATAGACTCACCTCTTTGTAACTTACCCCACGATTCCCCTGCTTCTATACCAAGCTGATATAATTTTTCTATATCCAGTTTTCGAGTAGAGATGTTTTGGGTCAATGCAAAAGCATGCGAAGGCGCTCTATGAGAAAGTGCTATCACATCAATCGTAAGCTGATGGTGTTGAGAAAATGCTATTGTTAATTGTGCGTTTTGTTGCTCTATCAGAGTTTCAAGAGCAATAAAACGTACTGGGAATGGAAAATATAGCTCAGTTGTGATGCTTAGGGTATCTAAAAGTTTACTAATTGCTTGTGGGGCAATTAATGTTAATTCTGACTTTCGTCCTGCCATTGCCATACTTGCCAGCAATCCTGCCAATCCATAACAGTGGTCACCATGCACATGGGTAATACAAATTACTTCTAGGCGATGTAATGATAACTTGGTATGTAATAGCTGATGCTGTGTCCCTTCACCACAGTCAATCAAAATCCATGGACGCTGACTTTTACTCTTTTTTTTATCACCTGATAAAAAGTTATTCACACATTCAACGGCTAAGCCTGTGACATTACGATATTTTGTTGGCAAACCTGCTGATGTACCTAAAAAAGTCAGCTGAAACATCTATCTATACCTATTTTATTTTTAATGGTGAAGGGATGGCTTTTATGTACGACGAAATACCAACATTTTACAAGTAAAACGCTGTGCATAATCACCATTTTGATTGATTGTGTCAATCTGCACTGTGACAATACCTCTATCTGGTTTGGAGCGTGAAGGCTTAATTGCAATCACTTCTGCAACGATGTGTAGGGTATCATTAGGACGTGTGGGAACATTCCAGCTAATCTCACCACCTGCACCAATTAAACCATCTGCAATGGGGATGGACTCTACCATCAGTCGCATGGTCAGACAGGCTGTCTGCCAACCACTACCTGCTAAACCTTGAAAAAATGTATCTTTTGCCTTCTGTTCATCCAAATGAAAAGGCTGTGGGTCGTAGTCTTTAGCAAAATCTTTGATACTATCACTACTTATCGTGATTTCACGACTTGTCCATGTGTCGCCTATTTTTAAGTCTTCAAGGTATACTTTATCCATTAACCTACTCCTTTTTCTAATTTTCTCTATTAAAAATCTTAGGGAATAAAACAGACCCTATCACACATAAAAAAGAACGACAAATATGCCGTTCTTTTTTTCATTTATCTTATTTTAAGATAACATTTACGCATCATATGGGTCACGTAAAATAATGGTTTCATCACGGTCAGGACCAGTTGAGATGATATCCACTGGACAATCAATCAACTGCTCAATACGCTTGATATAGGCTTTGGCATTTTCTGGTAGGTCGTCATAGTTAGTAATACCAACGGTAGATTCACTCCAGCCTGCCAATGTTTCATATTTTGGTGTTACTGATTCATAAAACTCAGCATCATGTGCGCCTTCACTTTCAGTTTCTGGCAGTTCATAGCCAACACCAATACGAATTTCATCTAAACCATCTAAAACATCAAGTTTGGTTAAGCAGATACCTGATAGTGAATTTAACACCACTGCTCGGCGTAGGCTTTCGGCATCAAACCAACCGCAACGACGTGCACGCCCTGTGGTCGCTCCAAACTCATGACCAACTTTAGCAAGGTGTGCGCCAACATCATCAAACAGCTCAGTCGGGAAAGGCCCACTACCCACACGTGTGGTATAGGCTTTGGTAATACCGAGCACATAGTCTAAATATAAAGGTCCAATACCTGTACCAGTAGATACTCCACCTGCTGTCGTGCTAGAGCTGGTAACAAAAGGATAAGTACCATGATCAATGTCTAATAACGTGCCTTGTGCACCTTCAAACATTAAGTTTTTACCTTGCAGACGTAGTTGATTAAGCTCTTCTGTGACATCGGTTACTAAATCAGCAAGCTCTGACTTCCACTGTTGGCACAATGCAAAAGTTTCATCAAAATCAATGGCATCAACTTCATAATATTGTGTCAATTGAAAATTATGATATTCAATCAAATTACGCAACTTTTCTTCTAAGTCAGGACGGAATAAATCTGCCAATTTAATTGCACGACGAGCTACCTTATCTTCATAAGCAGGTCCAATACCACGCCCTGTCGTACCGATTTTACCACTGCCACGTTTTTTCTCACGAGCTTGGTCAAGTGCGACATGATAAGGCAAGATTAATGGACAGTTTGGTGAAATACGCAGGCGCTCACGTACTGGCACACCCTTGTCTTCTAGCTCTTTAATTTCTTTTAATAGTGCATCTGGGGCTAACACCACTCCATTACCAATAAAACAGGTCACACCTTCGCGCAAGATACCAGAAGGAATCAAATGCAAGACTGTCTTTTCACCATCAACAACTAACGTATGTCCTGCATTATGTCCGCCTTGAAAGCGTGCAACGGCCGATGCTTTTTCTGTGAGTAAATCGACGATTTTACCTTTACCTTCGTCTCCCCACTGACTACCCAAAACAATAACATTCTTACCCATAATATTTCCTTAGTTTTAATCGTGAACTAAAAAATACCACCTATAATAGGTATATTTTTTAAAGTTAAATCTTCTAAAATCAGCTAACAATAAGCCTAAATAAAAAGATGATACTTACTGAAACTATAGCGCCTGTAAACACCACTCACCAGCTTGTAACACAAGTTTTTGGCTAGCATCATCTGGTACATCTTCAACACTTAAAGGCTGTATGACGCGATATCCTGAATTTCGCAAAGAATCTACCTTTTGCTGTAATGACTTTTTATCCTCTGATGATGCCGTTTGCCAGTTTGAATAATCTACAACAACTAATGAAGCATTAGGCAAATCTATATGACTTTGTAATCGGGTCAAATCTAAACTAAACCCAGTTGCAGGACGTATGCTTTGCACTTGTTCTGCAATAATAGACATCTCATTATCCATTCCTTCAAAGCGTCCACCACGCGCCACAGGCTGTGACTCATTATTAAGATATACATTAAAGACCAAGCCCGTGTGATAGTGATACCCAGACAACTCTGTAACATCTACACTAACATGACACTGCCAGTTTGCTTCTAGATGTTGTTTTAACGTTGCAATCTCATCCATTGCTTCTGCAATCATTGAATCTTGGATTGCTGTTGTTGATAATGCCTGCTTTAAGACCACCATATCATGCCCTTGTGAGGCCAACGCATAAAAATCTGCACCCATTGGCAAATGCTTGCATACATGCGCTAACTCTGGTAATGCTTTATTGGCATATAGGCGCATTAATTGCTGAATCTGTTCTTCTTGTAAATCTGCTAACTCACACAACCGCTTAAAGACACCCACTTGCCCAATATCAACATGCAGTTTGGCTTTTAGCTGAATTTTTTCTAACAAACCAAATAGCACATCTATCAGCTCAATATCTGCTTGAATACCTTCACAACCAAAGATTTCTGCACCAAGTTGTAAAGGTGTGCGTGAGCCAAACAGTCCAGATGGCATAGTATGAATCACATGCCCTGCATAACAATAGCGAGCAATATGATGAGCGCCTTTTTGACGAGACAGATGCGCATCAATACGCAAAATTTGTGGGGTAATGTCAGCACGCACCCCCATTAATCGCCCTGTTGCCTGATCAATGATTTTAAACGTCTGTCGCTTTAGGTCTTCTGACGCATTATTTAACAACGACTCTGTATATTCAATCATTGGAGGACAAATCAGCTCATAGCCACGCTGTACCAGCATCTGGGTTAACTGATAACGTAACATTTCTTGCTTTTGCGCCTCAGTAGAGAACAAATCGACCACACCATCAGGTAATAGCCAGATATTAGCAATATCTGAAGAGGTTGTTAAATAGGAAGATGTTGTTGATGAGGCAGTGACAGCCGAATCAGAAAAATCAGACACAATCAATCCTTGTTTGGTGTATATTAAAGCCACCAAAACGTCAAAAATAAAATTAATGATAAAACGAACTATCAGTTTGGTATGTTAATAGAGCAATCCACAATCATTTCCAAATTGATAATCTGTTCATGAAAAAGTCCATTCAACTCTAGCATTTATCCATGCAGTGAGATTGAAATTTATTATATTTAGTCTAGCATAGCCAAGCATTTTCTCATAGGGTCAAGCGACATTTCTCCATGAATATTCTACATAACAATAGCGCATAAGCACAAAAGGATATGTTACCATTTTAACCATCTCTACTCTCAAAACCTGTACTTGCAACCCCATAACTGGAATATTTATATGACACAGAATATGCCTATCCCTGAGCTAAACCAGCGCAATGTCTTAGGAAGCGCACTTGCTAGCTGTTGCTTTGCACCCTTAACTGGATATTATCGTAATGGGTTTTGTCACACAGGTGAGCGTGATATTGGTCAACACACCGTTTGTGCCAAGATGACCAGTGACTTTCTTAACTTCTCTGCTAGCCAAGGAAATGACTTAATCACACCCATACCAGAGTTAGGATTTCAGGGCTTGCAACCTGGTGATTATTGGTGCATCTGTGCTTTGCGCTGGATTGAAGCATACAATCATAATATTGCACCTCCGCTTAAATTAGAAGCCTGTCATGAAAGCCTGCTAGACTTAGTAGACCTTGAAATATTAAAAAAATATGCTTTATAACTGCTTTATAACACCACATCATCACTCAATGATTTTATGATGAAATATTAGGCTCTATAACTGACTCCAAGCCACACTCACGCAAAAATAGCAAATACTGTAACTGTGACAGGATGTTTTATGACCGAATCAAATCAACAACAAACAATATCCAATACTAAAAACCAAACTCAAGATACAACAGTCCAAGAAACTGAAGTTCAAGAAACCATATCTCCAGATATAACAGCCCAAGAGCCAACAACTCAGCCCACTGCTGTCAGCACTCAAAGCAGTCATGAACATCTTGTTGCAGAGCATTCTCACCTACTAAATGAAGGCAGTTTTATTTATGGCGTGGCTCATAACCAATCAGATAATGACATACCTCCAACTTATTCTCCCGAAACAGAGCAATTTGAAGATAAGCCACGTTCAGGGGCGAATGACGTCGCCAACTGCTACTCATACTCCAGAAAAACGGGGAAGCCCTTGGAACAAATCGCCATCAAGGATGTCAAAGACACTCTAAACAATAATAAGCAATTTATTTGGTTAGGGCTTTATAATCCGAGTCGTGAAACGATGGCAGAAGTTCAAAAAGCCTTTGACCTACATGAGTTGGCAATTGAAGATGCCTTTAGCGACCATCAACGCTCTAAAGTAGAAAGTTACGGCTATGATACGCTTTTTGTTGTCGTACGAACTGCAAAACTTGAAGACAATCTTATTCTTTATGGCACTACAGCTATGTTTATGGGTACAAATTACATCATCAGTATCCGCACAGGTGCTTCTAGATCTTATAAGCCCGTTCGTGAGCATTGTCACCGTCATCCAGAAAAACTACGTCTAGGACCTATATTTGTCTTACATGCTATTTTAGATTTTGTTGTGGACAATTACTTACCTATTATTGATCGTCTCGGTAGCTACTTACGAGAACAAGAGCGTAATATCTTTTCTTATGAATTTAGCAAACATACTTTAAGAAACCTTTATGAATTAAAATCTCAACTGGTTCATATGCGAGCAGTGATGCTACCAGTACAAGACATTTGTAACTTTTTTATTAATCATAAAAAAAATGAACTGGTATCTTCATTTCCCAGTGCTTCCAAGCCTTATTTCCGTGATGTCAATGACCATCTACTACGAGCCATTGATGCCGTAAATGGACTAAATGAGATGTTTAGTGTGGCAATGGATACTTATATGGCAATGGTCAACATGGGACAAAACGAAGTGGTACGCAAACTGGCAGCGTGGGCAGGTATTCTTGCCATTCCTACTGCTGTTGCAGGTATCTATGGTATGAACTTTGATAACATGCCAGAGTTACATTATAAATATGGCTATTTTGTGGTAATGTCAGCCATAACTATTATTTGTGTTATCTTATATCGACAGTTTAAGAAATCTGGTTGGTTATAAGTGTAAGCGTCACTTAACATAAAAATAAATAACTGTATGTCAACAAGTATGCTGTAGTTATATTTAATAAATCATCTTGGTTTCTGCCCTAGACCCTGCCAGTGGGAGGGGTTTGGACAGAAAATAGCATACTGCCCAAATAAAGGTGAGTTACTGACAACCAGACAAAACTTCTTTATTAAAGTTGGATTTATATCTACCAAAGTCTTGTTGCAGAATATCTTTCACTTTTTGCGTATCATCAATCTCTTTATAATAAGAATCTATAGTATATGATGGAAACTTAGCTTCGATATACTCAGTAGCAAATTTCCTTTGTAAACTTTTGATAATATTATTATTTTTAAAAACAATAAAACTTTGGTAACCACCCACACCCGAATCATTAAACAATGTGGTTAAGGACAGACAGCGACCATTTTGTAATTTAAATACCTCTACAGTTTGATAAAGTATAGCCCCTCCCGCACTAGACTCATCAGGGGACTTACCATTGGTCACATCAAAACCATCTTCTAATATTTGGATAGGCTGAATACCTATATCTACTCTTTGTCCTGAAATAAACTGCTCAAAGGCTATTTCTTCTAAATTCTGATTTGTATTGTTAAGGTTAACACATGAAACAGTTAATAACGCCATAATAGATAAAACATGATATTTATATTTTTTCATAGTATTACTTTGATAATATTTTAGACTTTATCTAATTTAATAATAAATATTTCTTAATAAAAACCTCTCTTTATTTTAATAAAATAAAGAGAGGCTCAAGCCTACTGTAAATATTAGAAACTATAAGCTATATTCTATCGAATATCAGCAGCTTTCTCTGCTGCCTCAACCGTTTGCCGGATAAGCGTATTAATCGTCATCGGACCCACACCACCGGGTACTGGTGTATAAGCACTGGCAACCTCTTCAATACCTGCCAGCTCAATATCACCAACCCCTCCAGTATCTCTAGGGTGGAAGCCCGCATCAACTACCACAGCACCTTGTTTAATCCAATCTTTTTTAATCAGCTCAGGCACACCCACTGCACCGACGATGACATCTGCACGTCCCACATGCTCTGCAAGATTTTGTGTTTTAGAATGGCAGATGGTTACTGTACAGTTGGCATTGAGTAGCATCTGTGCCATTGGCTTACCCAAAATCGCACTACGACCCACAACCACTGCATTTTTTCCTGCCAGCTCAATATCATAATGATTCAGCAGGTGCATGATACCTTGTGGTGTACATGAACCATAAGCAGGCTCACCCATACTCATACGACCAAAGCCAAGACAAGTGACACCATCAACGTCTTTTTCTAGGCTAATCGCATCAAAGCAAGCACGCTCATCAATCTGGCTAGGTACAGGGTGTTGTAACAAAATACCATGCACATCAGGATTGTTATTCAGCTCTTCAATCTTGGCTAATAACTCATCTGTCGTGGTTGCAGTTGGCATCTCAACTTTAATAGACTCCATACCCACCCGACGGCAGGCATTGCCTTTCATACGTACATATGTGGCTGAAGCAGGATCATCACCCACCAAAATGGTTGCTAATATTGGTGTCCGTCCTGTTTTCTCAATAATGCTTTGTACACGCCCACTCAATTCTTGTTCAATCTGTGTAGCAAGCGCCTTACCATCAAGTTTTATTGCAGTCATACTATCCCCTATCCTCGCTATTATTAGCCTAATATTCAAACATCATAACTATCAACATCACATGAATGCCCTATGCCACAAAAAAAATATATATAACCATAGGACATCACATTAACCAATACAGGTTTTATCCTTGCTATTGTACTGAAAATCACACTAAATTTCAGCCATCTATAAAAAACCTGCATCTAATTGCAAAAACCACTTGTAATTTATAATATATTTGTTAATATAGTCAGCCTCAAATGGCTGGATAGCAAAGTGGTAATGCACTGGACTGCAACTCCATGATCGCCGGTTCGATTCCGGCTCCAGCCTCCAAATATTAAGCAAATTTGGGCATTTGATATCTTTTAATAAAATTTTTGATAAAAAACTGAATTTTTTTAAAAATTATCATTGCAATTTTATTATAAGCATTTATAATAGCGCCCACTTATCAATAACCAATAAATAACATTGGTTAAAGATAAAACAAGTTTTGCCCGGGTGGTGAAATTGGTAGACACAAGGGATTTAAAATCCCTCGCTAGAAATAGCGTGCCGGTTCAAGTCCGGCTCCGGGTACCATATACTAAAAGGCTTCCAAGCAATTGGAAGCCTTTTTTATTACTATCTATATTCATAAAAAGCTCAGCAACCTCTCAAAAGAAACCAAAATATATATGAAGTTTCATAGAGGGTATATTTTTCAGGATAGGATAAACATCAAAACTAAACTTATCCAAGCCATATTTTTCTAAATTCTTCTAATCGGGTACATTGTAGTCGGCATGGTCAGGACTAAGACCAAATGAAAATACAAACGTTGCCACTGCTGAGTTAACTAAAATAAATATCACATCAATGCGGGTATGTCCTAAAATAAACTGACCTATCAACCATGAAACCACCATCATAATGGCAAAAAATACAGCCAAATAGCGAACAATCACAGGATGGGTCAAGCTATAGGGATTTTGTGGCGCAGGTTTTTTGCTTAATACATATACCCGCACTGCCCAGCCAGATGCGTATGCCAACGTTCCTAATAATAAATAGTTTACAAAGCCCACATTACCTCCATATTTTTTTGCTCTTATTTACTCACTTCACTTAATCCACTTACTCAACCTTGAGTAGACCCTGATTACTGAACCTGCTCAATCACAATATTTGTCTGTGGTGTGGCTAGCAAATCCATATTTACATCATCACATGGTACTTGATAAATGGTATTTTCACCTTGATGAATAAAAACAAAAAACTGACTATCCACAAGCGGGTTAGTATTTTGATATGCACTAGAAACCTGTGCTAAAACAAGTTTCTTATCAGGTCGTCCAATCATTGCTGTGACATGCTTGATGTCCATAGGAAAGTAACTTTTTGCCTGTTTAATATCCATTACTTCTAATCGTTCAGGATCATCCCACACTCGCTTAGCTCGAGCAGGCTCTTTCATTTGCATGACCCACTGACCCGCCTGCTGACTAATCTTAATTTGTGCTGGTGAGTTATGCACAACTGCATAACACCCCTCAAATTTTTGCAATACTTCTGGACTATTTGCAGTCGATGTTGTCTCAACAATTTGATGCTCTGTGTCATCACATCCGCTCAGCACACTCACCATCACAACGACAGTTAATCCACAAATACGACCCAGAGGCTTTGTAGCGTATCTGATAAGTTTTGGGGAGACTGATGATAAAACTGAAAGGTAACGATTGATTGATGCCATCATAAAAAATCTATATTAAAGAGTAAACGAGAATTTTAACAAAATTTGCAAGCAATTTTGGGTTTTTAGATGACATCTGATGACACAAAAATATCAATCATACCCATTAATAAATTTATTACGCCAGCAATTTTGTTACAATATCTGCCTAAATCTGATTTTTTTGATAGCTTAAATGAGGCTCTATGTCTGTTCTTACTGCAAAACCCAATACCACACTGGCATTTACCGATGGTGCATGTAAAGGAAACCCTGGTGCAGGGGGCTGGGGTGCGTATTTAGTTTTTGCTGATGGGAATACACAAGAGCTTTATGGTGGTGAAGACAATACCACCAATAACCGTATGGAGTTAATGGGTGCTATTCAAGCTTTACAACATAGTCCAAAAACGCATCTTTTAGAAATCTGGACAGACTCCAGCTATGTCAAAAATGGCATCACCCAGTGGATAGCTGGCTGGAAACAAAAAGGCTGGAAAACTGCCAATAAAAAACCTGTTGCTAATCAAGACTTATGGCAACAGCTAGACACACTGTGTCAGTCTCGTCCCGTTGAATGGCACTGGGTCAAAGGCCATGCTGGTCATGAGGGCAATGAGAAAGCTGATGAGCTTGCCAACAAAGGGGCATCAACTATTATTGACAAGCCAAATAATAGTCAAACAGACAACAGCCAGCCAACATTAACCAACACCATGACTGAATCACAAATACCACAAGCACAAGATGACTGGATAAATAGTGACCCACTTGGGTTTGGTTTATCAGATATAGAGGATATGCCCATGTCTGATATCTCTGCATCTGAGCCAGATATTAACCCTACTGTTAACAATGACCATATCAGTCAGCCAGTCACATCAGCACCGACCATTTCTGAGCCAGAAGCAATAGACATAGAGACACCTTTTGATGGCGATACCAGCCGTGCCAACCCAAATTTTAAACCGCGATTACCTATCCCACATAATAGACATGAAAATGACCGTCAACTTATCATGGATACAGAAACTACGGGACTAGACCCTAATAAAGGTGACCGTATTATTGAAGTTGGTATTGTAGAGCTGGTTGGGCGTAAGTTCACTGGAGAAAAACTGCATGTCTATATCAACCCTGAGCGTGGTATGGACGAGGAAGTCATTCGTATTCATGGTATCTCTGAAGCATTTTTGGCAGATAAACCAACATTTTCGCAAGTTGCACAACAGCTTTATGACTTTATGGCAGGTGCAGAGATTATTGCACATAATGCCCCATTTGATATTAGCTTTTTAAGCATGGAGTTTGATAAAGTAGGTCTGACTGACTTTGTACAAACCATACAAGTCACCGACTCATTAATGCTTGCCAAACACCAATACCCCGGACAAAAAAATACCCTTGATGCACTGGTGCGTCGCCTAAATGTCGGAAAACAAGACCGAACATTTCACGGGGCATTACTTGATGCTGAAATCTTGGCAGAAGTTTATCTTGCTATGACCGGTGGTCAGGTTTCTCTTGCCATTGATGAAGATACTGTGAGTGATAGTACAGGTGGTGGCCATGCTTCTTTTGCCCATCTTGCCAGTCAACTTATTTCTTCGCCCACTGATGACAATGCTCACCAAAACTGGCTAAGTGGTCTATCAGAACGTTACCCTGAGTTATTAACTCGCTGGGGTTGAATCTATCGTGGCATCATGGTGTAATAAACGCAATCAATAAATACTGTTTATTAAAAGTATTTATGAATAACCATCAAAAATAGAGCGTGTATATCACAAAAATACACTCTATGAATTGTTTTCGATTATAATCATAGCATCAGCATAAGATAATAAACTGATGTCAAGATAAGAACTGAATGCTCATCACCCCTAATAGATATTGATATACAACTATATTTGCTTTTTATTGGATCAACAATTATGCTAACTGCAAACAACGCCCCACAAGCTTTAAGTACAACCAACTTTGACTTACCATCCCTACATTTATTACGGCAAGAGATTGATACTGCACTTAAAGATGCAGAAACACATCTTAGCGAATTTAACGATGATGAGTCTCAAGCACCGCTACTACTAGACTCTATAGAAGTTATCACACAACTTGCCTCGGTTTTAGATCTTATCTCTTTAGATGGTGCAAGTGATCTTGCAGAAGTTATTGCTGTAAGTATGCAGTCATTATATGATGCAGGCGATAATACAGATCATGAGCTAATTTTAGACATCTCAGAAGGCATCATGACCTTAGACCGTTATATTGAGTTTGTACTATTAAAAGAGACTTTAGAGCCCAGCTTGTTAGTACCTGTTATCAACCGCCTCAATTTAGCTGTCGGTCGAGAACAAATCGATGAGAAAAACTTTAGCATTTACAGCCACTCAAGTGTTTCCATCGCAAATCCAGAACAGAACTATCAACCTCTATCTAAGCTAAAGCTTAATACTCAGCTACTCTCTACTGCATATCGTGCAGGACTTGAAGTCGCTCTATCAAAAAATGATGGTATCCTAAGTGAGCAAGAGCAACAAAAGCTATCAGGTATGGCTGAGGCTTGTGCCATTCCAGCACAGCAGTCAAACTGCTTATTTTGGCAATCTGCGGCCGCCGCAACACGCAATCTAAAAGACATTTTGCCACTATCAAATGCACAAAAACGCACATTAATCTATCTTGAGCAACAGTTCCATGACTATCTACCAGCAACAGATAAACGCTTTGCAGATTTAGTTAGCTTTGCTTGTAAACGAGAACATGAACTAGCTGAAAAGCTTAAAGAACAATATGCTGTTAACCGATTAAGTGATGAGCAACGTGAACAGATGAAGCGCTTCTTATTCGGTCCTAATCGTGAAGTAACCAACACATTAAATGAGCTAATCCAAGCAGAAATTAATGTAACTAAAGATAAAGTAGATGCCTTTGTACGAGCAGACAGTGCCAATCCATCACAGGATGATGTCTTAGAAATCTCACAAAAACTAGATAGCCTTGGTTCTGTCATGGCTTTATTAAGTCTGCCAAATGCCAGTCAAGCATTAAAATCAGCAGCAGAAGCAGTCAAACAATGGCAAACGCCAACACCTGAGGATTTTGACGCGCTATTAAGCTCATTGATGGTTGCTGAAAATGCGTCTATCCAAATGGCGAAGTCACACACACCTGGTGCGGTTAGATTACCTCTACACAACCCCAACATATCACTATATCAACTAGATACTTCTTACGAAACATTAGTTCGAGAAAGTCGCATTGCCATTGCCACAGTCGAGCAAGCCATCAATGAATATATTGCAGATGATCGTAAAGATATCCTAAATCTGCAAAATACACCACAGATGATTCGCCAAGTTGCTGGTGCTGTATTATTCCTAGGTCTAAAAGATGGTGCTAATATGCTGACTCGTCTTGCTAACTATATGGACAGTCATGTTGTCAATGACAGCAATGTCGTTAGCTCTGAGTCTCTATCTTATATTGCCGATGTTATGATGGCAATTGATCATCATTTAGAAGGGCTAGAGCATACTCATCCAGTAGGTACACAAGCAATGACGATAGGTCATCGTAGTCTAAATAAACTAATGGCTGTTGCTTAATCGTACATAAGTACTAAGACCTAAAGATGATTAGTGTTACTTAGTTATCTCCGACCAAGGTTTTAAGTTAAAAAGCTTGATAATTTTAAAAATAGGCTGATATCTAGTTGATGTCAGCCTATTTCACTTATTTCAACTTATTCCATATATGTTCGAAGAAGACTAAAACAACGACACCTTGGTAACAGCGTCACTGTTTAGTAGTTCTTTGACCATATTTTTTATACTTTTATTGGATATCAATCGTGCCTACGTCAACTACCCAACTTTCAAAAACCCAGCCTGCCAATACCATTATCTTTAAACAAGATACGGTTTTATGCTTACCTACGAAGTCAGGTTATAGCCCCTATATTGCCTCATTACCCATATTTAAATCATCACAAGGTAGTGTCGCTTTGAATCTGTCTCAAATTGGGGCTAAAGATATGGGAGCTTTTACTCAGGTAAGTCAGGCCATCACCACTACCTTTGCTAAAAAACAGGGTATTACTTGGGATAGTAATGCTCAATTTGTACCTTATCGAGACTTGTTAACTCAGCTTACTGTTAATGAAATCACGGCCATTACCCATGCCATGCAACTATTACGCTGGCAAGATGAAACCCAGTTTTGTAGTCGCTGTGCCACAGCCGTTGAGCAACACTCTAGCGGTGAACCTGCGATGGTCTGCCCTAGCTGTCATTTGCACCAATATCCACGTATTCAGCCTTGTGTGATTATCGCCATTACTCGCACCAATCCTACCACCCACCAACCACAAATTTTGCTTGCTCATCATCACCGCCATAGTAGCCCAGAGCAAAGCCCATTGTATGCCTTGATTTCAGGCTTTGTGGAAGTGGGAGAAAGCCTTGAACAAGCCATACACCGTGAAGTGATGGAGGAAGTTGGCGTATCCATTAATAATATCCGCTATATTGACAGTCAACCGTGGCCTTATCCGTCCAATCTAATGCTGGGTTTTATTGTCGATTATGAGTCAGGGGATATTACCATTGAGCAAGCAGAGCTAAGCGATGCGAAATTTTTTGATGTTAATAATCTGCCTAGAGTTCCTGATAAAGGCACAATTGCTCGGCAGTTAATTGATATGGTGGTTCAAACATGCTAACAGCTAGTAACTCTTAGCTCACCATTTTTCTTTCAGTTTCTGTTATATTGCAATTTCTGTTATAATCTGATGTTTTCTAGCCATGCACCTTACTGTAAGCTCGCTACGCCAGAACCCAAATCATATAAAGTTATGTTATGCCCAATAACACAGATGCAGATACCATCACAACCTTAAACCTACCTACACATACAAGCACTGCAAATAATGCACAAAGTGCTAATAGTGAGCGTTGTGAGCAAAACTCACTAGGCTTGATTCGTCTGCAAAATCTACCCATTTTGTTTGACGAACTGCAACTATCGCAAGCCTCTTTAGACCAACAGCAACTTATCGCCCAAATAGATGCTTGCCTACCACAAACCCAATGTGGACTGTGCGACCACCCTGATGGTTGTTTGCCTTATGCCACCGCCATTGTCATGCAAAATGAGGTACATAATAAATGCGTCCCTGGTGGGCAACCTGTCAGTGACCATATTGCCGATATATTAGGGCGTTCTTACCTTGAAGCAGTCCCTTCCAAATGGCAGACCAATCCAGATACCCAACGTCCCACTGAAGTACGAGCCATCATTCGTGAAGATGACTGTATTGGCTGTACCAAATGTATCCCTGCCTGCCCTGTTGATGCCATCGTTGGTACTGGCAAACACATGCACACCATTTTTACTGACCTATGTACTGGCTGTGAGCTTTGCCTGCCCCCCTGCCCTGTTGATTGCATTGACTTAGTAGAAATTGAGCGAGCACCAAGTGAACAAGAACGGATGGCAGAACAAAGCCATTTACGGGGTCGTTACCACACTCACCTAAACCGAGTTGCCAAGCAAATGCAGGACAAAGCCAACGCCAAACCTGTGGTCAGTATGGTACAAGCCAAACTGAACAACGCTACCAGTCAAAGCATTGATATTGACGAGGCACAAGCCAAAAACACCATTGAGCAAGCCAAACTACGCACCAAAATCAAAAAACTGCAAAAACAGCTATCGGTGCGTGCCAATCCCAAAAAACAAGCCGAACTTGAGCAACTGCAAGCACAGCTAGAGCAAATCGAAAAGTCGTCAATTCCAATAGGTGAAATAGGTTAACTTAAATAAAATAGCCAGATAGCTTTTTTAGTTAAGTGAGCCTCATCATTTTACCCTTTAATTAGCCAACTCAACTGTATAATAAATCCTTATGAGTAAAGCCGTTAAACACAAGACCGCCGATACCCCACCATCAAGACGTATGGCAAATGCTAAAGTACGTCCTTTTTTTCAAAAACTGGCTGATACCATTGATGAGCCTGTCACCGAGCTTGAATATAACAGCACTTTTGAGCTGTTAATTGCGGTGATACTCTCTGCTCAAGCCACCGATGTCAGCGTCAATATTGCCACTCGCAAACTGTTCCCTGTTGCTAATACCCCTGAGAGCATTTTGGCATTGGGTGAAGACGGCTTAAAGGAATATATCAAAACCATCGGACTATATAATGCCAAAGGCAAAAACATCATCAAAACTTGCCAGATGTTAATTGATAAGCATAACAGCCAAGTACCTGAAACTCGCAAAGAGCTTGAAGCACTGGCAGGGGTCGGACGCAAAACCGCCAATGTGGTGCTAAATACTGCCTTTGGTCAACCAACAATGGCGGTGGATACACATATTTTTCGGGTGAGTAATCGCACAGGATTGGCAACAGGCAAAACGGTATTGGCGGTAGAAAAAAAGTTGCTTGAGCGTGTTCCAGAAGAATTTATTGTTGACGCTCACCATTATTTGATATTACATGGACGTTATACGTGCCAAGCCCGTACGCCAAAATGTGGGGCGTGTCCTGTCTATGAAGAATGTATGTTTAAGGATAAGGCAGAGTTTGTGGAAGTATAGGTTTATAAAGGATAGATTTTTAAAAGTTAGAAAAATAAACAAATTGCTCAAAAAAAGAATTCTCTATGCAAACCCTCACTGCCTTAGTTTTTGATGACTTTGAAACCCTCGATTTATATGGGGTCATTGAAATGTTCGGTAGATTGCCTGAGCATTATCGTATCCAATTTGCCTCACTCTCAGGTGGTATCATTCATAACCAACATAATGTTACCTTAACCACCACAGCCATTGATAACCTAGAATATGCAACCGATATTTTATTGGTCATTGGTGGTCAAAGCACACGACAACTGGTAAATGATAAACAGTTTTTACAAGCCCTAACCTATCTTGCTAAAAATGCTGATTGGATACTGAGTGTCTGTACTGGCAGTGCGTTGTTGGCAAAAGCAGGGCTATTAGATGGCAAACAAGCCACCTCAAATAAACGCGCTTGGCAATGGGTCATCAGTCAATCATCACAAGTAAACTGGGTTGCTCAAGCTCGCTGGGTAGTTGATGGCAAATTTTATACCTCATCAGGGGTCAGTGCTGGTATGGATATGGCATTGGGATTTATTGCTGATAGACACGGCTTAGATATCGCCCGCCAAGTTGCTTATGACATTGAATATCGCTGGAATGAAGACAGCCTACAAGATGAGTTTTACCAGTGAGATAAAATGATACATCTCCAAAGTCATTGCAACGAACTCAGATATTAAAATGAAATAAAGACTTTCAAAGTTCAAGCCTACATCATATTTCTACTACCACCCTGATATACAATATCCCCTTGATACGCAATGATGGGTGGACTAATTTGCATTTTAGCTTTCATTGCTCCTGTCATAATCATCTCAATAATAGCTTTTTGCTCTATTTTTGTCAGCCCTCCTGCTAACTCCTCTAATACATCTACAAATATATAATTAACAAAGCGATTTCTTTTATTAAACTTCCTAAATAAATCGGTCATCACTTTCACACTTAATTCAAAATCAGCAATTATAAGACGAGGATTACTAAAATCTGCCAAAGTATCATGTGTTTGTTGGATACCTTCTTTTTTGTATAAAGTCGCCGTTATTTTATTAAAAGATAACTGTATATGATAAACATCAGGTTTCACCAGCCTCAGTAACCACGAAGGCGTATCTGTCATTGCTTCCAACCTTGCATCATAATCCTTTTTTTGCATAACAAAACTCTTTAAATATATATTTGTCATCATCATAGCAAGCTTTAACAGTAAATAGCATGTGTGTTGAGATAACTTATCATTAGCTTGAATCGCTTTCAGTGGAATTTATGCTCTATTCAGAGTAAAATAGGGCAATTTTTCTTATAAAATATAACGATGGTTTGCGACCCTTTTACATTAAGCTTGCATTAAAACAACCATCAAAATCAACCAATTAAGCGACTTACCTTATGCGTGATTACCAACTGTTTACCTCTGAATCTGTTAGTGAAGGTCATCCTGATAAAATGGCTGACCAAATATCCGATGCCCTACTTGATGCCATTTTGCGTGAAGATTTACACGCTCGTGTTGCCTGCGAAACCTTGGTAAAAACAGGGGCAGTTGTACTGGCAGGTGAGATTTCGACGACAGCTAATGTTGATATTGAGCGTATCGTACGTGACACTGTTAAAGGTATTGGTTATCAGCATTCAGACTTAGGCTTTGATGGTGAAACCTGTGCAGTGATTAACATGATTGGTAAACAATCACCAGAGATTGCACAAGGGGTGGACCGTAGTAATCCTGAAGACCAAGGGGCTGGCGACCAAGGTTTAATGTTTGGTTATGCCAGTAACGAAACCGAAGTACTCATGCCAGCACCGATTGAGTTTGCACATCGCTTGATGGAGCGTCAATCTGAGCTTCGTCGCTCAGGACAACTACCTTGGTTACGCCCTGATGCTAAAGCTCAAGTGACCCTAAAATATGATGGTGATAAACCTGCCAGTATTGATGCGGTGGTGTTATCTACCCAACATGACCCCAGTATTTCACAAAAAGACTTGCAAGAAGCAGTGATGGAAGAAATCATTAAGCAAGTTATTCCTACACATCTATTACATACTGATACCCGTTATCATATTAATCCAACAGGTAAATTTGTCATCGGTGGTCCTGTTGGTGATGCAGGCTTAACAGGTCGCAAAATCATCGTTGATACTTACGGCGGTATGGCTCGTCATGGTGGCGGTGCATTTAGTGGCAAAGACCCTTCAAAAGTTGACCGCAGTGCTGCCTATGCAGGACGTTATGTTGCCAAAAATATTGTGGCTGCAGGACTTGCTGACCGTTGTGAAGTACAAGTAAGCTATGCCATTGGTGTTGCTGAACCCACCTCCATTTCAGTCAATACCTTTGGCACAGGCAAAATCAGCACAGATGCCATCATTGAGTTAATCCGTCAGCATTTTGACCTGCGTCCTTACGGTATCACTCGTATGCTCAACTTATTACAGCCTATGTATCAACAAACAGCCACTTATGGGCATTTTGGTCGTCAAGGCAGCGATACTGCCTTCACTTGGGAAAAAACCGATAGAGCTGAACTGTTAAGAGCTGATGCAGGTATTAATTCACTTCCTGATTGATACTTTATTAACCTTAATGATGAATAATAAAAACTGGATATGATAAAATCTATCCAGTTTTTTTGTGTCTAAATTTACCCCATTTAATCACTTAGTAGAAGGATAAAGCCATGAGTGAACAAAACCCAAATAGCCAAAACCTTAAAAAAGAAGAACATCAAACTGCCGTTGAGATTACCCCAGAAATGCAGGCATTTTATCAACGTGCTGATGCCATCATTGAGCTGGCAAATAGTCAACTAAGTCCTGACTCTCATTCTGGTCAAGTCGGTGCATCACTACTTTATGCCGCCGCCCGTTATAGTGCTTCGGTGGCTTCTATTGGCTTTGTAAAAGGTGATGACCTGCGCAAAGAAAAAGAAGAAATCATTGATTTTTATGCCAAACAGTATCGACAAATGCTGAGCGATAACTTAGAGGATTATGCCCAAAACTTTGATAAATACGTGCAATTAAACAAGTAGGCAGATAAACACAATAGATTACTGACCTTACTAAACTTCATAACAAGGAAGTTATTATGAGCAACCAAGAAAATCTAGCCAAATTACCTGCCCCTATGCAAGCCTTGCTTGAGCAAAGTAAAGTAAATATAGTTTCTATGAGCTTGCAAAAAGTGGATAAAGAGTTGCCCCTAACCGCCAGTAAAGTTGGGGGATTTGGCTACCTACCAGAAAATGAATCTTATCCAAGCAAAGCTAATGGCACACCACTGGCTTTATTGGCACAGATTAATTTTGCTGAAATAGCTGATGCGGTGGATTTATCACAACTGCCACAACCTTTGCCTGAATCAGGAATTTTACAGATTTATATTGATGGTGAAGATGACTTATATGGCGCAGATTTCGACAACCCTTTTCCCAGTGAAGCCTATCAAGTACGCTTTTGGCAAGATATAACACTGCCAATTGACCAAACAGCTTTGGAGCAAGCAAAAGCTGAGCTTGGGAAATTAGCCAGTGAGAATGACGACTATTATTTGCCATTTAACCATACCGATGAGCTTGCCATTACATTTAAAAAAGAAGGTCAACCTTGTACAATCAATTGTCATGAGTTTGGAAAATATGCAAAAAATATTGATGTATTAAAAGACAAAGGTATATGGCAATATTTTGAAGAAAGCCAGATAGAAAATCCAGATGATGTTTATCAAACCTATACTGATTTTACCCATATAGGAAATGGACATCAATTACTAGGATATCCTGATTTTGCCCAAGAAGATCCTCGTGAAGATACTGAAGGATTACAACAGCATATATTATTCTTACAAATTGACAGTGATTTTAAAGCTGATATCTGCTGGGGAGATGCTGGCGTTGCCAATTTCTTTATTACCCCTGATGAGTTAAAGAACAAAGACTTTAGTCGCTTGGTTTATAATTGGGATTGCTGTTAAAAACCTATTTGTAAATTTAACTGCTAACTTTTTTATATATCCAGTTAAAAGGAAAACTGATGTCTCGCACCTTTGCCATTGGTGATATTCATGGTTGCCTAACCCTACTAGAATCACTATTAGCCCATATTCAGCCTACTCAAGAGGATACCTTGATATTTTTGGGGGATATGGTAGATAGAGGTGAAGATAGCAAGGGTGTTTTAGACTGTGTGATGAGTCTTGAAAAACAGTGCCATGTCATTGTCATTAAAGGCAACCATGAAGAGATGATGCTGGGCAGTATGAGTGATAAAGAAACAGCAAAGTTTTGGCTACGTTATGGTGGCTTAGAGGCAATGCAGTCATTTGGATTAGAGCCAAGCCTTGAACAGATAACCAATATCCCTTTTAAATATAAATTCTGGCTTGAGTCACTGCGCAATTATTATGAAACGGCAGATTTTATCTTTTGCCATGCCACCCCCAAAGCTGATATCAGTATAGAAAAACAAGGCGATGAAGGCTGGCGTTGGCGAAAACTTAGAAAAGCTGATAGCAGGCACATTTCAGGAAAAACCATCATTTGTGGTCATAGTGAGCAGCGAGATGGTCAGGTCAAGCAACAAGAAGGAATTATCTGTATTGATACCTTTGCCTATGGCTGTAGGGTATTAACTGCATTGCAAGTTGAAACCCAAACAGCGTGGCAAGTTAAGTCAGATGGCAGTTGTGAAAAGGTTTTACTCATATAAAAAATCCCCCAGTATATTGATACTAGGGGATTTTTTATGTGTATTTATAGACTGTTGATGACTCCCAAATTAATCACCTTCGACAATCTTTGGCGGTCCTTTTAATAAATGCTCATCAACAAACTCATCTGCTGAATTATGCTCTGCGGACTCATCGGTAATATAACGCTGTTTATTGCGATACAACACCAGACGGTCTCGACCTAATGCTCGTAACAATGCATACATCATCACCAGCACTACGATAGCAAATGGGAAACCTGCAACAATGGCTGCAGCTTGCAATGCTCCCAAACCACCAGCCGCTAATAAGATAGCAGCAATCACACCTTCTGTGGATGCCCAGAATAAGCGCTGAATCTTAGGTGGATTGGTATCACCACCTGCCGTTAGCATGTCGATGACAAAGCTGGCAGAGTCAGATGAAGTCACAAACCAAAGCATAATCATCACAACAATTAATAAAGTAATCGGCTTAGTCAATGGATAGTATTCGACCAACTTAAAGATGGCACTACCATAATCATTCTGTACCGCTTCAACCAAGCCATAGTTACCTAAAAGCTCCATATGCACAGCGACACCACCAAATACGGTAAACCAGAAGAATAAAATGGTCATTGGTATCAATAGTACACCCAATGTAAACTCACGAATGGTACGACCACGGCTAATACGTGCAATAAATACACCCACAAATGGTGACCAACTTACCCACCATGCCCAATAGAAAATTGTCCATGATGACTGCCAATCTGTCCCACTATAAGCCTCATTCCAAAATCCGAGTGGCACAATACTTGTCATATAATTGCCGATATTTTCGACAAAACTATCAATGATATATTGTGTTGGTCCTAATACGACCATAAAGCCTAATAAGATAACTGTTAGAAAAATATTGATATCACTTAAACGCTTAATACCTTTATCGAGTCCCATCATCACTGACAGTATCGCCATAAAAGTAATAAATGCAATTAAGCCAATCTGAACCCCTAGTGTATTAGGAAGACCAAACAGACTCTCAAAACCAGAGTTAATCTGCATCACACCTAACCCTAAGGAAGTGACCACACCAAACATCGTACCAAATACTGCTAAAACATCGACAGTATGCCCCCAGTTGCCATAGATTTTTTTACCAATCAAAGGATATAAGGTCGAACGGATAGACAATGGTAAACCACGACGATAATGAAAATATGCCAGTGCTAATGCAACGATGGTATAAATCGCCCACGCATGTAACCCCCAATGTAAAAAAGAGATATTCATCGCTTGCTTAGCCGCTTCTGCGGTTTCAGCCTCACCAATAGGTGGTGCCATAAAGTGATACAGAGGCTCTGCTGTTCCCCAGTATAATAGTCCAATACCAATACCAGCAGAAAACAGCATGCCAATCCATGAAGCTAAACTGTATTGAGGTGTCTCTGTTTGGTGACCTAAACGGATATCACCATAATGGCTCAAAGCCAGATAGACACACATCAATATAGCCAAATTCACTAAAATAATAAAAAACCAGCCAAACTTATCTGTAATAAATCCTTGGGCTGTCGTAAATAACGTGCCAGCTAACTCAGAGAACAATGCTCCAAAAATAATAAAGCCAACAATCAATATTGTAGATACAATAAACACAGGTTTACTCACCCGTGGAAAAGGCCCTAAACGACCAACTTTTACTTCATCCATTTCTTTACCTCTATGTTACGGAATCGTTACCATAGCAAGTTAGTCACAAGTTAGCAAATGTCATCCACAGTAAATATTAGCCAAACTTAATAGTATTCAAAATACCTTCTACTATTAACGCCTGAAAAAACTAGAAATTCACTGAATAATCAAAAAGTTATATATCATCTATTAAGAGCCATAGCGAATTTTTATGATAAAAAAATGATCATGACTGATAAAGCTAAAAATTAGAACTCTTAATAAATTTATGAACACTTAGAAACATGGTATTATCGGTTGTTTTTGAACGATAAAACTAATATAGATAGTGGATATAGATATTTTTTATCAACCTGAGTTGATAAAAAGAAAAGCTACTAATGATAAAAATTAGTAGCTAAATAAATGTTACAAGATAATGAAATGATTCATTCATAAAATTATCTAAATAATTTTATGAAAATCTTAGATGAGTTTCGATAATTACAAACAAAGAAAAATTACAAACCACCTCATAAAAAACATACTAGAAACAATATAGCAACATATAAACAACTAACAATGCCCCAAATGCTCCTTAGCACCATATTGTTCAATATAGTGATTCACTTGCTCTAACCTTTGCAGTGTTCCTACATCTATCCACTGATCATGGATAAGCTCAGCAGAAACTTGAAACGTTAACATCGCTTTTTTAAGCAACGGTGCCAAAGGCATTGCCTGTCCCATCACTTGACCTTGCAACAGTTTTGGCGTCATAACACTGATGCCAGAAAAGGTATACTTCTCACCATCACCAATGAGAGTCTCACTTGCCAAGCCATTTTGAATCGCAAAGTCTCCTTGTGGGTTATGGGCAGGATTCTGAATCATCAATAAATGTGCCATCTGATCAGCACGCAACTCATAATCAACCAATTGATGAAAATCATATGTCGTCCATACATCACCATTGACCAAGATAAATGGCGCATCCTGTAGCTTGCCAGCTTGTAAGGCATGAAAGATACCACCTGCTGTCTCTAAAGGCTCCCCCTCTTCAACTGACCAATGTAGGCGCACACCATATGCTGAACCATCACCCAACGCTTGCATCAGCTTATCTGCCAACCACGACACATTAATAGTGATATCAGTAATACCTGCTGCTTGTAATGCCTTAATATGCCAAACAATTAAAGGCTGACCACCAACTGTAACCAAAGGTTTTGGCGTTGTTTCTGTCAATGGTAACAGCCGTGTCCCCTTGCCAGCTGCCAAAATCATGGCTTGAGAAATAGACATAATAGTTCCTTCATTAATAATTTAATAATATTTACTTAGGCTAAATACAACACCTCAAAGATATGCTATAAAGTAAAACTTTGCTCATATATTGGAACAACGTCATTTTCTAACCACTGAGTAAATAATGTTAGTGCCTCACTTGCCTGAGTCTCTTCTTGCAACCAATTTAGTTCAAAACGTAAATCTTTCATTACTTTTGGAATATCTGCAAGATAACGCAACTTACCATCGCGTTGTGCCAAACGTACAAAAATCCCCAAAACTTTTAAGTGACGTTGCACACCCATCATATTGACATCTTGATAAAAGGTCTGCACATCATCAGCTGCTTGCAAACCAGCTTGTTTTTGCATCTTCCAAAAGTCTTCTATCCATTTTGAAATAGTCGACTCATCCCAATTCACATAAGCGTCTCTAACTAAAGAGACCAAATCATAGCTATAAGCACCAATAACCGCATCTTGAAAGTCAATCACACCCAGTTCTTCAGGGTTTTCTCTATCTAACATCAAATTACGACTATGATAATCACGATGCACCACCACTTGTGGTTGATTACGAATATTCTCTACCAACCATTGGGTCATCTGTCGCCATGCTTGCTGTATATGCTCGGGCATACTGATATTTAAATAAGGCAAAAACCAATCTGTAAATAATGCCATTTCCTCACAAAGTTTTTTATCATCATAATAGGGCAATTGTGCTTGCTCTTGTGCCACCTGAACAGACAACTCCTGCAAATCAATTAAAGTTTGCATTGCCCATTGATAGTACTCGTCAATGCTTTTATTTAACTGCTCGTTGACAGATACAGACACCTGTGGAAACTGACGCAATAAATGTGCAAACTCTGTTGTACCAAAATCTTGCAACACCAAAAATCCTTGCGATAAGTCTTTTGCAATAATGGTTGGCACATTAATCACTGAAGCAAAAACTTCATCTACTAATACAAACTCTGTAATGGATTCTTTTTCAGGTGGTGCATCCATAATAATATAGCGCACCTCTTCTACCACTTCTCCATCTATTGACTCAGTGGTTGGCGTCAGATATAAGCGATGATAACGACGGAAACTGGCATCTCCAGGTAATGACTCTAGACGAAATGGCTGGTCTACAAAGACTGATTGTAGCCAATCTGTTAGCTGTTGCACACGCTGAGTATGTAAATCAGCTTCTACAGAAAAATTACTAGAGGCTGATGAAGTATTTTGTGACATAAGATACCTTTATAATAATTGATACAGATACTGAATAAATGGTGAAGATGCTAATGCGTTTAATCTGATAAGCCAATCTGGTGACAAATACAGATAAAGTTTACACACTTAGGGTAACTTTAACCCCAAACAAAACTTGCAATTCTTTGACGATATTTTCAGTAATTTTGTAGTAGAATGCTGTCATAGTGTAGCTGATTTAGCATTTTTTGACTATGATATAGTCCTCTCGTTATCTATCCAATGAGGTACTTTTGTTTTACTCACCGCTTTACCACAGTATCCGACTCGCCTTAATGGCATTAAAAGTTAGTGCAGTAGGTCTACCCATCTCCTTACTTTTGATACCACCAAGCCATGCTCACGCTATGGACAGCACACTTGTGCCTAATGATACATCAAGTGACTTTTTAAGCCATGATGATAATGAGAATAACATACCAACCAATGGTTCAAATGACGACTTAAATGACTTAGTACTACGACAAAATAATAGCACCCCATCTAGTCAAGCGATACCTCAGCAATCTATGACAGCAGAAGCTGTTGATATTTCAACACCTATTACCTTAGTAGAAACATCTACTAACACAACACCCTATTCTGATGGACATTACCTGCAATCGGACAAATCGCAAATAGAGAACCATATTCAAGCTAACAGCACTGAAAACAACATTGCGACTAATACTGAAACTAACATCAATACAGACAAACAGCCATCGCCTATTCAACCATCAATACAACAACAAGCGTCACAAAAGATAACGCAACAACAAGCACTCGCCCAGTCACTATCTTCTGATGATGTTGTGCGTAGCTTAGAGCGGTTGGCAGAGTTTTATCAATTTAAACAACCAACTGACACCCCCTCAAGCGCAGATGCTTTAACCATCAGTGAAGAAACAACAACTTCAGAACTAGATACAAAAGATAGTACATTTAACCCTGTTATCGCACCAAATATCTATTACCGTCAACCTTATAGTAGCGGGCGCTGCCAAGGTGTGTGGGTCATACCCAAGCTACAATCAAACTATAAAAATGCCCTACAGCGTGCAGAGCAACAAGATGGACTTGTACTGCCTTACAATGATGCTGAAACAACTGCACCAAAAAACTCCGAACTGCCACTTTTTGCAGAAGCAGACTATGGCTATTATGACAACCTTTCTTATATTGAGCTTAGTGGAGATGTCAAAGTCATCCAAGGTGGGCAATATATTGAAGCAGATAAGCTGGTTTTTGATACCAATCAAGGTATTGGACAAGCACAAGGTGACGTGCTATTTACAGACAGTGCCTCATTTTTAGATACAGATACCACCACAAATACATCAGCAACAACGACTGATACTCAAAATAATAACGGCTTAATTGGCATTGCAGAACATTTAGCCTATAAGTCTGATGGACAAGCCACAGCACAAAATGTCGCCTTTGCAAGTATACCAATGCAGGCACATGGCTATGCTAAACAGCTCAATCATCCTGAAGAAAACCTGTACCAACTGGATAAAGTCATCTTTAGCACATGTCCACCGAATGACCGTAAATGGCAAATGGAAGCTCAACAAATCGACTTAGATACAGAGACAGGACGAGGAGAAGCATTTGATACCACATTTCGCCTAGGTAATGTGCCTATCTTTTATTTACCTTATTTTAACTTCCCCATTGACAGTCGTCGCAGTAGTGGCTTTTTATTACCTCGTGCCAGTATTGATACACAAAGTGGCGTTAAAGTCAGCGTTCCTTATTATTTCAATATTGCCCCTAACTATGATGCTACCCTGACCACACAAGTTTTTAGTAACCGTAATCCAATGTTAACAGGAGAGTTTCGTTATTTAACTGAGCATTATGGTCAAGGTGAACTAACAGCCTCTTACTTACCACATGATAAACAATATCATCATAAAGACCGCCAAGGGATATTTTTTCAGCATAACTGGGCATCTAGTGATATTGCTCATCTGACAGCTAATGCTGTATATAACTATGTTTCTGACTCAAAGTATCTTGATGACTTTGACGACTTAGGTACAACGAACAGTGACATTAACTTACCTCGTCGTGCAGAAGTTAATTATTACAATGATTACCTATCAGGACAGCTAAGAGTTGAAACTTTTCAAACCCTTGATGCTGTAGACTCTGATGGTAATCCTGTATTAGATAAAGATAAACCTTATTCGCGCTTACCTCAGTTAGCTATAGATTATCGTTTACCTTGGTTTAATAATCTAAATATTACTGGCACTCATAACTCTGCTTACTTTAAAAAATCTATTAATGATGGCTCTGAAAATGAAAAAAGTGGTGTCCGTGTCTATAATCAGCTTAGTGCCAGCTACCCACTACAACGTTCTTGGGGCTATATAACACCAAGTGTCAGCCTACAGCATCTATACACTGCCTATGATGAAACCAGCCGGCTAGATAACAACATTGCTAAAGATGATATTAGCCAGTCTGTATTTGTACCAAAATATAGTATCGATGCTGGCTTAACATTTTTCCAATCTGGCTCACCATTTCAGTGGTTTGATGACTCTTTAGGTGGCTACCAGCTACTTAGCCCACGCCTTAAATATGTCTACGCTCCCTACCGTGACCAAAACAACGTACCAAACTTTAATACTCGTATTGCCTCCATCAACTACTCACAGCTCTTTGCGGACAGCTGGTTTTTAGGTTACGATCGCCTAGCTGATAACCACTCTATTACACCAGGTATTAACTATCGTTACATCGACGCAATGGGCGTGACACGTTATGATGCTAGCATTGGACAGCAGATTTATCTAGATGATGCACGGGTTACCTTATCGGCTAATGCCCCTACATTTACGGGCTCAAACTCAGGAATTGTATGGAATAGTAGCGCCCAGCCCTACCAAAACTTCTGGTTTGACTTTAATGGCGCACTCAAACCTAACAATGACCTTAACTTTATCACCACCCAGATACGCTACCAACCAACACCACGCAGTCTATTTAATCTGGGCTATATTCAACGCCATAGCAACACCCTAACTAACCAATCTGCCTTATCTGCTATTACTGCCTCTACCGTCTTTCCAATCAATGATAAATGGCGATTACTGGCACAAGGGCAGTATGATAGTCGTAATCATAAAATGATTGACTCCTTTATTGGTGTCGACTATGAAGACTGCTGTTATGGATTTTCTATTTATGGGCGTAGCTATTATAATGACTTGAATGTTGATAAAGACCCAACACGTGCTATTATGGCTGAGTTTCGTATCAATGGATTCGGCAGTAACAGTGACAGTCGGATGACTCGCATACTGTCTAATAAGATACTGGGATTTGAGCCAGTTGATAAGTTTTGGAAAGAGTAAAGACTCTTTTAATAACTCCTAACTGTTTATAAAATGTTGCCTTAACAACAGATATTAATATTATATATCTTGAGCAACCAGCGATTATAGATTTAGATTTCTAACCACTTACATTGTACATAGGACGCAGATACTCATCATGATGACATTAACGAGCAAACTGACCCGTATCCCAAACCTTGCAACACATACAAAATATGCCTTATCACTGGCTATTAGTATCGGTATGCTAGGCTCATTCTCAGCGCATGCCGAAACCCAAGTAGACAACAACTCATCACTTCAAAATACGCAACCATCCGTTACTATAAACAATAGTAATGATGGTATTATTGCACTGGTCAACGACACCCCTATTTTAAAAAGCCAACTAACCTCAGCAGTACAACAAGCCCAACAGAATATCAGAGCATCTGGAGCTACACCACCTCCTCTAGCACAGCTACAAAATGAAGTCCTAAATGGACTTATCCTACGTGAGCTACAACTAGATATTATTCGACGTGCTGGTATACGTCCATCTGCTAATGCAGTCAATCAACGCTTACAAGCATTAGCACAATCACAAGGATTCAATAGCCTAGCAGAATTACAACAACGTCTCGATGCTCAACAACCTGGCCGTTACGCTCAAATACGTCAACAAATTATCGAAGAAGAATCACTGCGCGCGTTACAACAACGCCAAGTGATGAGTCGAGTTCATATCACTGACCAAGATATTGACGCTTATCTTGCCTCCCCAGAAGGCAAAAAGCTGGAACAAAGTGAATATCGTACCATTCATATCCGTATTCCTTATATTGATGATTACAGCCGAATTTCTGATCAACAGAAAGCCCAAGCACTACAAGTTGCTCAGCAAGTACGTACAGCGCTACAAAACACAGATGATGCACAGCAAGCCATTGAAGCTGTCAGTAATGACCCAAATATAAACTATCCTGTTCCACTACAAGGTGGCGATATGGGTTATCATCCAGCCGCAGGCTTACCTACTGAGCTGGCATCAACCATTGCAAACCTACCTATTGGCTCAGTCACTGAACCACAAATGACACCTCAAGGTATTGATATCATTAAACTAACAGATAAGCGTAATAGTGATGAGTTGGTTATTCCTCAGTGGCATGTCCGCCATATCCTTATCAAAACAGATGAACGCCAAAACGATGCTCTAGCACAGCAAAAAATCAATGATATCTATAACCAACTAAATCAAGGTAGTGACTTTGCCTCACTGGCTTCGACCTACTCAGATGATACTGGTTCTGCTGGACGTGGTGGAGATCTGGACTGGATATCTGCTGGAGATACTGTGCCAGCATTTGAAGAAGTCATGCAAAAAACACCTGTAGGAGAGATTTCAGCACCCTTCAAGTCACAGTTTGGCTGGCATATTCTACAAGTCACTGACTCGCGTAAAAAAGATGTTAGCGAGCAATATCGCCGCAACCTTGCTCGTGAAGCACTATTCCAACGCTTAGCCCCACAAGCACAAGAAGACTGGTTACAAGAACTAAAAGCAAATGCTTATATCAAAATTATTGGACAGTAAGTATCCACTTCTATTCAGTCTGTTCCTAATACATAATACCTAGATGCTCACTAAAAACAAACAGCCCAAGCTTATAGCTTGGGCTGTTTGTCTAAAAAGATACTGTTTTCATAGTGCTGACAATATGGTTATATAATCAAAGTAAATTTAGCCAATTTTTACATGAAAGCACAAAGTAGCTATATCCTGTATAAATACTAGCCTAACGGAGCAAAGGCTCAACCGAACCTAATAACTCAATACAGTCTTTGGATCTACAGGGCGACCATTACGACGTACCTGAAACTCTAATGCAACTTGATCGACACTACCTGAGTTACCCATCGTTGCGATACGTTGACCAGCCTGTACTTGCTCTCCTTCTTTAACCAATATTCGGTCATTGTGTGCATAGGCTGTCACATACTCACTATCATGCCTAATCATGACTAAGTTACCATACTCAAGTAAGCCATCACCTGTATATAGTACTGTTCCTGACTGACTAGCAACAACTGGATCGCCAATCTGCCCTGCAAACCACATACCCATAACACCTGTGTTACTATCATATTGATGAATCACAGCATTCGAAGTTGGATAACGGTAACCAGAGCTAGTAGTAGCTGATGTATTTGGTACTTGACGATTATGTGACTGCCCAGCTGTATGTCTGTTATTCACGACTGGACGTTGTCCCGAATTATCTTGCCACAGTTTAAGCCACTGACCAACATAAATCGTATATTGGCTATCTAAATGATTTAATTCTTTAATCTGTCCAATACTTAGCCCATAACGACCAGCAATTTGACTGACAGTATCACCTGCCCGTACATGATAATAATTTGGAACACCTCGCTCATTATTAACAATTGTTGGTGTTGGTTTCACATTTTGTGGTATTGGTGTCGCACATCCCGAAAATATGGCAACGGTTGCTAACACCAATGAATACACTCCTGCTTTATACCACGGTAGCATACTTGGACGCTTTAATTTGAATCGGTTGGTATACATAAACATATTACCTTAAATCTACATTATAAATTTACTAAAAATAATTTTAGAATCATAGAGCATCAAAAGTACCCATTAGACATATATTCATTTAAATATTACCACTGAATATTACACTGCAAATAATGTCTCATACTATTACCCTATTTCTTTGCATTCTCTCTCATAGTCACTTTACCGTGATGAACAAGGAAGTCAATATAATCCTGTTGATAATAACTGAAAAGATAACTTCCTGTTACACACAAACAAGTTTTATGCAAAATACCAGTAACGCACTAACTATAAGAAGCAATGACACCTTGATATATCGCACTACTGTTCTTCTTTTATGTTACGCACGCTTAATTTTAGGACACAATAACTCTACAAGTCTCCATAAAATTCATGTGACATTACTATACGTAATCATTATTATAGGTTCATCATTTATGGAAAAGTATGATGCGTAACCATGATTTTACAAAATAAATCTTTCCTGTCTCTTGGCCAATACCTTAGTATAGGCTTAACAGTCAGTATGATAACCATACTCTCACAGGCTGTACAAGCAGCAACACCAACTTTCGTTTCAGCAGACTTACTAGAAGTTAATTCTGCTACTCATAAAATTGCTGTATTACAAGTATTATCTGAAATTTGTCCACCAATGCTAAATACTCGTCAAAAACACGTGTTTTATCAAAGATATAATATAGAGTTACAAAAATTAATACCTAATATAGAAAACCCTCAAGCAGCATTACAGTATCTATCAACACAACAAGATTATAAAAATATACTTAGAAGTATTCGAATTTGGACCAAAGGTTATCCTTATCCAGCAGAAGAAAATAAAATATTATGTCAAGAGCTTGCCAGTGAAACTTTCTAAGTATCAAATCTTGGCCCTATTTAGAGCCATACTTTATTAGTTTTTTAATTATACTTCAATGATTGATGGTTATCATTAAATTTTCTTTTTGCTAGATAACAGTAGATTGAAATATTGGCATAAATATGCAATTAGCTATTTCCCAATATTAGGCATTTTGATAAGATGGCTCTTTTATAGATAATTTCCCTATCGTCAATATATTATTCATCTCAATGACAATAGTCATTGTCATATAAGTGGTTATGGAACAAACAATGAAACAAAATCTGGTATTAAAACTCGCAACTGCCACCAGTCTGGTACTGACTTCTTTGGCGACTCAAGCTGCCATAGAGCCACCACAAATGGATAATGCTGCTTATGTCTTAATGGACTATGACACTGGTGAGATATTGGCTCAAAAGAATGCAAATGTTCCACTACCACCTGCCTCATTAACAAAAATGATGACCAGCCATATTATTGAAAAAAAGCTCATTTCAGGTGAATTACAAGAAGAAGACCCTGTCTTAATGAGTGAAAGCGCATGGTGCCGTGGTAGCAGTAGCCAGTCTTGTATGTATGTTCCCGTCAACACAACCGCATCAGTTATTGATATGCTGAGAGGTATTATTATTCAATCAGGCAATGATGCCTCCAAAGCGATGGCAGAACATATCGCTGGTAGTGAGTCTGCTTTTGCCGACATGATGAATGAAGAAGCTGCAAACTTAGGAATGGAAAATACACACTTTGTTAACGCAACGGGTATGCCAGATGAAGGCCATGAAGCATCCGCTCTAGACTTAGCCAAGCTTGCCCGAGCCATTATTAAAGATGATGACAAGTACTATAATATATATTCTGAAAAAGAGTTTACCTATAACAATATCACTCAAGGCAACCGTAACGCTCTTTTGTTAACAGATCCAACAGTTGACGGCTTAAAGACTGGGCATACCAATGCTGCTGGCTACTGCCTTGTGGCTTCCAGCAAGCGCAATAACATGCGACTAATCTCTGTAATCATGGGTACAAAAAGCATGCAAGCACGTGCTGACCAGTCCCGCGAGCTACTTAACTGGGGATTTGGACATTTTGATACTGCTGTTTTAGCACCTGCAAATCAATTTGTCGCTAAAGTCCCTGTCTTATTTGGCGAGGCTGATGAAGTAACCGCCGCCACACAAGCACCTTTACAAGTATTAGTTGCCAAAAAACAGAAAAATAAAATTGAAACCATTACTCGTCTAGATGATGATATCGCAGCGCCTATCACCAAAGGTCAAAAAATTGGAGAAATGATGGCAGTTATCGAAGGCAAAACTGTCGCTACTGTACCTATCGTCGCCACTGAGAATATTGAGCAATCTGGACTATTAAAGCGAGCTTGGCAACATATTGTAAAGTGGGTTACCAGCTTATTCTAACGTATCATCCAAAACTTTATAGATATTTTCTTAAATCATAATATCAAAAGGCAACCTTTTCTGTTTAGAAAGGTTGCCTTTTTACTGAGAGCTATTGTGAATAATTTAGCCCACTTTGCACAAAAGTTAAAATATAACTATAAATTTTTATGAATGATCACTTTACAGAGTAAATATTCAACATGCCCTAATAATCAATATGAACTTCCTTCCTATTCAATATTGATTATAGCCATAACAAAATGACAAATAATAAGTCATATACTCTGCAATATATGACACTCTACTTATAGCCACCCCTTTATTGCACTTGCTAACTCATCGTCTGGAAGCTGAGCTGGCTGGCAAAAATCCACCCCAGCCGCCTGTAGCTCATTCATTTTAGTATCACTAATTTTATCATAATAATACACAATGAGTAGACGATGCTCTTTTTCTAACTTGCGAATTTTTATCGCCAAAAACTTAGCATCTTTAATACTAATATTTGATGAGATCCCTAGAGCATTGACAGGTGTACTAAATATATAATCTATTAACAACTGATAATCAATAAAGTCCTCAACCAAAGCACCATATCTACCCATAAGCTTTACAAAATTAGACTGCCTATTAGTATCAATATAAGCAATTTTGACACCTTCTAATAATCGACTTTCATAACCCTGCTTCCATTCTAATAGTGGCAATATCAAACTAAATGTACTACCTTCTCCATAGACACTTTTTACAGTCAGCTCACCTTTAATCAGCTTTGCTAATTTCTCAGCAACACCCAAGCCTACACCTACACCTTCAAACTCTCTACTCATCGAAGGGTCTACTTGGAAAAATGGTAAGAAAATATCTTTTAGGTTATGCTCTTCAATGCCTACCCCTGTATCAGTCACATCAACACGCCAACAGATTTTCTCATCCATCTGTTCTAAATAGGACTCAACTGTAACACTACCTTCTTTTGTAAACTTGATGGCATTATTAATCAGTACATCTAATATACTATAAACCTTTTGTAAATCACCTTTTAGCCCTTGATCTGAGTGATGTATATGCCCCATCAGCTCAATCCCTTTATCCTTTGCTGTTTTTTCATAAGTCTGTATTAAATTACTCAGTATCTGTAAAGGACGAATTTCCGATACATCAACCTTCATCTGTCCTTTTTCAATTTTATTGAGCTGAATAATCTGCCCTAAAATAAAGTCTAAATCTGTACTTCCCTTTTTAATAATATTGATGGCATCTTTTTGCTCATTACTGGCATAGTGATTGTCTAATAGTTGCAACCCCCCAAAAATTGCATTCAAAGAGGTCTTTAACTCATGAGTAATCATGCTTTGGAAGTTACTTTGCTGGAAAGCCAGCATTTCATTTGAAGGCTGGGTATGACTTTGTTTTTCTAACTCTTGGATCCGACTTTGGCTTTGCTGGTATAATCGATGCAACCAAAACATGGCCTTATGAATGCGATCAAGCTGAATAAACTGGCTTTCATCTTTGAGCAACCGATTTGCTGTCTCTATATTTTTTCCCAGCAACTCTGATGCCTCATCTGCTAACTGCTCAAGTCTATCTAATGGCTTTGATAACCGCCACCACATCGCAGCAAACCAAATAGCATAACAACCCAGTAAGCTTAATAATACGATAGAGTGCTGGATAAACCACTGCTTTCTCAATAGGCTTAAATCTAACGTAACATTAATATAGCCTAGTAATGAGCGATTCGATAGTGCAGACTGTGGCTTGGCATCAAGGCTAAAGTCTAAAGCTTTACTAATAACAGGCTGATGAAAACTGATAACATCCTTACCCGCCACTACTTGCCAATCTGAGTCATTTTGCTCATTAAAGTTTAAAGACTGTTCAATGGAGTAAAAAGAAATACTCTGTAGTGCATCATCTTGCTCTAATAAATACGTCACTTGCTGTGCCACAACAGGTGCACCATCAGGTATTGATGCACTTTCAGCCAGCATTTGTGAAAAGCTTTTAATTTCAATTTTCTTTTGATGGTAAGTATCAACCAAACCACCAAATATATATAGGCTAACTGCTGATATAAACAAAATAGTTGTTGGTATAATCGCAGTTTGCTGAATGAAATATTGAAAGTTCTTTTGTGAGTGACGGTTCATAAAATAAAGTATGACTCATAAGATAAAATACGATGACAAACAGTCATTTAGGAACTATTGAACATTAAATCCATTAAGCTATTTTTTGTACAGAAATAAATGTTCAACAAAGCCTAATCAAGAATATAGTGTTCCTATTAATACATAAGTGAGTTTTGGTAGTCAACCACCACTCTCTTACAAATATTTAACGCCCTTTATTACCCTTCTTTTTAAACTTCTGTACACGCTTACGCTGTCTTTGCTGTTGCATTTTTGCCTTTGTTGGCGTGGACTTTTTTCCTGCATAGGGGTTAGTATTTAACTTAAACTCAACCTTTAATGGCGTCCCCTCTAGCTTAAAAACATCCCGAAATTGGTTCTCAAGATAACGACGATAGCTATTTGGTAATGAGCCTGTTTGGTTACCATGAATCACAATCACTGGCGGGTTATGTCCCCCCAAATGCGCATAACGTAGCTTAATACGTCGTCCTGCGACCATTGGTGGTGGATTTGCAGTAATCGCATCTTCTAAGATTTGAGTTAGTCGACTGGTTGAAACTTTGAACATTGAAGACTGATACGCCCGTAGTATTGATGGATAAAGATTACCCACACCCGTGCCATGCAACGCAGAAATCAGGTGAACCTTAACATAAGGTACAAAGTTAAAACGACGCTCTATATCTGATTTTAGTATCTGCTTTTGCTCTTCAGACAAACCATCCCATTTATTGATAGCAATCACAATGGCTCGACCAGCATCTAGTGCATAACCTAGCATATGTAAATCTTGATCTACAATACCTTCTTTACCATCAACAACCAATATCACCACGTTGGCATCTTTAATGGCTTGCAGTGCCTTAATAACAGAGAATTTTTCAACCTTCTCATCAATACGACCACGACGTCGCACACCTGCTGTATCAATTAATACATAGTTTTTGCCATTACGCTCATACGGAATATAAATACTGTCTCGAGTTGTCCCTGGCATATCAAAGACCACAACCCGTTCTTCACCTAACAAACGATTGACCAATGTAGATTTGCCTACATTAGGACGACCAATAACTGCCAGCTTCAATCCGTCAGGTGCAGTATCTTCTACTTGTTCTGGCATCGTCTCAGTCAAATCATCTAATAGATTATTCAGTCCTCGACCATGACTGGCAGCCATCGGATATGGCTCACCCAATCCTAATGCAAAAAACTCTGCTGGTGCCGCATCATGCACACCATCAATTTTATTTGCAACCAAATAGACTGGCTTACCCAATATATGCAACTGTTTAGCGATGTCTGCATCTGCACCAACCATACCAGCACGTGCATCAACAACAAATACAATAATATCAGCTTCATGAATCGCGGTATGAGACTGAGTAGACATATAATCATCTATCTCACCTTTGCCATCATCAGACTCACCGATACCACCTGTATCAACCACGATAAATGATTTACCCTCATAGGTGGCATCACCATATTGACGGTCACGTGTCAAACCAGATAGATCTGCCACTAATGCTTGTCGACTTCGTGTCATCTGGTTAAATATCGTTGACTTACCAACATTTGGGCGTCCAATAAGGGCAACGACAGGTTTCATTGACATGGATTACTCTCACAAAAATAAATTTAAAATGGAATATTAGATAGATATCTAAAAAGAAGGTGACTATTTATTTGCTAAGACAAATAGTAGTAAATGGAAAAGCTAAAGTTTAATATATCAAATTTACAGAAAAACTTTTTTAATATTAATAATACTTTTACAGCTAGGGTTTATTGCGCAACAAATTTTGTTACATCAATAAACCCCATTATGATAAATAAATTATCTTTTAGTGACTCAAACGCCAGATATTTACTTGTCCAGACTGGCTTTGTGTCATTAAGTTATCTGCTTGAACTTGTAGTGTAGATAAAGCGCCTTTTGTACTAGTTCGACTAACAATTTTTCCTGTTTGTGGCGACAGTAAATGTACCACACCTTCTAAATCACCAACCGCGATATAGTTACCGATAAGCACTGGATTCGTCAACTGGCGATAACGAAGCTCTGAGTTCTCCCACATTGGCTCACCTGTCACACGATTAAAGGCCTTAACATCTCCTGATAAGGTAGTCGCAATGACACTATCATTAGTTGTTGCCAATGACTTTAAGCTACTAGCATCTTGCACAAACAGAATTCTTTCACTGCGTAAATCAACACCTACTAACTGACCACTATAGCTAATTGCGAATAACTGACCATTATCAACAACTGGATTACCATCAATATCAGTCATACGTTGCACTTCACTAGCACCTGATGGTACACCCACACGTCGTGACCATAATGGCTGACCTGTTTCAATATTAAGTGCATGCAAACGACCATCGGCTGTAGCAATTAAGACTGTGCTATCATCTAATAGCACAGGAGAAGCACTGCCTCGAACACTGATACTTGGCACCTGTGTGGCAAACTGCCATACTGGATTTCCAGATTGTAAAGATAGCCCTTGCAACAGACCATCGTTACCTGACACAATGACACGATTATTATGAATCAATGCAGGCGATAAGATTGTGCCTGTGGTTGGACGTTGCCAACGTACTTGCCCAGTTTTACCATCTAATGCAATAATTTTGGCATCACGAGTGCTAACAATAGCAATATCATGGCTAGCATCTACAGCCACACCACCTGTAATCTCACTACCTACATTCACTTGCCATAAGTTCTTACCTTGGGCATCATATGCAGAAACATTACCATCACGACTGGCAACTATCACCTGATTACCATTTAACCCTACTTGCAAAGATAAAGGATCTTTAGCATTACCTTTTGCCGATGTTGTGACGGCAAATACTGGCTCCAACAAGTTAACTTGTTGCTCTAATTGGACAAGCTTCGTTGGTTTATGCTCATCTGGCTTAATGGTTTTACTACAACCAACCATTGCCACACTACTAATCGCTAAGAAAGCAACTGCCACACCTTGTATAATGGGACGAACCGTCCTATTTGATATAATAGCAACACCAGTATTCGTGATAAATCTTGTCATAGGTTTGTACTCGTATTAGTTCATAAATATCGTTTCTGCGTCATCAATTCAGCAAGCCAGTTACGCCATATTCATTTCGTATCGCTTTTAAATATTAACGCGATTACTACTGTATCTCAGATGCTTCTTCTGTCTCCGCTTCACCAGTAGATTCAGACTGTACAGTAACTGTAGATGCATCTATTTCGACTGGCTGTTCTGGTGTTACTTCTTCCGTCACCAAGCTTCCTACGGTCGATGCTTGACTCGCAATTAACTCAGGTTTGTCTGGCACCTGCTCAGGTACAACCCCTAAGCTTTCGATTTTTAAACGTAAGATAGCACGTTCTTCTTCTCGTTTAATCAACAATGACCAAGCGTTCTCATAAGCCCGTATCGCATCTTCTTGTTTACCTTGAGTCAGATAGATATCACCCAATAACTCTTGTTTTGTTGCATCAAAAGCATTAGGAACTTCATGCGATGCCTCTGATAAGGCTTCATCTACTTTACCCGCCGCCAATAATGTTGCTGCATAACGCAACTGAGTCAGTGCTTTTAATCCTGCATCATCATTAGCAACCGACAATGCTTGTTTTAGTGATGTGCTAGCGCCATCATAGTCTTCAGCATCTGCTTGCTGACGTGCTTTTAATACCAAAGCTTGCCAAGCATATACAGAGTTGGGATGTGTAGCGACCAAGGCATCTATCTGTTCAGCCAGTGCTGCTTTATCTGCTTCCAAAGCTGTTGCTTCTAAATCAGGATTTTGCTTTGCCAAATTTACTTTGTCATTAAGCTCTTGTACAGCAGCATACTCATCTGCAGCAACTGTATCAACACTCACAGTTCTATTTTGCCAATATTGCCAGCCAAAATAGCCAGCTAAAGCCAATAAGATAACTGCGATAATATAGCCACCATATTTTTTCAAATCAGCCATCGACTGCGCTTCGTATTTATCACCAGTAGGGTTTGAACCGGTATTGCTGACCATAATATTACCTAATAAACTATTATCTAAAAATAAAAAACTATTCAAGCATACCATTAATCATGATATATCATCAAAATAAACAACCATATATCATACTTCATCTTCAAGTATGCTTATTTACACTACCTTCACTTTAGGCAACTATCGAAATCATAAGTTATGTTACTATAAACTATTTAACGCTAAAGTTATCCACTGAATATAACCATGAATCAGGCTGAGTTGTCTGCTCACCCGTCTGCATATGCTTAATGCTCACCTGCTGATTGGCTATCTCATCTTGCGCCAATATCACTGTCAAATCCGCACCTGATTTATCTGCTTTTTTCATTTGTGACTTTAAGCTGGTTGCACTACTCATTTTCACACGTAAGTCTGGGCGTTCTTTTCGCAGTGATTGTGCATATTTTAAACCCGAAGTATAAACGTCTGGATGCGCTACAATAAATACATCACAAGCTGAAGTCTGTGCAAAGGGTTCTATCGCTTGTATTAATAGCAATAAGCGTTCCAGTCCCATAGCAAAGCCAATGGCAGGTGCTGACTGTGCAGGTTTCTTTGTATCACCCTGCTTTAGAGTTTTTAGCTGACCGATTAAACCATCATAGCGACCACCAGCACATACCGTTGCTTGTGCGCCCAGCTTATCAGTTACCCATTCAAAAACTGTTTTATTATAGTAATCTAAACCACGCACCAGCTTTGGATTAATTTCATAGTCGATGCCTAGTACAGTTAAATACTGCTGTACTTTGGCAAAATGCTCTTGACTATCTGCACCTAAAAAGTCAGATAGCATGGGCGCATCTGCTAAGATAGCCTGTGTTTTGCTATCTTTACTATCTAAGATGCGTAAAGGGTTAGTGCTCAATCGACGCTGACTGTCTGCATCTAGGTCTGCTTTTTTATCGGTTAAGTAATCAACCAATGCCTGACGATATGCCGACCGCTCTTCTGGCTCGCCTAGACTATTAATTTGCAAAGTTAGCTCATGATCAATACCCAAGTCTTGCCACATCATATAAGTCATGGCAATCAGCTCAGCATCTGCATCAGGTAGTTCACTACCGAAGCTTTCAACCCCTAGCTGATGAAATTGACGATAGCGTCCTTTTTGGGGCTGTTCATAGCGAAACATAGGTCCCATATACCACAACTTTGGTGCATCACCACGTAGCAAATTATGCTCAATGACAGCTCTGACTGCGCCTGCTGTCCCCTCAGGACGCAAAGTAATAGGCGTTGGTGGGTCAGACTTATCGGTAAAGCTAAACATCTCTTTTTCAACAATATCCGTCGCATCACCAATAGCTCGAGCAAAAAGTTGAGTCTCCTCAACAATCGGCAAACGGATTTGCTCAAATCCAAATCTATCTAAAACATTGGCTAATGTATGCTCTAACTGTCGCCACTCACTACTTGGACGACTAACTTCTGTCGGTACTTGCAGGATGTCATTAAAACCTTTAATCGACTTAATCATAATCTACCAATCCAAAACTTCTCATATATTATTATTTGCAGAAAAACTTCATTTGCATTATATACTTAGATACACCTAGGCTTTCACCCGCAAAATCTCATTTTCTCGTTTTGCTTCACGTTCTTTTACTTTATCACGCACCATTTTTTCGATTTCATCTGCCAGTTGCTTGGTATCAATTAAGTGACTTTTATCACCGTTTCGATATACTAAAGAGTTTGGGCTAGCACCAACAACGCCAATATCAGCCTCTTTAGCTTCTCCCGGACCATTCACTTTACAACCAATAACTGAAACATCCATCGGCTCACGAATGTCTTCCAAACGTGCTTCTAAGTCATTCATTACCCGAATCACATCAAATTCCTGACGAGAGCAACTTGGACAGGCAATAAAGTTCACACCATTAGAGCGGATTCCTAAAGATTTTAGGATATCAAAGCCAATCTTAATCTCTTCTTCAGGCTCAGCAGCCAGTGAAATACGCATGGTATCTCCGATACCTTCGAGCAATAAGCCACCTAGCGCAATGGCAGACTTAACTGTACCAGTGCGATATACACCAGCTTCTGTGACACCCAAATGTAAGGGGTTTTCAATCTGTGCAGAAATCAGACGATACGCATCTAAGGTCAAAAATATATTACTGGCTTTAACTGAGACTTTATACTGGTCAAAGTTTAAGCGCTCTAAAATGTCAATATGGCGTAGAGCCGACTCTAACATCGCTTCACCTGTCGGCTCACCATACTTGCGTTGCAAATCTTTTTCTAACGAGCCTGCATTCACACCAATACGAATCGGGATGTTATGCTCTCTAGCACATGCCACCACTTCTCGTACTTTTTTATCATTACCAATATTACCGGGGTTAATCCGTAAACAGTCTGCGCCGACTTCTGCAACAGCAAGTGCAATTTTATAGTCAAAGTGGATATCTGCAATTAAAGGAACATTAACCTGCTTTTTAATCTCAGCAAAAGCCGCAACTGTATCCATCGTTGGTGTCGATACACGCATCAAGTCTGCCCCAGCATCAACACAGCGCTGAATCTGTGCGACAGTGGCCGCCACATCACAGGTGTTGGTATTGGTCATACTCTGTACACTAATGGGTGCATCACCACCCACTGCGACATCACCCACATAGATTTTCTTTGTAGGACGACGAGTTATGGGGGAAGGCATTGACATCACTTAATCCTTAATTAGCTCATTGAAGGGCAAATAGTATCTATCAGATATGATAGAGAAGATTTATGGAGAAAGTGAGAAATTTGCTTGGTTATTTTGTGCATATTGCGTTAATGCAACCTTTTCTTGATTTAAGTTTAAAGCCACATTGCTAACTTTACTAATCTGCACCTGAAATGGTGGTACACCTGAGATTTTATAACCACCTCGAGACTGATTACCACTCATTAAAGATTTACCAGTTGCATCTGTCACGCTAATATCTGTATTACCACGTACCCAAAAATCTAAGGTAGCCTGAGTAGCATTATTTGTGCTACCACTTTGGACTTCTTCTACAGGGGCTGTGGTTGTAACACCTACTGCACTACCAGCACCAGTGGCAGCTGTACCTGCTGGCAAAGAGGTGGCTGTATTATCCAAAGAAGCACCTTGTATCTGCTCTACACCAGATATGTCATCAACCACGACAACCTCTTCACCCTCTGCAGGCACTTCTTGTCTGGCATTGCTGATCGTACGTAATAAAAATACTGCTAAAACAACCAGTGCAATTGCACCCAATATTAACAGTGGATTTATCCGTAAGTTAAGACGACGAGAATCACGCTGCAGTGTCCCTAAAGGTTTTAATGGCGTGTTAATCTCACTGCGGCTTGCCTCTTTTAAATGCGTAGGATAAGCAGCATCAAATGCTTTAGCAATATCATGCGGATCTAATCCCAAATACTTGGCATAGTTAATAGCAAAGCCACGAGCAAATGTCGCTTGAGGCAGTTTACTAAAGTCCTCTGCCTCTAGTGCCTCTAAATGACGCTTTAAGATATGTAGTGTATCTGCTGCTTCATCAAGAGTCGCTTTTTTCTGCTCACGAGCACGTCTTAACGTTGCTCCAAATGCGTGTGGAGAGCCACTCTTTTCTAGGTTTGATACAGTGTCAGTTGATTGGGGGGTAGTTACTTCCATGATGCCTCTGGGTTACGAATCCAAGTTTTAAGCAATTTTGCTTCATCACTTAGGGGGTATGCTGATAAAAGTTGCTGTGATAGCTGTTGTCGTTGTGACAGATCATTACGTGCTGCCGCTAATTTAATGCCTTGTAACAATAAACGTGGGCTACTCGCCTCACCACCTGTTAACAAAACAGTTTCGTCATAAAATTGTTGTGCTTGTGGTATACGATTTTGAGCAATAAGCAAATCGACCAACTCAATATGTGCAATTAAGCTATTACGATTGCCATCCAATGCCCGCAAAAATGCAGTTGTCGCCAGTTGTGTATTACCCACTTTTAGAGCGGTCCGCCCTAAATTTTCTAAAGCACCAATTCGTCCTTCATAGCCTAATGCAGCACCTGCCACTTCAAAGTGTTCTATTGCGTCATTATATCTTCCCATCTGCGATAGATATACACCATAGTTATTACGTGCTTGCATAAACTGTGGGTCAAGCTCAATGGCTCGCTTAAAAAATCCATCTGCCTTGGCAAGATTAATTTCACTGCCTTCTTGTTGCAATAGGATGCCCATCATATCATAAGCAGGCGCATATCGGCTATTAGCGGAAAAGGCCTTCTCTAGCTGCCGCTGTGCTGAATCGAGCTCATTTTGACGAATAAACTGCGCCGCCATTGCTGTACGAACTTGTGCAACTTTATTAGGATCAGACGTATATCCTGTTGGTTCAGTTGTCGTTGCATATCGGCTAGTCGGTGTTACCCCATCAACCGAAGTAGATTGACAACCACTTAGTACCATTATTGCCACGCTAGCAATCAGCGTTGCCCGTATAGCGTAATGAAAACTGCGAATATTATTGCGGATAATATCACGAAACGAATATGTAGTGGAGTATGAGACAGTCATAGTAAGTTCTTAAATTAGCCATAAAATAGAAGGTGAAATTTTCACTATAAATCAACGTAAAAAAGCACTTATATCAGATACTTCGATATTCTATCTTCTGTTTAAGAAAGATTAAATACTTGAATATAAGTCAATCACATTTGTTAGTCTAACTTAAACTATTCGCAATATACCAGAATTAATTTGATATCAGCAAAAATGACATCTATCCGTTCTAACTAAACCGATTATCCAAATATATCTACTTTTAACTCATACTTTGTTCTTGCTCTTGAATACGTTGCTTCCATTTTGCAGAACGTCGAGTTCTATCAGCAACCTGACCCACCAACTGCCCACAAGCAGCATCAATATCATCACCACGAGTTTGGCGAATGGTACAAACAAATCCTGCTTTACTTAAAATATTGCTAAAAGCATGGATTCTATTATTACTTGAACGTCCATACGGTGCATGAGGGAATGGGTTAAATGGAATCAAGTTAATCTTGCTCGGTAAGTCATCTAACAGACGAACTAATTGCTGAGCATGTTCGTCGCTATCATTCACCCCTTCTAACATCACATATTCAATTGTCACATGCTTTTTGTGGCGTGGATTACTATCAAAGACATAAGCACGTGCTGCTGCCATTAACTCTGCTAATGGATATTTTTTATTAATTGGGACAAGCTCATTACGTAACTCATCATTTGGTGCATGTAAAGAGATGGCAAGTGCCACATCAATATCATCAGCCAAATCATACATTTTAGGGACAACACCAGAGGTTGATAATGTGACTCGACGCTTTGATAGACCATACGCATGGTCTGATAGCATCAGTTTCATTGCAGAAACAACGGGCTGATAGTTCAACAACGGCTCACCCATACCCATCATCACCACATTGGTAACGTGATTTTGCCAATCTTGACTCGCAACACCCTGCATATAAGAAGCATTAGCAACCCAAAGCTGACCAATTATCTCAGCAGGTGTCAAATCTCGCTCAAAACCCTGTTTGCCAGTACTGCAAAAACTACAGTCTAAAGCACAGCCAACTTGTGAAGATATACATAGTGTTTTTCGCCCATTGACCTTACTATCATCTGCTGGAATCAGTACTGTTTCTACCAACGAGCCACCCGCAACTTCAAACACCCACTTACGTGTGCCATCTTCGCTAAATTCTTTATGCTTCACCTTTGGCGGTGTGACACAGGCATGCTGATTTAACTTTTCACGCAGTGCCTTAGATAAGTTTGTCATTTGGGTAAAGTCAGTCACACCATGCTGATATATCCACTTCATAACCTGTGTGGCTCGAAAGGGTTTTTCACCCAATGTCTTAAAATACGCTCCCAGCTCCTCTTGGTTCATACCTAGAAGATTGGTACGCTCATTCACCGCTTCTTTTGACTCTACAACAGAGGCATGGCTCACAGTGTTCTGCGCATCTGGATTGACAGTCGTAATTTTACTCATGGGTCTTACCCTAACTTGACAACATGCAGACAAGTGCCATCAGCAATATATGCCCATGACACTTGGCTTAATAAATAATATCAGCTCATATAATTAATATGAATGCTTAACGAGTACGCTCTAATACTTCGTCTTCAGCAAAAAAATAAGCGATTTCACGTTTTGCTGACTCTGGAGAATCTGAGCCATGTACTGCATTTTCATCAATACTCTTTGCAAAGTCTTTACGAATAGTACCTTCAGCAGCTTCTGCAGGATTGGTTGCACCCATAATTTCACGGTGCTTTGCAATCGCATTTTCACCTTCTAATACAGAAACGACCACAGGACCTGAAGTCATAAAAGCTTTCAAGTCATTGTAAAAAGGACGCTCTTTATGCTCTGCATAAAAACCACCTGCTTTTTCATCGTCAAGATGCAACATTTTTGCACCCACAATTTTTAATCCAGCTTGCTCAAAACGAGTATAGATTTCACCGATATGATTACCAGCAACAGCATCTGGCTTAATAATAGATAATGTACGCTCAATCGCCATTAGTAAGACTCCTTAATTTTGTCCAGTTTATTTATAAAACACAGCAGATAATACCAAACTCTACTAAATGGACACTAAATAATACAGTTTCCACCTAAAAATAGTCCCATTATAATAGTTTTGATAAAACTGACGCCTATTATAATCAATCATAATATAAATGATAGAGTAAAGCGCAAATCTAACATCGAACTGTGATAAGTTTTAATAGAAGACATACAATTTGCATCATAGCTGATACCTAGTGGATACCTTAATCCAACCATTGTAGCCATTTAAGTGGATATAACCGTCACTGTCTTTTAATAAAAACCAAAGCCATAACAACTAATACTATAATAAGGCTACGTTTAAAGGTAATGTTTATAAAAATAACCTCATAGCAGTTTGTATTGTGTCAATGCTACAAATTTTGACTCTATAAAATACAATATCCTTTTACAGTAGACTGCCTTATACTTAAACTGTATACCGAATATACTGCTTCCATGACATATTTTATTGAGGTCTATTGTGTCTGTGATATCCAGCTCCAGCTCTTTTATCCAAAAGTTTTCCTACTCCACTACCCAAAAACATTATTGGGTAGCAGTGCTACTATCTTTTATCACTATATTCACCACTGGCTGCCAAGATTCCCAGTCAGAGCAGTTAATAGAGCAACTAACAACAGATAACGAAACAACAGCAAAATTTTGTAGTAGGCAAACCTCACCTTTTAAATACTCACTATGTCAAGTTGAGCAAACCCATATTTTATCTGGTGATGCCCTATCCTTACGCTTATTTTGGAAACCAGATGATGATAATAAAAACCAAACCCTTAGTCCCCTATATAAGTTTGAGTCATTGATTGCCAATCTACCACAAAAATCAACACTCGAATTTGCCGCAAATGCTGGCATGTATAATTCAGAGTTCGCTCCTATTGGCTATACTGTGATTAAAGGCGAAGAAATACGCTCATTAAACCTTAAAGAGGGAGGTGGAAACTTTCACCTATTACCTAATGGTGTACTATGGTGGGATAAGAATGGCAAGGTAAATATCACAGAAAGCCAGCAAATGAATGATTTGCTCAAGACAGATAAAGCCACACCTTGGTATGCGACACAGTCTGGACCTATGCTCGTCATTGATGGCAACATTCATCCTAAATTTAATCCTGATAGCACTTCTTTGAAGTTTCGTAATGGTGTTGGTGTCTGCGCAGATGGGCAGATTAAATTTGTTAATAGTGATGAACCAGTCAACTTTTATCAATTTGCTGCATTATTTAAAGGTGATTTGAGCTGTCATAATGCCTTATTTTTAGATGGTGGCGTGGCTTCAGCACTATATGCACCCGAAATTGGACAAAAGGATGAAAAAAATATGGGGGTTATGGTCGGTGTTGTAGAAACGGCAGAAGCACAAAAATAAATAAGAAGCTCTCTGTAAAAACAATGTGCTTCTATCTACTCCCCGTACAGTTATAATTTTTGCTACAATACACAGCGAATTATTCATTTTTTTAAACAAATTTAAGAGAGACAATACATGGGCTTTAATTGTGGCATCGTCGGCTTACCAAATGTCGGCAAATCTACCTTATTTAATGCACTTACAAAAGCTGGCATCGCTGCGGAAAACTTTCCTTTTTGTACCAAAGACCCAAATGTTGGTATTGTGCCTGTACCTGACCCACGCCTCAAAAAACTAGCAGACATTGTAAAACCTGAGCGTATCTTACCAACCACTATGGAATTTGTTGATATTGCTGGTCTGGTTGCGGGTGCATCACAAGGCGAAGGTATGGGCAACCAATTCTTGGCAAATATTCGTGAGACTGATGCCATTGCTCATGTAGTTCGCTGTTTTGATGACGATAATGTGATACACGTTGATGGTCGAGTCAGTCCAATTGATGACATCGAAACCATCAATACAGAATTGGCACTGTCTGATTTAGAAGCCGTAGAGCGTGCCATTACTAACCTGAACAAAAAAGCCAAAGGTGGTGATAAGGACGCCAAAGCAACACTTGCTGTCTTTGAAAAAGTACAACCATTATTAGCTGAAGGCAAACCAGCTCGTCTAGCTAATCTGGATGATGATGAGAAAAAACAAATCAAAAGCTACGGTCTAATCACTTTAAAACCCACCATGTATATTGCAAATGTTAGCGAAGATGGCTTTGAAGATAATGCTTATCTAGATGCAGTTCGTGACTATGCCAAAAATGAAGATGCCATCGTCTTAGCAGTATGTAACCAAATCGAAGCTGAAATTGCCCAACTGGATGAAGAGGACAAGCAGGACTTTTTAGAAGGCATGGGTATGACCGAGGCAGGGTTAGACCGAGTCATTCGTGCTGGCTACAACTTACTAGATATGCAGACATACTTTACTGCTGGGGTAAAAGAAGTCCGCGCATGGACAGTCAAAGTTGGTGCCACTGCCCCTGAAGCAGCCGGCGTCATTCATACTGACTTTGAGCGTGGCTTTATTCGTGCTGAAGTCATCGCTTATGAAGACTTTATTGAGTATGGTGGTGAAAAAGGAGCAGCTGCAGCTGGTAAGTCTCGCCTAGAAGGTAAAACTTATATTGTCCAAGACGGCGATGTGATGCACTTTAGATTTAATGTCTAAAATATATCATAACTATCATATGCACTGACTATCCAGTGTACTAAATAACTTAAAACAAAGTTATTTTCTTTTAAAATAAAGAGACCTATTTAAATTCACATAGAAATAGGTCTTTTTAAATACAATTATCTGTTATATTATAACATAATGTTTATTTTAATAAGGAATTACCATGTCTTTATCAACCACATCTAAAGTACGTTTATTACCTCAACTTTGTGCAACCTTACTTATTCCCTGCTTAATGCTTAGTGCATGCCAAAAAAACGAGGCAACACAAGCTTCTGAAGAGCCAGAGCAAAATCATGAAGCCCACGATCACGAAGGACATGACCACGATCACGAAGGGCATGACCATGACCACGAAGGGCATGACCATGATCACGAAGGACATGACCATGACCACGAAGGGCATGACCACGATCACGAAGGACACCATCATGGAGGACATGATCCTGCTAATATGACCAAATTCTCATGTGAGCCAGAACAAGAAATTTATGCACACTATCATAATGATGAGCAACCTAAAGTTGTCCATCTTCTTATTGATGGTGTTGAATATGAATTGACTGAAGCACCTTCAGATAAAAATACAGTATATAGCTCTGACATTGGTTTAACTGATGACCAAGGTATCACATGGACCGTCACCAGTGATAATAATGCGCAACTAGCCACCTTATCACTAGATGGAGCCAAAGTCGCAGATGGTGATGTCTTATTCCGTTGTGAAAAAGAATCTTAATATTTAAAGAGTTAACCATAAACTAGAACCTGTTGAACTGTCATCCCGTTAGGCTGTACCCCTTATAAATATTAGCCTAGCGGGATAAATATTCAAAATATCCTACTATTACGCCACTTTATTATTGTAACAAACTACTTGCTACAAACATTTTTGCTGTGCTACGTTATCCTATATCACATAATAAATATTTATCAATCAATAGGATACAAAACAACAATGACAAAAAAAAAGGGTCAAAAGCCACATAACACCGCCAGTAAGCAATGGACAAACTTATTATGTGACCGACGTTTAGGCAGTATTAAAAAACGTAAAAAACAGGAAAAATCACGAACACCTTTTCATAAAGATTATGATCGCCTTATCTTTTCTCACTCATTTCGGCAACTAAATCAAAAAACTCAAGTTCACCCTCTCACCAATCAAATGGGGATTCATACTCGCCTCACACACTCACTAGAAGTCTCCTGCATAGGACGCTCTTTAGGTATGATGGCTGCTGAAAAACTTCACGAACAGCTTTCTAATGGTTTACCACGCGGTGTCAGCGTGGCAGATGTTGGCGTGATTGTACAAGCCGCCTGTTTAGCACATGATATCGGCAACCCACCATTCGGACATGCTGGTGAGTATGCCATTCGAGACTGGTTCCACCATGAGGCACAGCAAACACTTTTAGAGCATATACCTCAGCATCAACGCTGGGATTTATTAGGATATGAAGGTAATGCTCAAGGATTTCGACTTCTCACTCGCAATGAACATCATCCTAATGAAGGTGGTATGCGCTTGACCTATGCAACACTAGGGGCATTTATGAAATACCCTTGGTTAGCCAAACATAGTAACCAAAATGACCAATTATCACATTCTACCAATGGTTTACACATTCAAAAATACGGATGCTTTTATAGTGAAGCAGAGCAGTTACAACAACTGGCAGAACGTCTACACTTGCCACCTTCTCCGACTCATGAAGGATATTCTCGGCATCCACTGGCATATTTACTAGAAGCTGCCGATGACATTTGTTATGCCTTAATCGACTTAGAAGATGGCATTCATCTTGGTATGCTCAGTTATAATGATGTTGAAGAGCTGATGCTGGCATTAATCGGTAAGCGTGGCGCACCACCTGAAGTCATAAATAATGCACCTATTACCCAAAAACTTGCGGCCTTACGTGGTCGTGCTATGATGCGGCTGGTTGATAAAGTCAGTGATGCCTTTGTAAGCAATGCTAAGGCATTATTAGCAGGCACACTACAGGGCAGCTTATTTGATCATTGCCAGTCCAATGTCAATAACAGCATTGCTGCTGCAAAAAGCTTGGCTCGTGAACAGATATTTACCCATCCAGATAAAGTGCGTATGGAGCTGATGGCAAATCGATGCTTACATACTCTACTATCTGCCTTTATGCCACTGGCACTATTACACCAAACAGGACAGACTCCTGACTTTGAACAACAACATCTGATGCGTTTATTATCAGCACATTTACATCACTATCATCGTGAGCTTGATGATGACGTTTATACCAATACATTAAATATATTAGATTTTATTACAGGCATGAACGACCACGAGGCATACCGCTTGGCTCAAGACTTAAATGGTAGCCGTGGTAATCTTTGGTAAGAGTAGTCAATACGAAATGATAGAATATATAAATTTCTCCTCGTTTTTTTACTCATAACTGAGTATCATAATGGTTCATTAACCATAATTTGATAGTCCAATGAATTCTAGAGAGCAAAAAAAACTTCAAACACGCTATGCCTTTTTTAATGCAGTATTAGACTTATGTATGACGGGTCAATCCTTTGGCTCTATTAGCCTACGCCAAGTTACCCGTGAGGTTGGTGTCGTACCGACTGCCTTTTATCGTCATTTTGATGATATGGAAATGCTGGGAAAGTCCTTGGTAGAAGATGAGCTTGGAACTGCCTTATCTGTTCTACGTGACCGCTTACAAATCGGACGTACTCGCAGTTTTGACCGCCAGATTGCTAAGAGTATTCAGTTATTTTTCCAATCGGTTGACGAACATCCTCGCTATTGGCAATTTATGGTCAGTGAGCGCTTTGGTGGTTCAGAAGCAGTGCGCACAGCGATAGATAACCAGATTAAATTATTTGCTAAAATTGTTGGTGCAGACCTGGGGTTACAACCCGCATTTGCTCATATTGACGATAATGACCGTCAGCTACTGGCTGCCGCTGGGCTAAATCTATTTCTATCATGGGTCATTGATTGGTTAGACTTAACCTATACTGCTGAGTTAGAAGATGAAATAGATGAGCCTGCCTTAGAAGCAAAAAAACAGCAACAGTTACATCGCTGTACCCGACAAGCCCAAATGCTATTCTATGGTGCTGAAAACTGGAAATCTTCTGAACAAACTATTTTAGAAGAATAAAATAAGAAGCATCAAACTAACCGAGTAAAACCAGAGCGTACCGGGACAATAACCAGCAGTTGGCTACTCAACTAAATAAGTCTTAATCGCATCATTTTGACTGTGTTGTTTCTATAAAATCTGGACGATATGTCCAGATTTTTCGTCCATAAGCACGAATCACAGGTTGCCCTTGAGCATCTGATTGTTGACTTGCTTCTGTATTACTGCTCCCTGTGGCATCCTCGCCCTCATCTGCCACCTTGCTAATAAAAGTTGTTGCATAGCGGTGCTTATCTTCTATTTCAGCATCAATCAATACATAAAAAGCACGACTTGTTACTGCTAATAGTGGCTTTAATGAGGCTTTCTTTTCATCATCAAGTGTAGAGAATGGTGGCGTTTGCATCACAGCATCTATACTTTCAAATGGCTGTTGTTTAACCTCTTTTACCAATGCTGAAAACTGAGCAGGGTCACTGCCTTCAACTAATGCACTCAAAACAATAGCATCTGCTGTATTCACATTAATAGGTAAAAAATAAGGCACTGTCGTAACATAGGGTTTTAATTTTGCGACTGCTTCGGGGGTAAAACCTTTAACAGCAACTAGCTCATCAATACTAACAAATGGTTGATTCGCAATACTGGCAACTGACACACCTTCTTGCCCAGATAGATAAGCCTCCCGTTCAGCACCACCTTCAGCATGTGTTTCATTATCAGGGTCTTGCCAATCTAAAACCGTATATGCCAATATTGGATCAAGCCCAAGATTACTCAATAATCTCTGAAAAACACTTACTGAAACTTCATCAACTGCACCATCATGATATAAATTATTAATATTAAAACGCTGGCTGGCATCTTGAATACTCAAATTTAGGGTATGTGTACCTAGCTTTATAGGCTTAATGGGTTGCGCCCAGACATCTTGTACACTATCACTGTTATTTAACGTAGCATCTGCTTGTATCAAACCTACTGCTATCTGCTCTGCCGCCTCAATATCTTGTAATACCTGATTCTGCTCTAGCAATAGCATCTGTTTACGCAATGCAATCTTTTGACTTGCCAACATCGAACCTGCAACAACGGTAATCACGACAACCAATAACAAAACTGTCAGCAACGCCATGCCTTGCTGTCTATAAAGGCTTGTTGGCTGAATAGATGACCTAGAAGTTGTCATAAAGGTCTACCATCTTAATTATCATTCGGGTTCGGGTTCGGGTTCGGGTTCGGGTTCGGGTTCGGGTTCGGTGCTGAGGATACAGGATTTGGTGGCGTATCTGTCAAAGAAAACTGCCAACTGATAGGTACTGATTGACTGCCCAACTGGTAAACATAGTCTATTGTGATGCCTTTTGGTAAAAGAGCTGGAGTCATTATCTTCTGTTGGGGTTCTTGTTGTAACCCTAAGCTTTCTGCAGGATTCGTTTTATCTGGAAAAATAGAAATAGGTTCAGGAGTCAATGCCTGAAAATGTCCCTCACTGATTTCTGCTAATAAAACACTTTCAACTGGAGTTTGATTTTCTAAATCACTAAGACTTCGAAAACGCTGACGAAGTAACCGATTATCTGCTATGCGATAAACAACACGCTCCAATAATGCTGAGTTTTGATAACGAGGATCAGGATCAGCAAAACGGATAAAACTCATACTATTGGCTGATAGTGTAAATCCATTTGCTTTAGTATCAGTTGACAAGCTCTCACTAGCACTTGTTCCATTATCAAGTTGGTATGGGACAACTTGTGCCATATCTTTTTGAATTTGCAAATAAGCATATTGCATTTCACTCAATGCCGTAGCCTGTAGCTGCGCCCTTTCTTTACTTCGATTTAAACCATCAAATACTTGCCAACCTACTACAGCTAATACTGCAAAAATACTCATCGCTACCATCAGCTCAAGTAGAGTAAATCCAGACTGGGAAAATGTATTATTATTTTTCACAAGTTCAGTCACTCACGGATGGGCAATGACTGATAATGTATGGATAAATCTGTTGCGTTATATATCATACGTATCAATCATCTTGGGGCTGTTTAATAACGGCAGTCACATCTGTCACTGTATTTTTCACTTGACCGTCAACGATTGGTGCAACCTGTACAAAAACTTGATTCACCTTCAAACTATCATCCACACCTTCTAGCGGTGTAGGCGTTATGATAACTTGCCACTCTCTACCTTGAGAGGAGACCTGTTGAGTCTGTTCAGATGTAAGCCATTTCTTTTGGATACGTAAATCTGCTACTGTATTCTGTGCAACAAAATTAGCCAAAGTTTGTGTTTTAAGATGGTCTACTGAGCGTAAATATGTACCACTTGCCTGACTCGCCGCAATTGCTACACCTGCTAAAATAGCCAGTGCCACCATCACCTCAATCAATGTAAACCCTTGTTGAGCAGGCACAAGCTTTACTTGCTCCCTATTCTGGTTTACAGCTTGATGAGATATAGCCATTAACTTTGACCCACCTGAATATGTCCATTTGGCATCACAGTAATTACTTCACCTACCAATCTACCATGATAACGTACCTCAATGGTCACAGGAGAAGCCTCTCCAGTACCATACCACAATGCACTGGGTACATCTGTACCCAAAAACCAAGGCTGTAATGGCTGTTGTGATGCCGCTTGTTCAGATAAAGGAGAGATTTTTAACACCACATCTGGAGGAAGCTCTGGCAAGCTGATACTCTTTTCGAGCTGCCATGTGGGTTTTTGTGACTCTCCCTCAGTATTCATGGCAGACAGCTCCATCATATTTTTAGGCTGATCACCATTTGATGCAACTGGATAACTTAAATGTTCGTATGGGTTCTCTAAGCTCAAAATCACTGGCTTAGTCTGTCCATCATGACCAGACTGCAATGCCAATCCCATCGGTTGCATCTGTTCTGCTGATACCAATCTGACATATTGTAGAGAATCTATCAAATGCTCATAGAACGCTCTATTTTTTCGTACCTCAGTACTACCAACAGAGAGTGTCATCATTCCAGCAAATACGGATAAAATCACCACCACAACCATAATCTCAACCAGTGTAAAGCCAGATTGTTTTTGCTGTTGGTGTAATGAGCTAATAGACGGACGTTGAGGTAGCTTATGATCCATCAATAACAAGACATACATATAAAAATGCCTTTGGTTTTATCCGTATTTAATGAAGTTAAACAAACTAATACGTAGACTGACGTTGATGTTGCTCATTTTCTAAATCAATTTGATTGACCAAATCAGTCACATCATCACTCTCTGTATCAGTATGTTGCTGATAAGGATACTGTTTTGGTAAGTCTAATATCTGTTTCACAAGGGCATAACGCAACGTATCACGCCGTCCTAAATAGCGTTGGTAAAAGCTAGAGTTTAATAACCCCGCACCACCTTGTCCCATTGCCCAAATGGTTGACAGATAATCTCTGGTATTTAAGCCACTGTTTTGGCTTTGGATATACTGGCTAGTAATATCTATTAAGCGCTTCATTCGCGCACGCCGTATATTATACAACTCACCAAACATGCGATTTAATCCAGTTGCAGAAGAAGCTAATCGCTCTTCAATCTGGTTTAATAGCAATGCCTTTTGTGGATTCAGTAACTGCTGGAGTATCATTCTTGATACACCAGCAGATGGAGCATCATCAATGTTATTAATCAAAAATAGCTGCTCTTCATAGCGAATAATAATTCGCAGATACAACTCATCTTTACTAGCAAAGTGCTTGTATAATGTTCCCTTTGCTAGGTCAAGCTGGTCAGCCAAGCTATCTAATGTAATATCTCCATTACCTGTCTCCAGTAGCAACTGCTCCGCCATCGCTAATATATTTTCTTCGCGTAGTTTAAATTGCTGCTGCCGACTCATGTATTCTCCTAACTTTACTGGTCACTCCGTTATGACTGGATAGTCATTAACTATCCCATAGCATACCGATTTTCATCATATTGTGCCAGTAGATTATCAAAATTTTTTGCGGTTAATTCACCAACGGCTTCTACACTTATACCAAATAAATCTGCCAAACAACTAGCAACATAAGGCACATAAGCGGGTTCATTCGGCTTTCCTCGCTTAGGTACAGGTGCAAGATATGGGCTATCAGTTTCTATTAACAGTCTATCACGCGGTACTTTTAATGCAGCATCACGCAGGCTTTGGGCGTTTTTAAAACTAACAATACCCGAAAATGAGATATAAAAGCCCAAATCCAATGCCTGTTTTGCCGTCTCCCAGTCTTCAGTGAAGCAATGAATAATACCATGCTCCGCTTTTTGTGTTTTAAGTATGTCTAATGTATCATGTTTTGCTTCGCGAGTATGGATTACTAGGGGTTTTTTTAAAATTTTACTGGCTTGAATGTGACGAACAAGGCTGGCTTGTTGCTCAGCTTTATTTTCATCACTCCAATAATAATCCAAACCTGTCTCACCAATTGCCCAAACTCGTGAGGGGCTTGCCATCTCAACCAAACGCTCAACAGTCGCTGATTGTAATACTGCCAAATCCTCACAAGGATGAACACCGACACTCATACCCAGTGTCAAATCCTCATCAGCATACTGCTGAACAATGTTAACAATTTCATCATGCTCAGCAAAGTCACACATAATTGCCATCGCTCGACTCACATTGGCTTCTTTCATGGCATCAATCACACCTTGTAAATGACCATTGTGTTTTTCAAGATTAAGACGATTAAGATGACAATGACTGTCTGTAAACATAAAATAATTCCAACTTATAAACAAATATAATATTATATTAACAATAATAAAACGTCACCAAAGGATAATACATTGAAAATATTTATCCGTAAAATCAAAAGGTTACTAATCAAATTACCAAAGAAACTCTATAAAAACCGCTTTGTGATAACCGATAAAGGTCTTCACAATCAGTTTATGATTCATACAGAGAACCATATTATTGGTAACTGTCATATTACAATCCGTCAAGGTGAGCATAACCAAGTCAATATTGGTGCACAAGGAAAATTTAACAATCTCTCAATCAGTATTAATGGCAGTCATAATACAATACAAATTGCAGATTGCGTCAAATTTTCTGGTCACCTATTAATTGTTGGTAGCCATCTACACATCAATATAGATACACTAACCACAGCGATTGACTGCTACATACTAGCACGTGACCGTAGTGTCAGTATTGGCTCAGAATGTATGATTTCTAGAGGCATCGAAATACGTGCAACCGATGTGCATAAAGTTTATGATGAAAAAACAGGGGCAAGAATTAACACAGCCACTTGTGATATTTGTATTGGCAAGCATGTATGGATTGCCGCCAATGCCACCATTTCAAAAAATGTTCAAATTGCCAATGGCTGTATCATTGCTGCTGGCTCTTTTGTTAATAAATCTATTACCACCCCTAACTGTATCATCGCAGGTCGCCCTGCTAAAATAGTCAAAACAGGTATACGCTGGGAGCGATAAAATCAAGCTTTTCTTTTCAAAATCAAAAACTACCCCAACGGTACAACTCTCATAACTTCTTCCATCGTTGTCACACCCTCAGCAATGCGTTTTGCACCTGCCAGCCGTAAAGGTTGTACACCTTCTTTATACGCCTGTTGCTTAATTTCATCTAACTTGGCATCACTGGCAACCAATTTTTTTAACTCATTAGATAAAGTCATGATTTCATACAATCCAACACGTCCCTGATAGCCTGTATTTCGACAATGCTCACAGCCCACTGCATGATACAACTTCTCTGGCAAACTGGCTCTCCAAGGGCTGACCAACTCTGCCCACTGTATCGCTAACTCACTATTCTCTGCCACTACTTGCTGACTTTTACAATGTGGGCAAAGTGTGCGTACCAAACGCTGAGCCACCACTCCCAAAATGGTCGCTGATGTCAAAAATGGCTGTACGCCCAAATCATGTAAGCGAGTCAAGGCACTGGGCGCATCATTGGTATGTAACGTGGATAATACCAAATGCCCTGTGAGTGAGGCTTGTACCGCCATATTTGCCGTTTCATTATCACGAATCTCACCAACCATAATAATATCGGGGTCTTGACGCATAAGTGAACGAATACCATCTGCAAAATGCAAATCCACGCCGACATTAATCTGCATCTGATTAAACGCAGGCTCAATCATCTCAATCGGGTCTTCAATGGTACAAACATTGACCTTCTCTGTGGCTAACTGCTTTAAGGTACTATATAGCGTTGTTGTCTTCCCTGAACCTGTCGGACCTGTTACCAAAATAATGCCATTAGGACTGGCTGTCATCGTCTGCCACATGTCTAACTGCTTACCTGACAACCCAAGTTGAGCAAATGAACGCACCAATACTTCAGGGTCAAATACCCGCATGACCAACTTTTCACCAAAGGCTGTTGGCAATGTTGATAAACGTAATTCCGTCTCTTGCCCTTTTGGTGTACGTGTTTTTAAGCGTCCATCTTGTGGTTTACGCTTTTCGGCGACATTCAATCGTCCTAAAATCTTAATACGTGCCGTCACCGCTCGCATAATGGTTGAAGGCATCTCATAGACGGTATGCAAAACCCCATCAATACGAAAACGTACCTTGCCTGTCTCACGGCGTGGCTCTAAATGAATATCACTGGCTCGTTGCTCAAACGCATATTGCAACAACCAATCAACCACTTTAACGATATGCTGGTCATTGGCATCAGGATTACTACTATCGCCCAGTTGCAATAGTGCTTCAACATTTTGAATATTAGCCGCATCCCGTTTATTGGCTAAGTTCGCCCCTGCAATGGCATGCGTTACTTGATAGAATTCTTGACGAAAACGATTTATCTGTGCAGGGCTGATATAAACTGTAGAAAATGTTTTTGGCTTAATGATATGAGCAATATTGCTGTGCCAATCTGTATAAAATGGCTGGTCAGTACCAATCACAACTTCTGTATCAGTAATGGCAATCGGTAAAATATATTGACTACGGGCATACTCAAACGCCATGATTTTAGTGATGCTTGGCACATCTACTTTTAACGGGTCAATACGAACCACGGGCATTCCTGCTTTATCTGCCAACCAATGATTGAGCCATGATAAATCTAGCTTTTGCTTATTAGCTTGCTGACTGGATAAATGAAACTCAGCGATTACCTGTAAGGGATGCTTATCTTTATCACGACGGCTGGTCATGACCAGATTGTATTCACGCTGGTCAATGATGCCATCTGATAACAACTCATCAAGACACCAACGCAAATCAACGGTCATAGAAAAATCAGGAACGGGCATATTTAGTCACTTAGTTTATTTATATATTTATAACGTCTGTTTATTCTAGTTCACTTCTTTGGCTTCTACCAGCCAAAGCACTCCATCTTCTTCCATTTTAAAGCCAATATCAATATTTTTATAACGCATCACAAACATCTGACCTACTTCATGTTGGAGATAGGCAGGACGTGGGTCTTGAGCAATGAGCTGACAAATAGTATCAACATCAGCTTTGCTTAGGCTATTTTGATTGGTAGTGGTAGAAGTCATGGCATCAAACTGCTGTTGCATGGTTGCTGTCATTTCTACCGCCTTTATCTTTGGAGCTTGCGGTGCAAATCCACTAACGGCATCCATTATCGCATCACTATAAGCAACATATGGCTTAATATCAACAATCGGCGTACCATCCACCATATCTGCACCTTGAATGTGCAATATCACCTTGCCTGCTCGATTTTCTACCTCCAATAAACGAACAACTGATAATCCAAGTTGTGCAGGACGATAGGTACTACGCGTGGCAAAAACCCCCAGTTTTTTATTACCACCCAATCGTGGTGGGCGCACTTGTGGTTTAAAACCAGTTTGAGGTTGATTATGATGCGTCTGCCAAGTTACCCAAAGATGACTAAAATCAGCAATACCAACAAACGCATCTGGCGTATCATAAGGTGCTACCATCTTAATATAACTGCTAATATCAACCAAATTCGGCTGACGAGGAATGCCAAATTTTTGTGATAATGGTGAATGATGATAACCAATAATGGGAACGGTTAATGAATGTTGCATAAGTTCATAACTGCCTAATTTTAAAATGCACAAATCAAGGTTTGTCAGTGTAAAGCTTTAGAATGATAAAGCATGCTAAAGTAACATATTACTGCAAAAACTATCCACAAAAAGTCATAAGGCTGTTATATATATGCTCCAACGCAAAATCATCCATCTGGATATGGATGCTTTTTATGCCAGTGTTGAGCAACGAGACCACCCCGAATATCGTGGTAAACCATTGGTCGTTGGTGGTAATCCAAACGGACGGGGGGTTGTTGCCGCTGCCAGTTACGAAATCCGCCAGTTTGGGGTGCGCTCTGCCATGTCCTGCTTTGAAGCAAAAAAACGCTGTCCCCATGCTATTTTTGTGCGTCCTCGATTTGAGGTATATCGTCAAGTTAGCCAACAAATCCGCCAAATCATGCACACACTCACCCCCTTAGTTGAGCCTTTATCACTTGATGAAGCCTATCTTGATGTCACAGGTATCGAGCTTTATCAAGGCTCAGCAACACTTATGGCAAACTGGCTACGTGGCGAAATCTTTCAGCAAACGGCATTAACTGCCTCTGCGGGCGTTTCTTTTAACAAAATGCTGGCAAAAATTGCCTCAGACATGAATAAGCCTAATGGCATTGCAGTTATCACACCAGCACAAGCAAGCGACTTTATCAACACCTTACCCATTGAGCGTTTTCATGGCATCGGTAAAGCCACCGCCTCACGCTTACATACTCTTGGTATTCATACAGGTGCTGACCTACGTGCAACTGAGCTGAGCCTTTTGACCCATGAGTTTGGTAAACGTGGTCACTTTTATCACGAAATCGCTCATGGTCGGGATAACCGCCCTGTCAAGGCTGAGCGCAAGCACAAATCCATTGGCTCAGAAACCACCTTTACAGATAATCTCTCTGATACGGAGCAACTACTCAGCCAAATCTATACACAAAATGCGGATGCTTTTATGCAACTCAATAAAAAAGGACAGTTGGCTCACACCATTACCCTAAAAATAAAATATGCTGACTTTACCCAAATTACCCGTAGCCATACCCTACATACGCCCTTTCCTAATGCCCAATCTGCCCACTATTGGTTACAAAAGCTATTGGCTGATGTCCCTCGTCATCTACCCATTCGCTTGGTCGGTGTTACATATTCCAATCTTATCAGTAGCTCTACACCTGCCATTCAACCAGACTTATTTGATTAAAAACCCAAATTTACAACTGGTCAATTTTCAAGACTACTTATCATCACTGATGAATACGAAGTTATCACTTAATGCAGTCATTTCTGCTAAACTAACGCCTTTTATTTTCACCACATTCTTATATCTAGTAAACGACCAAAATTATGACCTCTCAGCCTTATCTCAGTGTCAATGATTACGACTACAATTTACCCGACTCACTTATTGCCCGCTATCCTTTGGCTCAACGCTCTGCCTCTCGCCTACTGTCTGTCAATAATACACAGATACAAGATAAGCAGTTCACTGATTTGCCTGACTTATTAAATACAGGCGACTTGATTGTATTTAATGATACCAAAGTTATGAAAGCCCGACTCTTTGGACAAAAGGACACTGGTGGTAAAGTTGAAGTATTGGTGGAACGCTTAACCGACGACCCCACACTCACACAAGGAAGAGCACATGTGGCTTTATGCCATGTGCGCGCCAGTAAAGCTCCAAAACTTGCACAGATGCTACAGCTAGCAGATGGTAACATGCACTGTGAAATGATAGGACGATTTGAAAACCTATTTATCCTTGCCTTTGATGCACCCATCTTACCAAATCTTGAAAAGTATGGTGAGCTACCCATTCCACCATATTTTGAGCGTCATGCAGATGAAACAGATAATACTCGCTATCAAACAGTATTTCATGACCCCAGTAAACTTGCCAGCGTCGCTGCTCCGACTGCCAGTCTACACTTTGACGATAACGTACTACAACGCCTTGAGGACAAAGGTATCCAACGTGCTTTTGTAACTTTACACGTTGGTGCAGGGACATTTGCCCCTGTAAAAACCGACAACTTACTGGAGCATACGATGCACAGTGAATACGCTCATCTGCCTCAAGCCACTGCTGACTTAATCTTACAAACCAAACAAGCGGGCAGACAAGTCATTGCCGTCGGGACAACAGTCACTCGAGTCTTAGAAACAGCGTATCAAAAAACAGTGGATACGCATCGTCCTTTATCCACATGGTCAGGTGATACGGATATATTTATCTATCCAGGTTTTAAATTTGGTGTGGTTGACCGCCTAATCACTAACTTTCATTTGCCAAAATCCACCTTATTAATGTTGGTATCTGCATTTGCTGGTAAACAAAACATAGAAAATGCGTATCAACATGCCATCAACGAGCAGTATCGTTTCTTTAGCTATGGCGATGCAATGTTGTTAGATAAGGCAATCACTAGATAAGCAAATGTAAGATAGTCTGTTGTCTATTAACACCTAAATATTAAACCCAGTGATGATGTTATAATTAGTAACTGCTAGACTTAGAATCTATTAAGGTCTATTAAATTTAAATATAGTCATCATACATTTTTTGTTTTAAATAAGTGAACCATCATGCAATTTACTCTACATAAAACCGCCACTGGTAACACCCGAGCCAGACGAGGTACCGTTCATCTGGCACATGGTGACGTACAAACCCCTGCCTTTATGCCCGTTGGCACTTATGGTACGGTCAAAGGCATGTTACCACGTGATATTCATGCCATTGGTGCAGATATTATTTTGGGTAATACCTTTCATTTATGGCTACGTCCCACCACCGAAATCATTGATAAATTTGGCGGATTGCATGAGTTTATCCATTGGGATAAGCCCATTTTGACCGATTCAGGCGGTTTTCAGGTATTTAGCCTTGGGGCAATGCGTAAAATCAAAGAAGAAGGGGTACACTTTAAATCACCCATTGATGGGGCAAAAGTATTTTTATCGCCTGAAATTTCTATGCAAATTCAGTTTTCCTTAAACTCTGACATCGTTATGCAGTTTGATGAATGTACCCCCTACCCTACCAGTCATGATGAGGCAAAAAAATCCCTTGAATTATCGCTACGTTGGGGGCAACGCTGTAGAGATGAACATCAAAAGTTGGGCAATAAAAATGCTTTATTTGGCATCATTCAAGGCAGTATGTATGCCGATTTGCGTCAACAGTCGTTAGCAGGTTTGCTAGATATTGGCTTTGATGGCTATGCCATTGGTGGGCTGTCAGTTGGTGAGCCCAAAGAAGAGATGATTAAGGTGTTAAATTATCTGCCTGATGATATGCCAGCCGACAAACCTCGCTATCTAATGGGGGTTGGTAAGCCTGAGGACATCGTTGAGGCGGTACGGCGTGGTGTAGATATGTTTGATTGTGTCATGCCGACACGTAACGCCAGAAATGGACATTATTTTGTCACTGGTAATGCTGATAATAAAGGCATTGTGCGTATCCGTAACAGCCAATATCGTGATGATTTATCACCTCTTGACCCCGAATGTGATTGCTATACCTGCCAAAACTTTAGCCGAGCTTATCTGTATCATTTGAATAAATGTAAAGAAATGCTGGGGGCACAACTTGCCACCATTCATAACCTGCGTTATTACCAACGTTTAATGGCAGGTATTCGTCAAGCGATTGATGAGGATAATTTTGATGAATTTGTGGTGGACTTTTATAACAAACGAGGGCTTGATGTACCTGCGTTAGAATTAGAATAGTCGTTTAGCTGGTCATTAATTAGTAGTTCGTTGGCTATATATAGCTCACATATTAAAAAACCACCCATAAAATTTATGGGTGGTTTTTTAGTAGTTTTACTTATTCAATCGTTAAATTAACTGACTAAGCTTATAATACTATTGATAAAAACAATAATCACACCAATGGGAGCAACAAATCTAGATACGATCATCCACAAACTCCACATACCTTCTGATAAGTTCAGCTCCTCTTTGATACTCTTTTGATTTAATACCCAACCAACAAAAATAATCGCCATCAATCCTGTCAATGGCAACATGATTTTACCTGTCAAATTATCTAGGAAATCAAAAATATTATTACCAAAGATGAAAACTTTATCCCAAACATTAAAGGATAACAATGCAGCGATACCTAATGCCCAAATTGCTAAACTAGCAACAACGGCTGACATCGTACGATTCATTGGGGTACGCTCTTCTAAAAGCTCAACTGATGGTTCAAGCAGTGAAATAGATGAGGTCAATGCAGCAAAGGTAATTAATAGGAAGAATAATGTTCCAATTAACGTGCCACCTGTCATGCTACCAAAAGCAATCGGTAAACTAACAAATACCAATCCTGGTCCTGCATTAGGATCAAGCCCATTACTAAAGATAATAGGGAAAATTGCCAAACCTGCAACTAATGCAATCACTGTATCTAAAATTACTACAGTACGTGCTGTTTTAAATAAATTCACCTCTTTACCTAGGTATGAACCATATGCCACCATAATACCCATACCTAAAGATAAGGTGAAGAAGGCATGTCCCAATGCCTCTAAAAGTACTTTATCACCACCTTCACCTGTTAGTTTACTTAAATCAGGCGAGAACATATACTCCACAGCATCAATAAAACCACCGTTAATGATATTATAACCAACAATCACTACTAAAATCACACCCAATAATGGCATCAAAATTTTAGCAGCCTTTTCAATACCACTGGCAACACCAATTGCCACAATGATGGCAGTTAATACCATAAAGATAGTGTGCCACATGGTTAATACTTGTGGGTCAGCCAACATACCTGTAAAAATAGTTTCAATAGCACCACTGTCTTGCCCAACAAAACCACCAGTTACTGCTTTAAGCGTATAATTTAATGCCCAACCACCAATGACACTATAAAAGGATAAAATTAAGAATGCCCCTAAAATACCAGACGCACCAACGATACCCCAAGCTTTTGTCTTACCATCTTGTCTTGCTACATCTTCAAATGAATTAATTGGATTTTTTTGACCACGGCGACCAATTAGCCACTCTGCAACTAAGATAGGAAAACCAATCAAAGCAATACAAAATAAATAGGCAATGACAAATGCTGCCCCACCATTTTCTCCGACCATATAAGGGAATTTCCAAATATTGCCCAAGCCAACAGCTGAACCTACTGCGGCTAAAACAAAGCCGAAGCTAGAACTCCACTGAGCATGTCCTTGTTTTTTTGTCGTCATTTGACCATCCTTAATACTGTCACCAGATACCATCACAACTAAACACAAATCCAATCTTGTATCTATTTGCCTTTGTATCTACAACAATATTTGCATAATAAAAAAGTTAAGTAGGTTTGATTACATAGAGTAATCACTAAGTTTCATCTATGAAACATAAAATGTCAAGCATATATAAAGAAAAAACCATAACAAATAGTTATGGTTTTAAAGAATAATTTTGAATATTTCTAATTTTGTAGAAAGGAAATTAGCGTACAACGCCACGCTTACTTTGCGTTAAAGAAGCTATTAATAATGCAACCATTGGCTCTTGTGGTAAAAGCTCTTCTTCTAATTGCACGATGGCTTGCTTTGTGGTTAATCCTGAACGAAAAATGACTTTATAAGCCTGACGCAATATATTAATCGTCTGCTTTGACCAGCCTTTACGGCGCATGCCTTCTAAATTCAGACCGTGTGCATTGGCTGGATTACCTGATACCATAGTAAAGGCAGCCACATCTTTTAAAATTAAACTAGCACCACCAACTAAGCTATAATCATCAATTCGACAAAACTGATGGATACCAGAGTTACCACCAATCACAGTATAATCACCTATTTGTACATGCCCAGCAACTCCAACATTATTTGCCAGAATATTATGATTACCAATCAAACAATCATGAGCAATATGCGTATTTACCATAAATAAGTTATGACTACCAATCTTGGTTAGCCCTTTATCCTGAGCAGTACCTCGATGGAAGCTGCAAGCCTCACGGATGGTATTATAATCACCAATCTCTAGCCATGTCTCTTCTCCAGCATACTTTAGATCCTGACAATCCTCACCAATACTAGCAAATTGATAAATCTGATTATGCTGACCAATACGTGTATTCTTAGTGACTACAACATGACGATGTAACACTGTATGCGCCCCAATACTGACATCATCTCCAATGATACAATAAGGTCCAATAACTGCCGTATCATCGATAGTGGCACGATTTGATACAATAGCAGTGGGGTGGATTTGACTCATAAAACGTGCCTTTAACCAAATAAAACAATTAAACAATCAATATTTTATTAATAAAAAGCAACCAAATATAAGACAGCTCTTTATCAACAATACATCCCTAGAATATCCGTGCTAGACGGTTTGCATACTACGCTTATCTTGCCGTGCAATCATTACCTCAGCACTGGCCGCTAGCTCATCTTTGACATGCGCTGTACAAGCAAACTTATAAATACCACGCTTGTTCATGACGTTCTTTGCCCGAATAATGAGCTGATCACCTGGTACGACCTGACGTTTAAACCTGACTTTATCAACACCTGCAAACAGATACAAATAGCCATCCTCGGCCGTTAATCCCTCACTAATAAAACCTAAGATACCCGCCACTTGAGCCATTGCTTCAATCATCAATACACCAGGCATAATTGGTTCATCAGGAAAATGCCCTTGGAAAAACTCTTCATTTATTGATAAGTTTTTATAAGCAGTAATCCACTCATTGGGACGGCATGCCGTCACCCTATCTACTAGCATAAATGGGTAGCGATGTGGTAGATAACGCTTTATTGTGGCATATCTTAGTGGTAATGTTAGCTGTCTTTGAGCCAGTGCATCAATATCTTGCTCAGTCAATAAATCTGAGTCATCAAAACATGGATTAGATACTTGTGGCATATAAATTTCCTTATTACAATTATTATGATCCATCATTCAATGTATCACGGCTTATCTATAACTTTACTGTCTTATTTTTTACCCATCTGCCGAAAACGCACAGCAGCTCTACGCCATTCTGCTGATGGCATTGCTACTGTTCCAGAAGAATAAGAGCCAGACTGAGTAATGGATTTAGTAACTAATGTTGTACCTGTAATGGTCACATCATCAGTAATCGTAAGGTGACCTGAGATACCAACTGCCCCGCCAATGATACAACGCTTACCGATATGGCTACTACCTGCAATACCGGTTTTAGCCGCAATGGCGGTTCCTGCTCCAATAGTCACATTATGTGCAATCTGAACTAAGTTGTCGATAATCACATTATCTGCAATGACTGTATCATCAATAGCCCCACGGTCAATACAGGTTTGACTACCAATCCGTACATGATTACCAATAATCACTCTTCCAAGTTGGGCAATACGTGTCCAGCCTGCTTGGGCAGTATCGGCACTGGGAGCAAACCCAAAGCCTTCTGAGCCAATACTGGCATGGGCATGAATGCGAACATCATCACCAATCTGGCAATCATGCGCTATCACAACTTGTGAGCTAATGACACAATGCTTACCAATACAAACCCTGTCTTCGATAGCAACATGGGCAGCAAGAGAACAACCATCACCAATACAAACTTCCTCACCGACAATACTATAAGCACCAATAGATACACCTTCACCAATGATAGCAGAAGGTGCAATAATGGCAGTGGGATGTATCTGTGTTTTAACTGAAGTCTGTACTGCGAATAGTTGCGATACACTGGCATATGCTTGATAAGGGTTATTAACAACTAATGCCAAAGTACCTGTAGGTGCTAGGTGTTGTTGCTTTGGATGCAAAATTACTACACCTGCATTTGTTGTTTGCAAAGCATCTGCATATCGGGGGCTAGCTAAAAAGCTCAATTGCCCCGATTTTGCATCTACCAGATTTGCTACTGAATCTAGTGGCTTAGAAAGCTGTATCGCACTTAGCTTGTCTTGATTTAATACAGGCTGATTAGGCACAATTTGTTGGATAACTTGCTCAACTGTTATTTGTGTCATAAGCGATACTTACTCACTATCATCTAAATTTTAACTAAAAGGTACTACCAATCTGGAACTGTACTTTTTCAGTTCTATCACCTTTTTGGTCTTTAAATGGAACAGCATAGCTTAATGAGATAGGACCAATTGGCGTATACCAAGTGATACCTGCCCCAGCACTATAACGCAACTCTTTATCTTGAGTTAGCAGAGGCACACCGGTATCTTTACCATCATAAACAAATGTCTTGTCTTCTTTGTCTGTAGTATCAAAAACCTGTCCACCTTCAACAAATAAAACAGGACGCACTTGATCAGCCCAGTCACCTTTAAATGGCATGGGCAAAATTAGCTCTGTACCAAAAGTAGCTAAAGCATTACCGCCCACCTCTTCTGGTAGGTATGATGCCGGTACTTGTGTATCATAAAACGTTGTAGACTTAGGACCTAAGCTTGATGCTCTATAGCCACGTACTGAGCCATAACCCCCTGCATAAAAGTTTTCGTAAAAGGGTAAGTCATTACCATAGCCTAACTTGGTATAGCCACGAGCAATAAAGTTTTTATAGATAGGATAATAAATATTACCTCTATAAATTACTTTTTGATACTGTTGATCGCCAAAACCAATGGTCGCATTTACTGAATGGCTCATACCACGGGTCGGGAATACAGGACGATCTAATGTACTATAATCCCAACCTAATAGGATATTGTAAGTATTGTAGTCGTTTTTAAAGCTGGTACGTCCAATATCTTGATAAGCAGTAGCTTTACCACCATTTTCTAGTAAGTCATGAACATTTGAGACACCCATAAAGCGTCCACCACGTATTTCTGTATTATCATAGTTAAACCCAGCACTAAGACGCTTGGTCTCATCAATAGGATAACTATAGTTTAGTGTCGCTCCATATGAGTCAGTGACATAGTTACTAACGTTTTTATCATCATATTTAGTCTTTTTATAGTAAGCACTAATACCTTGTGAAACACCATTTTCGGTAAAGTAAGGATTGGTATAGCCAAGACTATAAGAATCATTAGTTTCAGAACGTGACAAGGCAGCATTGACTTTATTACCTGTCCCTAAGAAGTTACGCTGACTTAAATCGACTTGGAAGGTAAAACCACCACTTTGTGAGTAACCTGCTGCAATTGTTGAACTTCCTGATGGTTGCTCTACAACAATATAATCAACATCAATCTGATCAGGACTATTTGGTACTGGACGGACATCAACTGTCACAGACTTAAAGTAACCAGTACGCATTAACCGTACTCTTGATTGTGCAATTTTATCATTTGACGCCAATGCACCTTCAAGCTGACGCATCTCACGGCGTAACACTTCATCTTCAGTTTTGGTATTTCCAGAAAAGTTAATACGGCGTACATAAACAGGACGAGCAGGATCTATATAGTAATCAATATCTACTGTCTTAGTCTCTTCATTAATACGAGGTACTGGACGCACTTGAGCAAAGTAATAGCCATCATTACCATAACGGCTTTGTAATGCTGCTGTCGTTTCATCCAGACTACGCTGCGAATACTGCTCATCTGGCTTAAAGGTCACATCTTCTTGCAATGTTGCAACATCATAATTTGGTTTACCCAGAAAGTTTACTTGTCCAAATTTATACTGTTCACCTTCAGTAACGCTGACCTCAATAAAGACACTGTTTTTATCTTCACTGATATTCAAAACAGCATTATCTACATTAAACTTTACAAAGCCTGCATTCTGATATAGGGCTTTTAGGTTTTCAAGACTGGCAGCTAGCTTCTCTTTTGCATAGCGATCAGATTTAGATAATAGTCGTGTCCAAGACTGCTCTTTCACTGCAAAAACATCTTTAATATCTTCATCACTAAAATGATGATTACCAATGATGTTAATATCTACTACTTTAGCTGCTTTACCCTCAATAAAAGTAATTTCTAGCTTGACACGATTACCATCAAGCAAGGTTTGGTTCACTTCTATATCACTGTTGTAGTAGCCCTGAGAAATATATTGCTGCTGTAATTCATTCGCAATCGCTTGCAAAGTAGACTGTTTCAGAACATCTCCAACTGCTAGTCCAGATGCATTTAGTCCTTCTTGTAATCCCTCTTTTGGGATAAGCTTATTACCTTTAAAATCAACTTCGGCAATGATTGGACGCTCAACAACATGATAAGTTAAACGTCCTTGTGACTCTTGTGCTTGAATATCAGCAAAGTTTCCTGTCGCGTACAGTGCTTCAATGCTTTGTGCAAGTGCCGCATCTGTGACTGTATCACCTACTGTAATAGGCAATATAGGATAAAGACTATCTGCTGTCTGACGCTGTAGTCCAGAAAAACTGATATCAGTAACTACAAACTGTGCTGCATGAGCAGACACACTCATTAAAGTAGCAACTAAAGGGACACTCACGATTTGAGCGCTAATGAATAAAGGCTTACGCATAAACATTGTCCGTCAATAAAGTCTTACTAAAGTTAAGGTAAATAAATCATTTTGTCTAGTATTAAAACAATCGGCTAATGTCGTTTCCAATTGCTAATATCATAAAACCTGCCAAAAGAAGTAAACCAATATTAAACCCTGCCAACTGTACTTGCTCAGGTAATGGCTTGCCACGTATAAGCTCTGCAAAATAATATACAATATGCCCACCATCCAATACAGGGATGGGTAATAAATTTAATACAGCCAAGCTTAAACTGATAATAGCTGCTGTTGATAATACCATTTCCCAACTAATCTCAAAGCTATACTTAGCAACTTTGGCAATGGTTATAGGTCCAGATAGATTTTCAAGCCCTATCATTCCCGATACCATTTTTCCCATAGAGCTGAGTGTCATGGTGGTCAACTGTCCTGTCTTATCAAATGACTTACCCAGAGCCGCCATAGGCGTATAAGCAACCATAGTACGGTAGTCATCAGGAACAGAGATATCCACTGGTGCAACACCTGCCCCAATCTGTCCAATTACATTGCCCATATTATCTTTTTTTGCTTGTGGCATAATCTGCAGCTCAACTTCCTGACCATCACGCAAGACACTAAAGTCTAACAAGGTTTCAGGATTATCCCTAATAATACGAGTTGCACCAATCCAATCTTCAACAGTAACACCATCAATACTTAACAACTTATCGCCAACTTGTAACCCTTGACGAATAGCAGCACCATCATCTGATAGCTCACCAATTACTGGCTCAATCTTCGGTTGCCAAGGTAACGCACCAAAACTCGTCAAAGCATCCTTACCTTGAGCATCTTTTTGCATAAAGTCTGTTAGCAATAGCTGATAACTCTGATGCGTAACATCCGAACCATTTTGATGCTCTGTATGACTCTTAGCAACTGCACTATAAGGCTGAACATCGACCTGTAGCGTACCACTTTCACCCATCCGATCTGCCAAGCGATAGTTCACTTCTTCCCATGTTTGTACAGGATGACCATCAATAGCGACAATCTTATCACCAACTGGTAACTGGGCAACTGCTGCTGGTGTATCTGGCAACACCTCACCAATACGAGTATTTAACTGCTCTGATGGGGTTAAAAATAATACCCAAAATAGCGCAATAGCAATGATAAAATTCATTAAAGGCCCAGCAGCCACAATAGCAATTTTTTTTAGTGGATGTTGGTTATTAAATGCTAGATGCTTTTCAGCATCATCCACTTTACCCTCACGCTCATCGAGCATTTTAACATATCCACCCAATGGCAATGCTGAGATACGATAGTCAATACCTGTCTTTTTACTCTTCCAACTCCATAACTTTGGACCAAAACCAATAGAATATGTCAAAACTTTGACGCCACATAATCGAGCGACAATATAATGTCCCCATTCATGTAATGCAACTAATGGTCCTAAAACAACTATTGCTGCCAATAATGCCAATATAGCCGTACTCATTGCTGACATAAGCGAACCTCACTACTCGCATACCGACGAGCGACATCATCTATTGCCATAATATCTTCTAAACTTTCAACCACTTCTGGATGACCTGCTATCTTCTCTAACACACGCGCATTAATCAAGGCAATATCCGTTAACTTAACTTGCGCCTCTATAAACGCTTGTACTGCCACTTCATTACTTGCATTTAATGCAATGGTCGCCACGCTTCCAGATTGCATCGCCTCACGTGCCAGCTTGAGACATAAAAACTTCTCAAGGTCTGGCTCTAAAAACTCTAACCCAGCTAAATCATATAACGATAAGCTTTTAACCCCACTATGGATGCGCTCAGGATAGCTTAATGCATGCGCAATCGGGGTTCTCATATCAGGGCTACCAAGTTGTGCCAAAAAGCTACCATCAACATACTCTACCAAAGAGTGAATGATACTTTGTGGGTGAATCACTACATTAATACGATGCTCAGGTAAATTAAATAAATGACATGCCTCAATCAGCTCTAATCCCTTATTCATCATAGTAGCAGAATCAATTGATATTTTCTGCCCCATTGACCAATTTGGGTGCTTTACTGCTTGTGCCAAAGTTGCCTGTTGCATATCTGCATACTCTGTATGCAAAAAAGGACCACCTGATGCCGTTAACCACAAATGACGTACACCATGATGTTCATCATGTATCTGCTGGTTATCTTGCTGTATGCTAGCAGGCAAACATTGAAAAATAGCATTATGCTCAGAATCTAGTGGTAACAAGACAGCACCATTTTGGCGTACTGCTTGCATCATCAGGCTACCTGCCATGACTAAAGACTCTTTATTTGCCAATAAAATACGTTTACCTGCTTGAGCGGCTGCCAGAGTCGATGCCAAACCAGCCGCACCAACAATGGCTGCCACAACTGTATCTACCTGCGAGTCTGTCGCAATATCAACCAAGCCTGATTGACCACCAACGACAGCAATATCCAAATTGGCTTGTGATAAACGTTGAGAGAATGTATCTACCTGATCATCAGGAACTGCCACACGCTTGGGTACAAAACGTTGGCATAGTGAAAAAAGCTTGTCTAACCTACCATATCCAGACAGTGCATATACAGAAAAACGCTCAGGATGAGCTGCTAATAGGGCAAGAGTGCTATCACCGATAGAGCCTGTCGCCCCCAAAACTGCTACATACTGAGTCATAAACTGTCATACCTTACATAATACTAAAAGTCGTCAATACTTAAATGCTACTGGTCCTAAATAGCAGTCCCTCTCAATCTATTTATTACATCAAAGCAAGTAGCCCCTAGTTTATAGGATTAGAGATGTAGAGGATATCTAATATTAAAACCCAGTATTATTAACCATGCTATATTCTACTAATGCTAACTTAGCTTAGCTAAACGCTTGTGGTTCCTAATAATGAAACAGCCCTAATAGCTGTAAAAACCAACAACCCAATGCAAAAATTGGTGTCGCTGACAATAATGAATCAATACGGTCTAGCACTCCACCATGTCCTGGTAAAATAGTGCCTGAATCTTTCACACCAGCTCGGCGCTTAAGCATGGACTCAAACAAATCCCCCAGTACCGATGCTAAGATGGTTACTGCTGACAGTAACACAAATGTCACCAATACCAAACCTGACAAATGCAGTTTAAAGATACTAATCAAGATAACAACCATCAATCCTGTGACCAAGCCTCCAGCCAAGCCTTCCATGCTCTTATTTGGTGACACATTTGGTGCCATCTTGCGCCGACCTAACTTACGTCCTACAAAATAAGCACCACTATCAGCACACCAAACCAGCATAAAGACATACATCAACCACCACGGTGACTGTTGCCATAAATAAAACATCGCAGTAATAGAAGCTGTAAGGATGACAACACCCATGATTGATAAGCGTTGTCCATACCAATTGGTCTTATCTGGAAACTTTGTCACCCATGACAGAGCCATAAACCAAATCACCACTGATAAACACCACCAAACAACCCATGTCTTTGGAAACATCAAAGTAACCATGGTGACTGCTAATACCAATAAGACAAAACGAGCAGGTAATCGCCACCTTGGCATCAGTTTTGTCCATTCATGAGCAGCAATGGTCACACCCACTGCTAATAGTGGCACAAAAAGTATGGGAGTATTACTGGCAAATAATGCAACGCCAACGATAAAAATAAGAATAAGTGCCGTTTTAATACGTTGCCACATAAAATCAATACCCTACAAATGATGTTTGTTATGGTTTTATCAAATAATTAGCTTCAAGTGCTATATAATCAGTATTGTTCAATTTTTTAAATTATAAGCTAATCGGTAATTTGCCTTACAAATATAAAGACAATTTAAACTCTAGAAAATATTCAAAATTTATATTAGGGTCTGTTATTGAACACTCAGTCTGTTAGGCTAATATTTATAAGCGGTATAACCCTCTTTTACTTGTATGTAAAATTGGCTAAACTTGCCTTCTGATATTAATAAACAGGGTGTTCATAAACTGGTTAATATTCCACTTTTGATAAACAAACCACCTGTGTTTATTACCGTGATTAAGGCACTGCTTGTCAAAATCAGTATCCAACTTTTCCTACAAACTTCCTACAAAAATGATAATTCACCAGACCCTAAGAAGAAACTGACTGTAATTGTTCACTGGTCTTGCCAAAACGACGCTGACGCTGTGCAAACTGTATCATCATATCAGACAGCTCTTTTGGCTTAAACTCTGGCCACAATGTATCTGTAAAAAATAGCTCAGCATATGCTGACTGCCATAGTAAAAAATTTGAAATTCGATACTCTCCACCCGTTCGTATCAACATATCAACAGGTGGCACATCACCTAATTGCATACAAGCATTCATCTGCTTTGCATCAATCTCATCAGCACTTATCTCACCAGCTTGCACTCGTTTTGCCAACGTTTTGGCAGCGTTGGTAATATCCCACTGACCACCATAACTAATCGCAATCACCAAAGTCATGGCAGAAAAGTGAGCTGTTTTTGCCTCTGCATCCGCCATTAATGCTTGCAGCTCTGGTGATAGTTGACTACGGTCACCAATAAAACGTAAACGGATACAATACTTATGCATCCGTGGCATCTGCTCATGAATAGTGGCACTCAATAGACGCATCAGCAAAGCAACTTCTTGCTCAGGACGTTGCCAATTCTCACTAGAGAATGCAAACACTGTGACCACTTCCACACCTACCTTTAAACAATGCTCAACGATAGGATCAAGTGCTTCTTTGCCGATAATATGCCCCTGCCCTTTTTGCATACCACGTGCAGTAGCATAGCGGTTATTACCATCCATAATAATAGCAAGGTGTTTTGGCACTGATTGCTCTAAGTTGCTTACAGATGTATGATTCATAAAATATCAAATAACCTTTGTATGTCTAATAACGCCTTAATCCAACCACTTTTTACAAAGGTGAGAAATTTGCCAGAGTGATTAAGGCGTTTTATATGAGCGTCTTACTTTTGATTTCTATCTTACTTATACTTCCATTAACTCAGCTTCTTTATTCTCAAGCTTGCTGTCAATGGTGGCAATATACTTATCAGTTAACTTCTGGATTTCATCACCTGCTCTGCGCTCTTCATCTTCCGAGATTTCTTTGTCTTTTGCCAAGTCTTTGACATCACTGAGCATATCACGACGCACATTACGGATAGACACACGGCTATTTTCTGCTTCAGCTCGTGCCAGTTTTTGCATATCACGGCGAGTCTCTTCGGTTAATGCTGGCATTGGTACACGAATAACATCGGCAGTCATTGGGTTCAAACCTAAATCAGCCTCACGAATGGCTTTATCAACGGTTTGCACCATACTACGGTCAAATGGCTGTACCAATAGTGTACGTGAGTCTTCAACATTAACACTGGCTACTTGATTTAGTGGAGTATCTGCACCATAGTAATTCACCATTACACTAGAGAGCATACCTGGATGCGCACGTCCTGTACGTACTTTACTAAACGCATTTTCTAACGCTTCGATGGTTTTTTTCATACGAGCTTCGCCATCTTTTTTAATGTCATTAATCATACATATTCCTTAACTTACATGAATGGATAAAATAAAAATATAAAAAACAATGTTAACTAGGGTTTGCTAAACAGCCACCCTATTAAACCAATCTTTAAATAAACAATAATTTTACTAGGGTCTATTGAACATTCATCCATCTTCATAGGAAAAATTTAGCCAATTTTTGCATGAAAGTAAAAAATAGCCGTATCCCTTGTAGATATTAGCCTAACAGGGTAAAAGCTCAACAGACCCTAGAAGCTGACACTAATGATATACACGGGTACCTTCATTTTCACCCATGATGACATTTAATAGAGCATTAGGTTTGGTCATATCAAACACTTGTAATGGCACGTTATGCTCACGACATAACGCAATGGCAGTCAAATCCATCACACCAAGCTTTTGCTCTAATACTTCATCAAATGTCAACTCATCATACTTAATGGCATCTTCACATAAACTTGGGTCTTTGTCATAAACGCCATCAACTTTGGTGGCTTTTAGAATCAGACCTGCTTCAATTTCAATACCACGCAAGCAAGCTGCCGTATCAGTAGTAAAAAATGGGTTACCTGTACCTGCAACAAAAATACATACTTCACCATTTTTTAAATAACGAATGGCGTTACGACTGCTGTAACTTTCGGTCACTTCGCCAATGGGCAATGCAGACATCAAACGGGTTTTGATATTACGGCGCTCTAGGGCATCACGCATCGCCAGCCCATTCATCACGGTAGCAAGCATACCCATCTGATCACCAGTAACTCGTCCAACCAAGCCTTCTTTTTGCAACTGACTACCACGATACAGATTGCCACCACCAACTACAATACCCACTTGCACACCCAGTCCACATAAATGAGCAATTGATAAACTCATCTTATCCAAAACGGCAGTGTCAATACCCATGCCTTTGCCACCTGCCAGTGCTTCACCTGACAGTTTAAGTAATATACGAGAATAGCGGGGATTATTATCAGACATGGTTGCACCTTTTATATTAACAATATCATTAAAGCCAGTAAAAATTGTCATCAGCACTTGTGTATCAATACAAGACCGTATGCCTATTATATAAGTCAAATTGTACTAATTGTAACAAAAATTATGGATAACAGGTTCAGCAAAATGATTTTATCATCAAAAATCCATATTAAGGTCATCACAAGATAACCGAGTAAAGACTGTCACTATACCCTAAACAAAACTGGCAAAAAGGTCGTACTCACTTGCCTCATCAATGGTGACAGTGATAAATTCACCAATTTGTACCCTTTCATCAATATTATCCACATACACATGCCCGTCAATCTCTGGAGCATCAGCATAACTGCGACAAATGGCAATATTTTCCTCAGTATCAATCTCATCAACCAAAACTTTTAAGGTTTTGCCCACTTTTTCTTGTAGTTTTTCCGCAGAGATTTGCTGTTGCAATGCCATAAATCTATCATAGCGTTGTTGTTTGATGTCCTCTGGCACAGGGTTTGGTAACTCATTTGCCACCGCCCCTTCAACTTCAGAATAGGTAAAACAGCCAACCCTATCCAATCGAGCTTGTTTTAACCAGTCTAGCAAATACTCAAAGTCTTCTTCAGTTTCCCCCGGAAAGCCCACCACAAAAGTTGAACGAATAACAATGTCAGGGCAAATCTCACGCCACTTTTGAATACGCTCTAAGGTATTTTCACTATGTGCAGGGCGTTTCATTGCTTTTAGTACATGTGGGCTGGCATGCTGAAATGGGATATCCAGATAAGGCAACAATTTATGTTCACTCATCAGCTCGACCACTTTATCCACATGCGGATATGGATACACATAATGCAGTCGCACCCAAATACCCAGATTATTTAACGCTTGGCATAAATCATAAAACTTAGACTTTAACGGCATGCCATTCCAAAAGCTGGTTTTATACTTTAAATCCACACCGTAAGCAGAAGTATCTTGCGAAATAACCAACAACTCTTTGACCCTTGCTTTTTTTAATGCCAACGCCTCATTCATCACCGAATCAATAGGGCGTGATACCAAATCACCACGTAGGCTTGGAATGATACAAAAAGTGCAACGGTGATTACAGCCCTCTGAAATCTTAAGATAAGCATAATGGCTTGGTGTTAACTTAACCCCAGCATCATTAATCAGGTCAATTTTTGGGTCATATTGACGCTCATTACTGACATCAACAGGCATAGGCAGATGATGTGAAACTGCTTTTACCACCTCGTCATACGCATGAGCGCCTGTCACTGCCAGCACCGCAGGGTGCATGCTACGGATTTTTTCAGCATCTTTACCCAGACAACCTGTAACAATCACCTTACCATTTTGGCTAATCGCTTCTCCAATGGTATCCAACGACTCTTGTACGGCTGACTCAATAAATCCACAAGTATTGACCACCACCAAATCTGCACCATCATAGTCTTTGGCAACTTGATAACCATCACGAGTCAGCTCAGTAATGATACGCTCACTATCGACCAATGCTTTAGGGCAACCAAGTGATACAAAGCCCACTTTTGGCACATAACTGCGCTCATGGCTGACATGATTAACAGCCTGAGCACTTTGAGCAACACTACGATTTTCATTGTGGTTGGCTTTATGATGATAGGCAGGCTGGTTTGAATTCGATTGGGAATGATTGCTTGATATTGAGGGTGGTTGTGTAGATTGGGCAGATTGGGGATTATAAATAATGGGTTGCGCTGAATCTGATTGTTGCGACATAGGAAACCTTGCTGAATCAAAAGCTGGGGTAATAAAGAGATGACTTGCTATTATTGATGGAGAATAAACACTCCGCAGGTATTGTAAAGATTTTTGCAAGCAAACACCAGTTTTTCACCAACAACCTATGTTTTACCAAATAGCTACTTAAACTTTATAAACCACTTAAACCATTGCCACAAAAATATCAGTTGCAAATATCGTCGTTTGTTTATCCGTTTTAATATCATATTTTAATTGCCATTTTAATTGATTATCTTCTAATTCAAAGGTAGGAATTAATATCTCGGGCAACTTGATATTAACACTAGAAAAAGAAGTTGTTTGATGAGCAGGTAGCTGTCTATATACATCAATATACTGACTATCAACCTCATATTCTTTATGGTGTGTCTGACGACTTGAACCACTGCCACTATCCACTTCTTCGAGTAAAACAAGGCGAACATTAATATTTTCCAACATTATTTTTCCTTTTGGACGAATCTTTAATGTTACTTGTAAATGGTGATTGGGAATATGCCTTTCATCAACATCAATAAAAAGACTACCTAATAAAAATGCTCTATGCTCATAAAACGCACCCGAAAAACAAGTAATGGCGATTAATAAAAATATCAAAAAACCAAAAATAGAAGGCTCGCCATCCCATATCCAAACTATACTACCTATTAAGAAAACAGTCCCTGCCAATGATAAAGCAAAAACTTTATATTTTTCACTAATCTCTAGTGGACTGATTTCAAAAATTTTTTCCTGCAAATTTTCATGAGGTGATAATATATAATCTTCTTGCACAGCGATGTCTTTTGCCATTGCCAAATCACCTTCCACAAAGACATACCAGTCCATGTTCAGCAACTCACCATGATAGCTAAAAGGGCTGTCTTTGGCAGTAAATGAAAATGGATAGCGATATATACCAGCCTGCCATTGTCCACTATATATACATTTTTTTCAAATAGTTGCTGATTTTTATTTCCTTTCCCATGGGTCTGCCAACCATGTGCGACAATCAACGAACGGCAGTTACTCGGCTTTAATACCTCTACCACTACCTGCCCTGTTATTTTTTCATTGGGATGATACTGTCGCTGTTCATTATCAAATTTTATACTAATGTTAATATTATTAGAGAACATAAAATGCCTTGTTTTAGGATACTGTTATTGTTAATAACAAAACAAGATGACCGTTTTGTGACAGGATTAATTTATATTTATTTTTTTATAAGATGGCTGTTTTATAAAAACCTTAAATAAAAACAAGGTTATTAATGATTATTTTGTAAAACATTCATCAATACATTTGATAAGTCTTTATATTCTAATTTTTGTTTATCCATTTTTTGAAAAGTATTATATAAAACTTGTTCCATTGAGCGAATATTATCATCAAAAATATTTTGCAAAGTTTTTATATCGGCTAAAGTTAATTCAGGTATGGGTAGATTGGGGTTGCGTTGAGCGTGGTGAATACGCTTATTAAATAAGGTAAGTAATTGCTGAGCATCAGGTTGACTGACATGATAACTTGTGACTTTTTTGCCCAATAATCGCATCTCTTTGCTAAAGTCTCGATAGGTAGTCACTGCCAAACGTTGATAACGATGATAAACCGCCCAGCGTTTGTACCATGCTAAATTTTCCAAATTATCAATAAAATAGGCAGTATTTTTTTGATAAACCGTATTTTGATAAATAGATTGCTTTTGATAAAAAGTCACAGGCTGATTATCATGAATTTGAGTATAAGCAATGTCTGGATAATACTGAGCGAGTGCCAGTAAATGTGAGGTTTTACCCCGACCATGCTTACCAATAATTTGCAAGATATGATTGGGCTGTTCAAATAAAGCAATCAATGGCCGAATATCTACTACTGTTAATACTTGGTGGGTATAAAAATCAAGCTCACCAAATGGATTGTGGCTCAAATTCAGATGATGATATGCTAAGCTAACCATAGAATTGAATCATTTATCTTTTGCTTACTACTTACTATAGTCGATTCAGGTTAATCCTGCTACAAGCAAGCCAAATAAGGCTGACAAGGTAACCGCTCTTTATTGCATTGGCTATTATAGAATATAGAAAATTTAGGATGTGTATGACTGATATTTTATCTGTATCGACTCAGCAGAAGCTAACACCAGCACCAATATCAATCCATCCCATCATCCTACGCAATCTATTTACTGCTGTATTATGGGTTGATGAGAATTTACAGATTTGTTGGGTCAATACACAGGCTGAACAGCTATTAATGGTTAGTCTGCAAAAATTACAACAGCAGAATATTCTAGATATTCTTTGCCCTAAGCCAATAGATAGTGCAAGCGTTGATGACAGCTCACACCAACAACTGGCGCAACAGTTTGCCCATGCTCAGCAATATCAACAGTCCTTTATTGACCATAACCAAACCATATCCGCCATCATCAAGCCTATTTTGGTGGATTATAGCGTCACTCCTGTTGAGCAGGACCGGCAACATTATTTTTTGATAGAAATTTGGGAAAAAAATCGTCATCTGCGTATTGACCAAGAGCAACGGCAACAAGAACAACACGATATGGCTAGGCAAATGCTTCGTGCGGTGGCACATGAAGTTAAAAATCCACTGGCAGGTATTCGTGGGGCTACTCAGCTACTAAATAAATATCTGAGCAAACAGCAATCTACCCAAATCAGCCCAGCAGATAGCCAAAAAATGCTCACCTATGCTGATATTGTTATTTCTGAAACTGACCGCTTAACCCAACTGATTGAGCAACTACTTGGCTCAAATAAACTACCCAACTGGCAACTTATCAATATTCATGAGCCTTTAGAGCATGTATTGATGCTTACTCAGGCACAGCATCCACAAATACACATTCAACGAGATTATGACTTGTCATTACCCGAATTGATGGCGGATAAAGACCAGCTTATCCAAGTGTTTTTAAATCTGACCAATAATGCTTGTCAAGCCATGCTTGAAAACTTAGATAACTTAAATAACTTAGACAACTTACAGTATCAACCCACATTAAATATCAGCACTCGCATTGAATTTTTATATACTATTGGCACGGTCTGTCATAAAAAGGTTCTCAAAATCAGTTTACAAGACAATGGCTCAGGTATCGCACCTGAACTTATTGATAAGATATTTTTCCCACTGGTCACAGGTCGGGCAAATGGTACAGGGCTAGGCTTAGCATTGGTACAAGACATCATTCATCGTCATAATGGCACCATTGAAGTTGACTCAAAAGTAGGCGATACCACTTTTAATATTTATCTGCCATTACAGCAACCTGCCAACCAATCGCTTATATAGGCTAAAAAGCTAGGATAATAAGGATAAAACTCATAATGAATAACTCTGCCACCCTTTGGCTTATTGATGATGACCCAGCATTACGCTTAATACTAGAAGATACCTTTCATGATGCAGGGCTAAATGTCATTGTTTTTAGCAATGCCAAAGGGGCATGGGTAAAGCTTAATGACATTGAGCAAAACCCTCATTTAGCAGATACCCTACCCGATGTCATCTTAACCGACATTCGTATGCCTATGATGGATGGCTTATCCTTTAGCGATTGGGTACATCAGCACTTCCCCAAACTGCCCATCATTATTATGACCGCTCATTCTGATTTGCAATCAGCAGTCGACAGCTATCAAACTGGAGCTTTTGATTATCTACCAAAGCCTTTTGACCTTGACGATGCAGTGACCATTATTTTTAAAGCCATTCATAAAAATAAAGATAAGCAACCAACATCATCACCAAACAACACCAAAAAAGATTTCAATCACAAAAAAATAGAAAATCCAAACAGCATTAATAATAGCGATATTGGCAGAGGTACTGACAATAAAAACAACACTGCTAAACACAACAAGAAAAACAACCGTCAACCGCTAATAAACAAAGCAACGGCTGATAAACGTGAAGCACCAGCCTCACAAATTAATGATATCGGTATTATTGGGCAATCTGTCGCCATGCAAACCGTCTTTCGAGCCATTGGACGACTGTCAAACTCACCCATTACTGTCTTGATTACTGGTGAGTCGGGAACAGGAAAAGAGCTGGTTGCCAATGCCCTACACCAACATTCTCCCCGAAAAAATAAACCCTTTATCGCCCTAAATATGGCCGCCATTCCTCATGATTTAATCGAATCTGAACTGTTTGGGCATGAAAAAGGTGCTTTTACAGGGGCAACGACCCAACGACAAGGACGCTTTGAGCAAGCTAACGGTGGTACGCTATTTTTGGACGAAATCGGCGACATGCCTTTTAGCACCCAAACTCGGCTTTTGCGAGTCTTGGCAAACGGTGAATTTTTTCGGGTCGGAGGTCAAAAGCCCATTAAGGTCGATGTGCGTATCATCGCTGCCACTCATCAAAACTTGGAACAACTGGTCAAACAAGGCAAGTTTCGCGAGGACTTGTACTATCGCCTCAATGTCATTCGTCTGCCACTGCCCCCACTTCGGGAACGCCCCGATGACATACCTGCGTTAGTTGAGCATTTTTTGCAACAATCTGCCAAAGAGATGAACTGCGAGCAAAAACAGCTATCAGATGATGCCATGCAAGTAATGCAAGCCTTTGATTGGTCAGGTAATGTACGTCAGCTAGAAAATGCTTGTCGCTGGATTACCGTGATGGCGACAGGTGATGTGGTGATGATTGATGACTTGCCACCAGAGCTTATGCAGTTTATCAATAGCCATCCTCATACCTTAACGCCGACCTCTGACTTATCAAATCAAGATGCAGTATCTGTTCAGCACAAAGCTGTGCAATTAACAACCCATGAGCAACAAGAAAATAAGGTTGCTGATGACAATAGAATTAATAACTCCAAACTAACCACAATACAAATAGGTACAAAACAAACATGGCAACAAGCACTCCAGAATTGGGCGACTCATCGTTTACAATCTGGACAAACTGATATTTTACAAACAGCGACGCCAGAGTTTGAGCGTATTTTAATTCAAGTCGCTTTGGCACAAACTAAAGGGAGAAAGGGAGAAGCTGCTGAGTTGCTCGGTTGGGGACGTAACACGTTAACACGAAAAATACAGCAACTTAACATCAAAACGCTATAAACTAAAATATATATTCACCTTATGATATTATTAACTTCTCATTTTTAGAATAATTGGCAAATAACAATGAAAAGAGCAACTGCCCTAAAAAATCTAAATAGGATTATTTGTAAAATACACAGCATTAATGGCATATATGCTACACCATTATGTAATAATGAATTTGTCAAAATAAAAAAAGCATGGGTTTTTGGTAGCGTTGCAAAAGGAAGTGAAGCACCTAATGATCTTGATATTTTTATTGAAGTGGCCTCTCATAAGTTAAGCTCAAATAGAGATCGTAAAGGGCGACGTAAAATTTTTAGACATGCTAAACACCAGATCAGACTACATGGTGGTTTTAAAGCTGATAAGACTACAGGCCACAGTGTGCCTACTATTCTCAACTCTCATAATGAGTTGTGCAAATGGCTAAGAAAAGGGACTAAAAAAACGTCTATACACTTTGTTGGTGAAGATGAAGTCTTCGAAACCCTTGATTATAAGGTTCTGATATATCCGAGAAATGATTTTATAATTGAATAGAAGCATCTATACTATCAAAGCTATCAACTTGAAATGATTTAATAATACGCCTAAATAAATTTTAGACAATAAAAAAACCTGCTCCGATTCTTATCGTGCAGGTTATATATAGGGTTGAGACATCTTAATAAATGGTGGGGCTGGAGAGACTCGAACTCTCACACCTTGCGGCGCCAGAACCTAAATCTGGTGCGTCTACCAATTCCGCCACAGCCCCATTTGTTCCATACTGGTCTTGTGTGTCTCAGTGGTTGGCTATTATATAGATTTAAATTTATTTGGCAAGCCCTTTTTGCAATTTTTTTGAAATTTTTTTATTTTTCCCTACTTTCCTACTGCTTTGACAACACTTCCACTACTTCAGCCATGCTTTGATAACGCTGATTGGGGTATTTTGCTAATAACTTATCTACGATTGGCTGATAACGATGATATGAATAAGGCAAGCGAGGAATAGGCTGTTGGCAATGTTGTAATGCCCATTGTGGTAGCCGATTGTCACTATTTTTGACAACTGTTCTAGTGTCTAGTTTATCAACTGATTTAACAACTATAAAAGGGCGTTTGCCTGTTAGAATTTCCATCATCATCACACCAAACGCATACACATCACTTTGCACACTGATTGGCTGTCCCTGCCAACATTCTGGGGCAAGATAAGCAGGTGTGCCACCTTGCCCTGAATTTTTAAATTTTGATTGAGAAGTGTTAGGACGAGCTTGTGCAAAATCACAACAAACCATCTCAAAGAAAGGATACTTCTGCTTATCATAATGACCGATTAAAAAATTACTGGGCTTAACATCGCCATGCACCCAGCCAGCTTGATGAATGCTCAATAATGCTTGAGCCATTGCCAATAAAAGGGCATGTTTTTGTTGTGTAGAGAGATGCTGTTTTAAATAATGATTAACGCTTGCCAATGGATAATAAGGCATGGCAAACATCACAAATAGTCCTTGATTAAACCTACCATCAACAACGTTATCATAAATAAAATTATCAATGGGTATCTGCTTATTATGGCTATTATATATGGGTAAAATATGACTCAGATTTTGAGAGATTTTAGCTTGTGATAATGCTGATAACACAATGATTTCATGGCACAATTCACAGCATAGTTCATCAAAAACAGTGCTATGATAGGAAAAACAAGAATGGATTTGCCACTTTATCATAACCCTGCCAAAATTAGTATGCACTGCTTTGGTTAATCCAGTAAGCTGAGAAATGTTTGGCAGAGCATTTATAAGTTGCCCATCATTGTCATTATTATTATCCGTGATAAAACTTAGCCGTTTATGTTTGATTTGCTGATAACCTAACTCTTTGAGTTGTTTATTAATACAACTATTATTGTGATTAAGCCAATTTTTAAGCGTAGTTTTTATATCCACTTATACCCACCATTTTAGTCGAGCCTATTATGACCACTACCCCGCATTCTAACACAGCACCCCATACCACAGATGAGTTGACGCTGACACTGCCTAATGAGCTAACGGCATTATTAACGCAATATCTGCGTCAACACACCACGCCAACCATTGCGATTGACCCCAAAGAGTTGGCTTATCGCTGGGTAGGTGGACGCTCGGGATATTTGCAACCTGTGGAAATTCATTCAACCTTAGCCTTATCTGATTTGTTAGGCATTGATATGCAAAAGCAAAAACTGCTACAAAATACCCGTCAGTTTTTGGCAGGTGTGCCAGCCAATCATGTGCTGATGACAGGTACACGTGGTGCAGGAAAATCATCACTGATTCGGGCATTGTTAAATGAGTTACACCCTCAAGGATTGCGTCTGATTGAGGTGGCTCGTGATGATTTACAAATGCTCGATAAAATTCGCCATGCCATCTCTGCCCTACCTGAATCTTGTGATTGCCGTTATATTATTTATTGTGATGATTTGGCATTTAATGGGCAAGACGAAAATTACCGTACCCTAAAAAGTGTGCTTGATGGAGCATTAGACAGTGAGCAGGATAAACTGCTGGTGTATGCGACCAGTAATCGCCGTCATTTACTGCCCCAGCTTATGAAGGATAATGTCAATATTTATGATGGGCAAACCGATGAGGTCAATCCATACGAAACCATTGATGAAACGGTGTCTTTATCTGACCGTTTTGGGTTATGGCTGTCTTTTTATCCGATGAATCAACAGACTTATTTACAAATTGTTAAGCATTATATTCAGTCACAAAGTATTCATTCACAAAAATCTACCCAACAACAATTAAGCTATGATGACAATGTGCAAGCAGAAGCACTTAAATGGGCATCTACTCGAGGTGGTCGTTCAGGTCGGGTGGCATATCAGTTTAGTCGTCATTGGATTGGGCAAAATTTGTTAAATAAATAAAATTAGAAAAGCTGTCACGTTGTTATCATATTTTTTTGTTATTGTTTTTTAATGGCATTCCCTTCGGTAAATTTTCTAAAAGGAATAAAAAATGAAAATTGCAATTTGGGTTTTTATTATATTGGTTATTGTCATTGTATTTTTGGCAATCAGTATTTTTAATAAATTGGTACGCAGACGCAATCAGGCAAAAAATGGCTTTTCACAAATTGATGTACAATTAAAACGCCGTCATGACCTTATTCCAAATATGGTGGAGGTGGCAAAACGCTATTTAACGCATGAGCAGGACACATTAACACAGGTTATCCAAGCTCGTAATCAAGCCAATGAGTTGCAAAATGCCAGCTCACACAATCCAGAATCGTTGGCACATATGGCTCAGTTTGCTCAAGCTGAGGGCTTATTGTCAAAGGCTTTAGGACAATTTAATGCGGTGATGGAAAACTATCCAGAGTTAAAAGCGGACAGCATCATGCGTGAGTTAATGGATGAGTTAACCAATACTGAAAACCGTATTGGTTTTGCCCGCCAGCATTATAATGATGCGGTCATGATGTATAACAATGAGCGGGAAATGTTTCCTAATAATTTGATTAGCGGGACGTTTGGCTTTCGTCCGATGAGCCAGTTACAGTTTGCTGATAAGGCAGTTATTGAGCAAGCGCCCACCATTAATATGCACAATTAACCTGCGTTAATACCTACATTAATCGTTAATTAAGTTACTTAAGTTGCTAGTGCCATGATGGATTTTTTTAGCGTCCAAGAATACCGCACCAAACGCAGTTTGCGATTGTATGGGCTATTTTTTTTGATGGTATTCCTACATGTGGCAGTTGCGGTGATGGTGGTTTGGCTGATTCTATCGTTATTTGATGCCAGTCATTTAGAATTTTGGTTGATTATTGCCACCATTATATTGGCATTGGCAAGTTTTATATCCAGCAGTTGGATTGAGTGGCAACGCTTATCTGATGGCGGGCGGGCAGTTGCCAGACGGGTTGGGGCGGTACGATTATTTGTTGATAACAGCCAAGATAATTGGCAACACAGCTCTGGTGATTATTATCAGCCATCAGCCAATGAAAAGGTACGTTATACCCATCGTCATATTGCGGTAAGAAACCCCAGAGATTTTCCTGATATTTATCGGCGATTTTATGAATTTTCAGAGCAAATGGCGATTGCCTCTGGAATTACGCCACCTTTGCTCTATGTCTTACCTGATGAGATGGGGATTAATGGCTTTGTTGCAGGTCGCCATGATAATGATACGGTGTTGGTGGTGACACAAGGGGCGTTAGAGAAGCTCTCTGATGAGGGGTTATATGGGTTAATTGGTCATGAATTCGGGCATATTTTGCATGGTGATGCCAAGTTTAATTTGCATTTGATGGTGGTCTTGGCAGGATTACAGTTGTTATATGATTGGTCAGACCCAATTGAACCGACCACGCACCGCTTAAATGGCTATTATGATATGGTCGAACGGCAACGTATGGAGAATGTGCCACAGTCATTGGTCAATACTCAAGCCCAAAAATTACAACAAGAAACACAAAATATCACCAGTCCTGAACAATGGGTGGCATTTTGGCGTGGACAGGGGCACGGACAGCCGTCACCATTGCACCAATATCAACAACAACACCAGATTACAAGCCACAGACGTGCCAGTGTTTCTGATTTATCCAAGCCCATTGCTCATACTCACTTAGGGGCAATGGTGCTACAGGTGTTTAGCCTTTCAGGCATGCTATCTGCTCAACTTATCAAGCATAGCTTTAATCGAGAGCGTGAATTTTTAGCCGATGCCACCAGTGTGCAATTAACCCGATCCCCTGCCATATTAGAAACGCTGGAAACCATTTTTCAAGATAATATTGGCTCACGCTTGATTAATGTTCCTGAAACTAATGGGCTAAGCCATTTCTTTTTTGCCAGTTGTGGGCTTGATGTTGCCCAGTCCTCATGGTTTTCGACCCATCCTCCCCTTGACGCTCGTATGAGTGCCATCAATCAGCATAAATATGAGCAGTTTGCCCAAGAAATCAGTAAACAAAAACGCATTAAGCAAAAACTGCTAAAAGAAATCTACGAGCAACGCAAAAGTGGCACATGGAACGAGCTGAAAACACCCAGCACCAGCCCTGATAAAGAGCTACACTTTGCCCCCAAGCCTGATGTGATTGTTGATGGGCGTTTGCAAGTAGAGCCTTTTGAAGAAGCTGAGCAACCAACATGGCTTGAAACATGGCAAGGCAAAAAAGACCATGACCTACCTGAAACAGGACACATTAGTGTCACACTAGCAAGTAAAGTCTGCCTGCCACAATACCTACTCAACCAATATCATCATCCATTAGGTACGATTGCATTTATTGAAGCCTTGATGCTTTGTCATCAAAACCAACGACTTGATCCAGCATCTCGTTATGACTTTATCCAAATTTGGGCAAAGGCTTTTCCAACTGCCATCAGCAACTCTACCACCAAAACCACGACCGAAACACAGTCACCACAAACCAGCGAAGCATCATCAGCCATTTTGCCTCATCGCTTAGAATTAGAGTTACTACAACAAGTAGCAAAATTAGATAGACGTATGGACAGTGCTTGGATTAGCATTTTAGTAGCCAAGTTAAGTAAATATCAATTTGACCCCCATACCTTAGCGCAATTAACTGAGCAAGGTAAAGAAGACCCTTTTAATTATCAAACACAAAAAGAATTACAAAAAATTCGTAAATATCAACAAACCTATAATCAATATCAACAAGGATTATTGACTTTATTACAAACCAAACTAAATAAAGAAACCTTTCAAAAAGCCAATATTAATACCCTTTGGCAAGCCTTACATTTAAATAAAATGCTCATCGCACTGTCCCAGTGTTTGGGACAGCCATCACAACCAACCACACCAATTTATCATCAAACTTATCAAAATCTCTGCCAATCTTTAAATTGTGAACAACTGCCACAAACTGCTATTTTTTTGATATTGGCATATACTTTGAGTATTCACCAGCCCACATTACTCACTAATACGAAACTCACTAATACGAATGATAATCATCATACAAATAGTGCTGGGATACAAAAACTTAGGTTATATGCACGATTGGCAGAGATTGATTTAGAGAATGCTTGCAGACAACATCAGCAAGATAAGGCACTAAGCCAGTTATTAAATGACATCAATTATTTAACTGGTAATCAGATTTTGGCAGTTTTATATCAAGTGCAAATAGATATCTCTCTCAGTAAGATGACAAATAACCAAATCCGCCGTTGGTTAAGCACCCTACATACTGTGATTTTACAAGACACCATAGTTAGTCAAAAAGAATATGACTGTCTGACTTTATTGGCAGAGCTTTGGTTAGGACATCGAGAGCTGGTTGATTAGCCTACAAATTATGAGATTATGGATGGGCTATTGCTAGGGTCTGTTGAACATTCATCTTCATAGCTTTTTTTTCATGATAAAGTTTTCTAACTCAACACCATGACGTTGTACAATTTGCGAAGTTACCTTTTCAAAACCGTTATGCTCAAATAATGGTACTGCACCTCGTGAAGCATGTACCCAAATGATTTGGCTTTGAGTTGATTTTGTTTGTTCAGGCTCATAAACGCCTGTTATCATAACCGTCTTAAAGACAGCATCCAATAACTGCTGAGCCACACCTTGACGCTGATAATTTGGGTGAACATAGAGACAGTCAATATAACCCTGTCCCCTCACCTGTTCACCCAAATGATTGATATTTGGTAAAAATTCAATAAATGCAATGGGTTGCTGATGCTTATTTATGGCGACTAAGGGCTGTGTTTGTGCAAATCGTGTGTGCCAAAACTGCTCAACAGACTCTGCTGAAAAAGCAACTTTTCGCCATACCCGCTTCTGTTTAGCATCATATATCGCATCATCAATTGCCATAATGGCACTATCATAAATGCTTGCCAGTATTGGCGTATCACTGTCTTGATACGCTCTAATCTGCACATTGACACTCATAAATTATCCAGAAATTGCCTAACAATCAGGCATTAACGAGTTTTTTGGCAACCATATAATGGATGTGCGCCTTGTAACCCTGCATTGGAGTTAATACTAAGCTGGGCAATATTAGGTTGAGCCGTGGCAGTTTGCCAGATTAGCCAATGTCCGTTTTGGACTTGTTGTTGGGTAATATAAGCCGTACTTTCTGTATTTTGAGACAATACAGACATAGGATAATCTACCTCATTTATTCTTAATGTAGCAGGTGCTGTCGCCTGCTGACGGCTATCATAAAAGACACTGATAATTTGCTCCTCACCCTGTGCATTCTGGCACTGATAGCTACTTTCCATCAATCCACCTGTCGGCGGTGTGCCTGCTAAGGGATTTTTAGTCTGCACACTGGTCGACTGTGTTTCTGTAGAAGAATTTGTTGGAGTGTTTTGGCAACCCACTGCAAAAATAGACACTGCCACAAACGGAAGCGCACGAAATACATGAGTCATTGTCTTACTTACCATCATTGTCTCCTAAAAACTAATATAAAAAATTTAAATCCACTATAAAAACTATAGTTAAATTAAGGATTTATTCATTATCTATTGTTTTTAGCATCTCTACTTTAGTAAATTGTTTATGACTCTGTTACTGCTTAGTTAGAGATATTACTACGTATATAAAATAGACAGTTTTTGTTACGACAGGGGATAAAATAGATATTTTTAGCTATTTAACATTGCTTCAACCACAGCATAAATGGCTTGTTTCTGCTTGGCATTTAGCTGGGCTATTTTGTCAGCTAAGTCTAAAAACTGCTCAGGCTCAGGACTCGGCTCTAATATGGATAAATTTGGCTCATCTTCACCAAAACGTAACCATTGTGGGCTTACCTCTAACCAGTGTGCCAATACTTGTAACTTTTCTTGACAATTACTACCGTTAAATAACTATACTCTACCCCTAAGTACCAAACTCTCAACATCAGGTTCTAGGCAATGTCACCCCAGTTTGCCCTTGATATTTACCGCCTCTATCACGATAAGATGTTTCGCACACATCATCCGCATCACTTTGGAAAAATAACATCTGTGCCACTCCCTCGCCTGCATAAATACGGGCTGGCAAATTGGTGGTATTACTAAATTCAAGGGTAACATGCCCTTCCCATTCAGGCTCAAGCGGGGTGACATTAACAATAATGCCACAGCGAGCATAGGTCGATTTGCCCAGACAAATGGTCAACACATCACGAGGAATGCGAAAATATTCAACAGTGCGGGCAAGAGCAAACGAGTTAGGCGGAATGATACATTCATCACCGACAATATCAATAAAGCTTTTATCATCAAAGTTTTTGGGGTCAACGATGGCAGAATGCACATTGGTAAATACTTTAAATTCTCTGGCACAGCGCACATCATAGCCATAGCTGGACGTGCCATAGCTGACTAGCTTCTCGCCTGCTTCATTAAAACGTACCTGCCCAGCTTCAAATGGCTCAATCATGCCATGTTCCTCAGCCATTTTGCGTATCCAGCGGTCAGATTTTATTGACATTGGGTTTCCTTAATTTGAATTTAAGGTGGTGTTCTAAAAAGTATGCTACCCCCTCCCTAGCCCTCCCCCAAAGATGGAGGGGACTAGGGGGAGGGCTGAAACAATGGTAATTTATTAAAAATGACCACAGCATACTTTTTGAAACACTACCGAATTTAAAAAATCACAATAAAAATTTATTGGCCGTGATTATAAGCAATTTTTTTCAGATTTTCATAAAAGTTTGTGCAAACTTACCACTTAGCAAAATGGTCTTCTGCCAAGCCTAACACCTTATCTAAGACAATACGTTGCCCTGCGACCTCAATTTCTCCTGAATACAGCCCCAACCATTGCTCAAAAACACTGGCAATCACGCCAAAATTATCCTTTTTTTCATAAGCTCGAATAGGGGTAAAGGTTAAATCCAAGCGTACATTTGACCAGCCTAAGTTTTGATGATAGATATGCCATGTAGTATCTACAGAATTATTAGGTCGAGAAAATAATACAGGCGGTAGATAATAAATCTTGCCATCTAGCCAGCAAGCATTTTCACAAACGCCTGTTTCATTGACTCCCATTGCCAAATTTAGAACAAAATGACGTGGTTTTTCTCTTTTATTGTAAGGTAAATAGCAGTTAATACTTGTCCAAAACCAATTGGTAATATGACGCATATAACCAAGCGTCCAATCCATATTGACTAGGGTATCTGCTGTTAAATCAAGTGATTGCAAGCCATTTTTAGATTTATTGCTATTAACTTTATTACTATTACTGCTGTTGTTAATAGTCAGCGTACCTGATTGCAGTTGTAATGGCTCTTTTTGGGTAAATGTCCAACCATATCGCCCTGCTGGGCTACAAACTGCTAATGGTGATGAATGCCTTTGTAAATAAGCTTTGAGAAAAATTAATTTGCTATTAATCTGTACGTTAATCGCTTGAGCTAAAAATCGGATTTCTATGCTTAACGTTGAGTGCTGAAAACTAATATCACCTTGATAAGGCGATTTGGTAAACTGGCTATGACGGGTTAACGGCTGTAATCCTTCGACACATTCAAAGGCTTGGCTATCTTCATTAAAAATATAGCAAAAAGCAGTGGTTGCCAGTTTGATAGTCGCCACTGCCACACAAATGCGATAGGGTGGCTGGCTAAATTGCAAAAAACAAAACTGATTGGCTTTGAGTTTTTTTTGCCATTGGCGAGTGGGTTTTTGTGAGATAAGGTGACTGTGATAATCTAAATAGTTGATGGTTTCAACGTGTTTAAATACGCCAAATTGCGGTTGTCCGTCTGTAATGAGGTTATCAATACTGGGTAAATTATCAGGTGAGTTAGGGGCTTGAGTGGTCATTAAAATATCCGTTTACTGTCATGTTCCCGAGCAAATTTAGCAATATTAGCCTCAATATTTCTGCCAATATCAATATAATATTTGGCATAATCGTCCCCTGCCCCATCATTGGCAATCACGCTAGGCTTGCCATTGTCAGAGTTTTGGCGAATGTCACTGGCAAGCGGCAATTGCCCCAATAATGGCACATGATATTCTTCACTGATTTGCTCACCACCGCCTGCCCCAAATATCGCCTCACTATGCCCACAATTTGAGCAAATGTGCAATGCCATATTTTCCACCACCCCAAGCACTGGAATATTAACCTTGCGGAACATCTCAATGCCTTTTTGGGCATCAAGCAAGGCAATATGCTGAGGTGTGGTCACAATCACCGCCCCTGTCACTGGGATACGTTGAGCTAAGGTTAGCTGAATATCACCTGTCCCCGGTGGCATATCAATCAGTAAATAATCTAAGTTTGGCCAGTTGGTTTGGTTATATAATTGCATGAGTGCCCCTGTCGCTTTGGGTCCTCGCCATGCCACAGGTGTATTATCAGTATCAAGCAAACTACCAATAGACAACATCGGCATGCCATAAGCGTCCACAGGGACAAACTGCTCATTTTCTAAGGCAGGTTTGACCCCTGCAACCCCAAGCATACTCGGCATACTCGGTCCATAAATATCGGCGTCCAATACCCCTACTCTATGCCCCAGTTTTTGTAGAGCCAATGCCAGATTGGCAGTGGTGGTAGATTTACCCACCCCCCCTTTACCTGAGGCAACCACCACAATATGGGTAATACGTGGGTGAGCAGGTAGGCTTTGCTGTGTTGGTGGTGCTTTAACATTGGGTGTATGAGATGAATTAGTGGTGGCGGGAGTTGAACCCGCGTCCGCATTATGACTGCCCGCCATTGCGTTCATCGCATTGGTGGTTTTAGGGAGCTTTTGTTGTGACAGTTTATCAGGGTTATTTGCTGGTGGCGGTTGCATGGCGACATTTAAATTTACTTCCTCTACACCCATCACATGTAGGCGTTGCCCCAATTCTTGATGAATTTGTTCTGGGTTGGCATCATGGGGTAAGCTTAAATCCAGAGTAACCACTGCTCCCTTGATATCCTGCTTACGAACCAACGTTGCCAATGTTGTATTAACAGATACCGTATTAATAGGGAAATCTTGCAATACTTGTTGTAGTTGCTCATCACTAATAATGGGAGTTTTTGAATTAAATTTTTTGCCAAAGTTAAACATAGTTACCCTAATAATCGCCCTAAATAATATCTCGTAAATTGATTACTCTAATAGCCAGTTTAACTGACTTTGAATGATAAAAAAACCATAAAACAAACCTTGATATTGGGGCAGCATATTAACGCTACAAGTACATAAAAATAGGGGCTATTCTCCATAGCCCCTAACATTTGCATTTATTTTATATCTCTTGTCATGTACTCGTGCTTAGCTTAACCGCTTAGCCTTAATTCATAAACCAACCATGACTGGCAACAATTGACTGTCCTGTAAATACATTGGTTGGAAATGCTGCTAAAAATAATGCCAACTGGGCAATGTCATCAACCGTGGTAAACTCTTTATCTACTGTATTTACCAACATGATATCACTCACAACCTGCTCTTCCGTAATGCCTTTTTCTTTAGCTTGCTCAGGGATTTGCTTTTCTACCAATGGCGTTTTTACAAATCCGGGGCAAATCACATGGCTACGCACGTTATGCGCTGCACCCTCTTTGGCAAGCACTCGGCATAGACCAAGCAAACCATGTTTCGCTGTGACATAAGGGGCTTTATACAAGGAGGCTTCATGTGAATGTACCGACCCCATATAAATCACTGTACCCCCTTTGTTATCTTTATACATGTGCTTTACAGCAGCTTTGGTGGTCAAAAACGCCCCATCTAAATGGATGGCTAACATTTTTTTCCAGTCAGAGAATGCCATCTCATCAATACGGTTAATAATTTGGATACCTGCATTGGATACCAAAATATCAATACCACCAAATTCATCAACCAATTTTTGCACGCCTGCATTTACTGCTTCTTCATTGGTCACATCCATCGCAAGGGCAATCGCTTTGCCACCTGCTTGCTTAATTTCATCGACAGTTTTTTGTGCTGCCTCAAGATTAATATCAGCGATACCCACCGCCGCCCCTGCTTTGGCATAGGTCTCTGCAATGTCTCGTCCAATGCCACTGGCTGAGCCTGTAACCAAAGCGACTTTACCTGTTAAATCATGTTGTAGTTGTGTTGCCATCATTCTTATCCTTATCCAATTATCTTGCAATTATTAAAAAAACAACTCCCTCCCTTTATTTAAAAAGAGAGGGGGTATTATAAGTATCATAAATATCATCAAATTATAAAACACTGATTAAAAAATACTAACCCTTAACGATTAACGATGCACCGTTACTGGGGTTTTTTCTTGTACTTCTTCAAAGGTAACACCATCAGCAAGCTCAACCAGTTTTAGCCCTTGCTCAGTCACATCATAAACGGCAAGCTCAGTGATGATACGATTGACCACACCTGTACCTGTTAAAGGTAGTTGGCATTCTGGCAAAATTTTGGGGTCGCCATGTTTATTGACCTGCTCCATCAATACGATGACTCGCTGCACACCAGCAACCAAGTCCATCGCCCCACCCATACCTTTCACCATCTTTTTGGGTATCATCCAGTTCGCAAGGTCGCCTTTTTCAGATACTTCCATTGCACCTAAGATGGCAAGGTTAACATGTCCGCCACGAATCATCGCAAATGAGGTTGAGCTGGAAAAAAAGCTTGCCCCTTTTTCAGCAGTGACGGTTTGCTTACCCGCATTGATTAAGTCTGCATCAACAGCATCTTCTTCGGGAAATTCACCAATCCCTAATAAGCCATTTTCTGACTGTAGCCAGACATTAACGCCGTCTGGAATGTGGTTTGCCACCAGTGTGGGTAGTCCGATACCCAGATTGACATAGTAGCCATCTTCCAGCTCTTTGGCAGCACGCTGTGCCATTTCATCTCTTGTCCACGCCATGATTACTTCTCCTTGTATGTGTCTATTTCTTCAATAGTTTGATAGCTTGTTTTTCAAATTGGTTCATTATTTTGCTTTAGTGGTCACTTTTTCGATGCGTTTTTCTGGACTGGCATTTAGAATGACACGTTGCACAAAAATCCCCGGTAGATGAATTTCATCAGGGTTTAGATCACCAATTTCGACAATCTCTTCCACTTCAGCAATGGTCACCTTACCTGCCATTGCACAGTCTGGATTAAAGTTACGCGCGGTTTTGTTAAATATTAGGTTACCTGCTTTATCCGCTTTTTGTGCTTTCACCAGTGCCACATCAGCAGTTAATGAATGCTCTAAAATATAAGTGCGTCCATCAAAGTCACGTGTTTCTTTACCTTCTGCAACTTGTGTACCAACACCTGTGGCAGTGTAAAATGCTGGGATACCTGCACCACCTGCACGTAGTTTTTCTGCCAATGTACCTTGTGGCGTCAGCTCAACTTCTAATTCCCCTGATAAAAACTGGCGTTCAAATTCTTTGTTTTCACCAACATAAGAGGAAATCATTTTTTTGACTTGGTGTGTCTCTAACAGTAGCCCCAAACCAAAGCCATCCACCCCGGCATTATTACTGATACAGGTTAGGTCTTTAACGCCACTGTCTCGCAAAGCGCCAATTAAAGCCTCTGGAATACCACACAGTCCAAAGCCACCAATGGCAAGCGTTTGCCCATCAGCAATTACATCATCTAATGCCTGCTTGGCATTGTCATACACTTTTGATTGACTCATATTACTACTCCTTGTATTGTTTATACTAAAAAGCTATTTTCTCCATTCACTATAGATTACAACTTTTATCTTTATAGTGAACACTATTACACTGATACATAATGTATCACATTTTTTTTGTAATTGGCTACTAACCTGATGATTTTAACTTATCGGTTAACTAAAGCTGATAAGGCTTAGGGCTGGCAATTAAACCACCAACCAAAACACACCCATAATCACTGCTCCAGATACTGCTAACACCATCAAACAATAGCCCATAATCGCACGCGCATCAAGCCCTGCAATACCAAGTAATGGCAATGCCCAAAACGGCTGTATCATATTGGTCCACGCATCACCCCAAGCGATTGCCATTGCGGTCACTACGGGACTTACCCCCAGCTCCACACCAGCAGGTATCATCACTGGTCCTTGGACTGCAAACTGACCACCACCAGAGGGAACAAACACATTTACCAGTCCTGCACTTAAAAAGGCAAATATGGGGAAACTCTCCGCCGAAGCGGAATTGACAAAAAACTGAGTAACTTGTGTACTGATAGAAATGCCATCAGCATTTGCCCCTGTCATGATACCCATGATACCGCCGTAAAATGGGAATAACAGCACAATTCCTGTGATACCACTAATTCCAGAGTCCACTGCCCGATAATAACGCTCTAATGTGCCATGAGCGAGCAAACCAACAAATAAAAATAAACCAATAACGATATTTAAGCCAAGATTAAAACCATTCGTACCAAACTCATTAATATAGTACATCACAGCCAATGCCAACAGTACCAAAGCAATGATACGACTGTCATCGAGCTTTTGTGCAGGCGTATTGCGGTCAGGAATGTGGTAGGGTTTTTCTTTAATTAGATTGGGGTCGATGGTTGTTTGGGTTTTTGGGTGCATAAAGCGATTTAACAGAGGCAAGATAACAATTAACAGCCCAACTATTAATAAGTTATAACCTGCAAATATGGTCTGCGATAAAGGCACTGCCTCACTCATCACATTACCAGATAGCGTTGCTAGCGTATCACCACCCGTACTTAAGGTTAAAGGAATTGAGCCTGATAATCCCCCATGCCAAATCACAAAGCCTGAATAAGCAGATGCCACCAACAAAGGATAATCAACATTAGGCACTTTTTTGGCAAGGGACTTGGCAAATACCGCCCCAATCACCAAACCAAAGCCCCAATTAATCCAAGCACCCACCAAGCCAACCAATGTAGAAACCATAATAGCGGTGGTAGGTGAGCTGATTTTACTGGCAAGATTATCCAAAATACGTTGAATAATAGGGGCATTAGCAAGGGCATATCCTGTCACCAATATCAGCGACATCTGCATGGCAAAGCTGTGTAATGACCACAGTCCACTGCCCCAATGTCCTGCCATCGAAATCACATCCTGCCCTGTCACAGCAAGCCCTGCAATAAAGGCAATGATGGTTAAAATAATAGAAAAAACAAATGGTGAAGGCAGATAGCGGTTAACCAGTTGCACACTGGCATTGGTGATGGCATGAAGCATGGTTACATTCCTTGTAATATTGATGATGGATAATAAGCTTTTTTCCCATACACAACATATTAACGATTAATATGCAAAAAAATCAATTCGGAAATCTATTTTACTTAATATTAATTTATTGACCATTTAGTCAAGTATCGTCATAATAGATAACGTTTATTTACATTTCTTACAATCTGTAACATCAGATTCTCATAGTTGACACCTGTCAAGGAGGACACCATGTTTAGCATTTTGGCTATTCTTCTTACCCTAATTTTACTGATGTTTTTTGCTTATCGTGGCTATTCGGTACTGATTCTAGCCCCTATTATGGCAATTTTAGCGGTCTTTTTATCAGGAGACTTTATCAACAGTATGCCTGCTTATACAGGTGTATTTATGGGTGCATTAAGTGGCTTCTTGATGAAGTTCTTCCCTATCTTTTTATTAGGCGCTGTATTTGGTCGCTTAATGGCAGACTCAGGTGCAGCCACAGCGATTGCCCGTACCGTAGTCGATAAATTGGGGGCAAGCAAAGCCATTTTATCAGTCATTTTGGTATGTGGTATTTTGACTTATGGCGGTGTGTCATTATTTGTCGTAGCATTTGCCATTTATCCGATTGCCAAAGACCTGTTTAAAGTCGCCGATGTACCAAAACGCTTAATTCCTGCGGCAATTGCATTGGGTTCATTTACCTTTACCATGACTGCCCTACCCGGCACGCCAGCGATTCAAAACGCCATCCCCATTCCTTATTACAATACCAATGTTTTTGCCGCCCCCATTTTAGGGATTATTGGTGGATTGGTGATGTTTTTGGGTGGTTGGTGGTATTTGCAAAGCCGTGCAAATAAAGCTCAAAAAACAGGCGAAGGCTATGGAGAGCATGTAGACGATGATGTTCATGCTGATACCTTAACCACACACCATACTTCATTTATGGTCGCAATGATTCCATTAGTATTGGTGATTGGTATCAACGCATTATTAACTTATGCCATCTTCCCAAATATGGACTTTACCTCACTACAAACCCAGTTTCCTGACTTAAATATTGAAGGCTCATTGGGACTATGGTCAATTATCATCTCGCTTATGGTGGCTTGTTTGGTGTTGGTAATTTTAAAAATTGGACATTGGAACAATCTACAAAAAACAGTCAACAAAGGCACATACGATGCGATGTTACCGATTTTTAATACGGGCTCAGAGGTAGGCTATGGGGCAGTCATCGCTTCATTGGCTGGTTTTGCAATTATCCGTGATAATATCTTAGCACTAGACCCAAGTAACCCTCTGGTTTCTGAAGCCGTTGCCATGACTACATTGGCAGGGATTACCGGTTCATCATCGGGTGGTTTGAGTATTGCCTTATCGACACTTGGTGAGGATTATTTAAGAATGGCATTAGAAACTGGCGTTGACCCTGAGCTGATGCACCGTGTGGCAGTTATGGCGGCGGGTGGCTTAGATACCTTACCTCATAGTGGTGCGGTAATTACTTTACTTGCCATTTGTAACTTGACTCATAAACAGTCCTATTTAAGCTTGGCAGTAGTGACGATGGTTATTCCGTTATGTGCGGTATTAGTAGTCATTACTTTAGGCTCAATGTTTGGTTCTTTCTAATTTATTCTAAAGTTATTCGCCAAAAAAAGGACATATTGACTATTCAATATGTCCTTTTTTGTACTGGCTATTTATATACAGACCCAAAAAATAAACTAACCCTTATCCAACTTAGTCACTAATAACTGGTCAATTTTTAGATGCTCAGTATCAATAATCTCAAAGCGAAAATTTCCAAGCTCAACACTGTCTGTCTTTTTGGGAATTTTACGAAGCATATACATCATAAAACCACCGATGGTTTCATAATTTTGCGAATTGGGAAAATCCATAATACCCAGCTCACGCATCACATCTTCAACAGGGGTGACACCATCAATTAACCATGAATCCTCCGTACGTTGGATAATTTGTGGGTCATCAATGGTAGTGACCAACTCGCCCATCACAATACTCATCACATCTTTAAGTGACACCACACCCACCACCAATGCGTACTCATTAACCACCACAGCAAAATCATTACCCGTAGTTTTAAAGGTTTCCAATACCTCATATAAGGTTAAGGTGTCGGGGATAAATAATACAGGTTGCAAGACTCGCTTGTCATTAAGCTTTACCTGTTGCTCTTTAAGCACCAACGTTAGCAAAGTATGTGACTCAAAATAGCCCAATACCTTCTCTAATACACCATCACAAACCAAATAGCGTCTATGTGGCACATTATCAATGGTTTGTAGCACCATATCACTGCTATCATTGACGTCAAAAAAGGCGATGTTTTCACGGGTATTCATGGTAGAAGTCACCGTGCGCTGTTGCATATCAAAGATATTTTCTATCAAATGATGCTCTTGTTGATTGAGTACCCCTGCCTTTGCCCCTGCATCCATCACCGCAAAAATATCTTCATAGGTCAACTGATCTTGGCGAACTGTAGACACACCCAACATCTTAAAAAATAATGTGGCAATACCATCAAACACCCAAATAAATGGCTTAAAGATAAAGATTAAAAACAGCATTGGACGTACCAAACGTACGGCTATTGGCTCAGGTTGGGTCATTGCCATACGTTTTGGTATCAGGTCGGCAAATAAAATAAACAGACTGGTAACAAGGGTAAAGGAAAGCAGGGAGGCGATAAGTTCATGCCCAATTAATTGCAAAAAATAAGGACGTAACGTTGCCTCACCCACCACCCCTGCCAAAATGGCAATGGCATTCATTACAATCTGTACTGCGGTGATAAAGCTACCAGGATGCTCTTGTAACTTTAAGACTTCAATGGCACGTGAATCACCATTTTTGCTCATGTTTTGCAGTTTGATTTTTCGGGCAGATGCTAAAGATATCTCAGAGCTTGAGACAAAGGCACTAAATAAGATAAGCAAAAATAACAAAGCGAGTGCAATAAATATACTCATGATGGGCAATCTGATTGGGCGATTTTTAGCACAGATTATACCTTAAAACCATGGCAGAAAGTCATACAGTCCTTCTACTTTAGCTTCTGTTTCTTTAACACCACTTCTCTAGCTTAACGTAACTTTTGCTTAGAGAGTTCAAATAAAATACTGGCTTCATAGATAGAAGGTGAAGTTTTATCCCCGTTAATACCATTAACTATCCATGTCACCAAAGTAGATCTATGAAATTTAAACTTTTCAATTTCTGCTTGCATTTGCTGAACCTCAAATTTAATTTGTTGTAATTCATTCATAATATCCACGTTATATTTCCTCATAATCAATGTATTAATTATCCAAGTATATCTATCAACATTCCTATAAATTCGATTTTTTTGTTAACCCATCCTTTTTTATGTTATGTTATAACATAACATAAAATTAGGAATAACCTCATGCCTCAACCTTTACTTCAACACACATATATGCTTCCCCAGTTAAATCTTATATCCTCATCAACCTTCTCAAATGACACATCAGAAGTGCCGTTGTATCAAATAACGATGTATCAAGCACTGATAAAAGAAATAGACAGCCTACCAAGTTTTTGCAAGCAAGATATTGAAGTGTTATATCAACAACTGGCAAACGGCAAAACACCTGTCGCCGTACAAGACTTCCAGCAGTCCATTAATGAATGTTGTCATATTCACCATCAAGACGGACAAGTGACCGCTTGCTTTGGCTGTAGCCTGTCAACAACTGAACACCAAATCCAATGGTACAACTCACAAGCCTATGCATGGTGTATTTGGGACACCTTTTTTATTTGCCAAAAATTACAAAAACCTGCCAATATCATCAGCAAAGACCCCATCAGCTTGGCAGAAATTCATATTGAATTTGATGGTGATAACTTTGTAACACAGCCACTTTATTTCACTTTTCCATTAGGAAAATTATCAGAAACTGAAAGTTTACGTTCTTGTTTTTGTTGCCGTACTAAAGTTTTTGAAAGCTATCAAAATGCTCAAGTTTTTGCTGATGAGTATGATTGTGAAATTGTGGATTGGGCTGAAATGTTGTTACGAACCGATGAGATGGTCAATGCTCTTATGTATTGATATTGAATTAATATAGTCAAAGAATCCAAAAATCTAATGCCCTGCCGTTTTAGAAAAGACATGAATCACCAACACCCCACAAATTATCAACCCGATACCCAAAATAGCGGGCAAATCTAATCTTTGCTCCATAAACACCTAACCTATCATTGATACTGATACAATGGCAAAAGTCAATAAAATCCACGGATTTATTATCATCATTAGGTTAGCCCTAAGACATTTTGCCCAAATTACGGTATCATAGCACCTATCCTTATACTTTTTTCACAACCCATTCATATAACTAACGATAGGTGATTTTGTGCGACAAATTCTAGTAACTTCTGCCCTACCTTATGCTAACGGTCCAATCCATTTGGGACATTTGGTCGAATATATTCAAACAGATATTTGGGTGCGAGCGATGAAGGCTCAAGGTCATCAGGTTACTTATGTTTGTGCCGATGACGCTCATGGTACGGCAATCATGCTCAAAGCCAAAGAAAATGGCGTTAGCCCCGAAGAGCAAATCGCCACCGTTAAGGCCTCACATGAGACAGATTTTGTCAAGTTTTTGATTGATTTTGACAATTATTATTCTACCCATTCTGAAGAAAATCGTGAGTTTTCTGAGCAGATTTATCAACGCTTAAAGTCAAGAGGACATATCAGCACCCAAGATGTTGAGCAGTTATTTGACCCTGAGGCGGGGCTATTTTTGGCAGACCGTTTTGTTAAAGGCGAATGCCCAAAATGTCAGGCAACCGAGCAGTATGGTGACAACTGTGAAGTCTGTGGCACCACTTATAACGCCACTGAATTAAAAAATCCCTATTCAACCTTATCAGGGGCAACGCCTGTTTTAAAAACGTCTGAGCATTACTTTTTTAATTTACCTGACTTTGAAGAGTTTTTGCAAAAATGGACGCATGAAGAAGGGCGTTTGCAAGAGAGTATCAATAACAAACTTCAAGAATGGTTTGATACAGGATTGGCAAAATGGGATATTTCTCGTGATGCCCCTTATTTTGGTTTTAAAATTCCTGATACAGAAGATAAATACTTTTATGTCTGGCTAGACGCACCTGTCGGTTATATGGCAAGTTTTAAAAACTTATGTGAGCGTACCGAAGGGCTAAACTTTGATGATTATTGGCTGGCAGAAAACGCCAATAAAACCGAGCTTTATCATTTTATTGGTAAAGATATTGTTTATTTTCATGCCCTATTTTGGCCAGCCATGCTAGAAGGCAGTAACTATAGAACGCCAAATGGTATTTTCTCTCATGGCTTTTTAACCGTTAATGGTAAAAAGATGAGTAAATCTCGAGGTACCTTTATTCAAGCCAGCACTTATATTGAGCATTTAAGCCCTGAATATTTGCGTTATTATTTTGCCAGTAAATTGTCCGATAAAGTTGAGGATATTAACCTTGATTTAGAAGACTTTATGCAAAAGGTCAATAGTGATTTGGTGGGTAAAGTGGTCAATATTGCCAGTCGTTCAGCAGGGTTTATCGTCAAAAAATACGATGGCAAGTTATCCGAGCAGTGCATAGAGCCTGAGCTGGTGGCTGATATTGTGCGTACAGGTGATGAGATTGCCACCGCCTATGAAAACCGCGAGTTTAGCCGAGCCATGCGTTTAATCATGCAATGTGCCGATAAAGCCAATGAATATATCGACAGTAAAAAACCGTGGGCATTGGCAAAAGAGGAAGGCACAGAGCAAGAGGTGCAAGATGTTTGCTCCGTAGCGATTAATATTTTCCGTCAATTAATGGTTTATCTTGCCCCTGTATTGCCAGAGCTGACCAATAATGCTAAGGCATTTTTGAATATTGATGAGTTAAGTTTTGCCAGCCGTCATGAGTTGTTATTAGGACATCAAATTAATAAATTTAAACCCTTAATGCAACGTATTGAGCAAAGCCAAATTGAGGCAATGATTGAGGCGTCAAAACAGTCACTACAAAGCAATGAAAAACAAGCTGATAAAAACACTGATGAAACCAACACTGACGACTTTATCAGTATTGATGACTTCGCCAAAGTAGAAATGACAGTGGCAAAAGTGCTGGCATGTAATCATGTAGAAGGGGCGGATAAATTATTGCAATTTAGCCTTGATGTCGGTGAGGACAAGCCTCGCAATGTGTTTAGTGGTATTCGTAAGTTTTATGAGCCAGAGCAATTGCAAGGCAAAAAAGTGATTTGTGTGACCAACCTTGCTCCACGCAAAATGAAATTTGGTGTGTCTGAAGGTATGATTTTATCGGCAGGCGACCCAAAAACTGGTTTAGTAGTTATTACCCTACCTGAAGAGGCAAAAGTGGGTGATAAATTGGCTTAGGTTTAAGCTAAAATTTTTGCTGGATGGCTGGCATTATTTAACAATTATGTTACATTATCGTTATCTTTTTATTTTTGGAACTTACTATTTATGTTGACCTCTACCGTTTCACATACTGTTTTTAACTTAAATAAGTTCAAGCTAGCATTAGGGGCAACCGCCCTTGGCAGTGCGATGATGTTGGTTGGGTGTGCCGATAAACCAGAGCAACCCCAAGCAGACACCACCACTGATACCACCAGCGAGCAGGCAGAAAAACCAGCGAAAACGGTTGCCATTACTCAGATAGTCGAACACCCTTCATTAGATGATATTCGCCGTGGTATTGTCGATGAGCTGGCAGATAATGGCTATCAAGAAGGGCAGAATTTGACGGTGCATTTCCAGTCAGCACAAGGCAATACCGCCACCGCAGGGCAGATTGCCAAGCAGTTTGTCGGTGATAAGCCTGATGCCATTGTTGCTTTATCCACGCCATCGGCTCAGTCTGTTGTTGCAGCTACCACCACCATTCCTGTTATCTATACGGCAGTGTCTGACCCTGTGGCTGCTAAGCTAATTGATGAAAATAACAAGCCCATTCAAAGCAACGTTACTGGCTTATCTAGCCAGTTGCCATTAGAGCCACAGCTTGATTTAATCCAAAAAATTGTTCCCAATGCCAACACCATTGGCTACGTTTATAGCCCCGGTGAGGCAAACTCAGTCTCTTTATTAAACCATCTAAAAGAGGCTCTACCTAAGCGTGGCTTAAAACTGCTTGATATCCCTGCCAACCGCCCAACAGATATTGGTATGGCAACGCGTAGCCTTGAGGGACGTGCTGATGTGATTTATACCTCTATGGATAATAACGTCGCCTCAGCATTTGAGGCAATGACAGGGGCTGCCAATGAGCTACAAATTCCGATTATTGCCTCTGATGAGTTTAGCGTACAACGTGGGGCAACGGCTGCTTTGGGGGTCAATGATTATGACTTTGGACGTACCACAGGTAAGATGGTATATCGCACCTTAAACGGTGAGGCAATCACTGATATTCCACCGACTAAAATGGATAAATTGACATTATTTGTTAGCCCGACTCATGCCAAGGCTCAAGGAACGACCATACCAGAGGAATTACTGGTTGATGCGGTTAATGTGGATGAAAAACCTGCCGCCGATACACAGTAAGTATCTGTTGATTACATTTTAATTTTTCACCCTATTAAGTGGAAGGAAACCACTTTCTTATTTATGGCAACCTTATTTATCGCTAATATAGATAAGCATTTTTATTTATTATGCCAATTTGCCATAAATACTTTTTTTAATCAGGAGTAACTGCCATGTTTAACCAAAACCGTTTTGTCAAAGCCCTTATGTGGGGCGGTGTCTGTACTGCTATTTTGGCAGGCTGTAATAAACCTGCAGACACAGCTGATAACTCAGCATCTACCAGCACTGACACACCTGCTGCTGCCACTGACACCAAAACTGTCGCCATTACTGCCATTGTTGAGCATCCTGCTTTGGATGCGGTACGTGAAGGTATGATTGAAGAGTTAGCCGATGAAGGCTTTAAAGAAGGCGAGAATTTAACCGTCAACTTCCAATCTGCACAAGGCAACACTGCCACGGCAGGACAGATTGCTAAGCAGTTTGTCGGTGAAGACCCAGACGTGATTGTTGCCATTGCCACCCCATCGGCTCAATCTGTTGCTGCTGCCACTACCACCATTCCATTGGTGTTTTCTGCGGTCACTGACCCTGTTGAGGCAAAGCTGGTCAAAAGTCTGGACGGCTCTGGCACAAATGTCACTGGTGCATCTGATGCCCTACCTTATGAGCCTCAAATTGAGCTGATGCAAGAAGTCATTCCCAATCTAAAAAATGTTGGTTATGTCTATAGCCCCGGTGAAGTAAACTCTACTGTTGTATTAAAAAATCTAACAGAAAAATTAACACCTCTTGGCATTACTGTTCACCCTGCCCCTGCTCAGCGTAGCAATGACATTGCCAATGCTGCCCGCAGTCTGCAAGGTAAGGTTGATGTGATTTATACTTCAACGGATAATAACGTCATGTCAGCGTATGAGTCACTATATCAAGTGGCAAAAGAAAGCAAAATCCCGCTTATCTCTGGTGATACAGGGGCGGTCTCTCGTGGGGCAGTTGCTGCACTTGGGGTCAATTACCATGATTTAGGTAAAGAGACAGGTAAAATTGTCGTTAAAATCTTAAATGGTGAAAAAGCAGGTGATATTCCTGTCTATACGCCACAATCATTGAATTTATATGTCAGCCCAAATCATGCTAAAGAAGAAGGCATTGAGTTACCACAAGCCTTGATTGATAAAGCTCAAGAAGTGGTTGAATAGAAGTAATAGAATAACTGAACTTTTAAACTTTATCGTTGAAACCTCGCTTTATTTTAAGGTATATCCGTCAGGTTAAGTTCTTATTAAGCTCTTATTGTAAATCAGCAGAAATAAGCACATGAGTTCATCATGTGCTTTTTTTATGATTGGTTTATTTGCTACAATGTATGGTTATTGTTTCGTAAAAACTTTAGGGTACTAAATCCAAACCCTAGGGTCTGTTGAATATTCACCCCGTTAAGCTAGTATTAACAAGGGATACAGCTATTTTGTACTTTTATGTAAAAATTGGCTAAATTTGCCTTATTCTGCGTTAATGAACTGGTTAATATCTCGATATTACCTGCGTTCATTGCCTTGACTAAGACAAATTTATCTCAATTTTTCCTATAAAGATGAATGTTCAACAGACCCTAAAATTCCTTTAGTACTTTATACATTGGTTTTCACTCAATCATTTATTGAGCGACAACCCAAGGAAATCTGTTATGACGTGGCGTTTACATAGCCTCACTCTTGACGCTTTTTGGTTTACTTTAAGTGCAGATTGTTTAATCTGTTAAATTTCACCCAACCTACTCTGCCATATCATCGCCATGACACCATGTCATTAGCTATGTGGTCAGATAGGGTTGCCTTAATAAGTTTTAATTGACTATGACTTTAATTGGTTTTTTTGGTGCGTTAGAAAGTGGGCTTATCTATGGACTGGTTGCCCTCGGTGTGCTTATCTCTTTTCGAATCCTTGATTTTCCTGATTTAACGGCAGACGGTAGTTTCCCTTTAGGCGGTGCAGTGGCAGGTGTTGCCATTGTTGCAGGTGTCAATCCATGGCTTGCCTGTTTTTATGGGGCAATGGCAGGGGCAGCCGCTGGGGTAGTCACCGCTTGGTTACATGTTAAATTGGGTATTTTGCAATTACTTGCCAGTATTTTGGTGATGGTGGCATTGTATTCGGTTAATTTACGTATCATGGGAGCACCAAATTTACCTTTATTGGGAGAGCAGACAGTATTTAGCCCTTTTATTGCTGATGGCAATGGGTTTTGGGTACGTTGTGTGGTGGTTGGCGTGGTGGTACTCATTGCCAAGCTGTTTTTAGATTGGTTTTTTAGTACCGAGTCAGGTTTGTCCATGCGAGCGACTGGCTCAAATCTGCGTATGGCACAAGCTCAAGGGATTAATACCTCATGGATGACCATTTTGGGTATGGCAATCTCTAACGCGTTAATTGCTTTGGGTGGTGCATTATTTGTGCAGACGCAAGGTGGGGCAGATATTTCCATTGGTATTGGTACGATTGTCATTGGTTTGGCAGCGGTGATTATTGGTGAAACGATTATCCCTGCCAAGCGTATTTGGTTGATTACTTTAGCGGTGATTGTTGGGGCGTTTTTATACAAACTGTTTATTCAGATTGCCCTATCAAGTGATTTATTGCGAAGCATAGGCTTTGGCTCACAAGATTTAAATTTGGTGACTGCATTACTGGTGGTGATTGCTTTGGTATTACCACAAATAAAAGCCAAAATCTTATCGCACAAAGGCAAATAACAGCAACTATCCAACAGCAATCACAGCAATATAAGGAAACACGACCATGATGCAAGCCAATGATTTACGATTAACTTTTAATCGTGGCACACCCATCGAAAACCCTGCCCTACGAGGTATCAGTCTTAATATCAGTGAGGGGGAATTTGTCACTGTTATCGGTACAAATGGTGCAGGGAAATCTACCTTTTTAAATGCGGTCAGTGGGACGATTCGGGTCGATAGTGGCTCAATCCTGCTTAATGGCATTGATGTCACCAAAAAGTCTGCTTATCAACGGGCAAACTGGGTCGCTCGGGTATTCCAAGACCCCATGGCAGGCACGTGTGAGGCATTGACCATTGAAGAAAATATGGCATTGGCATACAAACGTGGTGGTAAACGTGGCTTAAAATTTGCCCTTAATCATGATAATCGTGAGCTGTTTAAAGAAAAACTGTCGATATTAAAGTTAGGATTGGAAAATCGTTTATCTGACCGTATGGGCTTATTATCTGGCGGACAACGCCAAGCGGTAAGTCTACTGATGGCATCATTGCAACCCTCCAAAATCTTACTGCTTGATGAACACACCGCTGCCTTAGACCCCAAAACAGCCGCCTTTGTGCTTGATTTGACCGACAAAATTGTCCAAGACAATGGGCTGACTACCATGATGGTCACCCACTCAATGCAGCAAGCCTTAGCTCATGGCACACGTACAGTCATGCTCCATCAAGGTCAGGTGGTGCTAGATGTGTCAGGGGAAGAACGCAAGGGTATGACGGTGCGTGATTTGCTCAATATGTTTGAGCAGACACGTGGTGAAAAGGTCACAGATGACAGTTTGATTTTGAGTTAAGCTGATTTGGCTCAAAAGGTCACATCACTAAACATTATATTTTGCTCATAGTCTGGCTGGTTCTATATACAACTGTCTATAACAAACCCTAATAGATAATCACTGAAGACCCAAACGGATACAAGGTGACAAAAAAGTAATAAAAACAACCATTGTAACCGTTTGGTCACTCTACAGCCAATGGTATCTAGGTTAGATGATAGATACCCAATGATTAATTATTGATATTCACACTCAAATAAGGTTCAATGGCCCTAAGCATTAGCAAAGGAACTCATTTTATAAGGATATTTTATCATGTCAGCACTTTCTTCCCGTACGATTATGGCTATCGCTATTGCCTTTTTATTGCTAGTCATTGCTCTGCTATATGGATGTGTCTCAAGCCAGAAGCAAGCACCTTCTGCAACCAATAGCCAGATACCTAAAACCGCTACTAGCTCACCCGAAAATAATAGCCCTACTCTTAACTCACCAAACCAACAACAAAATGAAAATCCCGTAATACCACCAAATAATACGCCTGCTATAACCAACGAGCAAATTAAGTCACAAACACCTTCTTTTGTTCGTCCAGAAGTGCGCCACCTCATTCAAAAACGATACAGCGACAATAGTGAGCTACAAAGTGCTTTAGCTGGTGCAGCAATTTTACAGTCTTATTTAGATAACCCTAGCCAAGATGCCGTAGCAATTAGCCAACGCTATGACTGCACAACTATTAACCTTACCCAGTCTGATCAGAATCTGATTAAATCCTTAACATTTGATACACCAGAGCGTATGCAGACTTTTAAAAATGGCTTAGCTAATTATATTCCCCCCGTTAGCACAGAAATATCTATCGACAGTCAAGGTAATGCCATCAATCCCTGTCAAAATGTGATAGAATAATCACTATTCTACACGTCAACCTCTACTTTCTTTAATTGCAAAAGGAACTTGCTATGCAACTTCACTATAAATCTATCACTCGTACAGCACTATACTGCTCTCTTCTAGTTCCACTTTGTTTGTCATCTGCATATGCCACAGAATCAGGAAATGCTGTCAATACAACAAATACTCATCAGATTCTGAATCAATCACAACAGCCCCCTGTTTCAGTATACTTTTTAAATGGCATCTTTAATACAGATATTCAAAGCCAGACTTCTGCTATTGCCTTATTTGAGCGTCTTAAAAACAATCCTGACTTCTTACAATTAGTCAATAACCAACAGGTACACTTACGTACCTTATATAACCCAACTGACCCATATATGGGTGATATCTATGAACTATCTGCTCAAGCAGGCATCCAAAAAGAAGCGCTAGCAGCAACTGAAGCCAGACTTGCTGAAGAAAATCAAAACAATCAATATGATGCAGCCGATCTAGAGATACTGCGCCGAGCCATTTTTAATCAGGAAATACATAAGGCAAATCAAGCTTATCAAGCACAAGATTACTCTTCATTTAACTTTATTCATAAAGCGGGTAATCGTGCCATTGGTCATTATCAAATGCTAGCAAAAGAAGTAAAAAAATCTCTACTAGCCGGTGAAAAAGTGGTAATTGTTGCCCATTCTCAGGGGAACTATGTGGTGCAAGGTATCTATGCTCAGCTGGCACAAGACCCACAAGTGAGTACTCACTTAGCAAATAATCTCAGCGTCGTTGGGGTTGCTAATGTAGCAGCGACCACACCTAGCGCTAGCTATATTACCAATAAGGACGATCTGGCTGTCTATCGCTGGCATACCAAACAAGGGGGCAATCCAATGACTGCCAACTTTAATGCCATCTTTGCTAACGGTGAGTCTCTTAGTGCTTACTTCTGGGAATCAGCTGTACAGAAACAAAATGATTCACAAAATCATGGTTTTATCGAAACTTATCTATCTGCTCGCTTTAATACCAATCAAGAATTTACGCCACATCAACCAGAAATCATCGCTAAAGAAACACAAAATGATGCCACACCAAAAACCATTTATGGCAATATCGTGACACGTGTCATGAATGGTATAGAAACGATCTTTAGCGCATCATAACGTACATGCATTTATTCTGGTCGTTAGGTCTATCATACGGTGGGGCTGATAAGCAGTCCCTACCCTACTACCTAATTAGGAAGAACAAATACATACTAATAATATGGCTGTGTAGCAATGAGAACAACATCATCACCATGTAGTGGCTCTTTGACTTGAATGAACTATAAGCAAAGTTATAAACTGGTATTAAGGCAGAAGAGTGCAAATAGTATGGTTGTACAGCAGACTTTCCTAACACCGTAGCAATTATCAAGATCGTTAACTATATTTTGACTATATCTATGATATACCAACCTATCTTATTAATGATTTTTATTGCTTAAATTTAAGATAAGTTGCATATATCAAATATAGCTAAGTTAATATTTTTACTCAAAATAAACATATATAGTTACACACTTATTCAGCAAAAGCTGTATAAGATAGCTTTTCTTTAGCAGGTATTTCTAAAAGCTCTTTCACAATATCACTTTTTATTAATTCTTTTGCTGGTTCTTTAATATTATTAAAGTATTGATGGTCTTTTTCATTTACCTCAAAATATTTTATTTTATTATTTATTTTATTAAGATAATTGCGGTAGTCACTTAGTAAGACTGAATATTTTTGATAGCTATCTTCAATTAGATGTTGAGAAAAAACCTCTTGTTTAAGACGATGTGAAAGAATAAACTCAAGATTCATTCCAACTGGTAGTAACTCCATAATATGCTGGATAAATTTCATTACTAATATTAAGTGATTTTGATCTTGTATGCTGTTAGAATCCACAAAATATATTAGGCTTTTTGTGAACGAAACCATATTATTTTTTGATTTTATAGACTCTGCCAATATATTATTAGCTAAAAACTCAATTACATCTATATGGTTTCTATCTGAATTTAAAATAGTTTGTAAGCTTTGTACAATAGCTAAATATTCGCTAAATTTATTAAGGTAAAATACAATATTTTGCTCATCTATCTTTTGTGATACCTCAGATATATTTTTATTTACAACCTCGATTTTTTTGCTTAAAAGTTGTGTTTGAATAATAGTAGCAATCATAAGACTACCTGTTGAAACCGCTTGTGTAGCTACAATAGTATTTTGGATAGTATTCTGTAGTGTCCCTAAAGTTTGAACAAAAGAATCTGAACTAATGCTAATTTCTTTAAAAGGTATATGTTGAATAATTCCTGATTTACCTAATCCTGCTTTCCAATAAGCAACACCATCTCTAATAATAACTTCATTATTTTCTATAGCTGCTATTAAAGTACTTGTAAATCTATCTATATCATAAGTTAAAATCACTTGTTCCATTTTTATCTTCCCTAAAATTCATTTTTTGGTTTATGCTTGATACGCATAATAGCAATAATACATACTGCTGGAATTGTAACCCGATAAGCAGGAGATGTAATATCTTTTGCCAAAAGTGCTGTACCAAATGCTATACCAAGTGGTGATACAGTAGCAGTCGAGGCAAAAGCTCTACCAGCAAAAGCCATTGATTTGACATGTTTAGTATATTTAACATATTTAGTATACTTCACTACTTTCCCCAAACCTATTGCACCATTTACACCACTTACACCACTTAATATTCTTTCTTTATTTATATTATGTTTAATAAATTTTATAGGATCTCCTTTTATAGCCCAAAGCCCTAAATAACCTTTTTCTTTTAATTTAGCTTCTAATAAATCCAGATCTATTTTGTTTGGAATCTCTCCAAACACTTCCATTAAAATATTCTTCTCAATATCCTCAACTGTATTATTAGCTGAACTTTCTTTATTAGCATTTATTTTTTTTGCAACATCCTTTACTATCTCTTTATACAATACACCTTTTCTCCGTGTAGTATTAACTATAGTATCACCACCGAATAGCTGTAACTCCCCTGCTATATCTTTCCAACTTTTCTCATATAAATCAGGTTCTGTATATCCATATTCATCTTTATTACGTTGAAGTTTTGATTGTAAGTTTTGGCTTCTTCTCTGCTTTCCATCAAAATCATTAATTAATATACTAGCTAGTACTTTTAAATCCTGCCAATCTGCATCTTGTAAAAACCCTAAGTCACTATCTTTACGAAATTTTGATTTTTCAGCCATATAAGCTCCTACCAAATAAAAACACATTGATAATTAAAAAATTAGAAAACACTCATTATATTTCTCATAAATACAGACTAGTACTTCTTATAAAATTTATAAAAGATGATTCTTACAATTTCATTACTTAATATCAATAGATAAATGCCTTTACAAAAAGTTTACTTAAAAAACATATACAAATCAATCATTATATAAATCCTACCTCGCTAAATACCCTGTCATCTCCTCTACGCCATGCAGACTCATCGGGTACATATGCCCCTCAAATAGCTTTTTAATCTCAACAATGGTTTGTGTATAGCCCCAATACTCGGGGTTTTCAGGATTCAGCCATGCTACTTTATCAAAGTGTTCTAGCACCCGTTTTAGCCAAACAATGCCAGCCTCTGGATTCATATATTCCACACTACCGCCCACTGAAAATAGCTCATAAGGCGACATAGACGCATCACCAACAAATATCACTCGATATTCGCGCCCATATTTATTGAGTAGCTCTATCGTTGGTATGCGTTCATTATGACGGCGATTATTATCTTTCCATACATACTCATATAGGCAATTATGGAAATAGAAAAACTCTAAAGTTTTAAACTCATTTTTGGCAGCTGAAAACAATTTTTCTAGCGCATCAATATGAATATCCATACTGCCACCAATGTCAAACAACATCAGCACTTTGACCCGATTACGCCGCTCGGGTTGCATATGAATGTCTAAAATACCTTTTTTGGCGGTACGTTTGATGGTCTCATGAATGTCTAACTCATCGGCACTGCCTGTACGGGCAAACTGACGCAGGTTACGCAGTGCCATTTGTAGCTGACGAGTGCCAAGCAGATTATCATCATCAAGGTTGCGATATTTACGCTGTTCCCATACTTTCACCGCACTGCGTTTGCGAGACTCTCCGCCGACTCGCACGCCTTCTGGGTGGTCACCATAAGCACCAAAAGGTGACGTTCCCCCTGTACCGACCCATTTACTACCACCTTGATGGCGCTCTTTTTGCTCTTTGAGTCGCTCTTCTAACGCTTTCATCAGCTCTTCAAGTGAACCATATTTTTTGAGCAAACGGCGTTGCTCTTCGGTGAGGTTTTTAGGGTCAAGTTTTAGCTCTAGCCACTCTTGCGGAATATGGGTTAATTTTGCCATTAATTCATCAATATCTAGGCTATCCACCCCATCAAAATAATCCGCCATGGCTCGGTCAAATTTATCAAAATGACGCTCATCTTTGACCATACATAGCTTTATCAGCCGATACATACCTTCACGACTGGCAAAGGTACGCATATTGGGGTCATCAGGACATTCAGGATGAGGTTGCATCATCAACCCCTGCTCTAATGCAGCGTTTAAATCCAGTAATTCACGGGTGGTTACTGGCACATCATAAGTCCGCAAGGTATAAAATAGTTTTATAAACATAATAAAACCCTAACGACGCATCATATTCGCAAAGCGTTGCAACAAACTCACATCCGCTTCATTTTTTAGTAATGCCCCATACAATGGTGGAATGGATTTTTCACCACGTAGATTCTCTTCTAGCTCCTCTTGTGCCATATCATCAGCAAGTAATAAAGTCAGCCAATCGACCAGCTCTGAGGTTGAAGGTAGTTTTTTTAGCCCTTGTACACTACGCAATTTATAAAATAAATCTAGGGCATCATTGACCAGTTTTTCTTGAATATTGGGGAAATGCACATCAATGATTTGACGCATGGTCTGCTCATCAGGAAAATCGATGTAGTGGAAAAAACAACGGCGTAAAAACGCATCGGGTAGCTCTTTTTCATTATTTGAAGTGATAATCACTACAGGGCGTTGCTCAGCATGAATGGTCTCCCCCGTCTCATATACATAAAACGACATTTTATCCAGCTCATGCAATAAGTCATTGGGAAATTCAATATCAGCTTTATCAATCTCATCAATCAGTAGCACACTGCGTTTTTCACTGGTAAAGGCTTCCCATAATTTACCGGGTTTGATGTAGTTATTAATGTCATAAACCTTATCATCACCAAGCTGAGAGTCACGCAAGCGAGATACCGCATCATATTCATATAAGCCTTGCTCTGCTTTGGTGGTCGATTTGATGTGCCAAGTAATCAGTGGCATATCCAGACTTTTTGCCACTTCTTCGGCAAGTAGTGTCTTACCTGTCCCCGGCTCACCTTTGATAAGTAGCGGCTTTTGTAGGGTCATGGCAGCATTAACCGCCAGTTGTAAGTCATCGGTAGCGATATATGATGAGGTACCCTGAAAGTTTTTTTGAGTTGTCATACAATAATTCCTAAATTTAATATCCCTAAATTAAAGTCATGAAGTGTAACAGTATTAAATAACTGTTTTATTTTGCAGGTTTTAACAATGAATGGCTTTAGTGTACCGATAAAAAAAGACACCTTAAAGTGTCTTTTGTTTATCATAAGTCAAAAATATGATGCTATTTTTGATTTTTGGGTGTTTTAATAAGTGGCTGCTGTGTATCTTTTAATACTTCATCAGAGGTTGGATCTATGTAGTTACCTGTTGCAAGCTGCATTTGTGCTTTTTCATCTTGGGCTGCTTGTAGGCGTGCTTCTTCCATTTTAGATTGCACCAAACTTTTAATGAGTGTCCAAATAAACCCAAGTGCTAACCCGACTGAAAATACCACTAAAATTGGAATGAGACTACTTAAAGCCAGACCCATGTCTTTCATGAGTATGCCATAAACAACCCCCATACTGGCAGGTGCAACTTCACCTGAATCGCCCAACGCCATCCCCGGAGTTAACAATACGGCAAATACTGCTATCCAACTCATACCACCAAATGGACGTGGCAAAACACGGGCAACCAACAACCACAGAATAAGTACAACAACCGAAAAGCCAACATAGGCATACATCGGAAGCATCTCAGGGGGGACATCTTGTACCAGATGACTCCACCGTATTGTCACATCACTTAACCAATCACTAATGGTATCTAGTGGTAGACTTTTAACAATATCACTTAACCAATCCATGCGCTACTCTGACAAAATAAAAGAATCATAAAAAGTTTACAGGTTTTGAAAAAAAATGTGCTGTACTTTAACCAAGCAAGGGAAATATAACAGCATATATTACCCACCACCCCATAAACTTTTTATCTTTAGAATCTGCATTTTATCACGATGACATCAAAATGCGTAGCCTAGCTCATACCCTACTTTTGACACTTGGTACGTTCAACAGCCTTTAATCATACTTTTTATCTTGTGCTTCTCTCGCACGCAGCTCAGCTTGACGTTTTAGCACATCTTGCGGTGGGGTTTGCACAAAATAGCCTTGCGTAGATAGCTTATCCAACACTTCTTGTTTATCTACTCGAGCAAGTTTTAGCGTTTCTGCTAAGTCTAAGTGCATGACAAATTTGCCCTCACCCAAACTTTGGCGCAACTCTTTAGGCAATACTCCCAGCCAGTCTTTTAACGCTTCAGTATCATCAGGATAATCTGGACGGGCAATATAAACGTACATCTCATCATGCTTGGGGAACTTATAAACATCACAGTGCATCACACTTCCTTTTATTTCTTAACCTTATCAACATCAAAAACGTCAATATTAAATTGTTTATTATAAGGGTATCTCGCAACTTTGGATATCAAAGAATCATGTCGGTAAACTTTCCTTGTCAACTGCCCTGTAAATTACCCTTGTAAAATACCCGATTACCTTTCATAATAAATGCGTCTTTCAGGAGAGTGTCAAACTCAAGTATGATAGAGGATAATTGACCACCGAAGGCGCAATCCACCCTGCCAATCGCTCAGGTAAATGGACTGAAAGACTCATTAGCATTTTGATTACTGTGACCAATATATGTAAACATTTAATGACAAATCTGGAGAGCGGTGTCAGACAGACCAGACACCCACCGAAGGGGCAAAGAGAACTTAGCCATCACCATTTGCTAAGTACTTGAAAATCTCAGGTTTCAGGACAGATAGGGCAAATAAAAGCAACTCATTATCCATTAATCGCATAGTCGTTATTCGTATTATGCGCTGGATAAAGTTTCTTTTATTTGCCCTTTTTTGTGCCTAACACAAATGCTTATAACACAACCATCTGACTTTATATTCAATTTTGACAAAGGACTTTGATTATGACACTACAACGTACCCCTTTTTATCAAGCTCACCTAGACGCAGGTGGTAAAATTGTCGATTTTTCAGGGTGGGAGTTGCCCATTCATTATGGCTCACAGATTGAGGAGCATGAAGCCGTTCGTAGTGATGCAGGTATGTTTGATGTGTCACATATGGTAGTGACTGATATCGAAGGCAGTGAAGCAAAAGCATGGTTACAAAAATTGCTTGCCAATGATGTGGCAAAACTCAGTACCGTTGGTAAAGCCTTATACACCGCCATGCTTAATGACGACGGTGGGGTGATTGATGATTTGATTACTTATCGTATGAATGAGGAAGAAACTCAATATCGTATCGTCTCCAATGCAGCAACTCGCGATAAAGATTTGGCACAATTTGAAAAAGTAGCAAAAGACTTTGATGTTACCTTAACCGAACGCCCAGACTTGGGTATGCTTGCGGTACAAGGTCCTAACGCCATTGCAAAACTAAAACAAGCCAAGCCAAATTGGGCAGACGTTTTGGATAGTCTGAAACCATTTGTCGGTTATGATTTGACTGATGTTGAAGGGCAAGATTGGTTTGTTGCTCGAACTGGCTATACTGGCGAAGATGGTGTGGAAGTAATTTTGCATAAAGATAATGCCATTGAGTTTTTTAACCTGTTACAAGACAATGGCGTGAAACCTTGCGGTCTTGGGGCAAGAGATACCTTACGTATGGAAGCGGGCATGAACCTTTATGGGCATGATATGGACGAGAGTATCAGTCCTTATGAGTGTGGCATGGCTTGGACACTTGCTCTTAAAGACGATAGAGATTTTGTTGGTCGTGATGCAATGGTGAGCAAACGCAAACAAGCAAAAGAGGCTGGCACAGCGATGAAACAAGTTGGCTTATTGCTTGAGTCCAAAGGTGTATTGCGTGAGGGAATGAGCGTTGCTATTAATTCAGATAACAATCAAGACACAGACAATCAGCAACAAGGTATTATTACCAGTGGTACATTCTCACCAAGCCTAAAACAATCCATTGCCATTGCACGTATTCCTGCCAGCGTTGATAGCGATACGGTACAAGTTGATTTGCGTGGCAAAGGTAAATTTGTCGATGTACGCGTGATTAAAATGCCATTTGTCAGAAATGGTAAAAAGCAGTTTGATTAATTTTATTGATTTTTAGCCAATGAAATGGCTACTATAGCCATTTAACCCTTATGTTTTTATTAGGAGAGTTCCATGAGCCATATCCCAGCCGAATTAAAATACGTTGCTAGCCACGAGTGGTTACGCCTAGAAGATGACGGTACAATTACCGTTGGTATTACTGAACACGCCCAAGACTTATTGGGTGACATCGTCTATGTGGAACTGCCCGAAGTAGGTGCTACCGTTGCCGCTGATGATGAAGTTGCTGTTGTTGAGTCGGTCAAAGCTGCCTCAGACGTTTATGCCCCGATTACTGGTGAAATTGTCGCCATCAATGAATCACTAGAAGATGAGCCAGAGATTATCAACTCTGACCCTTATGGTGATGGCTGGTTCTTTAAAATCAAACCTGATAATGTCGATGATTATGAAAGCTTATTGACTGCTGAAGAGTATCAAAACGAGCTGTAATAGTTATTTGTTAACTTTTTAGATTTTATTAGGCATAAAAATACACCTATTTTTATGCCTAACCCTTACCCCTAAAGCAGATATTTATTTTCTTTAAGTTTTTATTATTTCAGCAAAACTGATAACAAACACAGGAAATATAGGAATTATTTATGAGTGACCAGACCGCAAATACTCCAGACACTTCAAATACTGCCTCACAAACTCTTAAAGAAAATCAATCTTCTGATAGCCATTCTAAAAATAGCACTGATAGCAACAGCCAACCTTCTCAAAACTCTGATAGCAAGAGTAGCAGTGCTAATAATAATGATAATAACAGTGATTTTGCCACCCCCAATCATACCCCACAGCTTGAGGCATTTAAGCAAGTGGTAGAATCTCGGCGTTCAGTACGTCGTTTTACTGATACCCCTATTTCTGATGAAGTGCTAGACGACTGCCTACGCCTTGCCATGCTTGCCCCCAACTCTAGCAACTTGCAACCGTGGGAATTTTATATCATTGACTCAGCAACCATACGTCAAAAAGCCAACAAGATTTGTATGAATCAAAACGCTGCACGAACCGCTGCTAGACTGATTGCAGTAGTTGCCCGCACTGACACTTGGCGAAAACATGCCAAGCAAATTTTGCGTGAATACCCCAAACAGCCTGTACCCAAAATGGTTAAAGAATATTACAACAAAGCAGTGACCATTGACTTTTTACGAGGCCCTGCCAATGTGCTGTCAGTAGCAAAATGGGGTATGACCACCGCCTTTCGCCAGTTTAAAGGCCCAATGAAGTCACCATACTATGATGGTGATGATGTCAAAAACTGGGCAAGCATTAACGCCTCCCTTGCTGCTGAAAATTTAATGTTGGCACTGCGAGCGTATGGTTTTGATAGCTGTGCGATGGGCGGATTTGATGAGCCTGCGATGAAAAAGTTACTAAATCTTAGCGATAATCACCATATTGTGATGATGATTGGTGCAGGGGAACGTGCCGAAAAAGGCATTTATCATGAGCAGTTCCGTTTTGCTCAAAGTCAGTTTGTTAAAAAAGTATAGTTTATTCATATTAACACCACCTAACTAGGAATTTTTATGCAAAATCAGCAACACTCTTTTGATAATTTCCAAGACCTTTTTAATGAAGGTGAATTTATCCATCGTCATTTAGGCTCAAATGCAGCCGAGCAAGCCGAACTGCTAAAAGCGGCGGGTTATGACGATATGGATAGCTTTATTGATGCCACTGTGCCTGCCCCTGTACGTCTGAACAAAGCCCTTGATTTGCCAACTGCTATCAGTGAACACCATGCGTTAGCCAAATTGCGGGCGATGGCAGATGATATCACAGTCAATAAAAGCTATATCGGACAAGGCTATTCACCTGTACGTATGCCTGCGGTCATTCAACGTAACGTATTAGAAAATCCAAGTTGGTACACCGCTTATACCCCTTATCAAGCAGAAATCTCACAAGGTCGCCTTGAAGCATTGTTAAACTTTCAGCAAGTGTGTATTGATTTAACTGGGCTTGAGTTGGCAGGGGCATCATTACTTGATGAAGCCACCGCCGCCGCCGAGGCAATGGCAATGGCAAAACGAGTGAGCAAAAGTAAATCCAATCAGTTTTTTGTGGATGAACGCGTCTATCCACAAACCCTAGATGTGATTAAAACCCGTGCCAAATATTTCGGTTGGGACGTAGTAGTTGGTGACTTTGAAACCGCCAAATCAGGCGACTATTTTGGGGCATTGTTCCAATATGTTGGGCGTGAAGGTGATGTGGTTGATTTAACTGATATCATCACTGCGGTAAAAGAAAACAAAACTTATGCCATCGTCGCCAGCGACATCATGAGCCTTGTATTGCTAAAATCCCCTGCCGATATGGGGGCAGATGTGGCACTTGGTAGCACCCAGCGTTTTGGTATCCCAATGGGCTTTGGTGGCCCGCACGCCGCTTATTTTGCCTTTAGCGATAAAGCCAAACGTTCTGCCCCCGGTCGTATTATCGGGGTATCCAAAGACGCTCAAGGTAACACTGCCCTACGTATGGCACTGCAAACTCGTGAGCAACATATCCGCCGTGAAAAAGCCAATTCTAACATCTGTACTTCACAAGTATTATTGGCAAACTTAGCAGGTATGTATGCCGTGTATCATGGACCTGTTGGGCTAAAACGTATTGCCAACCGTATCCATGCTTTAGCCAGTGCTTTTGCTGAAGTGATTAACAATACTGACGCTCCTTTAAACGTGGTTCATCAGCAGTTTTTTGATACTGTTTTGGTGGATTGTGGCAGTGAAAAACTGGCAACACAAATCTTTGAAAATGCCGAAAATGTGGGCTATAACCTCTGGCGAATTGGTTCGGACAAATTAGCAATCGCCTTTAGCGAAACCAGCGACCAAACCGATTTTGAAATCCTAACACAACTGTTTGTTAATAAATCGCATAGCTTACCTGAGCAAGCCAGCACCATATTAGCAGATGAGCTATTACGCAAAGATGAGATTTTAACCCACCCTGTGTTTAACTCTCATCATACCGAACATGAAATGCTCCGCTACCTTAAATCGCTTGAGGACAAAGACTTGGCGATGAACCGTAGCATGATTTCATTGGGTAGCTGTACCATGAAGCTCAACGCTACCAGCGAAATGTTGCCAATTACTTGGAATGAGTTTGCCAATGTGCACCCCTTTGCCCCTCGTGAGCAGGTCAAAGGCTATATCGCCATGATTGACGGCTTGCAAGAGCAACTAAAAGCGATTACTGGCTTTGATGAGATTTCTATGCAACCCAACTCTGGGGCGTCTGGGGAATATGCAGGCTTGCTTGCCATTCGCCGTTATCATGAATCACTTGGGCAAAATGAGCGTAACATCTGCTTAATCCCACGTTCGGCACACGGAACCAACCCTGCCACCGCTCAAATGATGGGCATGAAAGTGGTGGTGGTCAATACCGATGATAATGGTAATGTGGACTTGGACGACCTAACCGCCAAATGTGAGGAACATAGCGAGCAATTAGGGGCATTAATGATTACCTACCCATCAACGCATGGCGTATTTGAGGAAGGTATTCGTGATATTTGCGACCTAATCCACAAACATGGCGGTCAAGTGTATATGGACGGAGCAAATATGAACGCTCAAGTCGGTATCATGCAACCTGCCGACGTTGGGGCAGACGTGCTACATATGAACCTGCACAAAACCTTCTGTATCCCACACGGTGGCGGTGGTCCGGGCATGGGACCTATCGGCATGAAGTCGCACCTTGCCCCATTTATGGCAAACCATAGCGTCAGCCCTGTGCATAATGCTCAAAATGACTGCACCGCTGTATCCTCTGCTCCGTATGGCTCGGCAAGCATTCTGCCCATCTCCTATATGTATATCACTATGATGGGACGTGATGGCTTACTTGAGGCGACCAAATTGGCACTGCTAAATGCCAACTATATCGCCAGTCAGCTTAAAGATGACTACCCTGTGCTTTATACGGGTAAAAATGGTCGAGTGGCTCATGAATGTATCATCGACATTCGCCCACTTAAAGAGCAAACAGGCATTAGTGAAAGCGATATCGCCAAACGCTTGATGGATTATGGTTTCCATGCTCCAACCATGAGTTTCCCTGTGGCAGGTACCTTGATGATTGAGCCGACCGAAAGTGAGTCAAAAGAAGAGCTTGACCGCTTTATTTCTGCCCTGAAACAAATTAAGCAAGAGGCGTTAAAGGTGCAAAAAGGTGAGGACGGTTGGACACTTGAGGACAACCCATTGGTCAATGCACCACATACCGCTTTTGTGATTGCTAGCGAGCAGTGGTCGCACCCTTATAGTCGTGATGAGGCAAGTTTCCCATTAGAGTATGTGCGTCAGCATAAATTCTGGTCATCAGTTGGGCGTATTGATGATGTTTATGGTGATAAAAACTTGATGTGTAGTTGCCCAAGTATTGATAATTATGAGTAGAATTTAAAATATTTTTACTTTGCAATGATTCCTTTAATAAAAAAGACACCGCAAAAGGTGTCTTTTTTTTATGTAATAATTAATCTCAAACTGTAAGAATTACGCATCATATTACGTCTAAGTATAAACTATGGTGTGGACCTCGTTTTCTGTATAGCTGTAATAACAGCACTCAATTACCCTATATCTGTTCTAGGATCTGTTGAACGTTTACTCCGCTCGGCTAAAATCTACACGAGATACAGCTATTTTTACTTTCATGTAAAAAGTAGCTAAATTTTTCCTATAAAGATAAATGTTCTACAGACCCTAGTATTCTTTGACTATATAAAAAATCACTTCTTTAGTAGATATTATTATCATTATGGCATTAGCTTATGATAAGATAGACTAATACCAATAAAAACTACTACTGATTAATCATATAAGGATAACCAAATTATAGAAAGCTTAAAAACATCACTTTATACAAACAGTATTACCAACACTTTTGTAGGGTCTGTTGAATATTCACCCTGTTAGACTGATATTTATAAACGACAGCTACTTTTTACTTTCATGTAAAAATTAACTGAATTTGAGTTCTGATGTGAATAAGCAGTGCGTTAATGAACTTGCTAATATCCCGCTGTTATTAACAGAGGCTACCTAAGCTCATTGTCTTGACTCAGTCACTGTTTTTAAAATCAGTATCTCAATTTTTCCTGTGAAGATGAATGTTTAACAAACCCTAAAACCTACTCAAAGGTCCGTACCATAGTCATAGTAAATAGTAAGACACATTATTTATGAAAACAGGTACTAAGTAAGGATAACAAATCACGCTTTATCTTGATTCTACTGTAATTAATTCAAGATAAAATAATTATAAATCCAATGGGAAAAGGTAACAAATATGGCTACGAGGGAGCCACTAATTAAATTACATTACATTAAATACAAAAAATAAACTAAACATAGTAGAGTTGCTAACATTTATATAGTAGATGCTATTTGCTTATTTACCACATTTTTATTAGATTAATTATAACAATGACAATCCAATGAACTGTCGATAATTTAAACTTAATGGTCTTAACATGGAAAAAGTCAGTCAAAAAATCCGTTTATTACGCACAGCAAACCATTTAACTCAAGAAGAGATGGCTTTAAACCTTAATATGTCGCATAATGGCTACGCTCAAATAGAGTGTGGAGAAACCAGCCTAACCTTAGCAAAACTAGAGCAAATCGCCAATATATTTGGTATTAGTGCAACCGAACTGATGACCCATGGTGAAAAAAATGTTGTCTATTTGACAAATGAGAATGGTAGTCATGATATCAAAAACAGTAATAGTATTAATTTTATTCAAGAGCATCAAGATACAGAAATAGATAACTTAAAAAATATGCTTCAATTAAAAGATGATTTAATCGAACAACAAAAAAAGGAAATACAATCATTAACTGAAACTATCAATTTACTAAAACAAAAAATAAGTGCATAAATGACCCAACCACGATCTGATAAAGCTACCCAAACAACCATCCTACTACACGGTCTGCACCAAACCACATGGGTAATGCGACCATTAGCAAAACGCTTGCAACAGGCAGGATTCTATACCCATTGCCACCGTTACTACAGTCTAAAAGACTCCATCAACACCCATAGCCAATCGCTTAATAACTGGCTTAGCCAACACCATCACCCTCGTGACCCCATTAATTTAGTGGGACATAGCTTGGGTGGTTTGGTGATTCGGGATTTTCTATCTCGCTATCCACAGTGGCAGATTGGACGTTGTGTCACCCTTGGCACACCCCATTTGGGCAGTGTATCAGCTGACTATGTTAAGCATCTATTTTCACCTTTGGTTAGACAAGCCTATACAGGGGCATTAAATGGTGACACACCGGCACTTGCTGATGAGGTATGTTTGGGGGTAATTGCAGGTAATAAACCACGAGGTGTAGGACAGTTCTTTTTGCAGGATTATGCCAAGCGTCAACTGCTTGATGAAGAAAAATGCCAGCATGATGGTAGCGTATTCTTATATGAAACTCGCCTGCCTAATGCCACTGATCATTTAATTTTACCTGTATCGCATACTGGTATGCTTATGGATAAAGACGTAGCACAGCAGACGATTTATTTTTTAAATCATGGTGAGTTTGATAGAGATACAATTTTATAAACTAGCCACTATGTATATAATTCAACTCTATAATAAAATTATTCTACTATCAGACGTTGCATAAAAAAGATTTTATGAACCATCCGTCTCAAAAAAATGACCTTAATAGAAGATATATATTCATTGGTCTTTTTTCCACTATCGTTCTTGCATTGTCATCTTATCGCAACTTTCAAACTCAAAGTATACAAGCTAATGAGCCAGAGTTAATGACACTTTGGCTACTTGCTTTTGAGACTGACAAATCTAGCATATCTGTTGATGTATCAAATATAAACTTAGAAAATAAAGAAAGCACGAAAGTAGACTATTGGGAAAAAGTAGAATTAAAGCAGGGTATGCCTGTTGATGAGTCAATTAATGCAACATTAATGTTAAAATTTGATGTTCCAATCAAAACCATATTAACCCATTTATTGGTGGACTGTGAAAATCACACCTACCAAATACTCAAGGCTACCTACACCTTAGACAATGATAAAAAACGCTACATGAATAGCAACGACACACCAGCTGTACCTAAGCAGATAGCTCCAAATACTGCGGTTTATTATAGTGCTGATGTTGCCTGCTACTTAAAGGATTTAAGTATAGAAGATAGGATAGCCATAAATACCACACACTAGCCTAAACCCATATAAGTTGAGAGCATAGCAACTTATTTATTATCGCTATACAATCCCATGCCAGTTTTCAGCTCTTCTTTATGCTCTTCAATGACTGGTATTAAGGTATTCACCACCCATTCTTGTCGCCAACCTTGTAATCCTTCAGGTAACTGCTCTAAGGGTAAATCAAATGCGACCACTTCATACAGTTGGCTCAGCCACTTTTTGCGCATCAGCACATTTGCTGGTACCCCTGTCTGCTGCTCATATCTATTAATTGCAGCCTGCACAGCCTTGGTAATGGTCTTATCTTTAGAGCGGTAAGGTGGTAGGATTCTAGCTGGTTGCTCAGCTTCATTGAGTGACTTTGCATTTTGAATAACAGTCAATAATTCCTCACCATAAAGACGTAGTACATTGCGGTGCATCACGGTTTTATGGCTTAACTGCTTCATGGTGCTGGGCATTTCTATCACCACATCACGTACTGCTTGTTTTCGTAAAATAAACGTCCGTGGTTGATTGGTTGCTCGAGCCAACGCCTCACGCCAAGCAGAAACTGCCTGTAATACCGCCAACTGCTGACTGCTATAACGATAGTCTGCCATTGCCAAATACGTTGCATCATCTTCAATATTTGCCATTTCATAAAGCTCTTGGGCGTATAACTGACAATCGGCCTCTACTTTATCAACCAGATTTTGCTGACGCAATTGCACCATCAAAATATCATATAAGGCAAGTAAGTAACGGACATCATCAATGGCGTATTGCTCTTGCTCATGAGTCAAAGGACGTGCCAGCCAATCTGACTGGCTTTGCTCTTTATCAATAGCAACTGCAAGCTCTTGAGCCAATGCTTGCTGATACCCCATCTGTAGCTGACCGGTAAGATAAGACAATGCTATCTGAGTATCAAACACATTCTTTAATGCTGGGCAATCTGACAATAGATAAAAAATACCCAAATCTTCACCGCACGCATGCCATATCATCAATGGCATCTCTTCTAATACAACCCAAAATTCTCGCAAATCCAGTTTGGGTGCATCAATCAAATAAATCTCTTTGCCAGTATTTACCTGAACCAATGCCAGCTTTGGATAATACGTATCACGTTTGATAAATTCGGTATCCAAAGCGATACGCTCACACGTTTCAAGTACATCTAGACAGTTTTCCAAGTCATCAAAACTTCGCACCCAATGAACTGGCAACTGCTCTGATGCCTGTAGAGTTTCGCGTATATGTGCAGATTCTGCCAAGTATTTAGGGTTATCAATTGTGGCTATTTTTTTATCTTTCATGGGTTTGTTTGATTTATCAGAAGGTGGTGGCTGACTTGCAGGGATTGATGTAGAAGACACGGTGCATTCCTTAGTATAGTAGAGTCACATTCCATGTACTCACTGTGTATTAGATATAGACTCGACTATAAGAACTATATCAACAGATGTCAATAGTTATGCAGTTATAGCTATCAATACACTCAATCAATAAAACATCTATAGAAAAGAGCGGTTTTGTAGTGCCTGTGTCAAAGTCATACTATCTAAATACTCCAGCTCTCCCCCCATAGGAATACCTTGAGCGATACGAGTAATCTTACTGACATGGCTTTTTGAGGCTTCTAAAATAAAATGTGCTGTTGTCTGACCCTCAACAGTCGTTCCTGTTGCCAAAATCAGCTCTTCAATAGGCTCTTGTTTCAATCGCCAGATAAGCTGGTCAATATTCAAATCATCAGCATTTACCCCATCTAAAGGTGATAAATGCCCACCCAGTACAAAGTAGCGTCCTCGAAAACCTGCTGTTTGCTCAATCGCCATCACATCAGCAGCCGTCTCAACCACACATAAGATACTATCATCACGGCGTGGGTCTTGGCAGATGGGACAAACTTCCTCATCACTAAATGAGTGACAACGCCGACACTCAATAATATCGTGCATCGCTGTCTCTAACGCATGTGCTAAGGCGATGCCTTGAGGACGTTTTTGCGTCAATAAGTGCAATGCCATACGTTGCGCAGTTTTCTGCCCAACACCGGGCAAGACACGTAACTGCTTTACAAGATTGTCAAACTTTTGCGTCAGCAAGAGCATTCCTCTATTTTGTGATACCAAATTAATAAAGAATTCAGCATAAAAAAGGGCAGTATTGCTATATCACAACCCTACCCCATAATAAACTAGTCAAAGACTAACCAAATAGTCCCTGCATACCTGGTGGTAGACCCATACCACTGGTCGCTTGTGCCAATGTTGCATCTGACAGCTCGTCTGCCTGTCGCACTGCATCATTGATAGCAGCAGCAATCAAGTCTTCAATCATATCAGGCTCATCTTCTAGCAAACTTGGGTCAATGCTAATACGCTTTACTACATGACGACCTGTCATGGTCACTTTAACCAAGCCGTTGCCCGCTTCAGCTTGTACTTCTTTGCTAGCAAGCTCTTTTTTAGCTTTTTCTACATTGGCTTCGACTTGCTTTTGCATGGTTTGTGCTTGTTGCATCAAGGCTTGAATATTCATAGTATCCTCTGGTTTTATAATAAAAGATAATCTTAAGATTGATGGCTATTATAACGAAAAACTGCCGTAAAAAGCCAATTGTAAACATTGCTTGTATGTGCGACTTGTGTTTAAAGCATACTGGATGTGTTGGATAAACTGGATTACAAAAATTATCTATTGATCTTTAATTCTGACTTTCTGCTTGGCAAAGCTCTTCTATCGTGATATCAGGAATGACAATATCCCCTTTGGCATTGACCACCACTTTTTTGTTACAGATATTTTTAGTAAAAATGATTTTTTCACCTTGTTTATTCACTATGGCATCTAACTGATAGTCATCATTAAACTGCTTAATTATCTGGTGATACTCATCAAAATGTAATGAGCCATCAGTGAAAGGAATGATTATCTTTCCTGACATATCTATAATCGCAGTTTTACCATCATTTTCTACTTTTAGCAGTTTATCATCATAAAAAGTAAATATCTCATCAAACTCAAATGGTATGATGATTTGCCCTTGCTTATTGATAATGCCTGTTTTTGCATTTTTTTCAACTTTTAACAAATCATCATTTAAAAAAGGCATTGCAATATCATACTCTAAAGGTAAAACTATCTTTCCTGTGCTATCAATCAAACCATCTTTATTATTTAATGTGACAATAGCCAAGCCATTTTTATCAAAATCATCTGCACTATCAAAATTAAGAGGGATAACAATTTCTCCTCTTTGATTAATAAAACCAAACTTATTATTTTTCTTAACATAAGCCAACGCTTGTGCTGAAAAATCACTTGCATAATCAAACTCAAAATCAATAATGACCTTTCCTGCTGCGTTGATATAGCCATACTTGTCAGACTGTTGTACTTTGGCTAAACTATTATCTATAAAGTTGCTGGCTATGACATTGCTGACAGTAAAGTTACCCGCATCTTCATATTTTGGATAGACTTTTATTTTTCCATTTTTATCTATAAAACCATATTTATCATCTTTTCTAATCACTGCCAATCCATTACTGGCAAAATCACCAATATAATCAAACTGTGGCTGAATAACCCACTCACCACGTTGATTAATCATTCCTTTTTTATCATCTTGAATCACTTTTGCCAGATTGTCATCATCAAAAGGCAACGTAATATCAAATATTGGTGGGATAACAAATCTGCCTGTTTTATTAATATATCCTGATTTACCAAGTATGCTTACATTTGCTAAGCCATTGCTGGCAAACTCTCCAGCCACCTCAAATTGATCAGGAATCGCAAATTTTCCAGTTTTATCAATATACCCCCATTTACCATTTTTTTTGGCTAATGCCAGCCCATTTTTAAAACTATAGGCGCTATCAATATCCCTTAGCTTTATCACTCGATTACCAAAAATATCAAAATAAGCACAGCCCTCAGTGTCTAGACAAAAGGGAATTAAGTCAGCATCTGCTATTTTTTTTATAGAACTATCTGCCGAAGCCAATGATGATGGGCTAATGAACAGTATTGATGAGATGGATAGAATAATGCGTGTAAGATAGGCTTTGAGTTTTTGGTATATTTTTTCAGTCATTGTTTCCCTTATTATCAATCTATGCTATTTCTAATTTTTATTAAATACCTGTTTTAATTTATTTGAGACAAATTTAATAACTTCATTTTCATTATCAAAGACCTGCTCTTCTAGACAAGGGATAGTTAGAATATCTAACACGAAAAGTTGCTCATCTGCAACAAAATCATCCGCAACATGAAATGTGGGTTTTATGGTATAACTATCTAGTCTCCATAATAAAGCACTATATTGCCCTTGATGTGACTTTAAAATATCTAACTTAAATACAATACTTTCATGCTCTAAGTCTATTTCATCAAATACAATTGATGAGATTATTTTTCTATAATTCATAGACTCTCCAGATAAATTAAAAACATGCCCCTAATGATATAAAGGGCATGTTTTTAATAAAAAAGCTATCAGTCATGATATGAAAAATCTAACTTACAACGAATCCAACCCTCGCTGCAAATCAGCAATGATGTCATCAACATCTTCTAAACCAACTGACAGACGGATTAAGCCATCAGTCACGCCAGCCGCTAGCCTATCCTCATCACTTAAACGGAAGTGCGTAGTGGTAGCAGGGTGAGTAATGGTGGTTTTGGCATCACCAAGATTATTGGTAATAGATACCATTTGAGTGCTATCAATAACATGCCACGCTGCCTGTTTTGCAGACTTATCGCCTTTTGCAACCACTTCAAAGCTCATAATCGCCCCAAAACTATCTGCTTTATGATGCTGACGTTTGACCAATTCATGGGCAGGATGGCTGTCAAGTCCAGAAAAATGCACCGTAGATACATTGGGGTGATTGTTTAAAAACTCAGCGACTTTATTGGCATTTTGGCAATGTGCTTGCATACGCAAATTAAGCGTCTCTAAGCCTTTGCTAAATACCCATGCGTTAAATGGGCTCATGCTAATACCACCTGAGCGTACCACTACAAAGGCTTGCTGCATCAGCTCATCATTACCAACTAATGCGCCACCTAATACACGCCCCTGCCCATCTATATATTTGGTCGCTGAATGAATAACCACATCTGCACCAAAGTCTAGTGGCTTTTGTAGAGCAGGCGTGGCAAAGCAGTTATCAACGATAAATAACGCATCGTGCTTATGCGCAAGCTCACTTAAAAACTGCAAATCAGCAATTTGCCCTAAAGGATTGCTTGGGCTTTCGCAATATAATACTTTGGTATTGTCTTGTATTGCCTCTGCCCATGCATCATTGTCAAAGCAATCGACATAGGTAACTTCCACACCATATTTCACAAAGTAATTGTTAAACAAACCAATAGATGAGCCAAACAACTGCTTGGCAGCTAGCAAGTGATCGCCTGCTTTTAGATACGCCAAACACATGGTCAAAATTGCCCCCATACCAGAGGCAGTGGCAACGGCGCGCTCACCCCCTTCTAAGGCTGCCAAACGACGCTCAAAGGTACGTACGCTTGGGTTGGTATGTCGTGAGTAAACATTACCTGTCTTACTACCATTAAAGTGGTCGGCAGCATCAGCAGCAGATTTATAAACATAAGAGCTGGTGGTAAAGATGGCTTCGTTATGCTCCCCTTCATCACTACGATGATGCCCTGCTCGTACCGCAATAGTTTGCGGAGCAAAGCCTGCATTTAGGTCAAGGGCGTCATCTTGCCAGTTACTATCAAGATTAGTATCCGTATTATTCTGAGTAGCAGATACTGTGTGTTGCTTATTAGCTTGGGTCATACAATCCTCTATGCTTTATAAATTAGTAAATATTTTATCCCTCATATTCTAGGGATAAGTAAATTAAAAATACTGAGTATCACTATTATACGCTTACTTATATTGCTATCCAGTCTTTAACAATTGACTACTTAATTTATGATATGGATAATCTAATCAGTTTTATGCAACAAAAGTTTATATAAATTTGTGTTGTCGTGTTATTTTAGGCAATAATCTATATATTTGCGTGTAGAATATCGCACAATTTTAAGAGCCTGTCTCTTTTTATTATTTCGTATGTTGTTGTTGCTGGTCATAATGGTCAAAAGCAGGTCGATAAATGTTAAAACGATTGGATGTTGAAAACCTAAAGGTTTTCACTACCGCACTATTATCTCAACCATTACAGCAACTAAAAGCGATGCTGTGGCTCAGTATTGTATCATGTTTCCTCATCCCACTTTGTGCCTGCCAATCTCTACCTGATACACCTCATACAGAGCAAAGTATCACACTAGACCACAAGCTTCTACAAGTCTATCAAGACCCCAATACTCAAGATAACTTATTAAGCACTGCTATTACAGAGCAAAGTCGCCATCACCCCACACTATCTGGCTATCACCCCATTTTAACGGGTGCAGATGCCTTTGCTGCTCGCAGCATCCTGACAGATATGGCAACACATAGTATCGATGTTCAGTATTACATTTGGCATGATGATCAATCTGGTCAGCTATTACTGAAAGACTTATGGGAAGCTGCTGACCGCGGTGTGATTGTACGCTTTTTACTAGATGATTTTAATAGCAGCTTAAAGCTCGACCAACAGCTGCTACGATTCTCCAGCCACCCTAACATTGCGGTACGATTGGTGAATCCTTTGGTCTATCGTCGTTTACAGATGATTAACTATCTGACTGATTTACGCCGTATTAACCACAGAATGCACAATAAGAGTATGACCTTTGACCGACAGTTAAGCATCATTGGTGGTCGTAATATTGGCAATGAATACTTGAGTAATGATAAAGAAAGTCAGTTTGCAGACCTTGATATGTTATTAATTGGACAAGTTGTCAAAGACATTAATCACAGTTTTGATGAATATTGGTCGTCACCATTATCTTTTGATATAAATACACTGGTTCAGCCCAAAAACAACCAGACAACATTAAAAGTTTTAGAATATCCATCTCAACCCATAAGTAATGCACAACGTACCGCTCAGTTTTTGGCAGGACTTGATAAAGTAGATATCAATGAAAGTAAGGACTCCCGTAGTTTATCTATTTATAAAAAAGCCATTGAAGATTCAAAGATAGATGCAGATTTAATTAATAAGAATATCCCTTTTCGCTGGGCAACCATGCAATTTGTCAGTGATAATGTGCATAAACTAACTAACTCAGCATCACCAGATACTTATCTGGTCAACCAGCTTCGTTATTTATTAGGCAAACCAAACGAGAAGCTGACCTTGATTTCATCCTATTTTGTGCCAACCAAAGAAGGTGTCGAGGCATTGATTAGACTGTCAAAAGTGGGAGTCAAAGTCAAAATTTTGACTAACTCATTTGACGCTACAGATGTCACTGCTGTACATTCAGGTTATGCTGAATGGCGACGAGATTTATTAGCTGCTGGTGTTGAGCTGTATGAACTTAAGGCGACAGTCGCTGAAGAAGACAGAGATAATAAGCTCTGGCGTGCGCGCTCACAATCTTCTACCAGCCTACATGCCAAAACCTTTGCCGTAGACAGCCACCATGTCTTCGTTGGCTCCTATAATGTCGATCCTCGTTCAGCAAATATTAATACTGAGCTGGGGGTCATTATTAATGACGATGAGCTAGCAGCTCAGTTACATGCGGCAGTCGATGAACATTTAATGACACAGGCTTATAAAGTTATACTGGGAGAACATGGAAATTTACAATGGCAAACCATTGAAAATGGACAAATGGTCACCTACACTAGCGAGCCTAATGTTGATCTCTCTGACAAAATCTGGATTAAAGTCATGTCATGGCTACCCATCGACTGGTTATTATAGTATCTTAACCACTTATCCTTAAAAAACAGCAAGTGAGTTTTCATTATTGATAGTTGCTTTTTCACAATAATAGATAACAAAAACTGTATAACTGGTGAACTTAAAAAATGTCGACACGACCCAAAGGCAAATTCATACCAAGCACATTTATCCCTAGTTTTCTTAGCCAGTTTACTCAATATATACTGGGTAAAAGCCATCATCCAGTGATGTTGTTCGCTTCGTTAAGTAGTGCCATTGCAATTTTTGATTTTTTAATTTATATATCAATGGCAGACATACTCGCCACTAACTTTTTCCCAGAAACTTCTACTATACTAACACCCGAGCTACAACTTTTAGTGTTATTTGCAGTAGGATATTTCGCACGACCGATTGGTGGCATTATTTTAGGGCAGTATGCAGATACTAAAGGGCGTAAACCAGCATTATTTATCAGTATTTTTTTAACATCCATTAGTACGTTACTTATGGCATGCCTACCGACCTATGCTCAGATTGGTATACTCTCACCCATTTTGCTATTTATTAGCCGAATCATACAGGGGATTGGGTTTAGCGTCCATGCACCTCTGGTTTGGGTTTTTGTTGCAGAACATTCCCCCATTCGTCGCCTACCACTCAACTGTAGCTATGTCACTGCCAGTTTCCTAGTGGGTATCTTATTTTCTATCTTATTTTTTACTGCATTTATTGGCTCAATGAGCCAGCTACACCTGATAGAATATGGCTGGCGGATTGCCTTTGTCTTTGCAGCATTACTCAACTTTATAACCTTATTACTTTGGTATGCGATGGATGAAACACCCATTTTTAAAAAAATTCAGCCTTTGCTACATACAACAACTCCACGACCCTGTTTACCCATCAAGCGAATTTTCACACATCGACTCAATAGTGTCTTTCTATGTGTCATGTTGACACTGGTGATTTCCAGTCTATTTGTGGTCATTGTTTTAACACTGCCAGACATCATCACTTTACGCTTTAGTTTAGATACAGATTTATTACGCATCTCCCACTGGATTGGTATTTTCTTTATGGTACTAGGTTGCTTATTTTATGGCTTATTAGCCAATCAAGGCAGTCAAGGACGAGTTTTGATGATTGGCTGTGCCATTTTAATATTACAGATTTTCGCCTTTTTTTATCAGCTAGAATATGGTGGTGATTTTATTCTAATCATGTATGCACTATTAGGTTTTTGCACTGGTGTTATTGGTATGATTCCTGCCATCATGTTACGGTTATTTCCAGCAGACTTACGGCTAACAGGACTGTCTTTTGCCTATAACACCGTCTATGCCGTTGTTGGTGGGATATTACCTTTTGCGCTGGTCTATGCCATAAACTATGTCAGTTTTTCACCTGCATTGTATGTCACCTTTATCTGCTTGGTAGGCGTGATTATTGGATTTTATATTGCCAGATTACCAGATTTTAGAAAAATAGATGCCACATCCATTGGCAATGACTAAAGTCTGTTAAACATTCATCGTTGTCAGCAAAATATACACAATGTAAATCTAACTTTATCTGTATAACGATACAACCATCATTGGAGAATTTATGCAAATAGAAGCCTGTCCTTGTTGTGGTTATAAAACGATTGATGAAAGAGGAAATTATGATATTTGCAAAGTATGTTGGTGGGAAGATGATGGGTTAGATAATAAACACTCAACCATGGCAAGTGGACCAAACAACTCAATTAACCTAGCTCAAGCAAGATATAATTATTTGACTTGTGGCTTATATAACCCAAGGCGAACCGATTTGATAAAACTTAAAAAAGACGAAAGCCAATATGTTCGTGGTCGCTTATTTGAGATTGTTGATGATAAATGGTTAATAGAAACAGGGACAAATTGGCAAGTAAACATAGCCGACTTAACCAAAGCAAACGACCAATAAACCAAATAAACTCAAAGGATATATCATGCAAATAGAAATCAGCACCGCACCGCCTCAATTACAACACTGGCTAAATAATGCCAAAAATGGTGAGCCTGTCATATTTACTGAACAAGGAAAAATCGTTGGACGTATCGCCATTGACGAGCCTACTGCCCTACCCACTCAACCCAACCGACAAGCGGGATTATTAGCAGGTATCAGCCTAGACCCAGCTTTTTTTGACCCATTAGATGAAAATGAACTGGCACTTTGGAATGGGGAAGGTGAATGACTGGCTACCTACTAGATACCCATGCCTTAATCTGGTGGTGGACAAATCCTCAAAAACTATCAACACAAGCCTTTGATATCATATCTAACCCACGTAATATTATATTTGTCAGCTCTGCCAGTATTTGGGAAATGGCAACCAAGCACCGCAAAGGCAAGCTGGGTGAAGCTCAGCTAATACTAGATAAATTTTCATCACTCATGCTGATAAATAATTTTAAGCATATGCCTATTAACTGGCAACACGCCAAGTTATCAGGCGAACTACCCCATTCACATTCTGACCCATTTGATAGAATGTTGGTTGCTCAAGCTAAGTTAGAGAATTTGGCATTGATTAGTTGTGATGGTGCTTTAGCAGACTTTGATATTACTTTATGTTGGTAACTTATATGCTATCAATAAGTAAGGTAATATCTAGATTTCACTAACAAAAGCTACTTACACACATTTATTACCTTAATTAAAACACACCTAAACACCTAATATGAATAACATCATGCAAAACAAACGCCTATCCATCGCCCCGATGATTGATTGGACAACCACCGATTACCGCTACTTTGCCCGCCTATTTAATCCGCACACTTATCTATATACCGAAATGATAAGTACCTCAGCGATATTGCATGGCAACACCGAGCGACTATTACGTTATCACTCCGATGAACACCCGCTTGTATTACAGCTTGGTGGGGCAGATATTGCCGAGATGACACGCTGTAGCGAGATTGGGCAACAATACGGTTATGATGAAATTAATATCAATGTTGGCTGTCCTTCCGACCGAGTACAGCACAACAAAATCGGGGCATGTCTGATGGCAGAGCCTGATACCGTTGCCAACTTGGTCAAAAGTATGCAATCGGCGGTTGATATCCCCATCACCGTTAAGCACCGCATTGGTATTGATAACTTTGACAGTTATGAATTTATGCGAGATTTTGTGCAAGCGGTTGCAGAGGCTGGCTGTCAGCATGTTATCGTTCATGCCCGCATTGCATGGCTACAAGGGCTTAGCCCAAAGCAAAACCGAGAAATCCCACCGCTACGCTATGACGATGTCTATCGCCTAAAGCAAGAGTTTCCACAACTTTTTATTGAGATTAACGGCGGAATTACTACCGTTGATGAGATAAAACAGCATTTAAACCATGTAGATGGGGTAATGATAGGACGGGCGTTTTATCATAACCCTTATCTATTGGCAGAATCGATGTGTTTATGGGGGCAAGCATCAATTAGCCGTCAGCAGGTTTTGGACAAACTATACCCCTACCTACAATCGCAAATTGATAATGGCGAACCGCTACATTCGATGGTGCGTCATTATTTAGGATTGTTTCAAGGGCTGGCAGGGGCAAGAAAATGGCGACAAGCATTAAGTGGCAAACCCAACTTAACCCTTGATGAAGTCAAAAAAGCAGGTGATGAAGTGCTGGCGTTAAATCCTGAGGCTTAATAAGGTCAGGGATTTTTAATAGCCACGATGTTAACCGCTTAACACAAAATCACCCATTGCAAAACCATTATTGATGATATGCAAAACAATAGGCAACCATAAAGAGTTTGACTTGATTCTAGCCAGACTGAGTAACAATGCCAGTACAAATATGGTCGTTAAACCATACCAGCCATACTGCACATGAATCATTGCAAATAGTACACTGGTCGTGATGCTAGCAATCCATAGTCCTTTTTGCCCCACCCATTGCTCACTTATTGCTGACCATAATATACCCCGAAACACCAGCTCTTCATAAATTGGCGCAACCACAACCACTGCCAATACTAACAACCAGCGTGGCTGAGCGCTCCAATACAATACATCTAAAAAAGCGCTGGGGTCTTCATCCAACCAATACGTCAGCACTGTACTAATCACCACAAAGACAATCAATAAACCCACCATTAGCATAGCGGTATGTAATGAAAAACGTTGAATCTCTAAATACTGGAAGATTGTGGGAAAGTGGCTTAAAGGGCGTTGATAGCGACGGCTAGCAAGATAGCGCTGAAAATAAAACCACACACCCACTACAACTGATAATAAAAACAAAGTCAAGATAACAGACAACGCAATCACTGTACCATCTAAGCTACCATGAGCAATGAGTGTCACTAAATCCAATTGTTGGTTATTGGGTAATATCCAAAGCGCACTGATAGCAACACTAATAAACTGCACTAATAAAAAGCAAGCCAACATACCAAGAACCAATACAGCAACACCCAGCTTTGAAAATAAAGGCTTTTTTGTCGGTGACGAGGGTATTATGGAAGGTTGATTCATCACAATTGCTACTCAATAGTTATCTATCTAGGGTCTGCTTTGATTCACTTTTATTGACTTATTTTTTACTGTACAGCTTTTGACAACATATCTTAGGCTCAGTTGATGATGGATATCTGCCGATAGCTAAGATTGGCTATCAATACACGATATTATCTGATGGGCAACTTCCTCAGGATATTCCAAAGGAAACATATGACCACCTTGATGGGTAATAAATGGAATATTCAGACGTTTTTTTACCTTATGTGGAAACTGATAATAATAAAATAAGCTGTCTTCACCAACAATCCATTGTACTGGTACAGCAGGTGGCTGATTTGGTGTTAACCAATATAATGAAGGGTTGGTTTCAAATACAGCGACTTCCCTATCTTTAGGATAGGTTAACGTAAATTTGCCATCAGCTCGCTCAGTCAACCCATGCTCAATATAGCCTTGAAAACACCGCTCATGAAATTTTTTAAAGAATTTTTTATGACGTAATGACTGGTAGGCTTGCTCTCGGTTATCCCATACATCTCGGCGATAACGTGATACACCAGCGGGAGACATCTTATTAACACCTTGACTAAAACCAAAACGATGCCCAATCTTTGCCAAATGCCAAATAAAACTGCGATAACCATAAATAAGTGGTGGGTCTAATAAGACTGCCTGTGCAAAATGTTTAGGCTGTCGATATATCGCCCGTAATGTACATAGCGCCCCCAATGAATGACCCAGACCGATAACACGGCTTACTTGATGTGCTTGACACGTCTCTTGCACACTATCTAGCACTTGATTTACCAGCTTATCCCAGTGATTATCCACAGGATACTTTTCTGTATCTGCACCCATAATAGGAATAAAAACCACAGTAAACCTATCCGCCAAGATATCAAACAAAGGCTGATAGACTCGGCTAGGCATACCATTGGCATGGGCAAAATGAATCACGGGTTTACCTGTTAGAGCAGATACAGGTGCAATACCAGAATGTTGAGGTGAATTGTGCTTATTAAATAGATTTAAAATTTTCATAACCCTATTTTTATCACCTATATTGATACCAATACTGTGCTTAGATAGCAAGATTTACATTCGTACAGATAAGAAGTCATCAGAATCCATAATAATACAGACTCTAATAATAGCTAATAAAATGCCTATCTTAACTACTGTATTGCAAACTCAGCAGTAAGATAGGCATCATGACCATCATTCAGATAATATGACTCAAACAGTATTAAACTATCGCATTTCACCTGAATTCTGCTCAGAAGGTAGCGCACTAATCTTGACACTAGAGCCAAGCCCAGCACCCATTTTAACTGCAAAGCGGTCAAATAACTGCTGAATTGGATCAACTGGTGTATAGTTCACCACTTCATCAAGCTCAAGCTCTTTTTCTAGCGCACGGATACTACCCGTTTTATCTGCTAAGCCAAGCTCAATAGACTGCTGACCTGTCCAGAATAAGCCCGTAAACAAATTATTTTTCTCAGGGTTTTTAAGACGATCACCACGCCCTTTTTTAACCGCATCAATAAAGTGTTGATGCGTGTTATTTAATACCCCTTCAACATGCTCACGCTCAAAGTCAGTCATCGGACGAGACAAACTCAAAATATCTTTATATTCACCAGCAGTCAGGGTACGGTCTTTCACACCAACTTTATCTAATAATCCTTCAATATCATAACTTGGCATAATCACACCAATTGAGCCAACCAAACTTGAAGGGTTCACATAAATTTCATTGGATGCTGAAGCAATATAATACGCACCAGAAGCACCAATATCACCAATCACAGCATATAGCTTTTTATCAGGATACTGCTCACGTAAATCCATCATATTCTGCCAGATAAGGTCTGACTGGACAGGTGAACCACCCGGAGAGTTGATATTTAATGCCACTGCTTTCGCATTTGGATTTTCAAAAGCACGAGTCAAGGCTTCGTTAATATCATCTGCATTTGCAACTTCACTTTCACTGATAACGCCCTGAACATCTACCACAGCAAGGTGTGGATTTTTGGAGTCTATTCCTTCAATGCCTGTACTATCACTTGAGCTACAACCTCTACCCATAATGATAAAGATTAAAATTAGATATCCAAATGTTAATAACTTAAAAAATATACTCCAACGACGCGCACGACGTTGTTCCTCAATACTGGCAAGAAGTGTTTTCTCAAGTAAATGCCACTCCCGACCTGCAATATTAGCAGGCATTTGCTGATGAGGTTGAGGCACATTGTTATTGGAATTACTGGGTTTATTTGGATCTGGTGGCCAACTAGACATAATTCTTTCTTTTCCTTAAACAATCGATAAGGTTGTTTCGTTATTAAAATAGAATGATGGAACAACAAGATGTAGTATGGTAAACGATATTCATACCACAGCCAATGTTTAGAATATGGTCTATGGTAGTTTTTGTGTTGCCAGTATGTGTGCTTTCCATCAAGGATTCAACAGCACTTTGTTGATAGTTGGCTAAGTGTATTACACTTTGCTGGCTATATACAGAGGTGATACATATTTAACACCAATACATCTTACTACTGGTAATTTTTTTTGGTCAATGGGTGATAAAAATAGAAAAACCCAATACTGCTTATAGGTTTTGTTGAACATTTATCTTTATTGGAAAAATTAAGAAACTGATATTAACAAGCAGTGTCTTAGTCAATGCAATGGCTACAGGTCATATCAGGATAATTAGCTTAACGGGGTAAAGATTCAATAGATGCTAGTTCAGTATCTAGTAATGAAGTGGACTTTCTCAATTGTCTACCTGTCACCACATGCACACTGGCAGGCTCAAATCTATCTAACATCTCTTGGCTAAAATAAGCAGGTGCTGGTGTTAGCCAATATTGTTGAGTCAATACTGGCATCTGTATACCATTTTGTGTGCTGGTTTTTATACTATGATTTATATCATCTTGTGGACACATTAATGACCACATCTGCCATAACTGCGCATCATCACCCGCATTAAAAATGATACTTATCTTTTGTCGTTGAGAGTTGTTATTAGACTGGTTATTAGACTTACTGTTCAACCTATTATTAATATTATCCAAATTATCAGGCTCAATTTTGCTATCTAAACCATCAAGCCTGTAGATATCTTTATCAAAACTTACAGACGTTGTTGTACGTATTTGAATGGCACAATGCCACAGCTTAGGCTCTGGCAGAGTTGCCCATCCTGTCATTGCTTCTATCTGCCAAAGCTGGGAAGGACTTTCCCACACTTGAGTTGGCGCACAAGCTCTAGGGGTAATAGACTGTGTACCATCAGGCATATTATCCAATACTTGCTCTAGATAATGCTGACTGGTAGTCGCTTGATAACCTGCTAGCCAGTATAAATTAATAGGCATATCTTGACGTAAATAAAGAACAGATTGCGCCAACCATTGTGTTGGTGTTTGAACAATCACCCCTGTTAGCTTATGCACCCCCTGTTTTTTTAATTGCTCATAAAGTGTTTGTGCCACATTTTGAGCCAGCATCATACTTGCCTCTGCTGATTTTTCTTTCATTGAAGCATAACCTGATGGATAGCTGGATAATAATAGCCATACTTCCTTATCACTCCCCTGCCCCTGTTGTAGTAATACAGCCGATGTATTGGTTTCAGACACTGATAAAGTTTGTATACTTAGTTGATGGGAAGTTAATGCTTGCTTAGATGAATCAATAGCAGGTATGACTCCCATCTTTGCCAATAGCATCAAGAGACTCAATAGCAAAGCAGGCATACTAAGCCAACGGCTTAACAATCCTTTTGGTAATATCCACGGTAATAGACTAAGATAAATCACCAGTAGCATGGGCAAAGTAATCGTGGTATATAACCAACCTGAACCACTGGCAACATTTTGCAACCAAACCAAAATACCGTGAAACTGTGTTAATAACAGAATAATTAATGACCATAGTACATTTGCCACTGCTGGTACAACAAAATACAACACACCTGCAAATAGATTTAATGGAACCAATATCCAGCCGTAAAAATTAATGGCAAATAGATTAACCAGCATACCCCAAATAGATACCTTGCCAAACAACCATAATGTAATCGGTAATAAAGCAAAAAACATCCATACCTGTAACCAAACAAACGCCCATAACATTTGCCATAATCGATGAGCATACTGCGTTGATAGCGCCTTATTTGATAGCTGTTTTAGTGGCGCTTTTTGGTATTGCTGATGATGTCGGTGATAGGTTGCCTCCAGCATTTGTACTCGTTGAGAATAGACTACCAACATAGCAACCGCAGTAAAAGAAAGCCAAAACCCTGCCTGCCACAATACAAATGGATCTAAAAATGCCATTAATACTGCCAGCCCCATAAGTGGCTTAAATACGGAAGCACCTACCAATAAATAACGCAAGACACCTAACAATAGTAACATCCATGCTGTCCGCGCCGCTGGTACATCAAACCCAGTAAACCACGCATAACCAAAAGCAGACACAACCGCAATCACATAGCGCAACTGCCAACGGCTCACATAACGATATACTTCTGGTATAAACCGTGTCACCACCGCACTACTTATACCTGCCAGCCAAATCGCCAAAAATAAGACATGTGTTCCAGAGATTGCCAGTAAATGAGTAATACCTGCAAACTGATATAGCTGTGTCGTCTCATTGCTAATAAGACTACGATCTCCTGTCAATAGACTCAACGTCACTGCCATTGCTTGATCTGGCTGAACACTAGGGGTTATATAGCTTTCTTTTGCTCTCTCTTTTTCTAATGACAATTGCTGTAGATGCTGGCGAATAGCAAAGCGTTTATGGTTAATATTTTGCTGAAAAGAGGCAAACAATCCCTGTGCATGATAAGGCTCAATATCCTCTATCTGGGCAGATAAAATATGTGCTGTGGCAGTGGCATGACGTGTAGAAAGCCAACGATAACCATCGAAAGCATCTTTATCTACTTGTGGCTCTATTGGATACAGTGCCAAACGCATTTTTACTTGTTGATTTGGTGCTAAATCATTTAGCCACTGATATTGTGCTTCTTTACTTTGCACCATTACTGTCATTTGCTGAGGCAAAGTAACTCTTTCTAGTAAATGTGTATCATCAGGCTCTACAGCAGAGTCTGCCATAGCCAGTGGATTATTACGGACAGTCACATCACGCAATTGCACTTGTTCAGCTTCATCAAAAGTTCGAATGTCTTGTAAAGTTGCTAATAAACGATAGCTACGGATGGCTTTTGAATTTAAATGTGATGCTTCTATATCTATATTAGAAGTTTTTAAACTGTTGTTTTTATTGTTGTTTTTATTGTTGTTTTTATTGTTGTTTTTATGATTATGTTTATTATTACTATTATTCTGCTCCCTAATAGCAGGCTCTATTAGCATTTGCTTATCACTCAGCGCAATAGGACGTACCATCGCTTCCACATACACAACATGAGGAACTGACTGCACCAACAACTGCTGACGGACAAATAGACTTTGGCAAACCACTGCCAATAACAATGCAAAAATAATGCAGATATGCGTAAGATGGTCAAAGAATAAGGTAAACTGCTTTCTTTTTATATCGTCCTTGATATAACAACATGACCATTTATAAAGAAAAAAATTAGGGAATTTAGAGCAAGGAAATCGAAAAAAGCACAAACGTAATAGCCAGATTGTACTTGCTATCAATAACAAAAGCCATACAACACTCTGAAAATGTGACGCAGGAATATTGTGTAACAGCTCTGCCATTGTACTGGGCTGAATGGACAAAATTGCCAGCATAATCAACAATGCCAACACGCTAGCTACCCAAAACACCACTATTTTTCCTACCAATAGTTATATAGTAAGGATAGATAGTAGCGAATCTGATTTATAACTGTCAATTAAATTTACAATGGCTTTTTAATACTACTCCAAAAAATGATTTCTATCATAGTACAAAATAACAGACCTATAATTATCAAAAACTATCAAAATGCTTATCTAGTAACTGCTTATACCTCCTGTTATATATTCTTACACTTATAACGTTGCCCACTGTCCATTTTTTAATAGCAACTGTCTATCTGCCAATGCCGCCAAGTTACGGTCATGTGTGACCATTAATAATGCCGTTTTAAGTGTACTTTGTAACTCAGCCAATAACTCAAAAATACTTTGAGCATTATCATAATCTAAATTACCTGTTGGCTCATCTGCTAAAACCAGTGCAGGGTTAGTGACCAATGCTCGGGCAATTGCAACACGCTGGCGCTCACCACCAGACAGCTCTCCTGGACGATGTGGTAAACGATGACCCAATCCAACCTTTTCCAATAAATCTACTGCTCGACTACGCGCCTCATCAATAGATACCTCTTTACGCATTAATAAAGGCATTGCCACATTTTCTACCGCAGTAAACTCTGGCAATAGATGGTGAAACTGATAAATAAACCCTAAATGCTGATTGCGCATATTTCCACGCTCAGTCTCATTCATATGATTAAGGCACTTACCTTGTAGCCACACCTCACCCGAGGTTGGAACATCCAGTCCACCCAGTAGATGTAACAGTGTACTTTTTCCTGAACCACTCGTACCAACAATCGCAATACGCTCACCTGCTTGTACCGTTAAATCTAACCCTGTTAGTACCTGTGTACGAATACTACCTTCATCATACACTTTACTGATATTTGTAGCGGTCAAAATAGCAGACATGAATATTCCTTATAAACCTAATAATCTAGTAACCATATTTATTAACATGTAATTTATCTAATGTGCTTACCCAGCTCATTTACTCATAGCGTAACGTCTGAGCTGGCTGGATTTTAGCAGCACGTCGAGCAGGATATATTGTTGCTAAAAAGCTTAATAAAAAGGAAGTACTGGTAATAATAAGTACATCCAACCAGCGCAACTGTGATGGTAAATAATTAATAAAGTAAGCATCAAATAAGTGTAAAGAAAATGTCTGATTGACCCAACCTAAAACATCACCAATAGTCAATGCTAAAATCACACCGAGGATTGTTCCTGTAACTGTACCAATCACTCCAATAACCACACCCTGAACCATAAATACCTGTGTAATCAGCTTTGGTGAAGCACCAAATGTCTTCAAAATTGCAATATCTGCTTTTTTATCTGTTACCAACATCACCAAGCTCGACACAATATTAAAGGCCGCAACAATAATAATTAAAAACAGCAATAGTCCCACCATTGCCTTCTCCATCTGGATAGCACCAAACAGATTGCCATGCGTATTTGTCCAATCATTTGCATACAACATATCTGGAGCAATATTTCTTGCCCTATCTGCAACTTGTGGTGCTTTAAAAATATTATGTAGCTTCATACGGATGCCTTGCGCACCCTCAGGTAAACGCAATAACTTGGCTGCATCATTCATCGGAATAAAAGCCACCAAATTATCCACCTCACGGCTAATATTGAATGCACCAGATACCGTAAAGCGCTTAAATCTTGGAATCACACCAGCAGGTGATGGTGATGCTTCTGGTAAAACTAACGTTACCTTATCGCCAACTTGTAACCCAAGTGCCTGAAGCATACTTTCACCCAAAACGATATTAAACTCACCTGCCTGCAAGCTATCAATACTACCCTGTACCATATGATTATTAATGATAGATACTTGTTGCTCATACTCAGGCTCAATACCAGTCACCATAATACCAGCAACCTGACCATTTGCTGTCAACATCCCCTGTAGCTCAATAAATGGTGCAGCCGCCACAACCTCTGGGTCTTTCTTAATCTCATCGGCTAATGCTGGCCAATCTGTAATAATCTCACCTGCACTAACCGTCGCCTGTGGTACCATACCCAAAATACGAGTTTTTAACTCACGGTCAAAGCCATTCATCACGGATAGCACAGTAATCAATACTGCCACACCCAAAGTTAGCCCTACCATAGAGATGAGAGAAATCAAAGAAATAAATCGATTACTGCGCTCAGCACGGGTATATCGTAAACCAAGAAATAACGCTAAGGGTCGAAACATAATTAATACTCTATCATCTTAAATAACAAGAACAGCATATTTAGGTTTTATCATATATGACACATATCAAAGTCTACTAAATATCTCAAGATTCATACTATTTGCAAATAACAACCTAAAATACCATCTTATCTGGCTTAGTTATTTACCAAAATAGCAACTCAATAGACCCTACAATCATAAAAAGGACATAGTTTGACATAAAATGATACTCATTGCCTATGTTTAATAGCCACTGGCTACTTTTTTATAGTAAAGCAATCATAAAGCTGTAAAAATATATTCAAATACCTTAAAAGCTCCAAATTAAACTGAAGGGTAAATAGACCATATTCTTATTTCATCTTTTGTGTTATACAGCCAACACCAACGAATACCTCACTGGCTAGTAAACAATAAAAAGCCCTAACGCCATCTTGTAATTTTTATATCTGCCCCTATCTAAGAGAAGAGATAAAAATGGCAAACATACCAAACATTAGCATTTAAATACCAGCGATTAAGTCTATGACTATGACAACACATTACAAATATCAATCAACACAAACACCAAACCAATCACCTATCAAGGTTACGCTAACTTCAGAGCAGACTGCAGGGCATAGTGACCACTGGCAAATACTTACTAACGATATCACCCAAGTACCTAACTGGCTGAGTTTATCTATTGATACCGCAGGTCTACCAAGCGGACTACATACCCAACAAGATACTCAAAAGCAAGACCACTTATTACTCTCAGATAAACATACCTGTCATATCAATCAAATACTTGCCATTGATAATGGCAAACCGAAACATTTTGTCAATGCCTTCCCTTGTGTCAATAGCCCCTATGGAGCTAACTGCCAAATTGAACGTATTATTATTAATGAGCAAACACAAGACGCCGTACTTCGTCTAATTAGTGAAGACGGCAGTATCATATACGCCTTTGATCAATTGTATAGTATCAATCACAATCAATACCAAAAAGAACATTTATACTTTGTCAATCTCAGTGGCTGGGCTTATGAAATAACACCGAGCATTCAAGATGAAGTCATACGAGTCGAAGACCCAGAAGCCATCCGTTACCACCGAGCATTTAATGATATTGTAGCGGCTAATAATGGTATTCCACCTGAAGACATCGCCGAAAAAATCAAAGCATGGCAACCAGAATCTAAAACAAGCAATGATGAGCTTGCCCCTGTAGAAATTAACCTTGGGCATATGTGCGCTTACTTATTTGGAGAAACACTGGGACAAGAAGACGAAGCATGGTGTCAAGGTCAAGTCTTAGGCATGCAAACCACCACATTTTATGAGCAAGAAATAACACTTATGGATGTCGCTATATTACGTGAACCAGATGCTAATCCTCTGGTTGTGCGATTAGCCACTCCTACTACAAATATTAAAGGCAATATCGCTGTAAATGACTACATTCAAGCCAATATTTGGCTACAGGCAGCAATTTATAGTGAAAACCAAAAAAATACTAAGTAACACACACCATCAGATGTAGAGATTGTAGAGATACTATCTATAATGCAAAACCCTGCTAAATAGCAGGGTTTTGTGGATTTATACACATAGAGTTATTTACAAAAACTAGAAAAACACGGTATCATGCTTAAAAAGCATACAAAAATATAATAACAGTGACTATCTGTTATCTTTCTAAGTTGCCTCTTATGAAACAAAATCGTATTAAACACAATTACCACTCTGAGCTAAAGCCTACCATTATTGCCATTAATAAAAACCATATCTACCAAAAACCTTTTAAACTTCCACGTCATCAGTTTTTACCACTCTGTTTCTTTATCTCTGGTGCCATATTGATACAACTCTTTTTGTAATCATTCATCTTATTTAGCATACTAACCACTAATTCTTTAATTAGGTAATTAGGATCTGCTGAACTTTTACCACGTTATACTAATATCTACAAGGAATACAGCTACTTTTTACTTTCATGTAACAATTGGCTAAATTCTCCTATGAAGATGAATGTTCAACAGAACCTAATATCCTTATTAATGAACAGATAAAAACATATAAAAAAGCACCCAAATCTGAGTGCTTTTTAAAGTATTGTGCTATCAAACTAGCTAACAATACCTACTAACGAAGGACTATAACATATGGTCATCACTGACTAATATGGTTACGCCTGTTCAGTAATCTCAACAATACGCTTATATAAACTTTTTTGCTCTTCACTTGGTTTTGCACTTTGTAGCGCCATCAACTGGCTCATATCACCATCAACTCGAATATCACCCGACATAAATGCTTGCATTGCCTTATTCATATCAAAGTTAAAAGCCAAGTCTTTTAATGCTGATTCAGTTAAAGTAACCGTTGTTGACGCAGAAGCTTTACCCTTTTTTAACTTACCTTCTTCTAGATAAGCTTCAATCTCTTCACCCTGATTAGTTACTTTCAGGTTCATTACCATACTTGCTAATGATGGTGGTAAATTCAAGTCGCCTGCTTCCTGATTTAACTGTTCTACTTGTTCAAACCACTCATCTGTTAAAAATACTGCCATAATCATATCCTATTGTTCAGTTAAGTAATGGACTCAATTGTAGTGATATTTTCTATCCATACAATCCATCTTGTTCTTGAATATTTGCAAGAGTCTAATTCAATTATTAGATACTCTACCATAACTTGGACCTGATTGTAGCAACCTCAACAACAACTGTCTTAAAAATTTATGACTACTTATTATTGAATTTTGTTAATAGCACTCCCTGCCTATATAACAACCGTTGATTGTCTCCCAATACAAATAAATATATTTAGAACAAATAAAAGAGATGGCTATAGCCCAGCCCAACTCCAGCAGCTCTGTAGTACAACAAACTATAGTAAACATCCAGTGTGCTGTTACTTATTCGTCATTATTTTGTCTATATCACCATAAACCAGAAGCATTATCGACCATTTAGACCAAACTATTAGCTTATTTAGTCTAAAACTGGGATTGACTAATCTTTTCCTTACAAATATTATGGTTTTTTAAGATTTGACTGAATCGTCAGATGATATTTCTATTGCTTTAGGTTACAATAGGACAATGTTTAGACAAAATCGGGAGTTTTAACTCATAGATAGTAATATAACCTTAACTTAACGTCTACTTACACGTTAATCATGGGTCATTTGCTAAGTAGCCATCGCCACTTCTAATATGTTTGCGACATTACTTATATTGTACACATTTGGGATCTACTCTAAGTATTGAGAGATTCGACAGTAAAAGAGTCTACTAAAGATACTCACTACTGTCCTTTATAAGATAATGATGAAGACTATATGTAAAAATGTCTACTTTAAATAGTAGCCAAACATAGCGATTCATATCGATATTCGTGTTTTGAGTCAATGATATTGGGCGATGTCTTAATCTGTAGTTACTTCTACTGATCATTCGGGCTGTAAAGGAAATCTTCCAATGAGTTTACAAAACACAGCAGTCGCCTCAATCGACAAAGATTACGAAATCACCATCGTCCGATACTTTACTATCATGACAGTGATTTGGGGCATCATCGGGATGAGCCTCGGTGTTTTTATTGCATCGCAGTTAGCATGGCCATTTCTTAATTTTGATATACCTTGGCTGACGTTCAGTCGACTAAGGCCTCTTCATACTAATGCAGTTATTTTTGCCTTTGGTGGTTCTGCATTATTTGCAACATCTTACTATATCGTACAGCGGACGTGTAAAACACGACTCTTCGCACCTTACCTTGCTTGGTTTACCTTTTGGGGATGGCAAGCAATTATTGTTGCCGCTGTTATATCTCTTCCTCTAGGATATACCACATCAAAAGAATACGCAGAGCTTGAGTGGCCAATTGATATCATGATTGCAGTAGTTTGGGTTGCCTATGCTATTGTTTTCTTTGGTACGGTCATCAAACGTAAAACCTCACATATCTATGTTGCTAACTGGTTCTTTGCAGCTTTTATCATCACAATTGCCTTATTACACATTGTGAATAGCTTAGCAATTCCAGTATCACCCATGAAGTCTTATTCATTATTTGGTGGTGCAACAGATGCGATGGTACAGTGGTGGTATGGTCACAATGCTGTCGGCTTTTACCTAACCGCGGCCTTCTTAGGGATGATGTACTACTTTGTTCCTGTTCAGATTGGACGACCTGTTTACTCTTATCGACTATCTATTGTTCACTTCTGGGCACTTATCGCAGCTTATATGTGGGCAGGTGGTCACCATCTTCACTACTCAGCACTACCAGACTGGGCACAGTCTTTAGGTATGGTCTTCTCAATCATTCTATTTGCACCTTCTTGGGGTGGGATGATTAACGGGGTACTTACCTTATCAGGTAGCTGGGACAAACTACGTACAGACCCCATCATTCGCTTCTTGATTGTGGCATTGTCATTCTATGCGATGTCTACATTTGAAGGACCAATGATGTCTATTAAGACTGTTAACGCCTTATCACATGATACTGACTGGACTATTGGTCACGTTCACTCAGGCGCACTGGGTTGGGTTGGTATGATTACTATTGGTTCAATATATGTACTATTACCACGTATTTATAACAAACCAAAAATGTACTCTACACCATTAATTACAGCTCACTTCTGGTTAGCAACAGCAGGTACTATTTTCTATATCGTATCTATGTGGATATCAGGTATTGGTCAAGGTATGATGTGGCGTCAAACTAACCCAGATGGCACACTTGTATATAGCTTCATTGATACAGTTGAGTTTTCTCACTATCCTTATATCGGACGTGCTTTTGGTGGTCTACTATATGTAAGTGGTATGTTTGTTATGGCATACAACTGCTATAAAACACTCAAAATGCCTGATGCAATACCTCAAGGTACAGCAGACCCTACAGATCATGATACTGTCCCATTAAAGGACGTTGATACACAACCTGTGAAAGTATAAGGAGCAATCATGGCGGGTACACCACATGAAATAATTGAGAAAAATACAGGTCTATTGGTCATCTTTATCGTGATTGCTATTAGCTTTGCAACCTTGGTTGAGATTGTACCTTTGATCTTTGATACAAAATCTGGTGATGAAGGTGGTGTCAACCAGCCACTACCTACTATGGAGCCATGGTCACCACTAGAGTTGGCTGGACGAGATATCTATATCCGTGAAGGCTGCCACGTCTGTCATACACAGATGATTCGTCCACTACGTGCAGAAGTAGAGCGCTATGGGCCATATTCACGTGCAGCAGAATCTGTTTGGGACCATCCATTTTTATGGGGTTCAAAACGTACTGGTCCTGACTTAGCACGTGTTGGTGGACGCTACTCTGATGACTGGCAAAAAGAGCATCTTATTGCACCAAGATCACTTGTTCCTGAATCTGTTATGCCTAACTTCCCTTGGTTAGAACATAACGAAGTTGATGGTGCAGATATTCAAGCAAAAATGCGTCTTTTCCGTGATCGTTTTGGTTTGCCCTATACAGATGAAGACATTGAGGGTGCTCCTGACCAAGTTATGGGTGCAACTGAGCTTGATGCTGTTGTTGCCTATCTTCAGCAGTTAGGTACTGCGATGGAAGGACAACGCTAATGAATTTAGGCCTATTACAATCTATTGCAACTGTAGCAGCCTTTATAGCATTCATAGGTATCACTTGGTGGGCATTCTCACCAAAAAATAAAAAACGATTTGAAGAAGATGCACAACTTGCGTTCGATGATGATGATCAAGAAAGCTCATCATCTTCTAAGCAACGCAATAAGGATAAATGATGAGCATATTTTGGAGTTCATGGATTACTATCTTGAGTATCGGCTGCTGGCTGTTTATTCTCGGTGTGCTAATTTTTGTTTTAAAATACAAGCCTGAAGTACAAGAAGATGGTACAACAGGACATGCTTATGATGGTATTAAAGAATACGATAAGCCACTACCAAAATGGTGGTTAGTCATTTTCTTTGGTTCTATTGTTTGGGGTGTACTGTACTGGGTACTTTTCCCAGCGCTACTTCCTGGAATCTGGCATGGTGCATCCACAGTAGAAGTTGATGGTGAAACGAAACCTTGGACTTCCGTCAACGAACTATATAGTAATCTTGAAACAAATAATAAAATCTTTACTGATAACTTTGAGCAAAATATTTTGCCAGACGCCACTGCCGTGCAGCAGCTAAAGCAACTTAGTGATCTACAAGCAGAGCAACGCAGACAAGAAACACCATCTGCTGAGCTACAAACACAGATTGATGAAAATATCAATAAACTGGCACCTTATGTTGTCTCATTATCACAAGACCCGAAAGCATTAATGCTTGGTCAGCGCCTATTTTTACAAAACTGTGCGCTGTGTCATGGCTCTAACGCGACAGGTGCGACAGGTTATCCAAACTTAACTGACAATGACTGGTTGTATGGTGGCAAAGCTGAAGATATCTTAACCACAGTACATAATGGTCGTATCGGTGGTATGCCTGCATGGCGTGATGATATTGGCGAAGATGGTGTACGAGCTGCTTCAGAGTATGTTCTATCATTATCTCCTAGCCATGGTGACGTTAAAGGTAAATCTTATAGTAATGGTGAGCTTGATCAAACTTTAGTTAAACAAGGTTCAGCGATTTTCCAACAAAAATGCGCCCTATGTCATGGTGAAGATGGAAAAGGCATGCACTCTACTGGTGCGCCAAATCTAACTGATGATATCTGGCTTTATGGTGGTCAGCGTGAAGTTGTACGCAATACAGTCCGTCATGGCCGTGCTGGTGTCATGCCTGCATGGGAAAGCAAACTTGGTAATGAGCGTATCATGTTGATTGCAGCTTATATCTACTCACTTAGAGATGGTGGACAACCTCTTCCAGACTCTACGGGTAACTAAGCTAAATTAGTATTTTTCAGTACCTCATTCATTGTTATATATTTAAGGTAAACATTAGAAAAGGACTGTTAATGCAGTCCTTTTTTTATAAATCCAAGTTTATATAAACTAAAATATATCTGCTTTTATTGTTCTTTTATCTGTCACTATTGTTATGGATTTTCTCATAACTGCCCTCATATAAAAGAACAATACAAGTGATATGAGTTATCCAACATATCCGCTATATTCTTAATAATAAATGATCATAGGGCTGATGATGTTATGACATTAGTTTTCAATATATCTATAGTTTTAAGTTTAAAAAAATTCTCATAGCCAGCCAGCAAACTGACTCTTTATTAACAAGGTGAAAGTATGTCAGCACAGCAATCCAAACAAATACCTGTCCATCAAGTCGATCTTGATGCCACTAAAAAACAAGTCCACCCACGATTCGTTAGAGGGTTATATCAAAATATTCGACTGGTCAGCATGTACTTTTTGTTGGCTCTATTTTTACTCTTACCATGGTTACGTTATGATGGTCGCCAAGCCATCTGGTTTGATGTTCCCTCACAACATTACTATATTTTTGGGCTAACTCTGTTTCCACAAGATTTTTATTTTGTGGCGTTCTTTTTTATCATTGCCGCTTTTACCTTATTCATGGTAACCGTCTATGCAGGACGTGTTTGGTGTGGTTATGCTTGTCCACAAACTATTTGGACACACTTATACCAACATGTTGAAAAATGGGTATTAGGAGAGCGTAATAAACGGATTAAATTTGATAAAGAGCCATGGAGTGCCAGTAAAATTGCTAAAAAAGCCCTAATACACTTTATTTGGTTTACTATGTCAGTTATCACAGCACTGACATTTGTTAGCTATGTATCTGGGACTGACTTTTTATATCATAGTTGGACAAGTATTAGTGTCATTCCTTTTCCTGACTGGCCAACATGGGTATGGGTATCGATGTTTATCTTTACCTTTGCCACTTATGCCAATGCTGGCTATATGCGTGAGCAGATGTGTATCCATATCTGTCCATATGGGCGTTTCCAGAGTGTAATGTTCGATAAAGATACGCTGATTGTATCTTATGACTATAACCGAGGCGAACCACGCGGACCACGTAAGAAAGGAACACATCCTGAGAATCTCGGTGACTGTGTACAGTGTACCATGTGTGTTCAGGTCTGCCCGACAGGGATTGATATTCGTGATGGTCTGCAAGTCGCCTGTATTCAGTGTGCAGCTTGTGTTGATGCTTGTAATGAAATTATGGATAAAGTTGGTTACCCACGTGGGCTTATCCGCTATACCACTGAACGACAACTGGTAGAAAAAGAAAAAAGTCGTCTACTTCGTCCTCGACTATTTGCCTACTCTGCCTTATTAATCTTCTTAATCTCTGTCTCTCTCTATACCTTGACAGATAGGGTTCCACTAGAAATTGATATTCGCCGTGACCGTAATCAACTTTCATCTATCAATGCTGAGGGTATGATTGAAAACAGCTATATTATTAAAGTAACCAATAAAACTCAGCAAGCACATGATTACCTCATCACACTAACACCACAAGATGGTCTAACACTACGCACTCGCTTTAGCAGTTTGCCTCTTAATGCTGGAGAAAGTTATGACTTGCCGATAAGAATCATTGGTGATCCAAGCATCGTTAAGAAAGGTCAGACTCAAATTGAGCTAAATGTCGATAGTAAAGATGGGCAATATCATGTTTCAAAACAAAATGTATTTACCACACAAGGGCAAGACTAAAACGTGGCATAATATGGTCTTGATGCAAAATGTAACTGAAAGAGGCACTAATGGCTCAACATAATACCCCTTATCTAGATGAGAATACAAGGCTGACTCGCAATTCAACAAATGACTTTAAACCTCAAGATAGTCAGCCTTGGTATAAAAACTATATGGTCATTATCTTTGTGATTGGTATGCCTGCTTTTGTCGTCATTGCTTGTATTTGGTTCGTCTTTTATTCAGTACAGATTAAAGACACTGTAGTACGTGATGACTGGTATATGGATGGTAAAACTCTATACCAAGATGTCTCTCGTGATAAACTGGCTCATGATTTAGACCTGAATGGTAAAATGATGTTTGAGGATAATAATCAAGTCAGTTTTTATTTAAACTATCCTGAGCAAAGTTTACAAGATGGCAAGTTATTAGATGGCTCTGCATTGGTCTATCCAGATACTTTAGAGCTATCAATATCGCATGCAACAGATATCAATAAAGACCGTGAGGCAGTATTACAACACCAAGAAGGTAACCTTTATACTGCCCATATTGAACTTGATCCCCTACCCTCAAAATATTATGTGCAAGTAAGTAATCAGGGTAATCAAAACTGGAGATTGCGAGAAGTTGGTGAGCTACCTGCCAGCACTATTGAGTTCCATCCTCTACAATCATTTGATAAAAACTAACAACCATAGTCAACATTAAATGTAATGTTGACTATGATATATATTACAACATAGGATTAATTGTTGGGATTTTTTTCTTCTCTGCCTTAGAGCTGGAGGACTGTACAAATTTTGGGTTAAAAGTCTGTACTGCAGGTGCAACAGGCAAGCCTATCTCTGCTAAACTCTCTGTTTGTCCCACTTGAATGTTATCCCCTTCAAATAAGCGCTCGTTATCATCTCTATCCAAACTTAAGTTTTCAAAATCAAACAATTCTCTATCGGCTAATTGCGATGGGGCAACATTTTGCATGGCTTTAAAAATAGATGCCAAGCGTTGCGGGTGTTCTTTATCCCATTCTCTAAGCATGTCATTAATCATCGCCCGTTGTAGATTTTTTTGACTGCCACATAAGTTACAAGGAATGATGGGGAACTGCTTGTAATTGGCATATTTAATGATGTCTTTTTCTTCCACATAGGCTAATGGGCGAATAAGCACGTTTTGCTTGTCATCGCTGAGTAGCTTAGGGGGCATGGCTTTCAGCGAGCCACCATGAAACAGGTTAAGAAAAAAAGTAGCTAAAATATCATCACGATGATGACCTAAAGCGATTTTGGTTGCCCCAATCTGTTTGGCAAAGCCGTATAATGAACCACGACGCAAACGTGAACATGCTGAACAATAAGTTTTGCCTTCAGGAACAACACTTTTAACAATGCTATAGGTATCTTTTTCTAAGATATAATGTGGTATGCCTTGCTCATTAAGATAGTTGGGTAAGATATCTTCAGGAAATCCGGGTTGTTTTTGGTCAAGATTAACCGCCACCACTTCAAAGTTAATTGGGGCAATGCGTTTTAAAAATAGCAAAATATCTAATAGTGTAAAGCTATCTTTACCACCAGAGATGCAAACCATGACCACATCGCCATCTTCAATCATATTAAAGTCACGAATTGCCCATGACACCTGTTTACGTAGCTTTTTTTGTAAGCGGCGAAAGCGTGCTGAGTCAGTACCTTGACGTTCATGCTCTGTAGCTTCAACCTGTGTTAAATCAATGTCTGAATCTATAGTGGCATTTGGGGTTATATCAGTTGCAGTCATACTCATAGGTCAGCTCAACACTCATTTATCAAATAAAACAAAATATCATGAGTAATTATAACAAATTTAACAACAGCAAACATGCCATAGCTTTAAGCTTTGATGAACATCCATCGTACTAACTCGATATTAATACGATTGACAGCGATATTTATTCTGATATTAAAAACTTTACTCAACTTTCCCAATTACTTGCAGACATTATAGTGACGCCATCGCCATTTGTGTCAAAACTCGCCCACGGGCTGTTCTTAAAACATAGCCTTGTTGTATCAAATATGGCTCAATCACATCTTCAAGTGTCCCTCTATCCTCTGCCATGGCAGCCGCAATTGCCTCAACACCTGCAGGTCCACCATCAAAACGCTCATATACCATTTCAATATATCGTCTATCAAGGTGATCCAAACCTCGGCGGTCTACGGCTAACATATCCAATGCACTATCTGCAATCTCACCTGTCACTTGTCCATTTCCTTTGACTTCTGCATAGTCACGTACACGGCGTAACAAACGGTTGGCAATACGGGGGGTACCACGTGCACGCCGAGCAACTTCTAAAGCTCCTTCTGGTGTCATACCAATATTCATCAATCGAGCTGAACGGGTGACAATGGTGGTCAAATCTTCAATACTATAAAACTCTAAGCGCTGGACAATACCAAAACGATCTCGCAGTGGGGAGGTCAATAGACCCGCACGTGTAGTCGCTGCTACTAAGGTAAATTTTGGTAAATCCAACTTAATAGAACGTGCCGCAGGACCCTCTCCAATCATAATATCCAACTGAAAGTCTTCCATTGCTGGATATAAAATCTCCTCAATAACAGGACTAAGGCGATGAATCTCATCAATAAATAAAACATCACCCTCTTCCAAATTGGTCAGCATGGCTGCTAAATCCCCTGCCCTCTCCAGTACAGGACCAGAGGTTGAGCGCAAATTTCCATCCATCTCACGGGCAATGATATTGGCAAGAGTAGTTTTTCCCAATCCTGGAGGACCAAAAATTAAAGTATGATCCAGTGCTTCACCACGATTGCGTGCTGCACCAATAAAGACCTCCATCTGCTCACGAACTACAGGCTGACCAATATAATCAGCCAATTTGGCAGGACGAATACCCATATCTGGAGCATCATCTTGACGCTCAAATGGATTAATTAACCGATTTTGCATGCGCTCTCTTCTTTATCTATATTTGAAGCTATGTTTATAACGACTATTTTGATAATTCCATCAATCAAGGCAAGTGAATCATTATCAGCATACGATAACATATCACTTTTCGTATATGGTTTATATATTAATATAAAAAAAAGACGACATTTAATGTCGCCTAATAGAGTTAATCTCTTACCTCAAACCCATATGACACAGCTTATTTAAAAGTTTGATAACTGTTTTAGTGTGGCTTTTAATAATTGCTGAGTATCTGTAATCTGCATATCATAAGCACTTTGAGCGGCCTTAATCGCCTGTTGAGCTTCTTTTTCTCTATATCCTAAGCTCAATAGTGCTGATTCTACTTCTGCAATAATCTGTCCTTCGTGATTGACACTCGGTTCAGACACTTGTGATTCCATAAAACTATTATCTATTTCGATATCTTTGAGTTTATCTTTTAGCTCAATTAATAGTCGTTGTGCTGTCTTTTTACCAATACCTGGAATACGAGTCAATGCAGTTTCTGAGCCTTGCTCTACATGTGCTTTTAGCTCAGCAGCAGACATAGCAGATAGCATGGCTAATGCCATCTTTGCACCCACACCATTAATTTTTATTAACTTTCTAAATACATCTCTATTATTTCTATCAATAAAACCATACAGCAGTTGTGCATCTTCACGAACATGTAAATGTACCCAAATGCTGATATCTGCATTCATCTGTAACTGACAAAAAGCGGGAAGAGGTAGCTCAACTTCATACCCCACACCAGATGCAGTCATGATACATGCCATTGGTGCTTCAAGCAGCTCTACCCGCCCTTTAATCAGTCCAATCATTCATCTACTCCACTTACACTTATGACTTAGCTAACCATAGGCCAGCCTTTAATGATTAAAAGGCTGGTAGTCATGTCTTATTCCAATTTTATAGCCTAATACGCACCTAGTTAGATTAAATATCTCTAGCTGAAATATAGCCATAAAAAAGTAACTCAATTTATTTAAGCCTGATAAAAATCTACCATTTGCTCAAGACTAATTGGACGAATCTTACTGGCATTACCAGCCGTACCAAAAGCCTCATAACGAGCAATACATAAATCCATCATTGCATCCATTGATGCTTTAAAAGGTTTACGAGGGTCAAAGTCACTTGGATTTTGTGCCAAATAGCGACGGATAGCACCCGTTGAGGCTAAGCGTAAATCAGTATCAATATTGACTTTACGCACTCCAAACTTAATGGCTTCAGCTATCTGCTCAACTGGTACACCATAGGTTTCTCCAATGTCACCACCGTATTCATTAATCACTTTTAGCCACTCTTGAGGCACACTAGATGAGCCGTGCATGACCAAGTGAGTATCAGGAATACGAGCATGAATCTCTTTTACACGTTCAATAGATAAGATATCACCAGTTGGTGGACGGGTAAATTTATACGCACCGTGACTGGTACCAATGGCAATGGCTAACGCATCAACGCCTGTATCTTTAACGAACTGCTCTGCTTCATCTGCACTGGTCAATAGTTGAGAATGGTCTAAAACACCCTCTGCACCAATGCCATCTTCTTCACCAGCCATTCCTGTTTCTAGACTACCCAAGCATCCAATTTCACCTTCTACTGATACTCCACACGCATGCGCCATGTCAACAACTTGACGAGTAACACGGGCATTGTACTCATAGTCAGTAGGGGTTTTGCCATCCTCTGCTAATGAGCCATCCATCATTACAGAAGAAAATCCCAATTGAATAGAGCGCTGACAAACTGCTGGGCTTGTACCATGATCTTGATGCATAACCACAGGAATATGAGGCCACTCTTCAATTGCAGCCAATATTAAGTGTCGTAAAAATGGTGCACCAGCATACTTTCTTGCCCCTGCACTCGCTTGCACAATAACAGGAGAGTCTGTTTTATCTGCAGCCAACATAATGGCTCGCATCTGTTCCAAATTATTGACATTAAAAGCAGGAACGCCATATTGATTTTCTGCTGCATGGTCAAGTAGTTGTCGTAAAGAAATTAAAGCCATAATATTCTCTTAAAAAGCCTTGCTAAGTTTAGCTGGGTTGAAATGGAATTAAAAATCGGCGCTAGTATACCAAAAAGCAGTCAAGAGGTGGTGATGCTTTTCTGCACAAAGCAGAACATAAAAAAAGCTTCAGTAAATAAAATACTGAAGCTTCATATTGGGGATACTGGAGTGCCACTCAATGCACACACTAAGTATTTACAAGTTAACAGTCTATTTGATTTGCATCACTTATAGTGATTCATCTTTTAAAGTTAAGTACTTTTAAAGAATTGCTTTGAAAGATTAGTATTGCTGATCTTCTGATACAGCATTCATATCTTCAGCAGCATGTTGCTCTTGTCTAGCTTCTGCATCAGAAGCAACTTTATCTGCACCTTCAGCAACGGCATTGGCAGTATCAGCAACAGCTTCATTTGCACCATCTGCAATGGCTTCACCAGTACTAACAACAGCATCAGTTGCCTCAGCACCAGCAGTTTTTGCATCATCAACCATACTGTCACCAGCTTCACTTGCTGCAGTTGCCGCATCGCCTGCTGCTTCAGAGACATCTTGACCTGCTTGTTCAGCAGCATTTTTGGCATCTTCAACTTGTTGGCTACATGCCATAAGTGACATTGTGCCTGAAACTAAAGCAACGAGTAATAGGTTACGTTTTAACATTGTATTTCCTCACTTAAATGTGACATTAATTCCTCTCATAGTATTGTAGCGATGCTTGCAGATTCTTTGCAAGTTATCTCTACACTTGTTAACAAAACTCAACTACTGCAACTATGAGAGACATATTTGGTAACAACCAAATATCTTTAAAGCATATAGCATACACCACTATGAGCCAACTATCTATACACTATATGCCTAATAATAGTCACTTCTATCGGCTCAACGCAGCAACTGCAGGTAATGTTTTGCCTTCAACAAACTCTAAAAATGCACCACCACCTGTCGACATATAACTAACACCATTGGCAACTTCATATTTATAAATCGCTGCCAATGTGTCTCCACCACCAGCGATACAAAATGCTGGGCTATCTTTTATTGCTTCTGAAACGATTTTGGTACCTTCTCCAAATGCATCTACTTCAAAAACACCTACAGGACCATTCCATAAAATAGTTTTAGCTGACTTGATAGCATCAGCAAGTTTTTCAGCACTTTGTGGCGCAATATCCAAAATCATCTCATTGTCACCGATATCTGCAACGGCTTTAATTTTGGCTTCTGCACTATTTAGTGAGCCAATAAAATCATCAAAGTTAATTTGTGCTTTATCTGCCACCACCACATATTCTGGCAATAAAATCTGAGTCTGGCTCATGATTGACTTGGCAACCTCAATCAAGTCAGCTTCATATAGAGACCCACCAACAGAATGTCCCTGTGCTGCTAAAAATGTATTGGCAATACCTCCACCAACGATAATCTGGTCACAAATTTTTGCAAGGCTGGTTAATACATCCAGTTTGGTCGAGACTTTAGAGCCACCAACAATGGCAAGCATTGGTTTTTCTGGCGTTTCTAATGCCTTACTCAAAGCATCTAACTCTGCGGATAATAAAGGTCCTGCACAGGCTTGTTTATTTTGGTGATTCACCGCTTCAATAACGCCATGTGTTGAGGCTTGTGCACGATGTGCTGTACCAAAGGCATCCATTACAAAGACATCACATAAATCTGCATATTTTTGTGACAATGCACTGTCATCTGCCTTCTCACCCTTATTAAAGCGGACATTTTCTAGTAATACCACATCACCAGAAGTGACGCTCACACCTGTGCTTAAATAATCACGGCTCAATAACACCTCTTGTCCTAACTGCTCGGATAAATAGTCAGCCACAGGTTGTAGTGAAAACTCATCAGCATACTCACCTTCTGTAGGACGACCCAAATGAGAGCAGACCAACACGCCAGCCCCTTTTTCTAATGCCATCTTAATGGTTGGTAAGCTTGCTTGCAAACGGGCATCATTAGCAATCTTTCCTGCCCGTATTGGCACATTGAGGTCTTCACGTATCAATACTCTTTTATCCGTCAAATCCAAGTCATTCATACGCAAAAAATTCATCTGTTGCTCCTCTCAAAGGGTTGGTTTCTATGGCTTTACAAAATATCATATCAATATCACAAATTAATGTCACAAAATTTTAACACACATTTTATTCATCATCACAACTCTATAACCAAAACCATATTGAGTAATACATTCTGCCTCTGTAACCTATTAATCATACCCAAGTACATTTATGTTTTTATTACTAAATGATTGATAAGGAAAAGATATGAGTATAGATTTTAATGAAGCAAAAACACGCCTACTTAGCTTAAAAGAAGAATATGCCACTCGTATCGAAAAAATCGAAGACCATATTCAACACCCTCAAGACTCACTCAATGAGCACTGGGATGACCAAGCCATCTCTACTCGTGAAAATGACATGCGTAAAAACTTATTAGTTGAAGCACAACAAGGGCTAAACTATGTCAATAATGCACTGAGTCGTATTGAAAATGGTACATACGGTGAGTGTACAGAATGTGGTGAAGATATCGAAGAAAAACGCTTACAAGCTGTGCCATATGCGACATTATGTATGCAACATGCTGAATAAGCGCTATATGCTACATATAGCACAGCAACAAAATCATAAAAAAATCCCCCAATCATAATGGTTAGGGGATTTTTTAGACTTAGCTTCAAATAAGCTTAGATTCAAACAAGAGGTATAGACTATTGCATCCAACCTGCTAGAGCATCCTGCCAGCGTTGACAGCGCAACGCAATCTCAGCCACTGGATACTGCAAAATATCACCAACAACAGCAACATAACGCAATGAATACGGATAAAGCTGGGTGACATTTTCTGCACTAATGCCACCTATGACACACAGGTCGATATCACAATGTTGTACTTGCTCTAATACAGATAAAGAAATAGTTTGTGCGCTTGGCTTGGTAGATGATGCAAAGATTGCCCCCAATGCTGTATAGCTGGCACCTTGACGCTTTGCCTCTTCAACCAATGCCACAGAGCCATGACAAGTACAGCCAATCAGGGCATTATCACCTAAAAGCTGACGTGCAGATGCCACGTTACCATCTTCTTGCCCCAGATGCACACCCACACCCAACTCATGAGCCAACTGCATATCATCATTCATCACCACAGTCACACCATACCTTTCTGCTAAGGTAATAATCTGTTTTGATTCATGCAATACACCAGCACGCCCTTGCGCTTGACTCACTTTTTTACGACGAATCTGAACAACCTCGACCACACCTGTTGCAAATGCTTTATCAAGCTTCTCACATAACACAGTTAGCTCATCATCATTTGTAATTAAGTATAAACTGGGTGTCTTCATTCACATCTCATCCTAAATCTTCTGCTTTATAAAAAAAGCCCACTTTTAACACTCTACTTTTAGAGATAAGGCATCAATCACTAATATGGGTATTGATATCAGAATCTGTCTCCAGCTCAAATACTTGGCGTAAATATGCCAGATAAGTATCATTGCTAATCATCGTTTTTCCGGGACTATCTGACAACTTAGCAACAGGCTGTCCATTACATTCAACCAACTTTAACACAATATTAAGCTGAGTCAGACCCATATCATTGGTTAAATTTGTACCAATACCAAAACTGGTTTTTATGCGCTCTTTAAAATACTGATGTAACTTCCATGCTTTGGCAATATCCAGCCCATCACTAAAGGTTAACTGTTTTGTTTTAGGATTAATCTTTAACTTTTGATAATGGGCAATTGCCTTATCACCCCATTCATACGGGTCACCACTATCATGACGCAACCCATCAAACAGCTTAGCAAAGTATAAATCAAAATCTCGCAAAAACGCATCCATACCCACCACATCCGTCAAAGCAATACCTAAATCACCTCGGTATTCATGCACCCATGCCTCAAGTGCAGCCTTTTGTGAATCGCGTAGTCGCACATCCAGCGCCTGAAATGCCTGCATAAACTCATGCGCCATTGTACCAATAGGTGTCATCTTTAAAGTCTTAGCGAGATAAACATTTGACGTTCCACGTACAATATTCGGCTCAGCACGATGCAATGCTTTAACAACATGCGCCTGCCACGTTTTACTAAAACGACGACGAGTTCCAAAGTCAGCAATGATAAATGGTGGGTCATTACGTTGCTGTTTACCAGCATACTGATGCAAACTGTCTATTTTTTGCTGTAAGCGATGCTCACCTTCTTCTAAAACCGCAGGCGTACTCAGACGCTGATAATACAACTCATTGACAATCGCCAATACAAACACTTCAAAAAACATCGCTTGTATCATTGGACCTTCTATATCAATACAAAGGCGATTTTTTTCATCTGTACTAACCTTAATAAATCGGCGTTTTAATTGAAAAAGCTCCAAATAGTCAACAAAGTCTGAACGCAAAAAACGCAAGCCACGTAAATAATCCAGCTCATCTTGACTAAAACGCAACTCACACAAACTATCTAACTGTAACTCTAAATCAGGTTTAATATCTCGTAGTGGATAAGCTGTCTCTTGATAATTGCGACAACGAAAGCGATACACACCATGCGTCTGTGGAAACTGGTGTAACATAGCTTGTAGCATGGTAAATTTATATAAGTCATTATCTAACAATGAGGTAATAATAGGTGTGATTTTCCCGCTCATAATGCTACCTTTTTTTATTAGGAAATAGAGATTTTAAAATTATTGCCTAAAACTTAGCATATTTCTGAACATGCTGGTAGCAATATATATAAAAAACTTGATATAAAACACGATGATAACAAGGATGACTGATAAAACTTTTTGTTTTACACCAACCATTTATCATATGATGATGTGCAAATAATAGGAAACCAGAGAATTTAGGAAACCAGAGAATTATCGCTCTGGTTGCAGTAAATTTTGGTAACTTGGCTGAATTTGTTCAAATGGCATCCAAATAAATACATCAGCACAATGAAACATCACATCAAAACATGCTTGCTCGGATAAACTTGCACCCATCTTAATATATGTCCTTAGTAGTGGTGGAAGCTGTGGTGAATGTCTTAACACACTTTCAGGCAGTCGATATTTCGGTTTTACAGCTACTTTTGGTACAGCCAAATCATGAAGCCAACCCTGAATATCACCAGCACCTACTGGAATAGAGCAACAACCCATAAACGCATTCACAGACAGCAAATGTGCAACCTGTCCCACACTTTGCCATAACTGCATCAGTGCCTTCATTCCTCGAAATTGCGGATGAATACATGTTCGTCCAATTTCCAAAATATTATAAGGATAACGTGATAAAAGATGGGTTAGTGTAAATTCACTTTCACTATAAAATCGACCTGCTTGATTGGCACGAGGACAGTCTAATAATCGTGTGGTTGCCACCACTTTGCCATCTTGTATCAATACAATATGAATACAAAACTCATCAAACTCATCATAATCTCGCCCATCTGGAAAGGTCGCACCAAATGTCTGTGAAAAACACAATGCCCTAAGCTGTTGTGCTTGCAATAAATACCCCGAAGCAAGGTGACTATCTATGCGATGATGGCTGGGCAGATGGCTCATTGATTGTGACTGTTGAACCGCAACATCATAATGAGGCAATGCTCCAAAAAACGAAGTTAAGTGATGCTCAGAATCACTCATCTTAGAAACTGCATCTGGTATGATAAATCGCTGAGTGCGCCCATCAATGAACAGCGACTGTATCTGCGTACGTTCCTGAGACTTTTTTTGAGAAAAAGTGTGGTAGTCCTCTACATTGGCGTGTAGAATCTTACCGTCTTTTTGCTGAAGTTCGCTTTGTTTTGTACGAGCAATATAATTATTATGATGATACTCAGGCTCACTGGTCGCACAAATACTCTGTATTGCCCCTTGTTTTGTGGTTTGCTTTTTTGTTTGCTTGGCAATATTTTGGTATAAATTGTTTTGATTGCCAGCATCAATATCATTTGTACGATAGTGATTTTTTAATATATAACTATTCATATGAAACAAAGTTGGCATAATATCCGTCATAATTTATTGCTCATTTTATTGCTTAGGGCATATAACAATTTAAACTTTAAAGTGAGATGATTTAATAAAAAGATTAAAAAAGTTAAAATTGCCCCAGTTAAAAGAGACCATACAACTATCAATAAAACACGGCTAAAAATAAACTAAGTTTGTAGTAAGTTTACAAGTCAATGTGGTTATAGAAGTGTATGACACTAGGTTTCTTTTTGAGTATGTGACATCAGCATGTCCTTTATATGGCAAAATAATGGCAAAATGATGACAAGTTTTCGCAAATATGTTTCTATTATTTAATATCTAGATAAGTAAAAGGTGATAACTTTTGGAATATTTTGAGCGCCACGAAGGTGGTGAAAGAGCGATACTGGTACATTTAGACATTAGGCAACTACGTGACCCTGATGATTTAGAAGAGTTTGAATTATTGGTTGACTCTGCTGGGGCACAACAGCTAGCCATTGTGACAGGCTCTCGACTAAAACCTGATGCTAAGTACTTTGTTGGAACAGGTAAAGCTGAAGAAATCGCTGAGCAAGTCCGTCTACATGATGCAGATATTGTGATATTTAACCATAGCCTTTCCCCTTCACAAGAGCGCAACCTTGAAGCATTGTGTCAGTGTCGTGTTCTTGACCGCACGGGTTTAATTTTAGATATTTTCGCCCAGCGTGCGCGTACCTATGAAGGGAAACTACAAGTTGAACTGGCTCAGCTTAACCACTTATCCACACGACTGGTTCGTGGCTGGACACACTTAGAGCGCCAAAAAGGTGGGATTGGACTACGAGGTCCAGGGGAAACACAGCTAGAGACAGACCGTCGCTTATTACAAACTCGTGTCACTCAGCTCAAAGCTAAGCTTGATAAAGTCAAGCAAACCCGCGCTCAAGGGCGGGCAAAACGACAAAAGTCTGATGTATTAACCATCTCATTGGTAGGCTATACCAATGCTGGCAAATCAACTTTGTTTAATCGCTTGGTTGATGAAAATATCTACGCAGCAGACCAGCTTTTTGCTACGCTTGACCCCACGCTACGACGTCTCGACTGGCAAGGAATTGGACGTGTGGTCTTGGTAGATACGGTTGGCTTTGTACGCCACCTACCCCATGAGCTGGTTGAGTCTTTTCATGCCACTTTAGAAGAGACACTAGAAGCTGATTTATTACTACACGTCATTGATTCTGCTAGCCCTGATATGCACGAGCAAATCAAAGCCGTCAAAGCAGTACTGGCTGAGATTAATAATGACGTCCCTGTTCTCAATGTTTACAACAAGATAGACTTAACTGGAGAGCCTGCTCATATTGGTTATGCCCGTGAAGGTGTACCCAATCGTGTCTATGTCTCTGCCCAAAAAAATCTGGGTATCGACAAATTGTATGATGCCGTACAGCAACTTTTATCTGGACGACTGCATACCTTTGATTTGACGCTTCCATACGATGCAGGGCAATTTAAAAATGCACTCTATCAATTAGATGTCATCTTAGAAGAAGACTTTGATGAAGCAGGACACGAATGCTTAAAAGTACGGCTACCAAATGATAAGCTTAAACAACTTCTGGGACAGGCAGATATTGACCCCTATCAGGTGTTGCCAACAGAACAAGCAGATCGTCTAATGCCAAAGCTTGAGCCATTTGAACAAGCAGAACCAGCTCAAACGGACCAAGCCGATGTAAACAGTGACAAAGAATAAGATATCCTACCTAATATTTGCCATATTTTGTGATACACATAATGGCTGATAAATACTTATTTAGATAGAAGGAAGGGATAAGGAAAAGATAATGAATGATTTAATAAATGCACTAACCAGCATTTATGATAGTAATACTTATTTGTTATAAAAATTTGTTAATAATAGGGATATTAGCATCTGTTGCACTTGAGTATTTAGCCGATACTAAAGCAAATAGCAACAGAGAGCCATGATCTAACCATGACCCATCATCATATGGAAGAGATGCCAGATGACGCCAAATCAAACACAGACACCAAAGCTCCCCTTATATCTTGCCATTATACTCACTCTAGTAATGGTGATAGTCGTTCGTGAAGGGGCAGTCATCGTCTGCCGAGCCATGAATATTGAAAGTGCCGCCAATATTGTTGGCATGATAGTCATGTTTATTTTATTGATGACATGGCGACTGACAGTAGGGCTACCAGAATGGATTAGCCGTGCCAGTAACCGACTACTTGTCGATAGTGGATTTGCCTTTTTGCCAGTTTCTGCTGGCGCGGGGCTGTTACTATTTGCACTTGGCGAAGAGTTTTGGGGCATTGTGATTACCATCATCGTCAGTACCCTAATACCATTATGGGGACTTGCCAAACTTGCTAATCACTGGCTCAAAGATACCCCAGAACAGCCAATGACCTCGCAATGCAACACAACTGACTCACAGCAATCATCTAACTAGGAGTTATATCGTATGACAGAATATTTTGCCTCCGCTCCTAGCTTAGCTATTTTAGCAGCCATTGTCTTAACACTGATAGCACATGTCATTGCTCGTCTGATTGCCCTGCGTGTTCGTGGCATTCCATTAGTTATTACCGCCATGATTTTGGTGATTTTATTTTTATACCTAATCAACTGGCAGTATGAGGCTTACTATGCCGTTGCCAAGCCCATCTTTGACCATCTGCTAGGTTATGTCACCGTGCTACTTGCCATCCCACTGGCAGCTATGAACTTTAAAGGTTTACCACTCAAACGCTTATCCATCATTGTCATTATTGCCAGTGCAGTAGGCGCATTACTGCCAATGTCGATGGCATACTTATTTTCACTTAGCCAAGAGACTTTATTGTCTTTTGCTACTCGCTCTGTAACCACACCAATTGGGCTCAGTGTTGCTGAAATTATTCATGCTCCCTTAGCGATGGCAAACCTTATTATCATTGTCTCAGGTTTACTGGGTGCAGGTGTTGCACGCTGGCTATTTAGAGGTGTCACAGATGATCGTGCTAAAGGTTTGGCTCTAGGACTAGCCGCTCACGCTTTTGGCACAGTTGAGGCATGGCAGATAAGTGAAACAGCAGGACGTTATGCAGCCTTTGGATTAGCAGTTAATGGTATTGTCACTGCTATTTGGATACCGATTTTTTTAAGTATTTTTTAGCCATAAACTTATCTATAGCCAAAGAAAACTAAAACAGATACAAAGCAACCGAGTGCAGATAGTACAGCAAACGAGGTCAACATCGTTACTGTTTAGTAGTTCTTTGACTATACAAATTAAAGGCTTAGTATATAAACATATACTAAGCCTAGTTAAATGATATTGATATATCTGCTATTTATTTTGCGTTATTGTGAGGAGGAATAACTGCATCTAGCTCTTTTTTCATTGCTGGCAAAGTAATACGCATTTGCTCATCTACAGCTTTCATTATCTCAGGCATTGCCGTCATCATATAGTCTTGCATTACTTCTGGCTGCTTTTCAATAATACTCTGTCCAACAGGGCTACTATAAAACTCAATTTGTGCATCTACTTCCTCTTGTGTGTAATATTTTTTTGATGCATCAATAAAACCTTGGTGTGACAACTGTACCATTTGAGGTCTAACTTTATCTAACATATCACGAACATTTCTATTAATAATTTCTGCAACCTGCTGTTTCTGTGCAGGTGTCAAGTCCTGCATTTCTGCGTGTGATAGTTCCGCTTGTATCATCGGCTGAACGATATCATGTTGTGAGCCAAGCATCTGATCCATTGTCTCTGACATATGCATGACTTGCATCAGCTTCAATACTGAGGCATCCGTTGGCTCAGCCGCTTGTGCAGGCAACATACTTGTGCCAAAAATAAGAGTTGCTGTTAAAGCTGTCGTTTTTAGTAATGAACGCATAATAATAAATTCCTTTGTTTGGTAAGTATCTAGTAAATATTTAATGAATCTATATATTCAATATTACAAGTATGGACTTTAAACTTTGATAAGTGATTTAAACCACCTATATCAACATTAAATAGTTATACTACAGCTTTTATATTAAGAATAGTTATGAATATAAATTTAATAACAAAACTAACAAAACTCATTACATTCTGACAGCAGATAACAGGGATAGTCTATTGTTCATCACTATTACCATCAAGCTCACCCACAAATCCGCTAATATCACAGCTTGGGCGATTCGACTCATCCATGCGGATTTTTTTACGCTCTACAGCCGCATCAAAACGACACTGCTGTAAAGGAGATTTAATCTCTAATGGCGGTACAGGGGTTGGCTTACCATTTTCATCAATCGCCACCATAGTAAAATAACAACTATTGGTATGACGAATGGTTCGTGCTTGGATATTTTCAGCTTCAACTCGTATCCCCACTTCCATAGAAGTACGCCCAACATAATTGATACTTGCAGCGAAGGTGACCAACTCTCCGACATATATTGGCTCACGAAACATCACTTGATCGACAGATAACGTCACAACATGCGCACCACTATAACGACTGGCACACGCATATGCCACCTGATCAAGCATTTTGAGTAAATCCCCACCATGTACATTACCAATAAAGTTTGCCATATCAGGCGTCATTAAAATTGACATGTACAGCTCATTTTTTAAAGGTGCTTTTTTTGCTGTTGATGCTGTATTCATCTGTGACATAAAATTCCAAATTTAAAGTTTAATAGGACGCATATTATAAGAGTCGTATACTTAATAGTACAGTCATCAGTATGTCATGGTACAATAGACACGATGTATGGCAAAAACTTGGTTATTATTCGTCATATCATTAATAATCAAGTCTGTTTCTTTTTATATGAATCAAAAAATATAAGGATAACTTATGAGTGAGCTTCAACTCTCAGACCGCGTAAATAACATCAAACCTTCTCCTACCCTTGCTATTACCAACAAAGCCAAGGAGCTAAAAGCTGCCGGCAAAGATATTATTGGTCTTGGTGCAGGTGAGCCTGACTTTGATACGCCAGAATTTATTCGCCAAGCAGGTATTGATGCAATCAATCAAGGATTCACTCGCTATACTGCTGTTGATGGCACACCAGAACTAAAACAAGCCATCATTGCAAAGTTTAAGCGTGACAATGACATTGAGTTTGCTGCTAATGAAATTTTAGTTTCATGCGGTGGTAAACAGTCATTTTTCAATTTGGCACAAGCATTTATCAACCCAGGCGATGAGGTCATCATTCCAGCACCTTACTGGGTGAGCTATCCTGATATGGTTAAAATCGCTGAAGGTGTGCCTGTTATTGTAGAATGTTCTGCTGAGCAAGACTTCAAATTAAGTGCAGAGCAGTTAGAAAATGCCATCACAGACAAAACCAAACTTTTGGTATTAAATAGCCCATCAAACCCAACAGGTATGATTTATACCCTAGATGAGCTAAAAGCCTTAGCTGAAGTACTAAAAAAACATCCTCATGTTTATGTGGCCTCTGATGATATGTACGAACATATTCGCTGGACCGGTGATAAATTCTATAACATCTTAAATGCTGCTCCTGAGCTAAAAGAGAGAGCCATCATCCTAAATGGTGTCTCAAAAGCTTATGCCATGACTGGCTGGCGTATTGGCTACGCTGGTGGCCCTGCAAAACTGATTGGTGCTATGAAAAAAATCCAATCACAGTCAACCTCTAACCCAACATCTATCAGCCAAAAAGCTGCCGAAGCGGCACTAAATGGTGACCAAAGCGTTCTTGAACCAATGGTTGCTGCTTTTGAAAAGCGTTGTGATTTGGTGGTAGATGGTTTAAACAAAATTAAAGGCATCACTTGCCTACGTCCAGATGGTGCATTTTATGTTTATCCAAACATCATGCCATTAGTTAAAGCTGCAGGACTCAAGTCATGTACTGAATTTTCAGAGTGGCTATTAGATAAAGTTGGCGTTGCTGTCGTACCTGGTGATGCGTTTGGACTGGGTGGTCATATGCGTATTTCTTATGCCACTGATGAAGCAACATTACAAGATGCCCTAGCGCGTATTGAAAAAGCCGTCTCTGAATTAGACGTTGCAGAATAAATCAAAGCACTCTAACTATATACACTAAACAAAAAGTCACCATCTGGTGGCTTTTTTATATTAATTTCACTTTCTTTAAAAAAAACACTTGACGTTTCTGATAAGTTTGCTAGAATACGCCCCACTTAACGCAGTTATCACTATTATTCGATAATCGTTAACACAACTTATTCCCCAATAGCTCAGTTGGTAGAGCATCGGACTGTTAATCCGTGTGTCCCTGGTTCGAGCCCAGGTTGGGGAGCCATATTATTTCATGCTATGCTGGTATGATGATTGTTGGCCATAATGCCAAAAGCCCTTATCCCACAGATAAGGGCTTTTTTTTATAGCAATGTCTCGTTAATTACTCCTTAGTATAAGCTATAAATTCATTTCTCTTTTGAGTCTAAAAGTAAAATAGTATCAATTTTAGAAAAATCCATTTATAGGCTTGACAGCCATAAAAAGCTTAGCTAAAATACGCCCCACTTAACGCAGTTATCACTATTATTCGATAGCCGTTAACACAACTTATTCCCCAATAGCTCAGTTGGTAGAGCATCGGACTGTTAATCCGTGTGTCCCTGGTTCGAGCCCAGGTTGGGGAGCCATATTACTATCTTATATGATAGATATTAATTAGCCCTTACTTCAAAAAGTAAGGGTTTTTTTATGTCTTGATATTTATAATATCTATTATAAAGCCATAAAACTAAATAACATTACTATGACTAACTATTGACTATTATTAACTCAAGATAGCCACTTCTGTGGTTTCAGTTCCTGTTTTTTTGGCTTATAATGACTCCTCCCTTATCATAATTAATCACAATCACTCATCCTAATATCTGGTTGCCACTATGTTACCTCCACATATTAAAAACAAATTTTCTGAGCATCCACAAAAAGTCATGCGCCCAATCAGTATTCGACTTTCAGAAGAGATGCTACTGCTATTACAAGAAACTGCGGATGAATACGGCTTTAATCGTATACAAGGTCTATTACGCTTATATATTCGCCAAGGGCTTGATCGAGACAATGATAAATACACACTTGCTCACGATGAAGTATTTTTAGAAACTTTGCGACAAAAAGGGGTCAGTCAAAAACTCATTGATGAAGCAATTATTGATACAAATAATGCTTCTGCACCTAAGCTTCCATAATAGCGCCAATCACTACTAAATCCCCCTAATTCACCAATCTTTTACTGATGCTTCAGCTAATTAAACCAGCCATTTTGTGCTGGTTTAATTGTCATTAAATCATAGTATATAACTACCCATACAAAACTTCTGCTATAGTGGTGCAAATTATCTTGTCAAAAAAATAGCTCTATTATGTCAAAAAATATCGTCTGCCAGCACCATATACTCCTCACCCCCTATCTGATATTAAGAGGCTTGAGCATTTGCTTATTGTTTGGCTTGACCATAATACTAACTGGCTGTGGTGGCTCTTCGTATGAGTCAGACTATGATAATGGTACACAGGCTATTCTTAGACTCTCTACAGAGGAACAAGCATTATTTTATCGTTATGTCGCACGTATGCAGTCTATACAAGCTGAGCAAAGACCTCATCGTGTCACGATTGCACAAGCTTTATCCAGTCAACGTGAATATGAACAAAAACATGCAGATTCTGATAAACACATGTTAGATAAACGTCCTAAGGAACGTTATGCTCTTATCTTACTTCCTGAGCAGATAACCAATGCACCACCCAATACCCCCCGCTTTAGCATCAGTCTATACAATAATAGCGATATGGCCGTCAAAACATTCCAAGGTACAATTGAAATTAGCTTACCTACTTGGCATCAACCACAAACCCTTACTATTCCTTTGACACAGTTTTTGCCACCTATTGCTCCACAAGGTCAAGGAATATTAGCAATCAACGATAGCCTACAAAATGCGTCTATCTTACGAGACATCAAACAGCTTGATACAGCCAGTATTCATATTGTCTCTGCAAAACTGACTTTAGATGACAATCAAGTTGTGCAACTGCCTATAACGTCAACATCTAAAAGTAAGCCTGCAAATACACCAAAATAACAAAAAATAGAGAATCTATAAAAAAATTATAATTTTTTTAGAAAAGGGGCTTGCAGTATTATATAACTTGTGTATAATACTGCACCTACGGAAGCGTGGCAGAGCGGTTGAATGCACCGGTCTTGAAAACCGGCGTGGGTTCATAGCCCACCGAGAGTTCGAATCTCTCCGCTTCCGCCATATACCAAAAAGCCAATTACTAATTTAGTAATTGGCTTTTTTTATGGGTGATGGAAATTATTTTTTCGATTATGTCATAACTGTATTCATCTCCCTACATCCTCTCTCCCTTCATGAAAAAAATATATAAATTTATTTAAACGACATAACCTGTCAAACATATACTGCATACTATAAAAATCATCTCAAGCAGTCAGCGATGAGAATCAAAATAAATCTAGGGAGAAAAGTTATGAAAAAACTGACAATATTAATGACCTTGTTCTTTTTAGCACCCTTAGCAAATGCTAATGAGGACACTCTAAAAGTAAATACCCTCAAAAGCCTCTATAAAAACTGTGTTGCCTATGAAGTTAATAGAGACTCTGACTCCTGTTATGAAGCGCTTTATAAGGTCTCTAGCCCTGAGCTTAAGTTAGCATTAATATTAGCAAGTGGATTTGAAGCTCAAGAAGGTATGTTATGTACTGATATTAATCTTTGGGACTCAGTAGATCCAATTTTTGATACTCAAATTACTTTTACAAATATGCATGATGGTAGGGTATTAACTAGATTTGGCTATGGAGGAAAAGTTTCATACTCTTTATCTTGTAATCATCACAGCTGTATGGTTACAGATATATTTAATCGTAATGACATTTCATTTGTTCAAGATGCCAATCAAAACTGCTATCCATAATAACAAATAACCAAACCTATAAATAAGAGAATATATGATGAAAACTACCTATAAATTAATCACTGCTTTGTTTGTTTCAGTAATAGCTACTTCTTCTTATGCAATATGCGATAAACTCTTTAGCTGCACAGTCAAGGGGAACCATAAAAAAGTACAGGTGTGTGACGATGATAATGGTTATATTACCTATCGATTTGGAAGAAATTTAAATTCACCAGAGATGAAGTTAACCCTCCCCTATCATAGAACCAGTATCTAGCATTGGTGGGACATAGGTGCAGGACGCTGGCATAATAATATACTAAATTTACCAAATGGTAATAGTCTCTTTACCAGTCTTGATACCCATACACATGCATTTCAAAGTGGCATTTTAGTAGAAGCTAATGGTAGACAAGTTGCTGAATGAAAATGTATAGATGATACACTGTATTCTGACTTAGAAAATGTGGATTATTTACCAAGAACTCGTTGGTAAATTACTTCTATATAGATAAAAAAAAGACTAGGCATTAAGCCTAGCCTTTTAATATATTCAGTAATTAGTTAACCACAGGATAAAACGGCTTGCCCCAATCCATCTGGTCATGATGGCTCATCATGATTTGTATCATCAGCGGTAATAGTGAGGATAAAATGGCACAGCCATCTTTAACCTGCTCACGATTAACTTGGCTATTATGCGTTGCTCCACCATGTACGATTTGATTGCGTAGCGTATATAGTCGTTCAAATACCACAGCTAGGATAATATCTGTATCTTTATTAGTCAGTGCTACATGAACCTTACTTTTTGCCTGTTTAAAGTCCTCTAGCCATGCTTGCTCACTAATATGACTATTATGAAAATCCCAAAATGGCTGAAATGTATAACGGTTATCTAGTAGTGTACGAATACTCCCTGAATAAGTATCCCAAACTAGATTATAAATAGCCTGCACTTTATCTAGCTGACAAATCATTTGAATAAAACGGCGAAACTCTGCCTTTTCACTGTTTGTTATATTTAGCCCCATTTTGCGAGCATAAACGGCATTAAAGGCTATCCATAGGCTGATAAATTGAATATCCTTATCATCACACTCTTGAGCTTTGGTTATCCAACTGAAAGCACGATGTAGGCGTAGGTTTAATTCATCTGGGCGACTACTACGAGTATTATTAAACTGCTCAAGTAATGTCATATTGTTGCCTTAATAGCTAGTTTTTTCACTGTATATAAGCTATTTTTCCTAAAAATTTTAAGTTATGATAGATGTTTTAAATTAACTAATATTAATCTTACGTTTACTTTTTGGCACATGCTGAATAATGCTATCCATCACCTTAGATATATTATAGTTTTCTGTGGCAGAATAATAAACAGGCATGCTGATTTTTTGTTTTGTATTTTCATAAATACGACTTTGTACTGACTTTACCTTATTTTCCAAAAATAATTTTAATTTTTCTTCTGGGAAGTGATTTTTAGAATTCCAGTAGCGACCCTTCATACCCATATCACATTGATTAACAACTGTAATAATTCTATCAGATGGTATTTGTTGACAAATAACCTCCTCAAGTAAATGATATGTTGTACCAAAATCACGAGATGACCCATCTAATATTACTAAAACCAAATCAATAAGTCCCCATGTGCCATCATCATGAGTATAAGTTTTATAAAGCGTATCAACCAGTTTCTTTTTATGAATCACATCTTTACTGGGAGAGTCACCCAAACCAGGACTATCCCAAAACCTAAGTTTACTTTCTCCAATATCATAATGGTCTATTTCCATGGTTTCAGGATCAGCACCCTTACCTACTTTTGCAACATCATTACCAAACAATGCATTAATTGTTGAAGATTTACCTACACCAGTTGCACCAACCAACAATATATCTAAAGGATATGCACCCATTGAGTTTATTTTATTAAGTAATTCTTGTGTTCTATAAGTTCGTGCATAACTGCCATTAATCTCTTGCATACTCTCTAATTGTTTAATCAGGTTTTCCACCTGATTTAATAAGGAAAAAACATCAGTCATCATCTAACTCCTATTTCAAAATATGTATACTGATATAGTGTTAGAAGTATCTAATATTAACTTTATTAGTTTTCCATAAGATACTTCCAACATAAAGTTTAGGTAAATTATTAGTTAGTTTAAGTTCTTAGCCAAATAAACCACTAAAAAATGATTTAACTACTCCAACAGCTCCACCCACAACAGTTCCAATAACTCGCCCAACGGCTCGCCCTCCAGAACCAAGTAAACTTCCTATTTCCTCACCAATTTCACCACCTGTCTGAGCAGATTCACGAATAGAGTCTATAAAACTTTGTTGAACTTCCTTTTGATAATCTTGCAATTTATCATCATGTTCCCAAACCTTTTTATCTATATTCATATCATTAATATAAACAGCCCGTTTTTTTGGCTTAGTACTATTAACAATAAACATAAATAACTTAGACAGGTTATAAGGTTGTTGTTCCTCATCACCATCTTTATATCCTGCTGAATAATAGATGGGTTCAACATTAACACCTGTTGCCTCATGAATACGCTTACGGGTTGATTCTACCTTTTCATCTAAAAATTCAACCAACTTATTCTCAGGTTTATTTTTCTCATGATCCCAATAACGCCCCTTCATTGCCATATCACACTGATTAATAGCAACTAGTAGACGGTTAGTATCTTCACCTAAATTTGGAATAATCACTTGATTAATTAATTCAAATGATGTTCCCAAATCCCGAGATGAGCCATCTAAGATGACTAACACTAAATCAATTAAAGCATTGCCATCTTTATCTTTCTCATATAGCTTATTAATAATATTTTTTGAATGACGACGATCAGCCTCTTTACCATCACCCAAACCTGGACTATCCCACAGTATAATATTATTTAATTCAAATTTTTTAATATCCATTGTTTCAGGATCAACACCTTGACCAACTTTAGCAACATTTTCTCCAAATAAGGCATTAATTGTTGAGCTTTTACCACAACCTGTTGCACCTGTAACGAGAATATTAATTTTTTCATCAGCGAGCTTTTGTATACTTAACATTAAATGTTGTTTTGCTTTTTCACTCATTCCATGTTCAGTTGCCAAGTCACGTATTACAGCTTTAAAATCATCTAATCTCATATTGATTTACTCCAAATTAATTTAAAAATTTATAGTCTATATCTACATCTACTTAAATAAATACTCTATCAGCCTAACCTCCTTTTTCTATTATTCTATTTCTAATATTAGAAACACTCTAAAAAATTATCCTTACTTTTTGATATTCATATAAACTAATACCTTATCTTAACTAAGTTCTATGTAAGCTAAGAGGTTTGATTAGCACTTATTCCCTCGCTGTTTTTCTAGATATGCTTCAATCGTAGAACAGCCTGTTTTCTGAGCATGAGGGAACAGAATAATAACGGATGGCTTGGTACTACAAGGTTTCGTTTTTTGTTTATTCTCCAAGTATATTTTTTGATAAGCATCATATTTCATAACCATCTTTACATCCTCCTTATATCAAACCCAAATACTCTCTTAACCCCTCTTCCATCTTCTGCTGGACTTCAACAGGGCTAATCACCCGTATATGAGGTATCCAATACTGTACAATCGGGGTGATTTCTCTAGGATGAATATTCTTACAAACCAATAGCAAATCACCATTATCCAGATGACGTACTAACTCCTGATTGGGTAATAAATCTCGCCGTTGAAAATATCCTGCAACTTTGGCATTCACCTGTAGCACAATTTCACTGATACGATTGCCAAAAAACAAACTGTCTGTGGCTAGTATTTCTTCCTTAATCTCTGGGTCACACACAAAGGTTTCCTCAGAAAGCTGAATGTTATTCATCTGGGTAAAGCAATAGATACGCTGTTGTTGCTCTTTAAGCCCGACCACATACCAAATGCCATTCTTATTTAATAAATGATAAGGTTGCAGTTTATGGTGTTTAAGTTGTGTTTCTGTCTTCTTGCCACGTACTTTTTGATAATCAAATTCAATATAACGATTCTCATCAATGGCTTTGGTAATTCTGTCGAATTCTCTTTGTTTATGACGAATATTTTCGTATTGAAATCCTTTTACTGTAATACTTTGACTTAGTTTTTCTTGGAAAAAACGACGGTCAACTTCGGGAAATAGGTCTTGTATGCTGGCAAAGTTTGCTATACGGCGAATTTCTGCTTGACTCAAATGCCCCTGTTTATTTTTATTGAGTTGGTAATGGCTTGAGCCAGCTTCTGCATAGTCAAAGAGCGCAAGCCGTTCGTTTAAGTCTCTTTGTATGGTACGTACAGAGACTTTATGTTCATCTGCTAAATCATGGATGTTAAGACGTTCACCATTATTAAGGCGAATGATAATGTCTGTTAGTCGTACGGCAAGGCGTTCATGTTTTTTTGATGTCATATATCCTTAGTACCCTCTATTTATCCTATTATCTTTTTTACCTGTATCTCTCTTTACAGTATATTTTTTATTATTTTAACAACTATACTTGACAGGTTATGTCGCAAACTAAAGAAAAACTGCTCTTTTTTTGCTTAAAATGACAACAAAAAAGAGTAAAAGCAATGTTTAAAGTCTAGTATATAACTTATTAGCACTGTATCTCAATACGGTAATGCCTAGTATTCCAAAATAAATGGGAGGTTTTATGGTATTGCGTACAGATGATGAGTTAAGCAGAAATATTGGTCGAGCAATCGCTAAAAATAGACAGTTGGCAGGGCTAACTCAGGCTCAGGTTGCAGAGTATTTAGAGATTAGTAATGATGCGGTATCTCGTATGGAGCGAGGTAAGATTATGCCAACGGTTGCACGGCTGATGCAGATGGCTGATATTTTCGGCTGTGAGACAGCAGATTTATTGACCCAAAGTAGTGTGTTAGCCTTGGATCAATCCAGACGGATTCAGCAGTTATTAGCTCAGTTGGATGAAAAAGAACGGGTACAGTTATTAGAGATTGTTGAGACAATGGTCCAGTGGTATCAACAAGGCAGGGATAAAAAGTAATATCCCAAACCTTGACATACTACCAACCCTACTTGTTATCGCATTGGCTGAGGTATAAACACATATCGAGCAAGCGGTTGGCATAGCCCCATTCATTATCATACCAAGCAAAGACTTTAAACTGGCTACCTACCTGCATTAGTTGTTGCCCATCAATAATCAATGACTCTGACTGATGAATAAAATCACTGGAGACCAATGGCTCATCAGTATAGTCCATGATACCTGCTAACCGTCCCTGACACGCCAGCATCAAGGTCTGGCGTAGATGAGTTAAGTTAACGGGTTGCTGAAAGACAAACGTCGCATCAATGGCAGCGACATCAATGGTAGGAACTCGAATAGAATGTCCATTAATCCGACCTTGCATCTGAGGCAAAACCCGCTCAGTAGCGGCAATACTGCTAGATGTGGTCGGAATGATGTTATGCCCAGATGCCCTAGCACGACGTAAATCACGGTGCGCTTGGTCAAGTACAGTTTGGTCAGCAGTGACAGCATGTATTTCTGTCATCATCACCGACTCAATCGAAAACGCTGTGTCTAAAACATGAATCAATGGGACTAATGCCTGTGTGGTACAAGACACACTAGAGATGATAGGCAACTTACGTGTAAGTAACTCATCATTGACACCCATCACCACGCAAGCATCAATATCATCAAACGGTGCAGCACCAATAATCACCTGCTTAGCACCTGCATCTAGATGTTTTTTGGCATCTTGATAAGAGCGAAAATGCCCTGTGCATTCCAAAACCACATCAATATTTAATGACTGCCACGGTAGATTTTCTGGACTAGCTACGGCAAGCATTTGTATATCATAGCGACGTGTGGCTTTACGCAAACATAGCATGTACTGAGCATCTTGCTCAGTTAGACTTGCGTCTACACCACTGTTACTTAATCGACCATGTGTACTGTCAAACTTAAGTAGATGTAATAGCGTCTGAGCATCAGCGACATCATTAATCGCTACAATATACACTGATTTACCCAACACTTCAAAGCGCTCAATCAATGCCCGTACAACATTGCGACCAATACGACCAAAGCCATTTATTGCAATTCTTAATGGCTGCGTGATATCACTCTTAATCGCTGATGTGGGACTCAAAGACGATACAGTGGGCATTGCTATTGTGGGATGTAGATTATGAGTAGACAAAAGATTCTCTTTAATTTAATAAAATTAACCAATAAAGACTTATTTCCGTGTTTTTAGCACTGTGTTATATGGATAGCATATGCGGTATCAATACCAGTTGTTACTCTGTAATAAATATCAGTGCTAAACGAATGGTATTATAATCAATGGTCTCTCGTAAATGCTCAAAAATAGGTTTGAGCTTGATACTACCATCATCATTAAAGTCATTAGGGTCGTTTGCCACCTTAATGGCAACATAGGCATTTCCCACTTTTGTCATAACCTCATCACTAGGACGCAGGTGTTCACAAGCCAATTCAGGATGTTGTTTTTTAAGCCGACTTAAGTGGCGCATAATTGTAGACTGTGCCAGCCCCCTTGCTTGTGCAATTTCAGCAATGCTCAGGCTCTCTTCTAACAGTAATCGGGTCTCTAACAATGTACTACTGGACTGGTCACTGACTTGATTACTCAATTGCTCTTTTTTTTCATGTTGGCGCTTGAGTTTTTCTTGTCTTTTTTTACGCATGGATTCATAAGCATCAATCGCACTTTGGCTGAGTGTGCCACCCGATTTGAGAATAAAGTTATTTTGTGTATTGCTTAGGCTATTTTCATCTAACAAAGCATAGGCACTTTCTGCCTCATCAGACAGCTCTAAAAAACGTCTGTCTGCACCTCTGGCTAATGGGTCAAGCTGGAGGCTTAGCTCGTTCATTCCCAAAAGCTGTAGCCCATCTAAAGATTTTAAACGAGACAATGCCACATAACCCTGACCCAGCTCAAAGGTCTTTGATAAGTCTATCTCAGCCGTCTCTAGGGTCATTCCTTGTGACTTATGAATAGTAATCGCCCATGCCAAGCATAGAGGCACTTGACTATAACTTGCCAGCACTTCACCGTTCTCATCTTCGATAATCCATTCTTCTATTTCTGCTGTGACTTTTTGTCCATTATTCAGCTTTACAACAGGAAGCTTATCACCATCAGGCTTATCGGCTTTTACGGGGGCAAAAGCAATCACCTCTCCCATACTGCCATTTGATACGCCAAGCTCATTATTATTTTTGATAAACATCACTTTTGCGCCAACTTTTAATACCAGCTCATCAGAAGTGCGTACATTCTTTTTTAGAGTCTCTACCAGCTTGCTATCACCAAATGTACTGGCACTAAACGTCATAGCATCTGATGGCAAAGCGTCCAGCTCACGCTCATTAATTTTATTCACATTTAGATTATGTGTATACAGGCGTGTGCGGTTATGGTGGATATCTTGAAACTTTGTCGCATTAAGCGTATCAATCGCTTCGTAAGTGATGCGTTGCTGACGGATTTGATTCAAAATGATATCTAAGGACAAACCTTCTTCTACAGATATTTCCGATTGACGATGCTGCTCTGTCAAATAACAAATATGAAAGTTTGCTTCCAGCCAAGCAGCTGACATAAAGGCAAACTTATCACGATTGGTTTCTTCACGTGTCCCAATAGGCGGAAGCTGAAAAAAATCCCCCGCCACTACAACCTGAATCCCACCAAAAGCGGCTTCCGTTTGGCGAATATGTTTTAGTACCTGATTAACTAAATCTAGCTGTTTAGCATGTAGCATGGAGATTTCATCAATAATCAATACTGCTGTCTCTTTAATACGCTCAGCTAAGTAACGCTTACGACTCAGATTACTTAAATCACGCTCACTTAAGCTATCTTTAATACCAATACCCGACCAACTATGAATGGTAATACCGCTCATATGAGTGGCGGCAATACCTGTACTGGCAGTAACGGCAACAGGAACTCGGCGTGCTCGCAAATAATGGATATATTGGTTTAATGTATAAGTTTTACCTGAGCCTGCTGAACCTGTTAAAAAAACATTTTCACCAGTTTTAAGAATATCTAGAGCAGTAGATTGACGCATAGAAAATGACCAGCACGCTTAATTTTAAAGGAATAGTTTGATTGATAAATTGCCACACAGACCATGATAACAAATGCCACCAGTATAATTATACCTTTGTGTGACAACTGGTGAACAAACCCTCTCATAGACTCGACAAAATTTTATAAAATCCTTTTAAAATAAATAACTTAAATTCATTGTTTTTAATATGGATTTAAGGCATCATAGCTGATGTACCTATTAATACAATAGATAAAAATCATTCAAATTTATAAATAGCACTGACCATACATAAATAATAATGACAAAAACCATCTACTAAGAGGTTCAATATGCCATTTAAGCCCATCCCTGCCGTCATCTCTATTTTAATTGGCTTGATTATCTGGTTTGTTATTCCTGTACCTGAGGGTGTCAGCCCTGATGCGTGGCATTTATTAGCACTATTTGTCGCTACCATTGCAGCTATTATTGGCAAGGTTTTACCTATTGGTGCGATTGCAATTATTGCAGTAATGCTCGTCGCCATTACAGGAGTAACCAACGAAACCCCCAAAGGGGCAATTAATGACGCACTATCCAGTTTTTCTAGCCCACTTATTTGGCTAATTGGTATTGCAGTGATGATATCACGAGGGCTGATTAAAACAGGGCTGGGTGCACGCATCGCCTATTACTTTATTTCAGTCTTTGGCAAAAAAACATTGGGGATTGCCTACTCATTATCCATTGCCGAGCTGTTAATTGCACCCATCACCCCTTCAAATACCGCACGTGGTGGCGGTATCATTCACCCAATTATGAAATCTATTGCCCATAGCTTTCACTCTACCCCAGAAGAAGGTACACAAAATAAAATTGGTCGTTATTTATCCTTGGTCAATTTTCAAACCAACCCCATCACTTCAGGTATGTTTATCACTGCCACTGCTCCTAATCCACTGGTGGTAGATTTAATCGCAAAAGCCACAGGCAATGATATTCAACTGTCATGGACAACGTGGGCAGTTGCCATGTTTCTACCCGGTATGCTGTGTATTTTGCTGATGCCATTGGTCATATACATGGTCTATCCACCCGAGATTAAAGAAACACCTGATGCCAAAGGCTTTGCCAAAGAAAACTTAGCCAAACTGGGTAAGGTCAGCACCCAAGAAAAAATTATGCTCGGTGTTTTTGCACTCATGCTAATTTTATGGGCAAACATTCCAGCAATGATTTTTGGTGATGCTTATGCAGTCAATGCCACCACTACTGCATTTTTAGGCTTATCCTTGCTTATCTTATCAGGGGTCTTAACGTGGGAAGATGCCCTAAAAGAAAAGTCCGCTTGGGATACCATTGTTTGGTTTGGTGCGCTGATTATGATGGCATCATTTTTAAACAAGCTTGGTTTGATTGAATGGTTCTCTACTAATATTAACTCAGCAATTGCAACCACTGGCTTTGGCTGGGTTGGCGCTGTGGCAATCTTAACCTTAGTTTACCTATATATTCACTACTTCTTTGCCAGTACCACCGCCCATATTACGGCGATGTTCGCCGCCTTTTATGCGGTCGGGCTTGCTCTTGGCGCACCACCAATGCTCTATGCACTAATACTAGCAGCAACTGGTAATATTATGATGTCACTGACCCACTATGCCACAGGAACAGCACCCGTAATTTATAACTCTGGCTACACTACATTAGGTGAGTGGTGGATTGTCGGTGCCATTATGAGTGTGGTCAATATGATTGTATGGATTGGTAGTGGTTTAATCTGGTGGAAAATACTGGGTTATTACTAACGTCTATTGAACATTCATCTTTATAGGAAAAATTTTGCCAATTTTACATAAAAGTAAAAGATAATCTCGCCCGTAGTACCTACTTTGATAAGACAAGATAAGAGCAGTTACACCTTCCCTCGTTTTGCTTGTAGCTACATTATCTTGAGCTAACTACAATAAATTTTTGATGAAGCTCTATTCATATAGTCTACAAAACTAGACATGGCTATTTATAGCTTATAGCCACCTCTAACCTTAAGGATAAATAACCAACAAACCCTAGCAATAACTCATAAATATTTTTTATACAAAAACATAAAAATAATTATCAATTTTGACTATCTATTTGCCCAAAAAGTTAGTACGATGAAAAGGCAGTTAAATGATAAATGACTTATCAATTTAAAACAAAATCCCTAATAATTCCAATGATATATAAACATGGATAGGTTGCCTGCAAAAAACGGCACATCTCATCACTCTATCCATAATATCAGAGTGCTAAAGTGCTAATCTCATCAACACCAGCAGTTATGGAATTATTTTTTATTATAACGAGCAATAAGGAATTAAAACATGCAATATGATTATCCAAACACCTCAAATAGCCCAGTACAATTTAAGGAAAAATATGGCAATTTTATTAATAACGAATGGGTAGCCCCTGCTGATGGTGAATACTTTGAAAGCACCAGCCCGATTAATGGTGCAGTGGTCTGCCAAGTTGCCCGCTCAAAAGAGGCTGATATCGAAAAAGCCCTAGATGCAGCCCATGCTGCCAAAGAATCTTGGAGTAAAACCAGTGTTACTGAGCGTGCCAATATCCTACTAAAAATTGCTGATAAAATCGAAGAAAACCTAGAAGCCATCGCCATTGCTGAAAGCTTTGAAAATGGTAAACCAGTACGTGAAACGCTAGCAGCTGATATTCCACTTGCCGTTGACCAATTGCGTTATTTTGCAGGGGCAATTCGCGCCCAAGAAGGCGGTATTAGTCAAATTGATGAAGACACCGTTGCTTACCATTTCCATGAGCCACTTGGTGTGGTCGGGCAGATTATCCCTTGGAACTTCCCTATTTTGATGGCAATTTGGAAAATCGCTCCTGCCCTAGCTGCAGGTAACTGCGTTATCTTAAAACCTGCCGAGCAAACCCCTGCATCTATCTTATTTTTGCTAGACACCATTGGTATTGCAGACATTCTACCCAAAGGTGTACTTAATGTCGTCAATGGCTTTGGTGTCGAAGCAGGTAAACCACTGGCATCAAATCCACGCATTAACAAAGTTGCATTTACAGGGGAAACCACTACTGGTCGCCTTATCATGCAGTATGCCAGTGAAAATATCATTCCTGTCACCCTAGAGCTTGGTGGTAAAAGCCCCAATATCTTCTTTGAAGATGTGATGGACGCCGATGATGACTACCTTGATAAAGCCATCGAAGGCTTGGTAATGTTTGCCCTAAACCAAGGTGAAGTATGTACTTGCCCTTCACGTGCCTTAGTACATGAAAGCATTTATGACAAGTTTATCGAGCGTTGTGTCGAGCGGGTGAAAGCCATCAAACAAGGCAACCCACTGAACACCGAAACCATGATTGGTGCACAAGCCAGTTCTGACCAATTAGAAAAAATCCTATCTTACCTAGACATCGGTAAAAAAGAAGGGGCTGAAGTGCTGGTCGGTGGTGAGCAAGCCAAACATGACGGTGAGCTAAGCGAAGGCTACTATGTGCAGCCTACCATCTTTAAAGGCACCAATGACATGCGTGTGTTCCAAGAAGAAATCTTTGGACCTGTACTGGCGGTCACCACCTTTAAAGATGATGAAGAAGCAATGAAAATCGCCAACGATACCTTGTATGGTCTAGGTGCTGCTGTATGGACACGTGATATTAATCGTGCTTACCGCTTTGGTCGTGGTATCCAAGCAGGTCGTGTGTGGACAAACTGCTATCACGTCTATCCTGCCCACGCAGCCTTTGGTGGTTACAAGAAGTCTGGTATCGGACGTGAGACCCATAAAATGATGCTTGACCACTATCAGCAAACCAAAAATATCTTGGTTTCGTATAGCACCAAAGCACAGGGTTTCTTCTAGAAACTTACGACAGTTATGTGTCTAACGGTTAAATTTAAAATGCAATCTGTCGGCTGATGGATTGCATTTTTTATTCATTAAAATTAGGGGAAAACTTATGCAATTAATAGCAACGGATGCCTGCAAAGAGCTAATAGCCTTATTAAAGTCTAAGCATGGTGAGCTAATGTTTCACCAATCTGGCGGCTGCTGCGATGGTAGCTCGCCGATGTGTTATCCACTCGGTGAATTTAAAGTCGGTGCGGTTGATGAGTTGGTCGGTGAGCTAGAAGGTTGCCCTTTTTATATGGATAAGGCTCAATATAAACTATGGCAACATACCGATTTAACCATTGATGTGGTCAATGGACGTGGAGCAAGTTTTTCGTTAGAAATCCCCGAAGGCAAGCGGTTTATTGTACGCTCTGATGTGTGTGCTGTTGACTAGATGTTATCATACTGGTATTGATGAGTCTGATAATAGATACATTCAAGCTAAGAACAGTTATCCATTACTTCTATAAATACAGGTTGTGAAAATTTTTCAATATTATCAATATCATAAACTATCTCATTGGTTCTATTACAGTGAAAGGTGAATGTTGCCAACTTACCTATTTCATCCTCTTGGAAACCAACTATCGTAGTGATGGGCTGATTCAAAAATTGTTTTTTCCATTGCATACGAAATCGTTTGGCAAAGAGGATAGCCTGTATAAATACATCATTTTGAATGAAATCTTCGATATGAAATTTATTGATAACACATTCAAGCCCAGAATAATCACGATATATTGCCAAATCATATATTTGGTCAAAATCTATGTCCATATAATTCTTCGGAAAAATTTCTCTTAAAAACACACAGTCTTCTAATCGATAAAAACCTTTATTAATTACTTCCCATAACATAGGATCTAAAGAACTTTTAGCAATTAAATCTTTTTTACTTTTTAAAAACTCTTGCATACTACTATTTGTATACAACATAGTTACTATCCTAATAGTTACTACCCTAACAATATTATTTTTTATTGATTCTTTTTAAGCCTTAATCACCCAAGATTTAGACTCAATTAGCCAAGTGACGATATTAATCGCACCTTCACCCAGCTTTTAGAGTGGATATTATTGACATAGTTTGCTAATAATAGAATTTTAGTTTAAGAGTATAACCATGAATAATAATACCACCTCAATAAAAAGAAAATCAAAGTCACTCAGATTATATTTTTTTCTAATAATCTTTACTATTTTTATCATTATTTTTTACGCTATTTATAAATCTCAGCAAAAAGATGAATTTCTTTTAATCACCTATGATTTATGTCGACAACAACAAATAACCATTCTTGCCAGTCAGCTCGGGCTAGATTATAAAATGTCAGTGGGTGATGCTTTTGAATTTCCCACGTTACGTATTATTGGTAACACCGCAGACATGCAAAATTTTCGTCATTTATACCATCAAACTTATGCTGATAATAAATTTTGGAATTATTATACCTATGATACAAACACCATAAATAATGAATGCCACTTATATAATATGAAATATCATGTCGATAACATCAACGAAAAATTACTGCCCTTTATTCCTAACAATGCTGACCATGTCAGTTATGACTCAAAAGCCGATAATGCGGTTTACTGCTATTATACCAATACACAAAAAGGTGGCTCACAATGTTATTTCATTAGCTTGCATGATGATATTTTGCAAAAAGATGATATTAGCGATATGGAAAAAGCAAACTTAGAAAAACTCAATCAACTATATTCTTTGCGTCGAGATATGAGTGATTTGCGTTTTATACGTTCACAAGTTTATGACTGGAACAGTAATCCAACACAGCTTTATGGATTTAGACTGCATACCAACTATGATGGTAATCGTTGGGGAATAGTAGAAAGATATTAAATTTTTGCATACCTATATATGTACTAGCTCAAACCTAATCTGACAGTACCCCCAAATTGACGGTCAAGATGTCAGGTTATATTTGAGCTAAATTCTTTTGTGCCCAAACGGATTTACCCTCAGTAAGCGTTTGCATAGGTGTTCTACCACAGCACATCTTACCTTGATGAGTTCTTTCATAATTATAATAAACAAGCCAATCATCTAAATCAGCTTGTAGAGACTCTAGATTATCGTAAATCTTCTTTCGAAAAGCAATTTGATAAAACTCTTGTAAGATAGTCTTATGAAACCGCTCACAAATACCATTGGTTTGCGGGGATTTGGCTTTAGTCTTAGTATGATCTATATCATTGATAGCCAAATAAAGCTCATAATCATGTTGTTCTACCTTACCGCAATACTCAGTACCTCTATCTGTTAATATTCTAAGCATCGGTAACTCATGCTCTTGATAAAACGGCAATACCTTATCATTGAGTAAATCAGCAGCTGTAATCGGTGTTTTGGTATTATATAACTTAGCATGTGCTACCTTCGAATAAGTATCTACAAAGGTCTGCATATAAACACGTCCAACGCCTTTTAAATGACCGACATAGAAAGTATCTTGTGAGCCTAGGTAGCCTGGATGTGCTGTTTCAATCTCACCAGATGCTTCATCGTCTAGTTTTTTCTTTTCAAGTGCTGATATTTGCTCATCAGATAAGAGGATGCCTTCGGCTTCTACTTTTGCCTCTAATGCCTTTAAACGTTTATTGAAGTTTTCTAGGTTGTGTCTTAACCATATAGAACGTACACCACTGCCTGAAACAAAAATACCTACTTTTCTAAGTTCATTAGAGGTTCTGTGCTGACCGTGAGCAGGATAGTCTATGGCATGTTGTATGACAGCTTGTTCTGTGGACTCATCAACTCGATTCTTAAGGTTAGGTACTCGCCTTGATTGATTCACTAATGCGCCTATACCGCCGTTGTCTGCCATTTCTTTATAGCGATAAAAGGTGTCTCGAGAGACCCCCATTATTTTACAAGCTTTAGAGACGTTACCTAGCTCTTGAGCTAAGTTTAGTAAGCCTGCTCTGTGTTTGATGATTGGATTACTATTTGTGCTAGAATGGTTCATGTGTGTTATTCCTTATTTGATAAAGTTTAGACATCTTCATCAATTTGGGTAACACACTCTTTTTTAAAGTGTGATTGTCAGATTAGGTTGAGACTAGTACA
>NZ_VEWM01000103.1 GCF_020662265.1 Psychrobacter sp. I-STPA6b
GTGGCAAGAAGAAAGAAGGGAAAAAAATATGGGGAAGGATAAAAGAAAAGAAAAAGAAACACGAGAAGAGGGGAAACGAAGAAAGGGTAAAGGGAGAAGGAACGTAGGAAAAGAAAAGGGAAAAAAAAAAGGAGAAGAAAAGGAGAAAAAGAAGGGGGAAAAGGAGGGGGAAGAAGAAGGGGGGAGGAGAGAGGGGGAGGGGGAAAGGAGGAGAAGGAAGAGGGAAAAAGAAAGGAAAGGGAAGAAGGGGAGGGTGAAAAGGGAGAAAAAGAAAAAAAAAGAGAGGGAAGAAGAAAAAGGAAGAGAGGGAAGGAGGAGAAGGGAAGGGGGGAAGGGAGAGAGAGAAGGAGAGGGAGGGGGGGGAAGAGGAAGAGGGGGGAGGGGGAGAAGGGGGAGGGGGAGGGGAGAAGGAGGGGGGAAGAAGGGGAGGAAAGGGAGGGGGGGGGAAGGAGAGAAAAAGGGAGAGAAAAGAAGGGAGGAAGGAGGAAAAAGGGGGGAGAGGGGGAGGAAGAGGAGAGAGGGAAAAGAAGGGAGGGGGGGGGGAGGGAGGGGAAAAAAAGGGGAAAAGGGGGGAAAAGAAAGGGGGAGGGGGGGGAAAAAGGGGAGAGGAGAAGGGGAGGGGAAAAGGGGGGGAGAGAGGGAGAAGGGGAAAAGAAGAAAGAAAGGGAGAGGAGAAGAAAAGAGAGGAGAAAAAGAGAGAGGAGAAAGGGGGAAAAAGGGGGAAGGAAAAAAAGAGAAAAGAAGGAGGAAGAAGAGAAAGGACGGGAGGGGAGAGAAAGAAAAAGGAGGAGGAGAACAGGAGGGAGAGGGAAGGGAAAGGAGAGGGGGGGGGGGAGGGAAAAGGGAGGAAAAAAAGAAGGAAGGGAAAGCAGACAGTTAGGTGTAACACCTGAGGGCTGGCGTACCATCATTACAG
>NZ_VEWM01000059.1 GCF_020662265.1 Psychrobacter sp. I-STPA6b
TGGGGCGTGTCTATGATCCATCTAACCATCTTCTTTAATATTTCTATACCAAATCTATTTTTCTTTTAAAATTATATTCAATCTTTATCCCTTTATCTATATTATCATATCAATTCTAAAATTCTCTTTTTTATCAACTCACTTCTCTCTATCTTCTTCTCATTTCTCTTTAACCCACTTTTCCTCTTTCTCCCTCCTAATCTCTTCTTCCCTCCTCCCCCCTTCTCCCTCCCTCCCCCCTTCCCCCCCTTCTCCTCTCCCCCCCTTCCCCCCTTCTCCTCTTTTTTCCCCTCCCCCTTTCCTTCTTTCTTTCCCTTTCTCCCTCTCCCCCCCCTCTTTTCCCCTCTCCCTTTTTCCCCTTCCTCCCTTCTCCCTTTTTTTCCCCTCCCCCCCTTCTTCCCTTCCCTTCCTCCTTTTTTTTTCTCTCCCCCTCTCCCTCCCCCTCCCCTTTTCTCCCTTTTTCCTCCTTTTCCCTCCTTCCCCCCCTCCCCTTCCCTTTCTTCCCCCCCCCCTCCTCTCCCTTTTCTCCCTTTTCTTCCCCCCCCTTTCCTTCTTCCCTTCTCCCCCTCCCCCCCCCCCTTTCTCCTTTTTCCCCTTCTCTTTCTCCTTTTTCTTCCTTCCCTTTTCCTTCTTTCTTTCCCTCTTTTCCTCCTTTCTTTCTCCTTTCTCCCTTCTTTTTCCCCCCCCCTTTCCCTTCTCTCTTTCTTCTCTC
>NZ_VEWM01000104.1 GCF_020662265.1 Psychrobacter sp. I-STPA6b
AAGAAGCTCACGATTATTACTACAAAGACATTTTAGGTCTAGAAAGACCTCAATTAAACAGTCTTTATAGAAGACAAATGAAAATAGCCACATTTGATACATGGAACAGTTCCGTACATATGAATCAAATTGCAAATTGGGGAATTTTACCTGCTATATATCTTCGAGTTGATGGGGCTCCGTCAGAAATAATGTACGGTACAACTATTCACGAACTAACACATTCTGCTCATCACGAAATGAGTCCTTCTGCTTACAATAGTCTTGTTTGGAAAGCATATTTAGACCCTGAGGTATGGGCGTCGTCTACAGAAACTGAAAAATACAAAAGCGCAAAGAGAACATTGGAGTCCTGGGCAAGAGCAGTTGAAATAACTTTGACAAAATTGAGGTATCAGAGGTTGGGATATCCTAATCAACAATATCGTGCAAATAGAGTTGAAGGGCCAAATTTTCAAAGAATTCAATTAACAAATGCTGACACAGATGATAATTTTTATACTCCCGCCTTTTATGATTTAACTGACAATATCAATCAAAGAGTTTTTTATGGTAACAATAACCTTCCTCTAGATCGAGTTTCAGGTTTTACTATAAAACAAGTGCAAGACATTATAATAGGTAGCCAATCTTGGGGAGAAGTAAAAGG
>NZ_VEWM01000098.1 GCF_020662265.1 Psychrobacter sp. I-STPA6b
TTCCTCTCCCCCTCCTCTTTCCTTTTCTTTCTCTCTCTCCTCCTCTTCCCCCCCCCTTTCCCCCCTTTTCCTTCCTCTTCTCCTTCCTTCCCTCCCTTTCCCTTCCCTCCTTTTTTCCCCTTCCTCCCCCCCTCTTTTTTCCCTCCTCTCCCCCTCCTTCCCCCTTCCTCTCCTCCCTTCCCCCCTCTTTCTTCTCTTCTTCCCTTCTCTTCCCCCCTTTTTTTCCCCTCTTCTCTTTTTCTCCCCCCCTCCTTTCTCTCCTCTCCCCCCCTCCCCCCCCCCCTTTCTCCTTTTCCCTCTCTCCTTCCTCCTCTTTCTTCCTCTCTTTCTCCCCCCCCCCCCCCCCCCCCTCCCTCCTTTCCCCCCCCCCCCCCCTCTTTCCCTCTCCTCCCTCTTTCCTCTTTTTTCTTTCCCTCCCTCCTCCTCTTTCCCCTTCCTCCCCTCCCCCCCCTTTCCTCTCCTTCCTCTTTCTCTTCCTTTCCCTCCCTCTCCCCCTCCTCTCCTTTCCCTCCCCCTTTTCCTTCTCTTTTCCTTTCTCTTCTCTCTTCCCCTCTCCCCCCTCCCCCCTCTCTCCCTTCCCCTTTCCCCTCCTTTCTCTTCTCCCCCTCTTCCTCTTCCTCCTCCTC
>NZ_VEWM01000111.1 GCF_020662265.1 Psychrobacter sp. I-STPA6b
GAGGAGGAGGAAGAGGAAGAGGGGGAGAAGAGAAAGAGAGAGAAGAGAGGGAAAGAGGGAAGAGAGAAGGGGAGGAGAAGAAAAGGGGAGAAAAAGAAAAGAAGGAGAAGAAGAAAGAGGGAGGAGAAAAAAGAGGAGAGAAAAGGGGGGAGAGAAAGAAAGAAAAGAAAAAAAAGGAAGGAAAAAAGAAAAAGGAAAAGAAAGAAAAGAAGAAAAGAGAGAAAGAAAAAGAAGAAGGAAAGAGAGAAAAAAGAGGAAGGGAGAGAGAGAGAGAGGAAAAAAGGAAGAGGAGAGGAGAGAGGGGGAAAGGAGGAAAGGAGAAAGAGAAGAAAAAAAAGAGAAGAGAAAAAAGAAGGGGAAGAGAGAAGAAAAGAGAAGAGAGGGGAGAGAGGGGGAAGAGGAAGGAGGAGAGAGGAAGGGAGGAGAAAAAAGAGAAAAAGAGAAGGGGAAAGGGGAAAGAGAAAAGGAAGGAGAAGGAAGGGGGGGAAGGAAGAGAGAGGAGAAGAAGGGGAGAGAAAAAGAAGGAGGAGAAGAAAGGGGAAAAAGGGGAGAAAAAGGAAGAGAGAAAAAGAGGGGAAGAGAAGGAAAGGAAGGGGAGGGGGAAGGAAAAAAAGG
>NZ_VEWM01000090.1 GCF_020662265.1 Psychrobacter sp. I-STPA6b
CCAATGCCAACCGCATCTACATCTCAAATTTTGGGTAACAACGAAGCATTCGAGCCTTATACTTCAAATATTTATACCAGACGTGTACTTTCGGGTGAGTTTATTGTGGTAAACAAACACTTGCTTCACGATTTAGTAGAGCGTGGCTTGTGGAACGAAACCCTGAAACAAGAGTTAATGCGTAATAACGGATCGGTACAAGCGCTTGATATTCCTCAGGATTTGAAAGATCTATACAAAACCGTTTGGGAAATGTCTATGAAGGATATCATTGACATGTCCCGCCAGCGTGGGTATTTTGTAGATCAGTCACAATCATTGAACTTGTTCATGCAAAATGCTAATTATGCTAAATTAACTTCCATGCACTTTTATGCTTGGCAATCAGGTCTTAAAACCGGAATGTATTATTTAAGAACAAAAGCTGCCGTTGATGCTATTAAATTTACCGTAAACAACGATAAAAAAGCAGAACCTATT
>NZ_VEWM01000123.1 GCF_020662265.1 Psychrobacter sp. I-STPA6b
GGCGATAAATAAACAAGTAAGCTCTAAATTCAATAAATTAGTAACAATGCCTAGCCCCGATTGAAGCGTTTGTTTGAGCTCTTTTTTTGATTTTTCTTCAAAAAAAAGCGAGTGCGGAAAGCGGGAAATTGCTTCAAAAAATAAAAATTTCAACTAAAAAAAATCCTACTCAAATAAATGAATAGGATTTTTATATAGTTTTAATTTAAAATTCTTACTTTTCAGCAACAACCTCAAATACGATATCAGCAACAACAGTTCTGTGTAAACGTACAGCAGCGTTATATTTACCTAATCTTTTTACACTACCTCCAGTAACTTTGATAAATTTCTTATCAATAACAGTACCAGCTTTAGCTAAAGCTTCAGCAACATTAATGTTGTTTACTGAACCAAATAACTTATCACCAGAACCTACTTTAGAAGTAATTTTGATTTCATATCCTTTAACAGTTTCAGCTACAGCAGTAGCTTCTTCTACTAATTTAGCTTCTTTAAAAGCACGTTGCTTTAAGTTTTCAGCTAATACTTTTTTAGCTGAAGAAGTAGCTAATATTGCATATCCT
>NZ_VEWM01000015.1 GCF_020662265.1 Psychrobacter sp. I-STPA6b
TTCAACAATTGATATGAATGATGAAATTCTTAAAAATTATGCATCCATTTTTGTAGAACGTTTTAAATCAAAATTAGAAAAGGAAGATAAAAAATTTGTTGTAGAAATTTGGCATACCAATCAAATTGTAGGAATGTTTTTTAAATTAGTTCCTGTCTCCTCTTTCAAAAATGCTATAGTATGGGTGGATAAGCAAGAAAACGATTGGGAAATCTTATCACTTCTTACACAAATACGTTCTGAAAAAGTAACAGATAAACTATTTGTTCAGAAAGACATAAGAGGATTTGAAAAAGAATATTTCTATATTTTTAAACCGAATGAAAAGCGACTTTGGCACAAAGCCATTGGTTATTTAGATGGAAATGAGTTTGCTGATGCCATTCTTAAAGCAGGGAGGAAAGGTATATGATATTTACAGAACTAAATGCCTCTGGCTATGAATATAATGGTGTTTTCTATAATGCTGAATTTGAAGATATACTTTCAAAAATCATTATTGGCTATAATTTAATGATTGCTGACAATGTATCGCTAACGAATGATGAAAATAATATTAG
>NZ_VEWM01000043.1 GCF_020662265.1 Psychrobacter sp. I-STPA6b
TTTTTTTATTGCACTTGTTTGAAGAAGTAGTCTATAACAACAAAAGTTTGCAAGAGTTTTTGGAAAATGAAAACCCAGAGAGCTACATTGTATCCAGTATCATAACTTTTTTTGTTACGCTAACCATACATGCAATCTATTTTTACAAAGCGTATAATGAGAACAAAGTCAAGGAGCAAAAAATTATTGCAGGTACAGCCAATGCCAAATTCGAAAGTTTAAAAAACCAAATTGACCCGCATTTTTTGTTCAACAGTTTGAATGTTTTGAGTTCACTCATAGAGGAAAATCCTGAAAATGCACAGCGTTTTACAACCTCTTTATCTAAAATTTATCGATATGTTTTAGAACAAAAGGACAAAGAACTTGTAAGTGTTGCCGAGGAATTGGCTTTTGCCAAAACCTATATGAATTTATTGAAAATGCGATTTGAAAACAGCATTACCTTTCAATTACCAACTGATTTTGATAATTTAGAAGCTAGGGTAGTGCCATTATCTTTACAGTTATTACTAGAAAACACCATCAAGCATAACGTAGTAAGTGAAAATAAACCC
>NZ_VEWM01000136.1 GCF_020662265.1 Psychrobacter sp. I-STPA6b
AAAAAAGAAAAAGGAAAAAGGAAAGAGAAAAAGAGAAAGAAAGGAAAAAAAAAGAGAAAAAGGGAGGGAGAGGAAAAAGGGGGGGAAAGGGGGAAGGAGGAAAAGAAAAAGGAAGAGAAAAGAGAAGGAGGAGGAGAGGGGGGAGAAGGGAAGAGGGGAGGGGGGGAGGAGAAAAGAGAAAGAAAAAAAAAAAAGGGAGAAAGAAAGAGAGGAAGGGAAAGAAAGAAGAGGAAAAGGAGGGAGGGAAAAAGAGGAGGAAGAAGGAAGAAGAGGGAAAAAAGGGAGAAAAGAGGGAGAAAAAAAGGGGAAGGGGGAAGGAAGGAAAAAAAGGGAGGAGAAGAAAAAAAAAAAGGGAAAGGAGAGGGAAAGGAGAAGGGAAGAGGGGGGAAAAAAAGGGGAAAAAGAGGAGAGGAAAGGGAGAAGGGGGGAAAGGGGAGAAAGGGAAAAAAAAAAGGGGGAAAGAAGGGAGGGGGGGAGGAAAAAAAGAGAGGAAAAAAAAAAGGGGAGAGAGGGGAGAGAAGGGAAAGAAGAGGAAGAGAGGAGGGAGGA
>NZ_VEWM01000122.1 GCF_020662265.1 Psychrobacter sp. I-STPA6b
ATAAAAGAGGAACAACCCATGGCAAAGGCCAAGTTTGAAAGAAACAAACCACACGTCAACGTAGGAACCATTGGACACGTTGACCACGGAAAAACAACCCTAACAGCAGCCATCGCAACCGTAGCTGCAAAACACTTTGGTGGTGAAGCAAAAGACTACGCCTCAATTGACAGTGCACCAGAAGAAAAAGCACGTGGTATCACCATTAACACCAGTCACATCGAATATGACACCGAAGCACGTCACTACGCACACGTAGACTGCCCAGGACACGCTGACTACGTTAAAAACATGATTACCGGTGCTGCCCAGATGGACGGTGCAATCTTAGTTGTATCAGCAACAGACGGCCCAATGCCACAAACACGTGAGCACATCCTACTATCACGTCAGGTTGGCGTACCATACATCATGGTATTCATGAACAAATGTGACATGGTAGATGACGAAGAACTACTAGAACTAGTAGAAATGGAAGTACGTGAATTACTAAGTGACTACGACTTCCCAGGTGACGACACCCCAATCATCAAAGGATCTGCCCTAGAAGCCCTAAACGGCTCAGACGGACAATATGGCGAACCAGCAGTAGTAGAACTACTAGAAACCCTAGACAGCTACATCCCAGAGCCAGAGCGTGACATCGACAAAGACTTCCTAATGCCGATTGAAGACGTATTCTCAATCTCAGGACGTGGAACGGTCGTAACAGGACGTGTAGAATCAGGCATCATCAAAGTAGGTGACGAAATCGAAATCGTTGGTATCAAACCTACCACCAAAACAACCTGTACTGGTGTAGAAATGTTCCGCAAACTGCTAGACGAAGGTCGTGCAGGTGAGAACTGTGGTGTACTACTACGTGGTACCAAACGTGAAGACGTACAACGTGGACAAGTATTGGCTAAACCAGGCTCAATCACCCCACACACCAAATTTGACGCAGAAGTATACGTACTAAGCAAAGAAGAAGGTGGACGTCACACGCCATTCCTAAATGGCTACCGTCCACAGTTCTACTTCCGTACCACAGACGTAACAGGTGCTATCACCCTACAAGAAGGCACAGAAATGGTAATGCCAGGTGATAACGTAGAAATGAGCGTAGAGCTAATCCACCCAATCGCGATGGACAAAGGCTTACGTTTCGCTATTCGTGAAGGTGGTCGTACTGTAGGTGCTGGTGTTGTTTCTACAGTAAAAGACTAAGCTGTTAGTAATACACAGTGACTATTAGGCTGTTAAAGCCTAAGATAAAAACCGCATCATTAGTGTGATGCGGTTTTTTTATGCTTTTTTTATTTATTTTGAAGTAAGATTAGAGCGATGATAATCAAAAATATTAAGCAGCTAAATACAGATGAGTTAATGCAAGTATGTCAACAGATTGCAGAGATTGAATTAGAGGTACAGCCAATAGATGCTTGGAGTGCTTCGTTAATCTTAGAGACATTGCGTGAGGCAATGAATCATGGTGTCGTTATTTATAAAGATCAGCAAATCGTTTGTTACTGTTTATATAATTATCTATTTGAAACAGCAGAGATTTTACGTATTGGTACAAAGCCTTATTACCAGAGAAAAGGGTTGGCATCGCAGTTATTGGTACAAATTAAACATAAGTTACAGGTTGTATCTGTAGAGCGTTTATTATTAGAAGTACGAGAAGATAACAGTGGTGCATTAGCTTTATATCATAATTTGGGCTTTAAAGAGATACATAGACGAAAGGGTTACTATCAATCAGCTTTGACAAAAGGTGTCGATGCAATTGTGATGCAGTGTTGTCTTTAATCAGACATGTTTTTTGATTGAGTTTTGTTTTTAATGGGTGTTGTATTTAATATTTCTAGTATTGTGTCACTGTCTGGTGTCTGTTCAAAGTATTGCCATTGTTGATTAATAAACAGCTCAATAGGATAGAAGTCGGCTTTATAACGCATTTTTTTAACACTTGGTATCCAGTAGCCCAAATATAGGTATTGTAGCTGTAGAGCCTTTGCCAGTTCGATTTGTTGTAAGATGCTATAAATCCCTAGGCTACGTTGTTGATAGGTCATTTGGGTTTCAAAGAAGGTATAGACACTTGATAAACCATTGTTAAGTCTGTCAGTAACGGCGACAGCAATTAGTTGTCCAGAGGATTCACGAAATTCAATAAAAAAAGTATCAGTAATGCTATGACATAAGAATTTTTCAAAAGTATGTAGACTCGGGGGGTACATATCACCGTCAGCATGTCGCTCTGTGATGTAGGTGCCATATAAGGAGAAATGTTCTGATGTTGCATGTGAGCTGGGGATAGTGTTTGTGATGACATCAGGATTACGTTTTAAGACTTTTCGAAAGCGGCGGCTCATTTTGAAATGTTGTAAAGGAATGCGTGTCGGAATACATTGGCGACAGTGCATACATTCAGGACGATATATGATGTCACCACTACGTCTATAGCCCTGCTCAACAAGGTGGCTGTAAAGTGAGTTTTCGATATGATCGTGTGTATCTATAGCCACATAGGATAATCTGGCTGCTCTATCTGGTAAGTAGCTACATAGGTGTAGTGGAGAGGTTTGAAAAAAAGTGCTATCAACGTTACGAGCGTGATGTACTGTCATAAATATGCTATCTATCAATGCTGAGAAAGCATGGTTGAAGCAGAGCAATGCTGTGTGTAGGAATCATATAACTGCTTGACCAGATAGTGTTTAAGTTGGTTTTGCTGCCAACTGCTAGTTTGATGATGGATCTGTGTATTAAGATATTGTAAAAACTGAATGCGTGGCATGGTGGTTGCCCCTAAGCTGAGTAGGTGTTCATTAGGCAACTGACAATCAATGAGAGCAACTTCTGTTTGTTGGCATAGATAGTTAAGTCCCCAAAATGCTATTTTTGAGGCGTTCGTTTGTCGATGAAACATAGATTCACCAAAAAACATCGAACCAATTTTTAGCCCATAGAGTCCACCAATGAGTTGTTGCTCATTATTCCATATTTCAATACTATGCGCAAAACCAAGCTGATGTAGCTTGTTGTAAGCGTCTATCATCTCATCGTGAATCCATGTGTCATTGGTATAACTGCGAGGTAGACTACAGGCATGAATGACTTCATCAAAGGCTTGGTTAACAGTAATGCGCCATGTGCTTTTTCGTGCTTGTTTTTGTAAAGATTTGCTTGGCTTGTACTCTTGGGGACTAATGACACAACGAGGCTCAGGACACCACCATGCGATGGGTTCGTCCTCATTAAACCATGGAAATAGTCCTTGTGAGTAGGCGGTAATTAGGGTGGCAGGGCTTAGGTCTGCCCCAACGGCTATCAATCCTGTACCATTTTGGTCTGCTTGGATAGGGTCGGGGAATAGGAAGTGGCATTGGTTGAGTAGCGTATGTAAGTTTAGAGTCATAAGTTTTACTTTGATAAAAAATGTATGCTGCTATGCTATCATTTTTTGGTCATTTTGTTTCTCTTTACTGGTTTGTAAGGGTCATAAAAATTACCAATAAAGGTCAGGTCGTTATATTTTTTATTAGGGTCTGTTTCATGAAAAACTGCCAAACAATAGTAGTATAAGGAGTTGCCTTCAGTAATGCCTTTTTCTTTGGCGGCTTTTACAATTTGCTCATTTGTTTTTTTTGAATTTGTACCGACTTCTTTTACCAAATCTTCAACTGGGATAATCTCATGATTTACTGTGCCATAAGCTGCAAACCAGTCCGTATCTATAAAATTTATGCCAAAATCCTTAAAGGCTGGGCAGTTAGAATCGGGGTCTTCTAACCCTTCTGTATATTCATTAAATTCATCTATGGTTTTATGAGAAGTTCCCATCCAAACGGCTATCATGTCTTTTTTTTCTTCAATCATACTATTTTCCTATATATTGGCTATTGGCATTATTAGTTGTGATTGTATTTTGTCATTTAATCAAAATAAAGAACATAATAAAAAAATTGGCAAGATTGTTATCTTAACCAATTTTTGGTGTTGTATTATCTATACTTGGTTAGGGCCTGTTGAACTTTTACCCCGTTAGGTTGATATCTACAAGGGATACAGCTACTTTTTACTTTCATGTAAAAACTGGTTACATTTGCTTTATTCTGCGTTAATGAACTGGTTAATATCTAGATATTACCTGCGTTCATTGCCTTGACTAAGTCAGATTTTCCTCAATTTTTCCTATGAAGATGAATGTTCAACAGACCCTAGTTAGATAATCATTTTATTTGCTATTTAGTGCTAATGCGTCCAGATATTTTTCAGCATCAAGTGCTGCCATACAGCCTGTACCTGCTGAGGTGATGGCTTGGCGATAAACATGGTCAGCAACATCACCTGCCGCAAATACACCTTCAATGCTGGTTTGGGTGGCATTGCCAGATAGCCCACTATTGACAATGATATAGCCATCTTTCATGTCTAGTTGGTCGTTAAATAGCTCGGTATTGGGTTTGTGTCCGATGGCGATAAAGACACCATGAATGTCTAACTGTTTGCTGCTGCCATCTTGGGTAGATTCAATGATAACGCCATTAACGCCCATATCATCACCCACAACTTCTTTAACAGTATGATTCCATTCTATTTTTACATTGCCATTTTTGGCTTTTTCAAGTAGTTGATCTTGTAATATTTTCTCTGAACGTAGGCTATCACGGCGGTGAATAAGGGTGACTTCACTGGCGATATTGGATAGATATAATGCTTCTTCAACAGCGGTGTTACCACCACCCACGACAGCAACTTTTTGGTCTTTATAGAAGAATCCATCACAAGTAGCACAGGCAGATACGCCTAATCCTTTGAATTTTTCTTCAGATTCTAATCCCAAGTATTGAGCAGATGCACCTGTGGCGATGATAAGAGCATCACAAGTATAGGTATTATTATTGCCTTGTAGTTTAAATGGACGTTCAGTGAGTGTGACACTGTTAATATGATCATAGACCAGCTCTGTACCAAAGCGCTCAGCATGGGCTTTCATACGCTCCATTAGGTCTGGTCCTGTTAGACCATGAGCGTCACCTGGCCAGTTATCAACTTCTGTGGTGGTGGTCAGTTGTCCGCCGACTTGCATCCCTGTGACGATAATAGGGTTTAGATTAGCACGGGCTGCATAGACAGCGGCGGCATAACCAGCAGGTCCTGAGCCTAAAATAATAAGTTTTTCATGGCGTGGTGTTGTTGCGGTATTATCAGACATAAATTATCCTTGTTGTTCATTGTGTCAAGTTTTAGTAACGGTAGTCGTAATATGGGGCTACTTACTGTTAAGTACAATAAGGGTTAATCAATATAATATCAAATGAGATATAGTTAAGATGATGTTGAGCTTTATTGACTGTGTTGGTTGGTAATTGGTTTGTTAGGTAGCTAATAAGACTCGGTAAGCATCTATATTCATTGTAAAATAAGAAATATTTATGATGGAGCATATCAGTATTCTTTATAGAGTGAGCAGATATAAGAAGGTTGGCAGTGTTGTTTGATTGATTCGACTATTTAGCCATACTCGCTTGATGACAAAGTTGCAAAAGTCAGTGATATGGGATATATCGCTGAGTTTAGTTGTTTGTTAGTGGTATTGATGTCTTAGAATGTTATGTAACTCAAATTCAGTTATAGCCCTAGATTTGCTATGATAGCAGGTTACAATAAATTATTAACTTATGAGTTAGGGTAGAGGCAATGTCTTCACAGCGGATACAGTATGCCAAACAAGGTGTTTTTACATTATTGGCAATATTTTTGGCAGCATATATTTTTGTTATCTTGCTGACATATACACCAAATGACCCTAGCTGGTCACATATTAGTAGCGATATGATGTCAGTTAATAATATGGGGGGTGTGACGGGTGCATGGATTGCTGATTTACTTTATACGTTTTTGGGGATGTCAGCTTGGTTGTTATTGGTTTTTATTGCATACGAAGCCATACAAATCTGGTGGCAACGTCAGCAACCAATATGGATATTGCGCATGCTGGCCTATACTTTTTTACTATTGTCTGGCAGTGCTTTATGTGTCTTGGGAAGTAGTTTTCTCGGTATGACAGGGCAATCAGAGCTATTATCTACTGCACAAGCAGTTGCTTTGAATTTACAAGCAGGCGGTGTGATTGGGTATGAAGTTGCCATTCGATTGGCGCATTTATTGACATCCAAAGGTGCATTGGTATTTGCTTTGCTCTTTTTTTTAATCACCATAACTTTTGTGTTTAATATACGCTGGATTGCATTTTTTAGACATTTATTTGGTTTATCGTGGTTGGGCAGTGGTGTTAAAGATAATGCTAACCATGAGCAAGGCTCATACACTAAGATGGGGGATAGTAATACAGAAAATGAGCTGATTGATGAGGATATGCCAGAAGGAAAGTATGGTCAGCTATCTTTGAAGCTCCCTGAGCCTAGTGACTCATCAGAGGCAGTAACACGTCGGACAGAAGTTAAAGATGTCTTGGGTGAGTTTTTGGCAAAGTCTGGGTTACGTGATGCTATTGTTAAGTTTCATGAAGAAGAGGCGGAGCAGTTGCAAGAAAAAAGTGCCAACCCATTAGACTCCCAGCCAGCAGTAAAACAAAAACCATCAGTGGACAGTCCATCTACTCAGCCAGCGTCACAAGAAGGCTCTCAACAGAAGATTGAGCCAAGTTTTGCATGGAATGACCATCAAGTGATTGATGAGCTATTGGTTACAGAAAATCAGGTAGCTGATGTTGAGTCAACTATTGATGAGTCGCAGCAAGTTCAAGCTTATCATGATGAGCCAGCAAAAGATTCGCATCTGTCTTCTACTCCAGTACAAGTAGCATCAACAGATAATGAGAAATGGCATAATACACAAGAAAAAATGACAGATCGGCGATTACAGATCATTATGCCAGAGGAGCAACTCTCTGGGTATGGGGAAGTTGTGGGTGAGGAAGATGGTAGTGAGCTACAAGAGTTGGATCTGACGCCAACAAATACTCCTCCTGCTGACCCAACACAAGCACCACGTGTAATGGATGATGAAATAGCAGATACACAGAAGCCTTCAGTACGATTTGCTGTGCCAGAGGGTGATGCAAGTAATCACATTGTGGATATGGTGCCAGAGGAAGAATATCACCACTTACCAGAAGTTTCAGATGATGAGGCATTTTTTGGGCGTTCTCGTGCCATGCAAACCGCAAAATACCGTGCGCAGTTAACACCGATTCCTGAATTGTCGATATTGGATAAGCCTGATCCTGACCGCAAACCAAGCTATACTGTGGCAGAGCTTGAGCAACTATCTGAGCTTTTAGAGATTAAACTACAAGAGTTTAATGTGAAAGCGGAGGTGGTGAATGCTATCCCTGGTCCTGTGGTTACTCGTTTTGAGGTAGAGCTGGCCGCTGGTGTTAAAGCCAGTAAAGTAACAGGTATTTCACGAGACTTGGCACGCTCATTGTCGATGGCATCGTTGCGTGTGGTCGAAGTGATTCCGGGTAAACCTTATATTGGTATCGAAGTACCCAATAAAAAACGGGAGATGGTACGTTTAATTGAGCTATTGGATACTGAGAAATATAAAGATCCACATGCTCAAATTAGCATGGCAATGGGAAAAGATATTGGTGGTAAGCCTATTATTACTGACTTAGCAAAAGCACCTCATATGTTGGTAGCAGGTACAACAGGTTCGGGGAAGTCTGTATTGGTTAATGCCATGTTACTGTCGATGCTGTTGAAATATAAGCCAGACGAACTACGTATGATTTTGATTGACCCTAAACAGCTAGAGCTTGCTAACTACAATGATATTCCTCATTTATTGACGCCTGTGGTTACAGATATGAATGAGGCGGCAAGTAGTCTGTCATGGTGTGTGGCAGAGATGGAGCGTCGATATCAGTTGATGAGTTTGTTAAAGGTGCGCAAATTAGGTGAGTTTAACAAAAAAGTAGTGGCGGCGGAAAAGGCAGGACGACCTATTATCGATCCATTATGGCGCCCTAATGATAGTGTGAGTATGGATAAAGCACCAAAACTTAAAACCTTACCTCTGATAGTCATTGTTGCTGATGAGTTTGCCGATATGATTATGCAGGTTGGTAAGCAAGCTGAGGAGTTAATCACACGCTTGGCTCAAAAATCACGAGCAGCAGGGATTCATTTAATGCTAGCGACACAGCGTCCTTCAGTGGATGTCATTACAGGGCTTATCAAAGCCAATATTCCTGTTCGTGCTGCGTTACGAGTTAACTCAAAAGTAGATTCTCGTACTATTTTAGATAGTGGCGGTGCAGAAGACATGCTTGGTAATGGTGATATGCTGTTTTTAGGCCCAGGACAGATTGAGCCAGATCGGGTGCATGGTGCCTATGTCAGTGATGAGGAAGTCAATCGAGTGTGTGATGCTTGGCGTGAGCGTGGTGCACCAGATTACATTGATAATATGGCAAGTAACTTTGAGTTGACCAGCCCAAGTAGTAGCTCTGGAAATACCTCTGGTGAGGATGATGACCTTTATGATGAGGCTGTGGCTTTTGTTATGGAGACTCGTAAAGTGTCTGCTTCTAGTATCCAGCGCAAGTTTAGTATTGGCTACAATCGAGCAGCACGTATTGTAGATTCAATGGAAGAGGCAGGGTTGGTTAGCTCAATGGGAAAAAGTGGTAAACGCGAGTTGTTGATTTAGCTGTTTTTATAGGGCTGAGGGTTACTAAGAAAGTCTGCCCCACTTACTCTTACTGAATGCTGAGCTACAAATTAACTAAGGGTTTTAGTTGTTGTAACAGTAAGTGGTGACAGATAATGTATTATAAATAGAAGTTTCTTCTAGTTAACACGAGTCTGGTAATCACCTGTACGTGTGTCTACACGCACGATTTCATTTTGTTGTACAAACAATGGAACACGAACAACCGCACCTGTCTCAAGTTTGGCAGGTTTGCCACCACCACCAGATGTATCACCACGAACACCAGGGTCTGTTTCAATGATTTCTAGCTCAACAAAGTTAGGCGCAGTTACAGATAGTGGAACGCCATTAAATAAAGTAATGGTACATAATGCATTGCTATTTTCTTTTAACCATTGAGCTGCATCACCCATAGCATTTTTGTCAGCTTGTAGCTGTTCAAATGTTTCAGGGTGCATGAAGTGCCAAAACTCACCATCATTGTATAGATAGTTCATTTCAGTGTCGATGACATCAGCACCTTCTAAACTGTCGCCTGATTTGAAAGTTTGTTCTAGCACTTTACCTGTGCGTAGGTTACGTAATTTAACACGGTTAAAGGCTTGACCTTTACCTGGTTTAACAAACTCATTTTCGATGATGGCGCAAGGGTTGCCATCTAGCATTACTTTTAAGCCTGCTTTAAATTCGTTGGTCGAATAACTTGCCACGTTGTACTCCTATTGATAAAAATGCCATATTAAGGTTGCTCATGATAAACCATTTGCCAGCACAAAAAAACCTATCAAATACTCGATTACCTGTTATCAATCAAACTGGGCAAAGTTGGCAACGGCAACTGGCAGATAGTATTGATGATATTGATGAGCTACTAGATATTTTACAGCTATCTGCACTTAAAGCTAGCTTATATTTACCAAAGCAATTTGGACTACGTGTGCCACGTGGATTTGTAAATAAAATGCGTATAGGTGATGCTCATGATCCGTTGTTACAGCAAGTATTGCCTAGAATGCAAGAACAAGTCACTGTGACAGGATATGTCACAGACCCTCTAGCAGAAAATAGTGCCAATCCTATACAAGGACTGTTGCACAAATATCGGTCACGTATATTGGTAACTGTGACTGGTGCATGTGCCATTCATTGCCGTTATTGTTTTCGTCAACACTTTGACTATCAAAGCAACATTCCCAGCAAGCAACAGATGGCAGAAATACATGACTATATTTTGGCACATCCGGAGGTGAATGAGATTATTTTAAGTGGTGGTGATCCGCTTAGCGTATCAAACCGTCGTTTAATAGAGCAACTAAAGGTATTTGAGAGTTTGCCACAGATTACTACCATACGTCTACATACTCGATTGCCAATCGTCATTCCTGAACGTTTAGATGAAGTTTTGCTGGCTTATTTATCTCATAGCCGTTGCAAAATAGTCATGGTATTACACACCAACCATGCAAATGAGGTAGATACTCATACAGCCAATTATTTATCTGAGGCAAAGCAGGCAGGTATTATCTTGTTAAATCAAGCAGTTTTATTGAAAGGAATAAATGATACACTGCAGGCACAGACTGAGCTAAGTCATAAATTATTTAGTGTCGGTATATTGCCTTATTATTTACATATCTTAGATAAGGTATCTGGAGCAGCGCATTTTGATATACCAAAGTATCAAGCAGTCAAGTTATATTGGCAAATGCTGGAAGAATTACCAGGATATTTAGTACCAAAGCTGGTACAAGAGTTGCCTGATCAACCATTTAAAACCCCAGTTGATTTATATCAAAGTAGATGAGTATTTGCTGAACTTTGATTTTTCATTGACAAAAGTTTGGTGAGAAGTTTGGTGAGAAGTTTGAATAACTCATATGGTAGCCATGGCAGTGAATAGCCGATAAATCTACGAAAAAACGGTATGGATGGTATGGTGTTTGTAGTGATGTATTGATTAAAGTAGAGTGTGGTAAGTTGTTAGAGCTTTTTAGCTGATTGTATATGACAGTAAGATACCACTTTAATAGCCACTGTAAGTATTGAAGTGGTGGAGTCAGATTGTAACAGACCCTAGCTATTATTAGCAAAGATTCATCTTCATAGAGTCGTAGCTCTCAAGGATGTGCTTACATCGATTTACCTTCATATATTGGCTTGTTTAACTCAGTTTAGGTGAGTATAGTTTGTTTACCTTCACAGCATAATTAGACATTTATCGTGTATCGTGTGAAAATTATTGGTTTAATTAAGAGAAATACCCATGATCTTATACAATTTTGTTTGGACTTTTCATGCCACTATTTCCTAAATGAACTGCGTTTTGATGTGCCATGGTGTGATAAACAAATATAGAAAAAGACATTCATTGATATATATTTAAAGGTCGGATATGACAACACAAAGCACCCTAAATCTATTGGTAGTTGATGATAACCAGCTTTATGCAGAGCGTATCGTTGCTTTGTTATCTCACTACTATGATGAGGTAAACTTAGGGTTTTTAGATGATAAAGAAGAGTTGTTGCGCTTATTGCGACACTCATGGGATGTTTTGATTTTTGGTAAAGCTTATGATATGGGCTTTACAGATATTGTTGGTATTATTCAAGAACAAGGGATTGATCTGCCTTTAATCTGTTTACTTAATGAAAATATTGCTGCGACTAGTATTAATGAAGAGGGTATGCCAGCAACCATAGATGAAAAAATGGTAAAAGCATTATTAGCAGATAATGAAGCTCAGGTAGTGATTGCAACTTGTATGTTACATAGTAGTTTGGAAGTTCGCCGACAAATGGCTGGATTGAAATATGTACTGTCTGAAGCAGAACAACGTGCCAATATTTTGATTAAAAATTCAAAAAGTGCTGTTGCATATATTGACCAAGGTATACATATCTTTGCCAATGAGCCTTATTTGAAGCTCTTTGGCTTTAGCAATATGGATGAGTTGATGGGTATACCTGTGATTGACCTCATTGCAGGTGGTGAAAATATTAAGGCTTTTAAGCAGTTTTTGCGCCGCTTTGATAAAGGTAATCGGGATAAAGTTGAGTTTAACTTTGAAAGCCGTCGCAAAGATGGTAGTACATTTGAAGCAACACTACAGCTGGCAGCAGCAACTTTTGAAGGAGAGCCAGTGACACAAGTAATTATCCAGCAAAGTGGCGAGGATAATGCTGAAATGGCAAGAAAGCTAGCAGCAGCTGAACGTCGAGATAATTTGACAGGTTTGTTAAACCGTCGAGGGTTTGAAGAAAGGTTTGCCCAAGTTTATGTAGAAGCTAAAGCGGGTAAGACGAATGCAGCATTGCTTTATATCAGCCTTGATGGTATTGGCAAAATCAACTCTAACCTTGGTTTGCAAGGGGTTGATGAGACAGTGAAACAAGTCGGCTATGTGCTTGATGAGACTTTAGATTCAGGGGAGGTTAGTCGTTTTAGTGATAGTAACTTTACCGTACTCTTCCCAGATATTATCCAAAGCAAGTTACTTGAGCAGGCAGAAGCTGTTCGACAAAAAATCAGTGATATGTTAATCGAGATTGGTACTCGAACAGTGACTACGACAGTAACTATTGGTATGGTTATTGTAGATAATACCTCTCCTGATATGAGTGTGTTGATTGATAGAGCAATGGATGCTAGAGAGCAGGCATTTAAGGATAGTGGTAAGGAAGGCAATGCAATTCATTTATATGATCCTAGTCAGCATGCCAGTGAAGATGAAATGGTACTGGCAGAATATTTGCAAAGTGCCTTAACCAATAGTCAGTTTAAGCTCTTATATCAGCCAATTTATGATATTGAGACCGATTCTAGTCATTTCTTTGAGGTTTATTTACGTTTACCTTTGGCAGATGGTACATTGATGACGCCAGATAAGTTCCTTCCTGTGGCGAAAAAATATAACCTGATGGATAAGATTGACCGCTGGGTATTGATTAATACTTGTAAGCAGTTGAGTATCGTACGTAAGCAAATACCCGATGCCAAAGCCTTGGTGCAGTTAACCAGTCAATCATTAGCAAGTAAACAAATAGCAGGTGTGATTAGTCAGTTATTAAAAGCTGTTGGAGGACAAGATGGTGTCTTAACAGTCCAATTTAATGAGCAAGAGCTGGTTGATCATATGGCTGTTGCTAAAAAGCAGTTTTCTATGCTAAAACAAGTTGGGTGTCAAGTCGCAATCCATCACTTTGGCTCAACTGCTAAGACTATTGAAGTCATGGAGTTTGTGCAGCCATCTATGGTGCGCCTTGCTCGCAGCTATGTGAAGAATCTTGGTGATGCAAATAATGTCGAAACTGTTAAATCTCTAATCGCTAAAGTCAATGAACGTTCAACGCCTGCTTTGATGCCTTATATTGAGGATGCTGCTGCGATGTCTGCTGCTTGGAGTGTGGGAGCACGTTATTTACAAGGTTACTATTTGCAAGAGCCATCAGAGAAAATGATGGTGCAGGAGGGTGAGGCAACTTAGTTGATGTGCGTTAATTTATTTTAACGATACTGTTTTAATTGGTTGTTGTCAGTGCTTTATAGGATCTTATTCACTATAATAGCAGGTTAACGTATGTTTGCGTCATAACCTGTTAATAAGATACTACCATGATACAAGATAGCCAGTTGCACCCAACAGCCAAATATCATTTTCAAATCAAGTCTTTACTATTCAACTTCTTACAAAAACAATATTCAACGCTCTTTTTAGTGGCTATATTTTTAGGGATGGCGACTCTATCTGGTTGTGAGCGACAACCACCAGATGAGCGTGCGCCAGTGATATTGCCTGTCTCTCAGTTAGGTAATGCTGAAAATGGCCGTCAACTTTATCATGACTTGTGTGATAAGTGCCATAAGCTGACACCTGGTGTCAATGGAAAAGGTCCACAATTATTGCGAATTTATGGTGCTCCTGCTGGTGCATTGGCTGATTATAAATATAGTGATGAGATAAAAAACTCTGGTTGGGTCTGGGATGAGCAGACTCTTGATAAGTATATTGCTGATGCACAAGAGGCACTACCTGGAAATCGTATGCGTACAGATGGTGTGACAGATGCAACAGAACGTGCTGATATTATTACTTATTTATCTACGATACGAGGTGGAAGTGATGGTGAGTAAAGGTATGTTATGTTAAAATAATAAATTAGGTGATATGTTTAAAGCCTATGTGTGTTATAGAAAAATTTAATAAGTGAATTTTATAAATATTATTTTTGTCTTCTTCTTTGTTTTATAGATAAGTGCCATTAATATTTTGACACTTATCTTTCTTTTTATTATCTGTTTATAAATTTTTTATACATTTAAAGTAATTAAATAAAAGTATTTTAATGATGACAAATTCTATTCGTGTTGATTCGCCCATATCTTCTGATATTAGCCAAAAAACTCAAAGCCTATTAGCTAAGTTAAATGAGATTATTTTAGATAAGTCTCATGTGACCAAGCTGGCACTGACTTGTATCTTAGCAAATGGACATTTGTTGTTACAGGATTTGCCGGGGATGGGTAAAACGACACTGGCTCATGGATTGGCAAATTTATTGGGGTTGCAGTTTAATCGTGTGCAGTTTACCAATGATATGTTGCCTGCAGATATTTTAGGTATGAGTTTGTATCATCAAGCAGAGCATCGGTTTGAGTTTCGTCAAGGACCTATTTTTACACAATTGCTTTTAGCTGATGAGATTAATCGCTCTAGTCCAAAAACACAAAGTGCGTTATTAGAGGCAATGGAAGAAAGACAGGTAACACATGATAGTGAGACTTATGCACTACCTGAGCCTTTTTTTGTGATTGCTACTCAAAATCCAACGCAACAGTCAGGTGTATATCCTCTACCAGAGTCACAGTTGGACCGCTTTTTGATGTGCTTGTCTTTAGGTTATCCTTCAGAGAAGGCGGAGCGAGCACTATTGGCAGGTGAGAATAGACGAGATTTGTTGCAACAGCTATCCGCTATCATGAATAGTGCAGATGTGATACAAGCACAACAGGATGTGAAAACTGTTTTTGTGGCTGATGTGGTGATTGATTATATTTTAAAGCTGGTAGAGACAACACGACAAAGTCAAGAATATCATGGTTTGTCTCCTCGAGCAGTGTTAGCCATTAAGCATGCGTCACAAGCACACGCATATGTTTCAGGTAATATGGAAGTGACGCCAGAAGATGTACAGGCAATTTTCCCTGCAGTTGCAGATCATCGGTTGGGACAGCGATTTATTCCGTTTAATCAGTCAGGTCATAAAATACAACAAACACTGGCTGAGCAGGTGCTGACTAAAACGCCTGTCTTGTCGTCATGACTTTAGCCATTACTCTATTCGTGGTAGAAGTGTTGTAAAAGAAGAAGTTCATTAGCCATGTTTTTCTTCTCAATGGTACTTATTTAACTATATTTAATTATGCCTTTATTTTCTCCCATCACTCGTCCATTTGCTTCAAGATTACAGCGATTTTTTGCAAATCGTGCACCTCATAGTGACCATACAACACTGACCTTACGTAATGTATATATCTTTTTTAGCCGAGAGGGGATGCTCTTTGCTTTATTATTGTTGATTACATTTATTATGGGGGTCAATTATGGTAATAACTTGGTATTGGGGCTGTTCTTTTATTTGATAAGCATTTGGGTAATTAGCTTACATGTGACTTTTGCGCATGTGTCAGGATTGCAGGTTAAGTTAAGAGATATTCAGATGGCAGGTGTGGGTGAGCCTATCTGGGTTACATTAGAAGTTATTAATGATAAGTCCAAGCCTGCTCGGCAAATACAGCTAGAGTTTGATAAAAAGCAGACCATGTCTGTAGAGGAAGGGGCAAGTAAGCAGGTTTTGGCAACGGTAGAAGGGACGACGTTGGTGCGTTTAGCAGTTGCTAGCAATCAACGAGGTCGTTTTGAGCTACCTCGTCTGGTCGTTAGTACGGTGTATCCATTGGGTATTATGCGGGCATGGTCTTATGTTTATTTAGCATCGCCAGCTTGGGTGTATCCAAGGTCATTGCCATTTGAGTGGACGGAGGCAACAAGGGCATTGAGTGATGATGAGAGTGACTGGAGTGCTTATGGTATCAAAGGGCAGAATGATTTTGATACTTTAGATGAATATGTGGCAGGTGAGTCTTTGGCTCGGGTATCATGGGCGCATGTGGCACGAGGTCAGGGAATGTTGACAAAGCAGTTTGCAGATTCAGTAGGTCAAGAAGTGTGCCTAAATTATGCAGATATGCCAGCGATACAACATGAGGATAAGCTATCTCAGTTAGCTTATGCGGTACAAAAGTTTGGGCAGTCTGGTGAGCCTTTTATGATGCTATTACCCAATGAGTCTGCATCATCTCCAGAGGTGCAGTTGGGTCAGGGTGAGCATTATGCACAAGCATGTTTACTAAGGTTGGCAAAAACACCATGAGTTTATTTCAATCCCACTCGGATACTCATCAGCACACTGCCTTATCAAGTGCAAACAACAGCTTTATGACAAAAAATAGCGTCAGTGCAACTGATGGTTTTGAGCGATTGGCTCAGGGTATAACATCGACACCAGCCCAAGATTCTATGGTTTTAGAGTCACCAAAACGATGGTGGCAAAAGCTATTGGGCTTACCTGCTTATTATTGGGTATTAATGGCACAAGTTGTGGTGATTGTTCCTCATGTGAGTCATTTACCTATTTGGCTGATTGTTTATGCGTTATTTGTTATTGTTGCGCAACTGCCAAGAGTAAAGGCGTTACGCTTTGCAAAAAAACGTCTATATCAAGTGGCACAGATATTAGGATTCATAGCAGGCGTTGCTGGATTGTGGCTGAGTTATCAGACAGCCTTTGGTGTAGATGTTGGCGTGGCATTTTTGGTGCTGTGTTTGGTCAGTAAGCTATGGGAGATGTATCAGCGTAGAGATGCTTATATTGTATTAAATTTATCATTTTTTGTGCTGGCATCTTTGTTTTTGATGGACCAAGGTTTGTTAACTACTGCTGAGGTGGTTGTTGGCACATTATGGCTATTGTTTGCATTCATTTCGTTGAATGATGATGGTAATTTATTGGGCAGTGGCCGTTTGCGTAGCTTGGGGTTATTGGCTGGTCAGGCCATTCCTTTATTGATTATTTTATTTTTATTTTTTCCAAGATTGCCTCCCTTATGGTCATTACAGTTGTCTGGACAGCAAGCGACAACGGGTGTAAGTGACAGTATGTCTCCGGGTGATTTTGCCAATTTAAGCCAATCCACGGAGTTGGCATTTCGAGTTGAGTTTGGTACTCAGCCTCCAGCTCAATCACAGATGTATTGGCGAGGGCTAGTATTTAGTGACTTTGATGGGGTAACATGGACACCAAACGCTAATATTCAAACTTGGTGGTCGGGTGATAAGCCGTTATGGTTACAACAAGCATGGCAAACCATACCCAAGAGAGAGCAAGCAGATGCAACCAGCTATCAAGTCATTTTAGAGCCAACCCAAAGAAATTGGTTATATGGTTTGGATTATCCTTATCCAAATCAACGGGGAACAAGTTTAACTTCAAATTTTACATTGCGCTCTTTTCGTCCAGTTGTTCAGCAGTTACGTTATCAGGTACAACGCTATCCACAGATGCGGATAGATACAACGCTATCAGAGCAGGCACGTCAGATTAATTTAAGCATACCTAGTGAAGGTAATAGACGTAGTCAAGAGTGGGCAAAGCAGATGTTTGCGGATGCAGGTAGAGACCCTATACGTTACATAAATGCTATTCAAAACTGGATTGGTAATACTGAGTTTCGCTATACTTTATCACCCCCAGCGTTGCAACAAAATCGTATTGATGAGTTTTTGTTTGAGACAAAAGCTGGGTTTTGTGAGCATTATGCCTCTAGTTTTACTTATTTAATGCGTGCTGTTGGTGTGCCTGCGCGTGTTGTTGCTGGTTATCAAGGTGGTGAGTTAGGGCGTGATGGTAATAGTTGGGAAGTACGGCAAATGGATGCACATGCGTGGAGCGAAGTTTGGCTAGAAGGTCAAGGCTGGGTGCGCATCGACCCAACTGCTTTTGTTGCGCCTGAACGGGTCGAGCAAGGAATGAATGCTTTAACATCTCAGCAAGGCGCTACCATGTTTGGCACAGGGGCAGGTGCGCAAATTAGCTATCAGCAGTTTAGAATGCTTCAAACATTACGCCGTCTGTCTGACCAAGCCAGTTATTATTGGCAAAGAGATGTGGTTGGTTATGACCAAGATAAGCAAAGTAATGCATTGCTACGCTGGTTTAATATTGCCAATATGATGCAACAACTATTATGGATGATAACAGCTTTACTACTGGTGATAGCAACCATTGTCTTTTTAATTTGGTACCGTAGACGTAAAATCTGGAACCCTGTAGATTTACCCTTGGTACAGTTATCAAAACGAGTTGCAAAAGCAGACCCTCAGCTTGCGTATCAGTCTAATGAAGGTATGCTGGCGTGGTTAAGCCGGCTTGAAGAAGTGGCAGATAGTACGGAAGCAAAGCAAGCAGTTATCTTACTAAAACAGGATTATCGCCGTTTGCGTTATGGAAAGTTGAGCAGTATGGATACATCCAGTCAAGCCTATCAACAGGCACTCAAACAGTTACAATATCATGCCAAACAGATTCGTTAAGTGACTGATGTTAAGGCGTGCTTAGGTGGCATATTAAATTATAATCAATTGGATTTAGCAGATGTTTTCATTCTTTATTAGCATGTTTATTACCATGACTATCATGTGGATACTGTTTAAATTTATGTATCCTAAACCACCCAAAGCATTTTTTCCAAAAGAAGGTGATATCACAACACTAAGGTTGTGTAGCTATTGCGGACATGCGCTGGCGCAATATCGAGGTATTGTAGAAAAAAAGCCAGCTTCTTTATTGCCAGAAACTGCACCCATATCATCACTAGAGGAACAGTCGTCGTTCGTTCCTGATACTTCTTCTCAAAAATTGGTGTCTACTGATGATGATAAAGATGCAACAGATACCCCTATAGAGGTATGGGATGAGTGGTTCTTCTGTAATGAGGAACATCAACAAGACTTTCACGCTGGGAAAGTCTATAAGAGGTAGGTTTTAAAAGAAGACCACTCTATAGCTAGATACATTTATATTCTATACCACTATCAAGTTATAACATGGCTTTGGCATCTCTAATCAGTTTATCAATTAGTGATTCAGCCACTTTATCTTGATTATCTTGTGACTTTTTTGCAGTCTCATTGGCATGAATCTTTTCATATAGATTTAGGCAACAAAGTACCAACAAGTTTTCATGGCTAAGCTGGGGCGCCTGTTTGCGTAGGTCTAAGATAAAGTCATTAATATAATTGGTGGCATCTTTTAGCTCTTTTTCTTCATTGGCTGGACAGTTAATAGTATAAGTTTTACCAGATATCATAATATCAACTTTTTTAATGCTGGTATCTATAGAAGATGCGTTTGTATTGATATCATTTTGGGCTTTTGTTTGCTGTGTTTTATCCATGAGTATAATGTACCTGTTTTAATCAATCCGCTTAATCATTGGTTGGATGGCTGTATTTAATGATGCTGATGTTACTCTGCAAGTTATGAGGTTGCTTGATCAATCTTAGTTAGTTGTTTCAACGCAGATTTGGTATGTTCAGCAGCCCGACGGTTTTTTGCTTGTAGTTCTTCATTAAGCTGGGTGAGTTCTTCTATCTGCTGTTGCAACTTATCTTGCTCTTCACCAATCATATGATGTGCTTCTGCCAGTGTTTGATAGCGTGCATCTAGCTCAGCCAGTTTTTTTTGTAGAGCATTACGCTCTGTCTGTAACTGTTCATGCTCAGTTTGCAGTTGCTTATTTTTTCCTTCTGCTTCATCTAGTTTAGCTTTAAGTCCGTTAAACTCATTGATATCAGTAATGGGCTTATTTTGTAGCTTTTTTAGCTCAGCAAGGTGAGTTTGATATTGCTGGTATACCTCTGATAAGGTCTTTTCTAGCGTTTTTAATTTCTCAATCATAGGGTGTCACTTATGGTTAAATCAGTTTTTGGTGAGTGTGTTGGTGCAATGGGCAATTGTCGGTAACATTGATATATTTAGGGTCTGTTGAACATCCCCCCATTGAGTTAGTAATTATAAGGGGTACAGCTATATTTTACTTTCATGTATCAATTGGTTAGATTTTTCCTATGAAGATAAAAGCTCAATAGACTCCTAAAATAAATATTATCATGCCATGTATGCTTTAATAATGCCATATCTGCCCATATTATATCTATAATAAGTTGTTAAAACGTATGTTTCTAGATGTTGTCTGCTAATAAAATTCAAAATTAGTCAGTTTATTCTTGTATTATCTAATGATTTTTTATGATATGGCAATTCTAGGATTCTTTATATTAACGTTTAATTTGGTTTGCTAATTAACAAACACCTAATAGGACTTTGGCATGAATGATAATATCTCTGGCTGGAATGACTGGTCATCAGCGTTTGCTGATTGGACAGATATTAGTATTAGTGAGTTACATGGTTTGATGACAGGTATTATGACAGTTTGTCATGCGCCTGATATGGCAGGTTGGCAGGCTTTATTTTCGGAGTTAAGTCTATCTGAGCCAGATGAGTCAGCATTAACGCTATTAACTGAGGAGGCAGAAGATACTTCTTTTCAGCTGAAAGATAAAGATGATGCTTATGCGTATACCCCTCTTGTACCTGATGATGAGCATGATTTGTATGAACGGGTTTTGGCACTGAAAAACTGGTCAAGTGGTTTTATGACAGGGTTTGGTATGACCAGCAGTACATTAAGTAGTGAAGAAAATGAGATGCTGGCGGATTTAAGTAAGATTGCTAGTATTCGCATTAATCCTGATGATGAGTTTGACGGTGGTGAAGAAGCTTATCTACATTTGTATGAGTTTGCTCGTATGATACCTGTGAGTTTAGCAACCCGTCAGCGTAAACATGTAAAAGAGTTGCCACTGATTGCAGGCTTACCTCTTGATGCCAAAACAGCAACAGAAGTTGCACAGGAACGTGAACAGATGCGTGAGCAGGAGCGTGTGAATAAGCCGATTCCCCCTGTGGTTGATGCTATGAATAGTCATCGTCCTTCTTAGTTCAGAGTTGATGTTTATATTTATATGAAGGCTATACAGTGACATGAGGGTTGATTGGGTATTTGCTCAGTCATTTATAAGGAGATATTGATGAGTCTAAATGTTGTGCACGACTTTCCACGTACAAGTGTCGCATGGCTTCAGCGTTTAATTGGGTTTGATACGGTGAGTAGTCGCTCAAATTTAGTCCTGATTGAGGATGTGCAGGCATTTTGTCGTCATTTAGGACTACAGCCAGTATTGACCCATAATGAAGCTCAAACAAAAGCCAATTTGTTTGTCACTGTACCAGCAACTGCAAATGGTGAAGCAGAATATAGTGGTGGCGTTGTGCTGTCGGGACATACCGATGTTGTGCCAGTAGAAGGGCAGGTATGGTCATCAAACCCCTTTATTGCTGAGGTAAGAGACGGCAAATTATATGGGCGTGGTGCTTGTGATATGAAAGGCTTTATTGCTTGTGCATTGACTTTATTGCCACAGGCAGTGAAGTTAGCAGACGATAAAAAGCTACAGAAGCCATTACACCTTGCATTATCCTTTGATGAAGAAGTGGGTTGTTTGGGTGCACCACTGATTTTGGATGATTTAGCGATGCGTGGCATTGTGCCTGAATATTGTATTGTTGGTGAGCCAAGTGAAATGCAAATGGTGGTGGCACATAAAGGCATTAGTGTTTATCGTTGCTCAGTACATGGTAAGTCGGTACATTCCTCGTTAACCCCACAAGGCGTCAATGCTATCAGTTATGCCAGTCGTTTGATTGGCTTTATTGATGAGTTGGCAAAGTCACTTAGTGAGCGTGATGATTGTGACCACTATTTTGATGTGCCGTTTTCTACTTTATCAGTTGGTACGATACAGGGTGGTACAGCGACTAATATTGTGCCGAATTTGTGTGAATTTACCTTTGATTATCGTAACTTACCACACATGGGGCAAGATGCAATTGTTAAGCCAATTAAACAAAAAATTGCTCACTTAAATCAGCAAATGCAAGCGATTGACCCCAATACTGGCATTGAGTTGAGACAACTTGAAGATGTGCCTGCAATGACAGATGCACAAAGTGCAGAGTTGCAAAAGTTAGTGGCAGGATTGGTGCATGATGATGCGGTTAATAAAGTGGCGTATGCGACAGAGGCTGGGCAGTTTACTAATGCAGGTATTGCAACGGTCATCTGTGGTCCGGGAAGTATTGAGCAGGCACATAAGGCAGATGAGTTTGTGAGTCTTGAGCAGTTGCAACGATGTGATGAGTTTTTGAAGCAATTACTACTTACTATGCAGTATTAAGCTGGAAGATGTGTATCAGTTAGCATACTTTAAAAAAAATATGCTATTGCATTAATCACAACACTTTAAAAAGTTTAGGTTCAACCTTTTCTACTAGCCATACGCCATTTTCTGCCTGATAAAAGGTGATGCCATCATCTGCCATTTGTTTGGCATCAATCTGTAAAATTACCACTTTGCCATAGCGTTGACCAACGTTATGGGCAGTGTCTTTGTCAGCCGATAAATGAACATATTGCCGAGATTTAGGTAATAATCCTTGTTGTAAAATAGGCTCTAAAAAGCGACTGGCAGTGCCATGATATAAAATATCAGGGGGCTGTTTTGCGGTATAACTGCGTTGTACGGTACGTTTGGAGTGTCCCTGTACGGCTCGAATATATTGCTCATCATCGGATAGGGCAAAGCGTTGTTTATTATCATTGGCAACGATGGTTTTGATAATATCAATGCTAAGATGATGATTAAATTGGCGACTTTGATGGGTGTTATTGATAAGCTCATTAATATTTGCCCAACCCTCACTGTCTAAGGTAATACCAATACTATCAGGATGATGACGCAGAATATAACTTAAGAATTTACTATAGTTGGTTAAGCTTTTTTGGTTCATAGTTTTTATGTTTGTCTACTCAATTAATTTTATTATAGCTTTTTAATAGCATTTGTATTTTAGCATTGTTGCTATCTTATATCATTAGACAATAAAAAATAGCCATCAAGTGGATTGATGGCTATCTTAATTTAAGTAAGTTATCTTAAGTCAGTTATCAAGCGTGATATTGCTTTTTATGACTTAATAAACTTTAGCTACGCAGCGCTTTATCAGACTTAGTGGTATCCACTGCTACCTTACTTGGTTTGAGAGGCTTAGGCATACTGACCAGTGCCTCTTTTAATACCTCATCAATGGTAGCAACTGGTTGAATAATCAGACCTTCTTTGACATTATCTGGTATTTCAACCAAGTCACGCTCATTACTCTCAGGAATTAATACCCGTTTAATGCCACCACGGTGGGCTGCCAGAAGTTTCTCTTTTAGCCCACCAATACGTAGCACTTTGCCTCGTAAAGTAACTTCACCTGTCATGGCAATATCAGGGTGAATGGCGATGCCAGTCATTGCTGAGACCAAAGCAGTGGTCAAGGCGATACCCGCAGAAGGACCATCTTTTGGAGTGGCACCCTCTGGCATATGCACATGCACGTCTGTATTTTTAAAGGTCTCATAGTCAATACCCAATGCTTGACCACGTGCGCGCACCACACTCATGGCGGCTCGGATAGACTCTTTCATCACATCGCCAAGTGAGCCAGTATAGACAAACTCACCTTTACCTTGCATAGTGACAGCTTCGATGGTTAGTAGCTCACCACCGACTTGTGTCCAAGCCAGTCCAGTAATACGACCAACTTCTGGCTCTTTTTCTGCCAAACCAAAGTCGTATTTATGAACCCCGAGGTAGTCATCAATATTGTCCTCATTGACGACAGTAGTTTCGATTTTAACTTTTTTCGATGGTTTTACACCGTAAGTTTCGACTGACTCTCGAACCACTTTACGGCAAATTTTATTGACTTCACGCTCGAGATTACGCACCCCAGCTTCACGAGTATAACGCTGGACGATACTGTGTAGGGCTTCTGGTACGATTTCAATCTCGTTCTCTTTTAGACCATTTTGCTTAATCGCTTTAGGTACTAAGTATTTTTGAGCGATATTAACTTTTTCATCTTCGGTATAACCGGGTAGACGAATGACTTCCATACGGTCAAGCAGGGCAGGTGGTATGTCCATGCTGTTTGCCGTACAGATAAACATGACTTGTGATAAGTCCAAGTCCATATCTAGGTAATGGTCGTTAAAACTATTATTCTGTGATGGATCAAGTACTTCTAGCAAAGCAGAAGCTGGGTCACCACGGAAGTCTTGTGCCATTTTATCGATTTCATCAAGCAAAAAGAGCGGGTTTTTGACTTCAACTTTTGCCAAAGACTGTACGATTTTACCCGGCATAGCACCGATATAAGTACGGCGATGCCCACGAATTTCTGCTTCATCACGTACACCACCCAGCGCCATACGTACAAATTTACGTCCGGTAGCACGGGCAATGGATTCACCCAATGAGGTTTTACCCACACCCGGGGGACCAACCAAGCATAAAATCGGACCTCGTAGCTTTTTCACTCGAGATTGTACCGCTAAGTATTCCAAAATGCGGTCTTTGACGTCTTTTAGCCCATAGTGGTCTTCATCAAGTACGGTTTTAGCTTTGTCTAGCTTAATCGAAACTTTGCTGGTAGTGTTCCATGGGGTATCTAATATCCACTCGATATAGTTACGTACCACAGAAGATTCTGAGGAAGCAGGTGGCATCATGCGTAGCTTTTTAAATTCTTGCTCGGCTTTTTTACGTACGTCATCTGGTAAATCTGCCTCTTTAAGGCGTTGCTCTAGCTCGCTAATGTCATCATCTGCATCAAATGCACCATCATTTAAATCAGACAGCTCATTTTTGATGGCTTTCATTTTCTCATTTAAGAAATATTCACGCTGATTGTTTTCCATTTGCTGACGCACAGCATCTTGGATTTCTTGCTCAATAGATTGTTCAGCACTTTGTTTTACCAAGTATTCTGTGAGGGTGTTGATATGAGCGGGTATATCATCCACTTCTAAAAACTGCTGTTTGACTTCCAAGTCCATAGAGACGCGGGTGGAGATAAAATATAACAGCTCAAGTAGGTCTTCGATACGCTCAGCAACACGGGTTAGCTCACGAGAGTTGCGTAGTCGTGCATCCGCATAGGTGGCAAATAGACTGATCAATGTTTTTAGTGCATTGGTCTGCTGTGCCTCATCTAAAGGCATGCTCATATCTGCACGGCTAAAATCTGCGGTTAATAGCTCTTCATGATTATGAACTTGATCAAGATGAGCGCGGTATTCACCTTCAATAAGTACTTTGATACAACCATCATCACTATCATGAGGCATGGTGCTGACAATGCGACAAATTGTCCCGTATTGATATAAATTCTCTTGGTCGATGTCTTCTGTTAAAGAGTCTTTTTGGGCAACAACCAGTACCCGATCGTTGTACTCTGCTTGTGCCAGTTCAACGGCTTTAACGGAAGGAGTACGTCCAACAAATAGGGCAATTTGCATATGTGGATAGACGACCACATCACGCAGTGCTAACAATGGTAGGTGCGTTGGGTCTTTTTCATCATTTTGAGTGCTTATTGCATCAGTATCGATATTAATATCAATGTCCATATTATCTATATCTACTGGAGTTACGGTGTCAGATTTACTCATATAATTTTTCCTCATTAAAACTAAACCCCCAGTCAACATAGACATAGAGTAGATAAGGCTGGGAGCTGAGTTTATGGTGTCTATCCTTGTAAATGGTGTTTGATTATAAAATTACAAGACAATGAACGGAGAAGTTAGGCGAAATACATTAAAAAATCAGGTAATATATACAGTTTGTTTTCAGTATGATTGCTAAGTGTAAAAATGATTATATAACTATTTTTACAGTGTCATTGTATTTTACACAACAATTAATTTTAGTTGAGTAGCAATGTGGTTGAAATTTATTAACTTTTTTAGATAACTTGCAAGAGAAATAGGGCAAAAGTGATGATAAATGCAGTATTACTGGCAGTCGTAGTGATGTTAGGGCTATCTTTGGCTCGAGTACATGTGGTGTTAAGTCTACTGATTGGGGCTGTGGTTGGTGGTTTGGTCGGCGGTCTGGGCTTAGAGGCAACTTTAACCTCTTTTCAAGATGGCATTAAAAATGGGGCAGAAATTGCTCTATCTTATGCATTGCTTGGTGCATTTGCAGTGGCGATTGCTCATTCTGGCTTACCACAGTCATTAGCCAATGGCGTGATTAATCGTATGAATGGGCAGGCAGGGCAAGGCTCTCAAGGCATCTCGGTGAAGTGGTTATTGTTTGCAGGATTGGTATTAATGAGCTGTTTTAGTCAAAATATCATTCCTATTCACATTGCTTTTATTCCACTGATTGTACCGCCATTATTATTGGTATTTAACCGTTTGCAAGTGGATAGACGCTTGCTGGCATGTTTGATGACCTTTGGTTTGGTCAATACTTATATGTTCCTGCCGTATGGGTTTGGGGATATTTACCTTAACCAAATCATGCTAAAAAATGTCGCTGATTCTGGGCTTGATATTGCTAATATTTCAGTAATAAAAGCGATGGCAATTCCTGCTTTGGGCATGGTGTGTGGCTTATTAATCGCCGTATTTATTAGCTATCGTAAGCCCCGCCAATATAAAAATATTGACATTGATCAGCAAGCCCAAGATGAGCTGATTGCCAGTGATAGCTTGAGCCAAACGGCAAATAATGCCCAGCCACAAAGTAAAATGAAAACATTGGTTGCGTTGGGTGCGATTATCACTGCTTTTGTAGTACAGTTATATACCGATTCGTTGTTGTTAGGCTCACTATTTGGGTTTGGTGTGTTTATGGCGACTGGCGTGGTGAAGTGGCGTGAGGCAGATAGCGTATTTAATGAAGGCATCAAACTAATGGCGATGATTGGCTTTATTATGATTACTGCTCAAGGTTTTGCTGAAGTGATGAAAGCCACTGACCAAATTCAGCCATTGGTAGATGGGGCAGCAGCTATGTTTGCAGGCTCAAAAGCGATGGCTGCTTTGGTGATGCTATTAATCGGCTTGGTGGTGACTATGGGGATTGGCTCGTCATTTTCTACCATTCCGATTATTGCCGCTATTTATGTGCCATTGTGTATTTCTCTTGGCTTTTCACCACTGGCAACAGTTGCGATTATTGGTACAGCAGGGGCATTAGGTGATGCAGGCTCACCAGCTTCAGATTCAACCTTAGGGCCTACATCTGGTTTGGCAGTTGATGGTCAACATGACCATATCAAAGATACCGTGATTCCGACCTTTATCCACTATAATATTCCACTGCTGATTTTTGGTTGGATAGCAGCGATGGTGCTGTAGTTTAGGTTTTGTTGAAGTATTAAAGTTTTTAGCGTTTGTTATGGTGATTGTCATGAGCATATTGAATGATTCGATATGCTCTTTTTTATTTTCATTTTTCAGGGGAGACGATGATAGATAAAGACCAAAAGTTTATAAAATATGGTAAAAATAGCAACAATAAGTAGGATAGCAACCCATGCCAGTTGCCAAAGAATAAAAGTACTAATCGGTGGTGGTGCATGTATGCTAAATATACTGACTAAATAAAGATAACTAATAGCAATAATTAGCAACGGTAATAGTTTCCATGTATTTATCAAAACCACCTTATGCCACTGGGTGTTATTAGCCCATCTAATGGCACATCCCACGGCTGGCGTGCTAGCTTTTCTACCACCTGAAAATCATAACACCAGCCAATTTTTAATGGTTTTTTTAAGCCCAATCTGTAAGTATCAGCAAGTGTTGTATCATAGTAGCCACCACCCATACCCATACGATTGCCTTGCTTATCAGCCACTACCAAAGGACAAAAAATCACATCTAATTGCTTTGCCCAAATCAGCTTGCGACTATAAATTTGTGGCATACCCAGTGAATGTGGATAAGTCGCTAAATTACATAATTTATGCCGATGAATGGGAGCAAATCGCATACGCTTATCATGGTTGTTTCGTGTGTTTCCGAATGTACCGACAACGGGTAAATAAGCTTGATAGCCTAAGTGGTAGCACCAATCCAAAATTACTTGTGTGGGCAACTCACCAAAATTATCATAATAAACTGCCACTTTTGCTTTTTTGGGTAAACGTGGGTGCAATGTAGGTAGATATAAACTGGCAAGTTTCGCAAAGTGTTGGCGTTGTTGCTGGCTTAACTGACGGCGGTGTTGGGTAAACATTCGCCGTGGCGGATTACTGAGTTTACTGGTCGCGTCATCTTTTGTGGGAGATAAAAAGCTTTGCATAGTATCCTTGATGATTGTATAAAATATAAGTTATCGTGGGATATTTAAAATAGTTTATTGATACGCCTAGAAACACTCTATTAAAGAAAAAAATATAGAGTCATGCTATCATAAAACGGTTTTATTACCGTATTCGAGGAGTAGATAAAATATTCCTTAAAATACAACAAGCTGTTTAATGTTTAATAAAAGTTACATCCAAACAATAAGGAGACATAATGTCGACTCGTACCGAAAAAGATACCATGGGTAATGTGGAAGTTCCTAGCGATGCTTATTGGGGTGCACAAACCCAGCGTAGCCGTGAAAACTTTAAAATTGGTGGTGAAACCTTACCACGCCCAATGATTGAGGCAATGGCACTGGTTAAAAAAGCGGCTGCCATTACCAATGCTAGTCTAGGTCGTATTGAAGAGAGCCAACGTGACCTTATCGTACAAGCTGCTGATGAAGTGATTAATGGCGGTTTGACTGACCAATTCCCCTTAGTAGTATGGCAAACTGGCTCAGGCACACAGTCTAATATGAATATGAACGAAGTGCTTGCTAATCGTGCCAACGAAATCGCTGGCAATGAGCGTGGCACATACAAGCCCATTCACCCAAATGACCATGTAAACCACGCTCAGTCAACTAACGACAGCTTTCCAACGGCTATTCGTGTTGCGGCTGCTCGCCAAATTAACAGCCTACTTATCCCTGCGGTCAAAGCTTTGCGTGATACTTTAGACAAAAAAGCTAAAGAATTTGACAGCATTGTTAAAATTGGACGTACTCACTTACAAGACGCTACGCCACTGACTTTGGGTCAAGAGTTTAGCGGTTATGTCAGCCAACTTGACCATGCTTTAACCCGTATTGATAATGCCTTACAAGGTTTGTATGAGCTACCTTTAGGTGGTACAGCAGTCGGTACAGGGCTAAACTCGCACCCTGAGTATGCCGTCAAAGCTGCTGAGCAGTTATCAACATTGACTGGCTTGCCATTTGTTACTGCCCCAAATAAATTTGAAGCATTGGCAGCACGTGATGCTGAAGTATTTGCCTCTGGTGCATTAAAAACTTTAGCCGCTAGCTTAAACAAAATTGCTAATGATATCCGCTGGCTAGCTTCTGGTCCTCGCTGCGGTATTGGTGAGATTAAAATCCCAGAAAATGAACCGGGTTCGTCTATCATGCCGGGTAAAGTGAACCCAACACAGTCTGAAGCAATGACCATGGTTGTTGCGCAAGTGATGGGTAATGACACCACTATTAGTGTGGCAGGTGCCTCAGGTAACTTTGAGCTAAACGTCTTTAAGCCAGTGATTGCCTATAACTTATTGCAATCTATCAAGTTACTCGGTGATGCGTGTAACAGCTTTAATGATAACTGTGCAGTGGGTATCGAGCCTGTCAAAGAAAAAATCGACCACTACCTACACAACTCATTGATGTTAGTAACTGCACTTAACCGTCATGTGGGCTATGAAAATGCGGCGAAAATCGCCAAAACAGCCTATAAAGAGGACAAAACGCTTAAACAAGTTGCGGTTGAGCTTGGTTTAATGACTGAAGCTGAGTTTGATGAATGGGTAACTCCAGAAGATATGGTGAACCCTAAATAACTAACTAGTAATTAACTAATAAGTTATGTTGTAAAAATATGACAGCATACAAACTTTGTTGATACTCTAAAAAACTAAAAAGCCCTGATAAATGCAGGGCTTTTTATTAACTTGGTTTTTTATTTATTTAAAACTATAGTCAAAGAATGATTAAACCGCTATGGTGTTAACTGTGTTTATTGTATAAATATACCATCTGTATTTGGTCACCTTATATCTGTTTTACTACTTTTTGACTATAGCTTTAAAAATCGATATGAAATGAAAGGATTTACAATGAATGAGAAAGTGCTATTAGTTGACTTTGAAAAATATGGCAAACTTGCTGTAGATATGTCAGTGAAAATAGCCATTGCCATTATTATATTTCTTATTGGTAAATGGGTAGTTGAAAGACTGGTAAAAATAGCTGATGGAATGATGCAGCGTAGTCATCTTGATGACACCATGGCACGCTTTTTAAGTAATATATTATATGGTGTGTTGCTGGTTTTGGTTGGTATGGCTGCACTAAATGAGATAGGAGTCAATACTACTTCTGCGGTTGCTATTTTAGGGGGTGCAACGGTTGCCGTTGGTATTTCACTCAAAGATCAACTATCTAACTTTGCTGCTGGTGTGGTCATTGTTGTTTTTCGTCCGTTTAGTCGTGGTGACTATATTGAAGTCAATGATACCAAAGGTACTGTTGAGATTATCAATATCCTACATACCCGTTTAATTACCCCAAATAATCATGAGCTTATCATACCCAATAGTAAGATATCGACTACTGAAGTAATCAACTATACTTCCATACCCAACCGTCGTGTTGATGTAGTGGTTGGTATTGGCTATAGTGATGACATTAAAACGGCAAAAGAAATCATGCTAAAAATTGCCCAAGAGCATGAGTTGGTATTTAAAGACCCTGAGCCGATTGTTCGGGTAACTAATTTGGGTGATAGCTCGGTTGATTTAACCATGAATGTTTGGACGACTAATGATGACTGGTGGAAGGCAAACTGTGACTTACTAGAAAAAATCAAATATGCACTTGATGAACAAGGTATTGAAATCCCATTCCCACAACGTAGTGTGCATGTGGTGGGATTAGAAGATATGGTAAAGCAATTACAGGTATCGTCAGCAACTCCTGTGGAGTTGCAAAAGGAACAAGGGGGAGATTACTCATAAGGATTTGGCAATCCAAGTTTTGCCAAAATTTCAATCTCAAAGCCTTCCATCTCATCTTGCTCGGCTTGTCCTAGTTCATGGTCAAAGCCGAGTAGATGTAAAATCCCATGTACCAATAAATGGGTTAAATGTTGTTTGATGGTTTTGCCCTGTTCCTCAGCTTGCGTCACTAATACATCATGGCAAATAATCAACTCACCAAGTGGTAGCTCAGGCATCACCTCTATTAAAGAGGTGGGCAGTTCACTGGGGTACGATAGAATATTGGTGGCGTAATCTTTGCCCCGAGCATCCAAATTTAGCTGTCTGCCTTCCTCTGTATCTGTGATATAAATATCTAACGCTTTATCTTTACTTTGCCATGTTTGGCTATCAACATCCTCATAATAAGGCAACATTAACCCTGAATACATCAGCTCAGAGATATATGCCAATGTAGTTTGAGCAATGGGGGTAAGCAAGTCATCTGTGTAGTATTGTGTTATTAAATCTTGTGTCATTAAATCATCATCAATGCCATCAATGTGGCTGACACTGATGGCAAGCGCTGGCTGTGGCATTGATTTTGATATGGATTGTTGTGATGGTCGTAAAGGTGTATTCATAAAACTTACTTTATATCGCTCTCAGCTTGTTTACGTGCTTGCTCTTCTAAGCGTGCTTGTTTACGTGCTTCTTTTAATGCTTCTTGCTCTTCATCATAGACATCATAAGCCTCAACAATTTTTTGCACCAGTTGATGACGTACCACATCTTTTGAATCAAACTTAGTGATATGAATTTCTTCAATTTTCCCCAAGATTTGTAATGCTTGGGCTAAGCCAGATTTATGACCTCGTGGCAAATCAACCTGAGTAATATCACCTGTAATCACTGCTCTTGAGCCAAAGCCTAAGCGGGTTAAAAACATCTTCATTTGCTCTGGAGTGGTATTTTGTGCTTCATCCAAAATGACAAATGAGTTATTTAATGTACGACCACGCATATAGGCAAGTGGGGCAACTTCGATGATTTGTCGTTCAAGTAATTTGCCCACTTTTTCAAACCCAAGCATTTCGTAAAGAGCATCATATAAAGGACGCAAATAAGGGTCAATTTTTTGGGTTAAATCACCGGGTAAAAAGCCTAATTTTTCGCCTGCTTCTACCGCAGGACGTACCAGCAAAATCCGCTCGATTTCATTACGCTCAAGCATATCAACGGCACAAGCAACGGCAAGGTAAGTTTTACCTGTGCCCGCAGGACCGACCCCAAATGAGACATCAGAAGTTAAAATGCGTTTGACATAATTTTGTTGATTGCCTCCACGAGGCACAATTTTACCCTTGCGAGTGCGTAACGTTGTAGGCGTATAGTCTTTAGGCTCAGCTTGTTGAGTTTCTGGCTGTGCAGATTCATTTTGTTGCTCAGACTCTTGCACTCGTGACATGCTAGATTGAATAATTAAATGCAACTCTTCTGGGCTGATATGTTTGGCAGTTTGTGCTTCATCAGCAAGTTTGTTTAAGATGCGCTCACCACGTTCAATGGCTGTCAAATCACCAGTAAGAGTAAAGTTATGTTGGCGTTGATTAATGTTAATGTCTAAACGGTCTTGAATGTATTTGAGGTGGTTATTGTATTCGCCTAGTAGTGTTTTTAACTGTGAGGCAGTTAGAAAGTCAAGGGAGACATGACGGCTAATAGTAGTATCAGTCAAGTGAGATTCCTTTTATATGATAAATTGAGTTATTTAAATAAAACGTTGGTTATCCAAGTTGGTTTTAAGCTTTATGTAAGTTCAATGCTAGGGGCTGATTAATACAATATGATTAAATGGTGATGATATTTTGGTGATGTTAGGGTCTGTTGAACATTCACCACGTTAAGCTAGTATTGATAAGGGATACAACTATTTTTTACTTTTGTGTAAAAATTGGCTGAATTTGTCTTCTGATGTTAATAAGCAGTGCGTTAATGAACTTGTTAATATCCTGCTGTTATTAACAAAAGCTACCTGCGCTCATTGCCTTGACTAAGTCACTGTTTATTAAAATCAGTATCTCAATTTTTCCTACAAAGTTGAATATTCAACAGACCCTAAGGTTAAACCAGTTGTGCTACAAAAAATTATCAATCTTCTGTGGCAATATGTATTTCATATCATCATTTGTATGATGATTTGTCAACAGAAGTGATAGGGTATTTTTTATTATGGTTGTTTGTATTAAAAATTCAAGCAGGCTTTATCATAACTTCGGTCGTTTTTTGTAAAAGCAGGTGTGCAGTGGTTGGTGTATGATATGTTTAAGGTTAATCTATCATCTAAGTTTGTGATATGACAAATAGGTGTGCCAATCACTATCTAATAAACTGTTTAGATGATTTCACCCACTCTAAAGCCATGATAAAAGTTAGGTAATATACTTATGGAAGCTGTAGAAAAAAATCAAGCTAATTTTCAGACAAAGCAAGCAGATACAATAACAGAAAGCATCACCCAACAAAACGTTCTTATCGTTGGTGGTGGGCATGTGGGTTTATCGTTTGCCTTACTACTGGCACATCATGGCATTGCCAGTACTTTATTAGAAAAAAATCGCTATCCACAGATTAGCCCAGACGATGATAGTCATCGTGAGCAGTATTTGGACTGTCGTAATACCGCCCTATCTCGTAGAACGGTGCAAATTTATCAACAAATTGGCTTATGGCAAGACTTACAAAGCCATGCTTGCCGTATTGATAGTGTACAAATTAGTGAACAAGGCAGTTTTGGTTCGGCACAATTAAAAAGGGAAGAGGAAGGGGTAGAAAGTTTTGGGCAAGTGATGGAAAATGCGTGGCTTGGTCGCAAATTGCTATTGGCAGTACAAGCAAGCCCTTTAATTACCCTCATTGATGGAGCAACTGTTACCGCCATTACACAAAATCCTAGCCAAAAAGAGGTGACTTTAACCTATACACAAGCTGATAAGCAAACCGATACTCAAAATAATCATAGCGATAGCCAAGCTCAGCAATTAACTGCCAGTATGTTGGTGGCATGTGATGGGCGAGATTCGCTGTGTCGGCAGTTATTGGGCATTGGTACAGATGATTATGACTATCAGCAGACTGGTATTGTGGGCGTGGTACAAACTGACAAACCGCATGAGCATATTGCCATCGAACGCTTTAGCCCCGCAGGACCTTTGGCAGTATTACCATTGACTGATAGAGGCGGTGATGGCAACTTACCCACGCAGGCAGGTTATCGGCGGTCGGTGGTGTGGGTATGCCCTAAAGGTGAGGAACAACGCTATCTGGACGATGATGAATATTTTTTGCAAACCCTACAAAAGGCATTTGGGCAACGGGCGGGGCGGTTTATGGCGACAGGCAAGCGAGGGGCATATCCACTTACCCGAGTGTTGGCAAAAAGCCAAGTACAAGGTCGTTGTGTGATTATGGGTAACTCGGCTCATACCTTGCACCCTGTGGCAGGGCAAGGCTTTAACTTATGTATGCGTGATGCTGATGTATTGGCAAAAATGCTGGCAAGACAAGTCATGCAAGGGGAGGATATTGGTGATAGCCGTATGTTGGCACGTTATGAGCAAGCCCGCAAAAAAGACCAAAAACGGGTCATTCGTTTTTGTGATGCGGTGGTGCATGGCTTTACCAATCCCAACCCTGCGGTAAAAATCGCTCGCAACTTGGCATTAATTGCCTTTGATAAACTGCCCAATGTGAAGCCATTGGTTGCCAGTTATGCGATGGGGTTAAAATCTTAGGATTGGTTTTGTATTGAGTGAAATTATAAGAAAAAGGAGCAGTTATGATTTATACAGCGATAGTCAAAGATGGTGGCGTTTTTATTCCCAATATAGAGTCGTTACTTAAAGACAATATCAACGCTAAAAATATTGAGGAAGGTCAGAAAATTAACCTGCATATTTTGCAAGTAACTGAATGTGAGGAAAATGTATCCTCTCAGGATAATATCTCCTCTACTGAACAAAACAGCCCAAACGATAAAACAAAATATAGCCTTGAGCAAGGAGCAGGATTATTTAAACGGTATGGGATTGAAGTTGATATTGAAGATATAGAATATCAGCAAGAAAATCGACAGCAAGCAGTAGTAGAAATGGCAGGACTGCTTAAAGACCATGCTAACCCTGAATTAATGGATTTAGAGGAAACAGCCATTGATATAACTTTTAGCCAATAACATACTTTATGGTAAATCTATCCAATCATTTGATAAAAAAGTAAATAACTATCTAAAAAGACAAAATCCATGACTGACTTTCAAACAACCAAGCCAACCAAACTCAACTCAACCCTTATCATCGGTGGAGGCATTGTCGGAGCGACATTGGCTCTTAAATTGCTACAAGCCAACCTCCCTGTGACCTTGATTGACGCTCGCCCTGCCTTAACCCCTGAGGATTGGCAACGCAAGTTTGCTAAACGAGATGCAAGGGTTTATGCCCTAAGCCTTGCTAGTATTGAGCTATTAAAGCAAGTGGGAGCATGGCAACTTATCAGCCAATCTGCCCGCAAAGCCGACTATTATCAAATGCAGGTTTGGCAACAAGATGGCATGGGAGAGCTAAAATTTGCTGATGAGCATAGCCCAACATTACTTGGCAGTATGGTTGAGCCGTTGGTGATTGAACACGCTTTATATCAACGTTTATACCAATATCAAGACAGCGACTTATTAACTTTAGTTTCAGGGCATAAAGTCACCCAAATGGACTGGTGTGGGCAAAAAATAGGTTATCAAATTACTTTAGATAATCAGCAATGTTATCAAGGCAAATTGTTGGTTGGAGCAGACGGGCGAGGTTCGTTTGTGCGTCAGCAGGCAGGTATTGACTTGGCACATCTGGACTATCAACAAATCGCTATTTGTTGTGCCATTCAAACCGAGAAACCCCATCGAGCCACTGCCCGACAAGCCATGTTACCCACTGGCACACTGGCACTGCTACCGCTTGCCGACATTACTGATGAAGATAAAGCCAATCCGCAACATTGGCAATCGGTGGTTTGGACATTGCCAAAAAATCGTGCCTTAGAATTATTGCAAGATGGGGATAAAGAACGCCTAATTGCTCAAGAATTAGCGTCTGCCAGTGGTTATGAGCTTGGACACATTCAGCAAATTGAATCCATCGCCAGCTTTCCGCTCACTGCTCAACAAGCTGAGCGGTATATTGCAGATAACTTGGTATTGATTGGTGATTCGGCTCATGGTGTACACCCATTAGCAGGGCAGGGGCTAAATTTGGGTATGCTTGATGTGCAGGCATTGTTTGATGGTTTGATGGCAGATTATCAGCGTAGTGGCGGTAAGATTTGGGGACATCGGCAAACACTACAACGTTATGAGCGAGAACGTCGCCCGCATAACAGCATGATGATGCATAGCTTTTCATTGATTAATTGGTTATTTGCAGGAGATTTTGCCCGTTTGCGTCCTGTACAACAGTTACGAAGTGTGGGCGTGCATCAAGTAAGCCAAAATAAATGGCTGATGAAACAGTTAGCCAAAAAAGCCAGTGGGGTTTAAATAAGTAAGGCTTAATTTTCTACCCCGCCAATGCTGAAAAAACGACCATTAATACTGGCGCAACAATATTAATAATAAAACCAAAGCTAATGGCAAGTGGCACTACTGCCAACCCACCTGACTGCTGAATGACAGGTAAGGTAAAATCCAAACTGGTTGCCCCGCCTAATCCCACAGAAGCTGAGGGATAATGGCGCATAAATACTGGGATAAATAACAGGGCAAAAAACTCCCGTATTAAGTCATTAAATAACGCCACACTACCCCAAATTGCTCCAAAGCTATCTGTCATTACAATGGCTGATAGTGAATACCAACCAAAGCCAGAGGCTAATGCCAAACCTTGAAAAATAGAGACCTCAGTAAAGATGGCTGAAAATATCAGCCCAGAGCAAAGTACGGCACCAGTAAAAATAAGGCTGGTTTGTACCCCTCGTTTATTAACCAATACTTGCTTTAGGGTTACACCAGAGCCTTTTAAGGCAATGCCAACCAATAGAATTAATAACATCAGTAAGGCTGTCATGGATTTATCGGGGGGCAAATATGCGGTGGGAAGTAGCTTACCCAAACCTAAGCCAATAAGTACGCAACTAACTTGAATCAGACTGCCTCGAATACTCACTTTTTGCTTAGGTACTTGACTGGTTTTATGAGCGTGCCAAGGCGATAAGCGGTCAAAGAGCATGAGAGCCAGTAACCCTGAGCCGATGGTTAAAACAGCAAGGACGGCAACATATAGTCCGATATTTGCCAGTTGTGAGCTAAGCCCTTGCACTTGTGCCAGCTCAATCCCAACGAGGGTCAATATGATAAATACCAGATACGACAACAGTTTGTCAGAAAGTTGCGTCAGTTTGGGATTGCTGGGTAAGGCAAAGCCAATAAATAATGGGGTTAGTACCAATATTAGAGTCATTAGGCTTTGCATGTATTCATATATCCAGTATTAGAGTGTGTAATGGTAAAAATGTTGGTTTAAACTGTCAAAACAGCAGTAGATTTTATCATAAAATCGGAGTTAACCTATGGTAGCATTGCTTTGGGTAATGAGTGAGATTTTTCAGCCTGATAGCATCAGGTATGATAAAATCGCCATTTTTTTACGGCGAGGTAGTCTGTATGGATACCGAAATTATCAAAATTATATTGGCATTTGTGGTGCTAATAAACCCTTTTAGTGCATTGACACTATTTCTAGATTTGACTCGTGGTTACTCCATGCCAAGTCGACGTAAGGTAGCACAGATTTCTTGTCTAGCGATTTTTGTGACCATTGCCTTTTTTACCATTGCCGGTGAGACATTGCTAAAGGTTTTGGGTATTTCAATTGGCTCATTCCAAGTGGCGGGTGGTATTTTGGTCTTTTTGATTGCCATTAATATGATGAATGGTGAAGGTAACCCAGTGAAGCCTGACCAAGATAACTTTGATGTTGAGCATGTGCACGAAGTCATTCCCAGTACGGCATCAGCAGTTGTACCATTAGCTATTCCAATGATGATAGGACCAGGTGGTATCTCAACTGTGATTATTTACTCATCACAAATATCTGGGTTATGGCGTGTCAGTGCGGTGATTATTGCTGGTTTTTGTATCAGTATCTTTTGTTATCTTTGTTTGATGGCAGCAGGGCGCATCAGTCGCTTCTTAGGGGATACTGGACTTAATATCATGAGCCGTATTATGGGGATGTTGCTGGCAGCAGTGTCGATTGAGATTATCGTCAGTGGTCTAAGAACAATATTTCCCAGTTTGCTATAAACCCAAATATTAAACAAAAACCATCTATTTTTCAGAGCTTAGCCGTACCATAAGTGCCAAGCCAGATAAATCATTAAACATCCTACCAGTGCATCTAAAATATTCCATGCTTTGGGCTTGGCAAATAGTGGTGATAATAGCCGTGCGCCATAGCCTAAAGCAAAAAAGAACATCACGGACGCACTGATAGCCCCAATTGTAAATAATATTTTATTATCTGCTCCTGTAGAAACCATACCAACCAATACCAACGTGTCTAAATAGACATGTGGGTTTAGCCATGTAAAGCCGAAGCATAATAATAAGGATTTTTTAAGGCTACTGACGACTTGTCCATCTGCCATTAGTGCATGTGATTTTGTGATACTGGCATATAAACTTTGTAAGCCATACACCAATAAAAATATAGCACCACCAGCTTTAGCAAATGTTACCAGATTGGGATAGCGAGCAGTAATCGCCCCAAAGCCTGCAACCCCTGCTGAGATAAGCAAGGCATCAGATATTGCACAAAACAGACAAATTGCAAAGACATGCTCACGCTTTAATCCTTGCTTGAGAACAAACGCATTTTGTGAGCCAATAGCAAGTATAAGGGAAAAACTCAGCGCCCATCCAGAGATAAAGTCCGTTGGTATCATTCTGTTACTCAATCAAAAAGATAAAGTTGTTAAGATAAGATATGCAAAGCTGTTAAGCAAGTGATACAGTGATACTTTATCCTGATAATATCAGTCATTATTAGTAAGAAAACTATTGTAAAATGTAGTAATGCCCAAAACTATGGATATTATAAGTATATAAGTATGTACTAAAAGGGGATATATGGTCGTTAGTCTTAATAGAATCTTAAAGTCTTTTGGGCAGTCAGTGAGTGATGAGCAGACTGCTACTGGTAGTCATATGACACAAAGACCAGAGCTTGATTTACCACCCATCCACTATCCGAGTACAGACTCCACTTCTACAGATACAGATATACATAACAAATCTTATCAACATACATTAGACGATGAACGAGCAAATACAGAGCGAGAAAATCAGACACTCAGAGCGCAACGAGTAAGTGATGCTGTCGCACAGGTTAATAATACCCAGTCGCCAACCCCTTTGACTGACCGCTATTTGTTATTACAAAAAAACCGTCGTTATCCACATCGTCCACCTTTTGATCCAGATACACTATGGACACTAAAACATGGAAAATGCCCAATTATGACAGAGTTAATCGATGTGGTAGATGAATCTACATTAAATGCGATGCCAATTGAAGCTGTTGCAATTCTTGATCGTATCAATCAAAAGTTACGTCGTTATCGTGAGTGGTCGCATGAGCTGAATGAAGCACAGGAAGACTGGGTTTGTGAAAAGCAATTTGTAATTGATAAATTAATCCGTGAAAGTATTCCAGAAGCACTACATCATTATGAGCAGTTGCTTCGGTTTAGCCCCTATCGTACTAAGAATAATAAGGTGCAGGGCAATATGACTGCGGGTGATATGTTAACTGATTTATTTTTAGAAATTGACTATGAGTTAGATGAGCTATTAGATGAATTGCATCAAACAGTTGTTAATCGTTTAGCATCGACTCATCGTTATGTTAAAAGTCGTACACAAAGCTAATAGCTGGTAGCAGTGAGTGCCTTTATTCAACGTGAACAATAGACAGTAGTAATCAACGGTAACTTGTAAGGAAAAAATATGAGTCAAATGACAGCGATATTTTTGATGGTGGTTTTATATGGCATCTTGCCTGTTGCTGGCTTGTATTTTGGTTATCGCGGGTTTAAAAAATTAACAGCACCAAAAATGCTGGCATATAAAGCCATGCCTCAATTGGGTTATATTCCTGAAAAAAGTTTGCCAGATGACATCAAACTGACCTTAGAGCAGATAAATCAAAAAGGTGAAAAATTATGCCTTATCTATGGTGATACCAATAATGATGGGGTGATTGATGATAAAGATACAGTAAGTGAAACCTATATCATGATAAAAAATATCATGGATAAACATATTCCCGAAGCCATTGCTGATTATCGCCGTTTAAATGATTTGGATGAAACCCGCACTAATACTAAAAAAATTAAACACTCTAATGTGACAGGTCGACAAGCGTTATTAGAAGTGTTAAATACAGTCAATACTCAGTTTGATGATTTGCTAGAGGCTTCATATCACCAAGACGGACAAAAACTTTTAGTAACCAATCGTTATTTACAACAGCGTTTTGATAATCGAAGCTAAAAACCTGTTTTCACAAGATGCAATATCGTGCAATATCGGATTTTACACAAAAGTAAAATATAGCTATATTCCTTGTAACTATTAGTTTGGTGAAATAAATGTATAACAGAGCCTATGGATATAGGCTCTAAAAGGAAAAAAGAGCGGGAGAAATAGGACAGGTTTACGGAGTAATTAACAGTCTATGTTGCTATTGACAAGTGCGGGTGTATTAACAGCTGGCGTGGTATGGTATTTAGGCAGAAAAGGCTGGCACGCATTCCATCATAGCGTTGGTATTCGTGTCGGGCAAGTGACATATATTGATGATACTCATGCCAGACAGCCTTATATCTTGCCACCTTTAAGCATATTAACCATTGATTCGCAATATTTGCAATACCTGCCTATAGAAATACTGGCACAATTACAGCGTATCGACAGTAAAACGCAAGCATATCAATCTGCTCAGCAAGGACTTGATATCAAGATAAATGAACGGGCTTTATCGGTTGACACTGTGACAGAAGAAGCATTTGTGTTACAAAAGCTGATTTATGAGCGTTTGCCAGAAGTGCTTGCCAGACATCATGCCATTGCCCATCAACAGGCACTACTGGCAATAAATACAGCAATAACAAATAATGTCTCAACAAAAAAGGCTGTGCCAGAGCAACAGCCTAGTAATCAAAAAAATCCTCAAAATAGCCTTTTAGAAGCATTAAATATTGTGCAGTCACTCTTGACTCGTATTGAAAACCTTTTAGATAAGTTAATGAGCCAATTTGAGCAAGCACAACTACACAACCTAAAAGCCATGCAACGTTATCTTGATAGCCGTGATGAAGGATAGTCTTTAGTCGCTATGTTTTGCTAACGGCTTTTATGTGCAGTACGACCACGGCGAGCTTTTAGTGGTTTTTTCTGAATACGTTCTTTTTTGCGCTTGGCGGCACCTTGTAGTCCTGTGCCTTGGCGAGGGCGCAAGTTAACTAAATCAGTCAGGTCATGAATCTCTTTTTTATCCAGCTCAATAAAACGCCCTGTGCGTAGCTCTTTGGGAAGGCTGACTGAGCCATAGCGAGTACGAAGTAATCGGCTAACCTTGAGTTCTTGTGATTCAAACAAACGGCGCACTTCTCGGTTGCGTCCTTCTTTTAGCTTAACGTGATACCACTTATTGACACCGCTACCACCGCCTTCTTGAATATCATCAAATTTTGCCAGACCATCTTCAAGCTCAACACCTGCTGTCAGTTTACTGGCTATCTCAGGGGTCACATCACCGAGTACACGTACCGCATATTCACGTACAATCTCATTTGATGGATGCATTAAGCGGTGCGCCAGCTCGCCATCATTGGTAAATAATAACAGCCCTGTCGAGTTAATATCTAAGCGTCCGACCATCACCCAGCGGTCATGGGTAAGTTTAGGTAGACGGTCAAAGACGGTGGGACGACCCTCTGGGTCATTGGCAGAGCAGATTTCCCCTTCAGGTTTGTAATAAGCCAATACACGGCGACGTTTTTCTTTTTCGGGTTTATATTTAATCAGTCGACCATCCACTCGGATTTCATCGCCATGACTGACTCTGTCACCGATGGTGGCAGGGGTGCTATTAATAGAGACGCGCCCAGATTTGATGACCTCTTCCATCTGTCTTCTTGAGCCAAGCCCCATACGAGCAAGGGCTTTTTGCAGTTTTTCTGTGCCTGCTGTACTGGTTGGGGAAGTATTGCTCTCAGCGTTAGGATTGGAGTTTGGGTTGGGATGGGAATTGTTACTGTGTTCAGACATTTAAGTTTCCTTGAGTCGGTTGGGATACATTTCGCAATGTATACAAAATACAATTATGGTAGGACTATTCTACGCTAATTTACACAGGTTTAGTATGGCTATTGTTTTATATAGTCTGATTACTATTAAGCCACAACAGCGTTAACCTTACTCGATGTATGATATCTACTGTATTTTCACTCGCTTGCCTTGTGGGGTGGGTGTTCGATAATAGTTAGTCATCTTCAACTATATTTTTAATCAGTTTTTTGTATGCCTAGGACAATTTTTTGACTAAGCAATATCTAAGTTTCTAATTGTATTCATTGATAACTTCTGCCAAAGTAGTGATTGTTATTACATTTAGAGTTTATATAATATAGCAATACCAATGATAAATTTACATAAAGTAAAAATAGGAGAATAGAAATGAAAGGGAAAGTATTAAGCTTTTATACCCAGCAAAATCAAGGTTTTATCATGGGTGAGGATGGTCATAAGTATTCATTTTTTGGTACTGGCTGGCAAGAAAATGAAGTACCAAAAGGTGGCGACCAAGTTGAGTTTGTGGTGGATGCCACGGGGCAAGCCATTAATATTGTATATGCTACGTTAGCAACACCTGTGAATCTATTTAAGTCACAGCAAGAAGAACGATATTCAGATGCCTCAGAGAGAAATGCTACTTTAGGTAATGTCTATGCCTCACCAACCTCTCAGGTGTCACCCACTTATAACTCTGCTCAAGATGCCTTATATGCTGAAGAAGAAGGCTATAACTTGATTGATTGGACAAAAAAGTGTCTACAAAATTATGCTAACTTTAATGGACGGGCTAGACGTCAAGAATACTGGTTCTTCTACTTGGCGCAGGTGATTATTAACTTTGTTTTGGGTATGATTTTGGGGATATTGAGTGGGGTGATCGGTGCAGATATGTCATGGGTTGTTAATATTATTGGTCTAGCATTTGCATTACCTACATTTGCAGTAGGGGCAAGACGATTGCATGATATTGGTAAATCTGGGTGGTGGCAATTGTTATGGTTGGTTCTAATCATTGGCTGGATACCATTGATAATTTGGCTGGCTACTGACACCAAGCCTGAACATAACAAATGGGGTGCACCAGCCAGACGCGTTTAGTGAAGAGTTTCTTGCTGTTTCATAATAGTTTCTTGCTATTTAATAGTACTTTGAAAAGAAAACCATCTTGTAAGAAAGATGGTTTTTTATTTTTACATGAAAGTAGAAAGTAGCTGTATCTGTTGTAAATATCAGCTTAACGGGGTGAAACTTCAGATAATGCAGGCAATTCGGGTAACTCATCCAAATTTGCCAATCCAAACGCATCTAAAAATTCATCTGTGGTATGCAGTAGGGCAGGGCGACCAATGGTATCTTTGTAGCCATCCTCTTTTATCCAACCTTTATCAAATAACTGCCGTAAAATATTACTCGATAGCGTCACTCCACGGATTTGCTCAATATCACTACGAGTGACAGGCTGTTTGTAAGCAATCACACTCAGTGTTTCAAGTAAGGCTTGGCTCAGGCTTTCTAAGCGTTGCGGAAATACTTGCTGAATTAAGGGGCTGTATTGATTGTCAATCTGTAAGCGATAGCCACTGGCAGTATTATTGAGCCTAAGCACGCCATGAGACAGACGTTGTTGTAATATTACCAAAGCGGTCTCTAGCTCTTGCTTGGATAAGGATAAATGTTTTTTAAGCTGACTGTCTGTTAATGGCGTTTCAGAAGTATGCAGTAATACTTCGATATGACGACTTAATTCTTCATAACGGGCATGAGATTGGGCAATTTCGGTGTGTTTCATAGGTTGGCTTATAGTTTAGTTCATAGTTTGGTTTTTTGATTTTACAAGTTTATCAATATCTAATAATAACTGACGGGCAGGGTAATATTTCCAGTTTTCAATTATCCTAAATTTTTGATTAGCAGTGGCATGCATGCTTCGATAATATATGTCCCAATAGCTTGCCATTCTACTTTTTTGTCTTTGCCAAAATACAGGGTTTTGCTGGATAAAGTCAGCAATTATATTTGGATGTTTTTGAATAAATGGGGCTGTGTCTAGTTGAACTTCCAATATATACTCACCCAGTAACCTGATGACAAAAGGAACAGCAATATCTGGATAATTGGTATCAGTCAGTAGGTTTAAATGCTTTTGTCGAACAAAGCCATCATAATGGCGAGTATATATACAGTGTATTATGGTTTGCTCAATCTCATTGAAATTTATCCACGAGATATTAGGTGAGGAATATTGTCGATAAAAAAGACAGAGTGTTTCACCTTGATAATAGACATACTCATTTTGTGAGTCAGAAGATGATGGTGAGCCATATTTACCAAGTTCATGTTTTATCAAATATTGCTCGACTTTTTTAGCAGATAAATGATATTGGCTTAAAAATGCAGTGGTTATCATATTGGTTTTACATATATTTTTGATTTTACGCTATCCACTTTAAAGTAAGTGTATTAAATGAGACTTCATGCACTTCGTTATTAGGTACCTCGTTGTCAGGTATTTCGGCAAATCCAATTAACTGCCGTTTCATCAGCTCAAGCACTGCCACAAAACTCACCACCACCCCCAATTTACCTTGAGTAGGGTCAAGAAAATCGCTAAATTTACCACTGCCTTGTTGTGCTAACTGACGGCTAATACTGGCAATACGGTCAGCCAGTGGCACAGGGTCAACTTTAACGGTGTGCATTTGATAATCGGGTTTAAGTTGCATTTTAAGCAAACTTTCTACCAAAATTTCTGGGGCATAATTGGATAGCTGTTTTGCCATCATCTCAGGGTTGGGCAGGCTTGCCAATGCCAAAAATACATCTCGCTCAAGGCGTACCAGTTTATCCAATCGTTGGCTGGCGGTTTTGATTTGGGCGTATTCCTCAAGGCGATGAATCAGCTCAGCTTTGGGGTCACGCTCATCTTCAGGTAGCTCAGGGGCAGGCAATAACAGTTCAGTTTTGATGGCAATCAAGGTCGATGCCATCAGTAAATAATCCCCTGCCAACTCAAAATGGTCAGCGTCAAGCTGTTGAATATAGCTTAAATACTGCTCGGTAATCGGTAAAATGGCGGTATCAGTGATATCAAAGTTATTCTTTTTGACTAAATATAATAAAAAATCCAAAGGTCCTGCAAACTGCTCTAACCAAATGGCAAACGCCTGCGGAGGAATATATAAATCCTCTGGCAGGCTTTCGATGGGGGTTTGGTAGATACGGATATCATGTGGTGTTTCGAGTGCGGTGATCATATATAGTTAACTTTGCCGTACAGCCATAAATAACCCTGCCCCAATATTCAATGTATTACATAGATAACGAGGGTCTTGTTTAAAAGTGGTTATAAAGTCTGCGACTTCATCTGCATGAGATATCACATTATCTACCACTAATATATGACTCACACTAAGAGCATGGTGTAAATACTCAATATAATGATGATAAAACTTACGCTCTGCATCCAAAAAAATAAGCTCAAAAGTTTGTTGATTTTGTTTTAAAAAGCTTTCAGCATCAATGACTTGCAAATCTACTTGATGCGATAAACCAACAGCTTGCAAATGTTGCCAAGCAATCTGGCTACGCTCACTATCAATATCTAATGAGATAAGTTGGGGTTGCAGATTTGTTTGTGAGTCTGACTGTGCAAGATTGTTTAACGCATAAGCCAACCATAAGGTAGAAAAACCTGTTGATGTGCCGATTTCTAGAACCCTAAAGGCTTGTTTGGCAATCACCAAACTGGCTAAAAATTTAGCAGATTCAGGCTCAAGGTGGCGATGGCGTGCCAGTCTGTCTGTTTGTTTATCATCAAACGCTTTATTTTTCTGATACATATTTTCGCAATAATGAATAAAGCGTTGGGTATCGAAGGATTGGTCAGAACTGGTTATGCTCATCGCCTTCTCATTATTTATAAGTAGCAAAATCTAGCTACTTCTTTAATTTTGCCAATGGTTTGATACCAATAGCTCGGCGGGCTTTATCGAGTTGCTTACGGCTATGACGACGCGCTTTTTCTGCCCCCATTAGCAAAATCTCTTCAAGCTCAGCAGGATTTGCCATGAGATGTTCATAACGCTCACGGAATGGGGCAATTTCACCATTAATCTTATTAAATAAAATTTCTTTTGCCTCACCCCAGCCAATACCTGCCTCAAAGCGGGTGCGTAGCTCGCTAATCTCATCAGCAGTAGCAAAGGCTTTATAAATCTCAAAGATGGTTGATTCGTCAGGATTTTTTGGCTCTTCAGGGGCTTGTGAATTGGTGACGATACGCATAATGGCTTTATGCAGTTGTTTTTCCCCGTTTACTTGTGGGTTTAGCTCGCCAAATAACGGAATGGTATTGCCATAACTTTTGCTCATCTTACGTCCATCAAGCCCCGTTAATAAAGGCATGTCATCATTGACCATCTCTTTAGGCAGGGTAAATAGCGACTTATATTTATGGTTAAATGTCCCTGCAATATCACGTGCCATTTCAAGATGTTGGATTTGGTCACGTCCAACAGGTACGTGAGTGGCATTAAACATCAAAATATCAGCCGCCATCAGCACTGGATAGCTAAATAATCCCATGGTAATACCGTGGTCGGGGTCAACATCATTTTTTTCCATATTAATATCAACAGAGGCTTTATAGGCATGCGCTCTATTCATCAAGCCTTTGGCACAAGAGCAGTTTAAAATCCATGCCAGTTCTGGAATCTCAGCGATGTCGGATTGACGATAAAATACCACTCGTTCTGGGTCTAGACCGCAGGCAAGCCATGTAGCGGCAATCATTTTGGTAGACTCATGAATTTGGGCAGGGTCAAAACATTTGATGATGCCATGGTAATCAGCTAAAAAGAAAAATGCTTCATCGTCGCTATTTTGTACGGATTGTATGGCAGGGCGAATGGCACCCACATAGTTACCTAAATGGGGAATGCCTGTGGTGGTAATGCCTGTTAAAATGCGTCTTTTTTCTGTTTGCTCATTTGCTTGTTGGCTGTCTAACGGCTGATTGCTCATAAATTCTCTCTATTTACTTTGTTAAAAAGGTAAAAATTAAAATAATCTTTTAGGGTGGATGGTCGCTTGCATGATAGTTTCTTTACTTTTTCGCCTAACAGACATTATAACAAACTCACTGATTAAGTCAGTCATAATAGCGTGTGCCATCTGCCTGATTTTTAAAACGGCGATGAAACCACATATATTGGGTTGGGTCGATACGAATAAGCCCTTCTAATAACTCATTAATTTTGTTTGCATCGGCGACTTCATCATCACTGGGGTAATCACTCAAAGCTGGAGTAATGGTAATGTGATAATGCGGGCGTTTGCCCCGAGGTAGGTTATCAGGGGTTTGCCGATAAAAATGCACTGCCATGACCGCAGGTGGGTTGTTTTTATCACCAAGTTTGGCAAGTCGGCGTGGGGCAGTAATGGTGGCGGCGGGTACACCAAAAAACTTTGCCATTACTCCATGTGTTAGCCCAAAATCTTGGTCAGGCGTGTACCAAATCACATGTCCTGCTTTGATACTTTTGACCAATTGACGCATGTTTTTATGGTCAATTTGAGTATCAAAAATATGACGGCGGGCATTGTAAATAAGCCATTCTAACAGGGCATTATTTTGTGGACGATAAACACAATCCACCGCAAAAAACTGCGTGCATAACCGACCACCCAAGTCTAACATGGTGTAATGGGCGCCAAGTAATAGCACAGCTTTGCCTTCATTTTGGGCATTAACCAAATGCTGTAAGCCAGAGATAGACATAGTACGGGTAAAAACATTGGGGCGAAACCATGCACACAGGGTCTCAAAAATACCAATACCTTGATTGACAAAAATTTGCTTTGCCATCAGTTCCCGTTCAACTTCAGGCTTTTCTGGAAAAGCCAACTTTAGGTTAATTTTAGTATCTTTTTGACGGCGTTTGCCTAAATGATAAAACAAAATTCCCAATTTTCTCCCAAGCCAAAATTGCCAACGTAAAGGCAGATAAATTAGGGGTAAAATTAGGGCAAGTAATAGCCAAATGCCCCAATATTTTGGGTGCAAAAACTGCCACTGGAAAGGTTGTTTTTCAGCGACATGAGTTTGCTTATGGTTGTCAGTAATACTGGGCATACCCTTTGGAATGGGTGGAGAAGGAGGGAGCTTAGTTTTGCCATGTTGCTGGCTGGTTTGTATAGATTGGGCAGGTGTGGACTGCTTAGGGTCAAACTGTTCAGGAGGCTTGATATTTGGTATTTTTGACATGGTAGTTCAAACTTAGTGACACAATCAATGATGCAGTATCATATATCATGGGGGCGATATTTGCGTTATACAAATTCAAACAGCCTTTGACTGTTAACTTGATACGCTAACATACAGGAGGTTATATATCGCCCTGATATAAAATATGGTCTCAATGCGCTTTAGTTTTGCTCGAGTTCATCCCAGCGCTCAAGTTTTTCCATTAATAGTTCATCAATTTCTGCCAGTCGCTCACTGGCTTTGGTGGCAGACTCTAAGTCTTCAGTAAACCATGAGCCGTCTGCCAGTTTATTTTGCAGTTGCTCTTGTTCAGCTTCTAGTTCAGCAATTTGTTGGGGTAGTGCGTCTAACTCTCGTTGTTCGTTATAACTGAGTTTTCTTTTGCTGGTGTTATTTTTATTTGGACTACTTTTATTAGTAGCATCTTTATTGGTGTTGGCTGAATTTGCCTTGTTTGTTGCGGTTTTTTTCTCTGTGGTTTGCTGTGCGGTTTCGTGTTGTTTTTGTCGAATATAATCTTGATAGCCACCAACATACTCTTGCACAGTGCCTCGACCTTCGTCATCAGTATCAAATACCCATGTTGAAGTGACCACATTATCCATAAATGCACGGTCATGACTAATAAGCAAAATTGTGCCGTTAAAGCTGGCGACGGATTCTTCTAACAGTTCTAATGTTGCCATATCAAGGTCATTGGTTGGCTCATCAAGCACCAAGACATTGGCAGGTTTGAGCAACTGTTTGGCAAGTAATACACGGTTACGCTCCCCACCTGATAAGGCTTTGACTGGGGTTCTGGCACGCTCTGGCGCAAATAAAAAGTCTTGCAAATAGCTCATAATGTGAGTTTTGCGTCCGCCAACCTCAATAAAATCTGAGCCTTCAGAGACATTTTGTGCCACGCTGGCTTCAAGGTCAAGTTGGTCACGTAGTTGGTCAAAAAAGGCAATTTGCAAATTTGTACCTAAGGTAACACTGCCTGTTTTAATCACCTCATCATCAGAGCGGTCTAAAATGGCATTAATTAAGGTAGTTTTACCGACCCCGTTTGCACCAATAATCCCGATTTTATCGCCACGGATAATGGTGGTGCTAAAATTATCTACCAGTACATGACCGTCATATTCAAGGTGCAGATTTTTTACCTTACACACCAGTTTGCCACTTTTTTCACCATCGCTCATGGTGATATTGACATTGCCAACCTGCTCACGGCGTTGTCGGCGTTCTTCTCGCAATGCTTTTAAGGCACGTACTCGCCCTTCATTACGGGTGCGTCTGGCTTTGATACCTTGGCGTATCCAAACTTCTTCTTCTGCCAGTTTTTTATCAAAGTTGGCATTATTTTTTTCTTCAGCAAGTAGCTGTTGTTCTTTTAGCTCTTGATAGCGGGCATAACCGCCAGCCCCTTGCGTCACATCATAACTAGAGAGTTTACCTCGGTCTAGCTCGACAATACGGGTTGCCAGCTTATCAACAAAAGCTCTATCATGGGTAACAAATAACAGGGTCAATCCTTGCCAATCTTTTAAAAACTGCTCTAGCCACTCAATGCTATCGACATCAAGGTGGTTAGTCGGTTCATCCAGAAGCAATAAATCAGGTTTGGTTACCAATGCCCGCGCCAATAACACTCGGCGTTTACGCCCCCCAGAAAGTGAAGATAAATCATCATCAGGATTTAGCCCCATATTGGTGAGTAGGGTAGTGGCTTCTCGTTGCAAATCCCAGCCATGTACCGCATCAATTTCATGTTGCAGTTCTGCCATTTTTTCACAGGCTTTCATATCGCCATTGCTACAGGCATCAACATTTTTTTCGTAGTCGATAAGTAGTTGAGCCGTTTTTTTGCTACCACCCATAACAATGTCTAAAATCCGTCCCTCACTTTCAGGCACATCTTGCTCTAGCATGGCAATACGGACACTGTTATTAATAATCACTTCACCACTATCTGGCTGTATATTGCCATTAATCAGCTTAAATAAGGTGGACTTTCCCTCACCATTACGTCCGATTAAACAGACACGCTCACCTGTATTGATGCTAAAATCAATACCATCTAAAATGGGTGCAACGCCAAATGCCAAGTGGATATCTTTTAAGTGGATTAAAGCCATAGAATGTATCTGTCTTATATGCGGTTAAAATTGTGTTGATTATAGCATGCTCTGTATTTAGAAAGCGCATTATAGGCGATTTGTTCCTACTACAATCTTTTTTTACAACAATATATTAGGTTATAAATGATGGATAATGATACATCAGAACAGCTCATTGCCTTGCAAATTAGTGTGGCACACTTAGAAGACACCATCGAACGACTAGATAATGTGATTGCACAGCAAGACAAGCACATACAAGCCATGCAACGACAATTACAACTGTTATATAAGCATATTGAAGCGAAGCGTGATGATGATGGTATTGCCCCATTTGATTTGTTGGCAGACCGTCCGCCACATTATTAGTTATGGGTTAGAATGAGTAGCAGAATAATGTATATTACTTTTTGGAATAAAAAATAACTTAGAGTTGTAAAAAAAGAAAAATGAGAATAATATTATAACGATATTGTTTTTATATGTAATATTCATTACTATATCAGGGTATCTATTGGAACAATGTAACCTTGCACCCCTGCAATATTTACTATTTACAGCAGGTTGCATCTTAATAATTTGGACGTTTGGAGTATTACACATGACATCCCCTATCTTCTCTTTAAAAACTTTGGCAGTTGCCATTACTTCTATTTCTGTGGCTGGTGTGGCGAGTGCTGCTGGTCTAGATCGCTCAGGACAGGATGTGTCAGCTTTTTTGCAAGATGGCACATATGCTGAGGCATCTTATACCTATATTGATGCGGATGTCACAGGGCATGATAACGCTTATTTGGGTATTGGTGATCTAAAAAAATATGATAAAGGCAATAAAATTGGTGACATTGCTGAGCCTTATGACTTTTTCCGTTATGGGGTAAAAACAGATATTAATGATACCTTTAGTGTCGGTGTCTTGTATGATGAGCCATTTGGTGCGGCCGCTGCTTATAGCGGTAAAAATAACTTTGTATCTGGTGATATAAATGATGCTAATGCATTGGTTAATCAGTTAACTGGCGGTAAGATTACTAGCGCTGCTCAATTGCCAACAGCTATTAGAAGTACTGTTGTTGGAGCGCAACAAGCAGCGGCGGCAGCAAAAACAGCTGCTGAAGGAGCGGCTGCGGCTCAACAAGCAGGTAATGCTGCTCAAGCAGGAGAGCTTGCCAAAAAAGCACAAGAATATAAAGCAAAAGCAGAAGAATTGCAGCAGCAAGCTAAAGGCTTAATCAGTGCAGGTGCAATTTCTGGTGGTATTATTTCTTCAGCAGGAGAAGGGACTAATGTTGAAGTACGTACTCATAATATTACAGGGTTACTTGGTGTAAAACTGGGTGCTGATAAAAACTTACAAGTATATGGTGGTCCAGCATTTCAGCGCTTGGAAGCAGATGTTAAGTTACGTGGTCCAGCCTACCTGACTTCAGCTGGTTATGACGCTCATGTTTCACCAAATGAAGCAGTAGGTTGGGTTGCTGGTGTGGCATATAGCAAACCAGAAATTGGTTTAAAAGCAGCGTTAACATATCGTTCTGAAATAGACCATACAGCTAATATTGCTGAAAATCTACCATCAGTTGCCTATTTACCTGACTCATACCAAGATAGTATTGCCAAAAATGCAGAAAAAAATGGTTTAGGCAGTATTGATATTACCACGCCTGAGTCATTTAACCTTGATTTTCAAACTGGCTTGAACCCAACTACCTTGGCAACGGCTAAGGTACGTTATGTGCCTTGGAGCAAGTTTGAGATTGTACCACCTTTATATAATGCTGCATCAAAAGTGCAACTACATAATGATGAGGGTTTACCTCTAGTGGGCTATGATAAAGATCAGTGGCAAGTAGAAGTTGGTATTGGTAAACGTTTAACACCAGCTTTGGCGGTTTCTGGTACAGTTGGTTGGGATAGTGGTGCGGGTAATCCGGTTACCTCTTTAGGACCAATTGAAGGTTACTATAGTGTCGGTGCAGGTGCAAAATATAACATCACACCAAATTGGGCAATCTCTGCTGGTGGTAAATATCTGATGTTTGGTGATGCTAAAGGTAAACTACCTAATGATAAAGTTGTCAGTAACTTTGAAGATAATAATGGCTATGCTGTTGGTGTGAAGTTATCTTATCAAGATAAATAAACCCAAGCTTTAAATCTTTAAAAGAAAGCTCAGCATAAGTTTATGCTGAGCTTTCTTTGTTTTTATAGGCTGTATAGCAAACAAGCTCGACACTGTAGCTTGTTTAGTAGCTCTTTGACTATATTTATATTTCTCAGACGATTTATATGACAGCCAAGTCTTTGACCATTAACTGTAACGACTGCTGACCATTCCACTCATTGATATCAAGCTCAAAGAGAATATGAACCCGTTGCGCTTGATAGCTCCAAATATTACTATCGTAGTTAAACCAAATTGCATCAATAGGATACTGCACGTGTGGGTACTGTAGTGATAGTTTAAGATGTTTATCCTTTAATATCCGATGTTGAATAACCGTAAAAACACCATCAAATATTGGGGGTGCAAACCCATTTCCCCAGATACTGGCATGCTTTAATATATCAACAAATGCCAGACTAAAGTCTTGTGGTTCAAGCTGTCCATCAGTAAGTTTTTGTTCCTCAAACAGCGTGTTATCCATCTTCTGCATGATGCTTTCAAATGCATCTGCAAAGGCTGTGAAATTTTTACGTTGGATACTTAACCCTGCTGCCATCGCATGACCACCAAAGTGGCTGATAAGTTCTGGGTTCTGTTCAGCAACCTGCTCAATAGCATCACGAATATGAATGCCAGTGATTGAACGTGCTGAGCCTTTAATGATATCTGTATCGCCTGTTTTTTTGGGGTCAGCGGGCGCAAAAATAATACTGGGGCGATAGTAAGTCTCTTTAAGTCGACCTGCAACAATACCAATGACGCCTTGATGCCAGTCATCTTGATAGAGTATAAGGCTCTTGCTAGCAATTTGCTGAGTATTTGTGGTTGTATCTATGGCTGACTCTGCGTTTGGTTGAGCTGATAGTGTCGATATGATGTTATCTGCTTGCTCACGCATGTCGCTTTCAACATGACGGCGGGTTTGATTGAGTTTATCAAGTTGATAGGCAAGCTGGCTGGCAAGTTTTGGGTCATCTGTGGTCAGGCACTCAATGCCAATGCGCATATTATCCATTCGTCCAGCCGCATTGATACGTGGACCAAGTACAAAACCAAAATCTTGAGCTGTTATTTTTTCTGGGTCACGTCCGGCTTGCTCTAGTAGCGCCGAGATACCAGCACAGCAACGTCCCGTACGAATAGCCTGTAATCCATGATGTACTAAAATGCGGTTGTTATGATCGAGCATGCCAACATCAGCAATTGTTCCTAATGCCACTAAGTCAAGATACTGACTAACTTGTGCGCTGGATTTACCAGATTGTCGGCGCTGTTTTGCCAATCTACCAAGCAGATAAAATGCGACTCCAACACCTACTAAAGACTTACTAGCAAAGTGACAGCCAAGCTGATTGGGATTGACAACCGCATCGGCTTTGGGTGTGGGCTTAGTCGTGAGGTGATGGTCAGTGATGATAACGTCAATACCTGCCATTTTGGCTTTATCCACACCTGCATGGCTAGAGATACCATTATCTACAGTGACAATCATATCTGGTTGATAATCGTCTATGGCAAGCTGAACAATCTCTGGAGTTAATCCATAGCCATATTTAAAGCGGTTAGGCACGACAAAGTCAACTTGTGCGCCCATTTGTGATAAAACCCTTAACATCAGTGCAGTGCTGGTTGCACCATCACAGTCAAAGTCACCGACGATTAAGATGCGTTTTTGCTCATCTATAGCGGTATCAAGTAAGTTAACAGCCGTATCTATACCTAATAACTCATCAGCACGCAGTAATGCTGTTAACTGGTGATCAAGCTCATCCCGATGTGTAATACCACGACCAATAAAAAGCCGTGCTAAGGTAGGAGATTCTTTGGCAAGTTCTGCCAAGGTGTCAGGTAGATTATCAGGAAATGTACCTGTATATCGTGGGGTTAAATTTAGCATGTGGGTATTGTACTGTGCTTATCATAATTTATAAATAGCACCTGTTGAATATTCACTGTATTAACCTAATATTAGTATAAGAGATTAGATGGTTATCAGGGTGAATAACTTTATTTGCGAGTCGTTTATGACGATTGTTTGTGATGATTAATTGTTATAACAACGACTGATACTAATTACTCTGATATTAAGTATTCAGTCATCAATAAGCTCAAGTGACTGATAACTTATATTAAACGAACATTAACGGCATTTTACAAAAAGCCTAAAAATGAGCGTATCTTTTCTCTCCTTCTTGTCATTTTCAATACAAAGCATGGGTTGTACAAATGCTAAGACGGAGTAGAATATGCGTCATGTTCGATCCTATTTTATAATTTGTTGTTAATTTTAGTTGTTTAGTCTACTTTAGAGGATATGTTATGAAAACCACACCAGATGTAGAAAAGTTACCAGAAACCATTGATCCAGACTTGGATTTGGAAAAAGTAAGAGCTGAATGTCGAGAGTTGGTAAAAAAACGTGCCAAATATTCGGCAGGGGTAGCCGTGATTCCTGTACCATTTTTAGATGTGGCTGTTGATGCTGGTATGTTGACCCAACTTTTACCTGAAATCAGTCATCGTTTTGGTTTGATTTCAGAGCGTGAAACAGCAATTGATTTAGAAACGAAAGAAGTTTATTGGAAAGAAATACGTGAACGTGCCGTTGAGTTTGCTGGTTTGATGGCAACTCGTGGTATTGTGAAAAAAACCATTCAAGGTTTTGGTGGTCGTATTGTTGCCAAACAAGTGACAAAGTTTGTACCACTTGGTGGTCAGATGGTAGCAGCATCTTTAGGATATATGATTTTCAAAAAGATTGCTTTTGACCACATTGAAGAGTGTTATAAATTAGCAAAAAATATTCAGCAAAAACAGCATGGTAAAAATGTATAAAACAGTTTGTTTAATGATGTTTAGCTGATATTTAAAGTTTAACAATTAACAAAAACCCTCTAAATTCAGATGATTTAGAGGGTTTTTTTAATGAGGGAATGTTTAACAGCCTCTAGTCTTATAGTAGATAGGTTAAGAGTAAGAAACTAATGGCTGACATCGCTGCTGCTGCTGGTAGGGTAATGACCCATGCTAGACCAATAGGTTTCATTAATGACCAGTTGGTATTACGGTTCACCATACCAATACCTAGAACCGCACCAACTAATGTATGAGTACTAGAGACAGGAAGTCCAAGTAAAGATGCGCCCATAACAACGGCAGCGGCGGATAGTTCCGCGGAAAATCCTGATGCTGGGTGCATTTCTGCTAAGTCTGTTCCAACGGTTTGAATGACCTCTTTACCCACAAACCAAAGTCCAACGACTAAGGCAATACCAAAGGTAACCATAACCGTACTAGGAACGGCAGCTTCAGTCGCAATGGCATTATTTCTGATAACATCCATGATGGCTGCAAATGGTCCAACTGCGTTGGCGATGTCATTTGCACCATGACTAAAGGCAAATCCTGAAGCAGTAAAGACCTGCATCCAGCTAAATAAAATAAAGGTGGTACGGGTTAGGTCTTCGGTTTGTTTACCACGCAGGCTCTTAATATAGATAAAGGTTGTTAGCCATATTAGCGCACCTACCATACTAATAATCAAAAAGCTATGTAGAGTAGATAGGGACATATCAATATTCTTTAGACCCTTAAACACGACCATAGCAGTCATCACCATACCACCAAAGGCTGCGATAAATGGTACCCATGTTTTTAGTGCTTTTAATGAGTCTAGGCTTGTGCGTTCATGCTCAATATCATAAAGATTCTGATAATAATCAGTCTCTAACTCGTCACGAGCGGTATCTGGGTGTTTGTATATTTCTTGGTCTCGAATCATTGAAGCGGTATAAGAAACTTGTAATGATTCTGAAAGCTGGTTAAAAAATACTTTATGACGTTTTTTCAGTGCTTTTTTGGCTGACTTAATCTCTGCTAGCTGTGCTTGTGCACGCTCATTATAGGTGAGGATATTAGATTTAATGAGCCCATATAGCATATAGGCAAGGATACCACCAAGTAACGGGGAGAGTACCCATGATACAGCAATTTCTCCTATTTTTGACCACTTAACAGTTGATAGTGCCAGCTCAGGGCCACCGATGTGTATGCCTAGTACAATTGAGCTTCCGACCACACCACCAATGATGGAGTGTGTGGTAGAAACAGGAAGCCCTTTTTTGGTGGCAAACAGTAGCCAAAATGCAGCAGCAATCAGTGCTGATAGCATGATATAGATGAATTGAGTCGGTTCAACTGTCATGCCACCTAGGTCGACGATACCCTTACGAATGGTATCGGTTACCTCACCCCCTGCTAAAATAGCACCAGAAACTTCAAAGATGGCTGCCACAGCAAGGGCTTGAGGAATGGTTAATGTCCCTGCACCAACGGATGTGCCAAATGAGTTGGCAACATCGTTACCGCCAATGTTAAATGCCATAAAGACACCAAACAGTGTCGCAATGACAAATAGAAGGACTTGTTGATGTAGTGTATAGCTAAGCCCCCAGTATAAGAAATATAGCGTCATGACTACTAATATAGATGCAAAAAATATATTGGCAGCAGTTGGCGTTATGGCGGACTGTGGGCTGGAGGTTGTAGAGATGGATTTTTTTTGCATAGTTATATACTGGTATTACGGTTTTTAGTTAAGCTCACGGCGGAGCTGTACGATGGCATGTTCTAGCACTTGTAGTCGAGCGGTACGTTTGTCATTAGTGGCAATCACATGCCAAGGTGCATGTTTACAGTGTGTTCGTGATAGCATGTCGGATGCAGCCTGTACATAGTCTTGCCATTTATCACGATTACGCCAGTCATCTTCTGTTAGCTTAAACTGCTTATGCGGTGTGTTCTGGCGTGCCTCAAAACGTTTGAGCTGTTCTTGCTTATCTATGGCAAGCCAATACTTAATAACAATATAGCCTGCATCATATAACTCTTGTTCAAAACGCATGATTTCATCATAAGCACGTTGCCATGCTGGCTCACTAGCAAAGCCTTCAACTCGCTCAACCAGCACGCGACCATACCAAGTTCGGTCAAAAATGGCAATACGGCTAAGATGGGTGAAATTGTCTTTGGGTAGTCTTGTCCAAAAGCGCCACAGATAAGGATGCTGTAGCTCAATATCGGTTGGTGCGGCGATATTATAAATCTGATATTCACGTGGGTCTAATGGTGAAACCAGACGCTTGATAGAGCCACCTTTACCAGCAGCATCCATACCCTCAAAGGCAAAGATGATATGTCTTTGTCGATTTGAGTTGTCATTACGAGTGCGCAATAGCTGGGCTAAGGTTGCTTGTTTTTCTGCCAGTTGCTCTAGGTATAGGCTTTTTTTCATATCTGGGTCATTGATATGAACCAGCTCATTTGGAATGTCTGCCCACTCAAAAGCGGTGGCTTGTCGCAGATGACCACTCACTTTATGGGCGCTATCTGGATGTTGACTACTGACAATTGCTTGCTGCATAGCTTGCAATACTTCATGCCCAAAAATACGAGATGCTTCTTTGTCGTCACTGCCATCAATGATGACCCAGTCATCTTGGGTGCTAAGTAACTCTCTGGCAACTTTATTAAACGTAGCCAATGCTTTTTTGTCAGCCCAGTCTAAGTGATATAGCCAATGTGGATCATCAATATCATCATTTAGACGAGTGTGAAGTGTTTTGGCATCAATATGAAACCAGCATTTAAGAATTTTTGTATGGTTATTACTAAGGTCGGACTCAAAGGCTTGTAGTTTATGGAGTTGCTTTTGTAAGTATTCGCGCCAGTTATTCCGATTAGGCAGATGCTTGGGCTTTTTCTTAGTAGTAGACTTGACCGCGCCAAGTGCGTATAAAACGGCATATAGCAAGTCTGCATACCAGTTACCAAAATAAGTTAAGACATTGCCATGACGTGGCAGATGGCAAGCATGGTTTTGCCACAGAGTCTCACTGGGTGAGGGTAACTCACTGATAGTAGCGGCTACCTTTAGCAAACGTGGGTCTACCCATTGGCGCAGTTGAGTGACAGCATGTCCTTTACTAGATAGCTCCATACCATTAACCAATACTAACAGTCCGGTTGGCTGACCCTCTAGGCGGGTTTGGCGTAGAGCATATTGCGCTTTGAGTAACGCAATACGCAGTGCGTTATCATCTAGACGAAACTGGCTGAGTGGGTCGGTTTGTATATCAAGACTGGCAAGGTTGGGAGTGCTATAATCAGCGCCTTTTTTAGAGGTGCTATTATGAGCTTTAGAGGTGTTGTTGTGAGTGTTAGAAGGCATAACTCTCCTCTTTATATCGTTATAATACAAGGGTGGATTATCATTGGCATGCTCTATCTATCAATTTTCTGGGTGCATATTAACATTTTATGACAGTGAACGAGTAGAAAACCTGATGAAAATTTGACTGTTTTGTATATAAAGTTGTCCAGAAGAGGAGAACTTTACACTTTAGCTATCTGATGATAACAGATTGGCATTTGTATTCTGTGTGGTTTTCTTTTACTGTGTCGGAGTATTTTGGAGCATTAGTAAAGGTTTATTGTGCATTAATAGATATTTAGTCTGCTCTATTATTTTGTTTTTATTATTTAGGATAAGTTTTATTATGTCTTCTTTGTCAGACTTACAAGTACACTTGAGTCATTTTTGGCAACTACCGTACCATCAAGATAGCGCTTTGGAGCAAAAATTAAATGACGTACAAGCATGGCAACGGCAACGGATGGCACACAGTCATGAAGCACTATTTTCTCAGCCCCAAAATCAGGCAATGGCACACTACTTTATGTACCAGCTTTATGGTGGTGAAGACTTTAAGACCCTTGCAACGCAGTTGGAACGTATTGTGCCAAAAGCACAGAAATTAGAAAAACTTGCGCCAGCATCAGCATTAGAAACAGGGACACTGGGTATTCAGGCGGCCATTACTGCCATTGAGCTGGATATGCACATTGCTCAGTGGCTCTTAGCTCATGACTTGACAGTAAATGAAGAAAATATGCTTAAGGCTTATCAGGGGGTGAATGAAGCACAAGAGCGGCAGGCACAGATTCATTCTTTAAAAGATATCTGCTATCGTATTGATAAATATTTAAACTCATTTATGCTCCAAAAAGCCTTTCAGTTGGCAAAAGGTACTGCATATAAATATAACTACCAGCCCCTTTATGACTTTATTGCATCAGGATTTTCTGCTATGAAGCCATTAAAAAGTGTCTCTGATTTTATTGAGCCATTTTGTGAGCGTGAGTTAGCAATCATTGAGCATGTGCATGAGCCAAACCCTGCGCAATATCAAGGCAAGGTAGACCCATTTGGTGTATGATAGAAGCATCAACTGATAATGGTTATAAAACATAAGTACAACTTAATACATATCGGCATATTTAAGCACTGATATTGTTTTTTATTTTAATAGGATAATGAGATGACAACGCTTCCTGATTCTACTACTCGTGATAGCGCCGCTGATGGCATACAAGATGGCTTAGTAAAAGAGAGCCTAAATAAGCAAGCAACTTTAAACACTCAAGTACAGCAACACATGGTACAACAAGAAATGCAATCAACTGTAAAATCAACAAAAGATAGTGAATTTACTAATATTAATGATTTACCTACAGGTACGCCACAAGGTCAACAACAAACACAAATGGGCGCTGGTGCATCATCTGTATCTCAAAGCAGTCAGGCACAGCATCGTTTTAACCCTCGTGATGATATTAACAATCCGCATACTCCAGATACCGATGGTTTAGAAGAGACCCATTTTGGCTTTCAAAAAGTGAAAAAAGCTGAAAAGCAAGCCCGTGTTGCGGATGTATTTTCGTCGGTAGCAAAAAAATACGACATTATGAATGACTTAATGTCGTTTGGTATTCATCGCTTGTGGAAGCGTTATGCCATCAGCTTATCTGGTGTGCGAGCAGGACAACAGGTTTTGGATATCGCCGGTGGTACAGGCGACTTGGCAAAAGTGTTTAGCCGTGAAGTTGGTCGCTCTGGACATGTGGTATTGTCTGATATTAATGAAGCCATGCTGGATGTTGGGCGTGAGCGCTTGATTAATGCTGGTTGTAATAATGTAGATTTTGTTTTAGCCAATGCTGAGACATTGACCCCATTTGCTGATGAGTCATTTGATTTAGTCACCATCAGTTTTGGTTTGCGTAATGTTACGGATAAAGATGCAGCACTACGAGCTATGTATCGGGTGTTAAAACCAGGTGGACGTTTGTTGGTGTTAGAGTTTTCTAAGCCTGTGTTTGAGCCATTGTCTAAAGCATATGATATTTATTCATTTACTGCCTTACCGTTGATGGGAAAATTAGTAGCCAATGATTCAGAGAGCTATCAATATTTGGCTGAATCTATTCGTATGCATCCTGACCAGAAAACTTTAAAGCAGATGATGGAAAATGCAGGATTTATTCAGTGTGATTATCACAATCTGACAGGTGGCATTGTGGCTGTGCATCGAGGATTTAAAAAATAGCCATCATTACTGACTTATTACAGGTAATTTTTTATGTTAACCGTCCTTATTTTAACAGGCATAGAAAAGCTGATTAATGTTGCCATAGCCAGTGATAAAATTACCCAAGCTGGGTTGCAGCCTTTATCTGGTAAGGTATTGCGTTTGAGCATGCAAGTGCCACAGCTTAACCTTGATGTACTGTTTAATGATGAGCATCTGCGCTTTGAGCCAGTGGCAAGTGCCAGCGTTTTTGAGCCAAAGGGTAGTGAGGTTTTGGCAGATGCTGATGCACATACATATGCTCAACAGTATCAGGCAGGTATTGGGAATGATACACCAGACTGTACCATTCGCGTAGTCAATGTAGCAGAGCTACTAAATTTAATGCGTGAGCCTGAAGGTAACCTGCCAATAGAAGGTGACTATAAGGTACTGATGCAGCTTAAACAGCTCATTGCAGGTTTTGACCCAGATATTTCAGGACAGCTTGAGCCACTCATTGGCGTGACACTTGCGAGCCAATTACACTTATTAATTACACAACTAAAAGGCAGCTTTAAACATACTGCAAAACATGCCTTTGATGATGTGGCAGATTGGGCCAATGATGTTGCTGGTAATGGCAAACCAGACCCAGAGCAGGTGGTAGAGCTAAATGACCTAAAACAACAGTTGCTTAAATTGCGTGCAGATGTGGAGCGAGAAAGCGCCCGTTTAGCCGCAATAAAAGCAGAGCAAGAAAAATTAAAAAAGACGGCTATGGATACACAATCTACAGACTTGAACCTTGAGAAATAATTAATCCAAAGCCTCTTAAGGCTATTAGGTCATAAAATTTTTAGAGTAATATTTACCCATGCTACTATCTCACCGCAAACGCTTGCTGACTTTATGGCGTATCGCTGCTAAATACCGCCTTGATACACACCTACCTGTCGAAGAAGTACCACAGCTTGTACCTGTGGCGAGACTGATTCGTCTGCACTATGCAGCATGGGGCAAACAGCCTCAGCCGAATGCTGTGAAGTTGTCTTTAGAAGAAATGGGAACGCTGTTTTTAAAGCTGGGACAGTTATTATCTACTCGTCGAGATTTAGTTCCTCCTGCCATTATTGAGCAACTGGTACAGTTACAGGATAAGGTAAAGCCTTTTAGTGCCAAGATTGCTATTGCTCAGATTGAAGACAAAAAATATGGCTTAGGGCAACCGACAAGTCAGTTATTTGCGCGTTTTGATAGCAAGCCTTTAGCTGCCGCTTCTATTGCACAAGTACATACAGCCGCTTTGCCTGATGGGCGAGAAGTGGTGGTAAAAGTTGTACGTCCAGATATTCGTAGTACCATCATTGCTGATTTTGAGCTGTTACGTGAGCTGGCACAGTGGGCATCAGCACGTATTGAAGCAGCCAGAGCAGTACGGATTATTGATATTGTCGAAGACTATCGGCAAGTCATGCTTAATGAGTTGGATTTGACCTTCGAGGCAGATAATACCACACAGATGCGTAATAACTTCTTAGGCTCTAGCCTGATGTATGTGCCAGAAGTATATGCTGTAAGCAAAAATGTGATGGTTATGGAGCGTATCGTTGGTGTACCAATCTCTCAAACACAGGTGTTTGATGAGCTGGGGTATGACCGTGCCGCTCTTGCTGAAAAGGGATTGACCATCTTTTTCACCCAAGTCTTTCGGGATAACTTCTTTCATGCCGACATGCATCCGGGTAATGTGTTTGTGGAAGTGGTTATGCCAGAGTTTTTGCAACAAAACCCACAGTTTACACCTCGCTATATTGGGCTAGATTGTGCCATCATGGGTGAGCTATCAAAGGCTGACCAAATGATAGTGGCACGCATGTTATTGTCGGTAATGAATAATAACTTTACCTCATTGGTAGATATTGTGAGTCGTGCTGGCTGGATTCCACCCAATACAGATAAGCATGCATTGACTCGCGATATGCGTCGCACAGTCTCACCCATGCTGGCAAAACCGATTAATGAGATTGATTTTGCGGGTATACTGATGCAGATTTTGGACATTGCCCGTCGTCATCATATGAGTATTCCGCCTCAGTTGATGCTCTTACTTAAAACATTAGTGCATGTAGAAGGTTTGGGTCGGGACTTATATCCACAGCTAGATATATGGTCTTTGGCAAAACCAATTCTAACCGCTTGGGTGAAAGAACAACTTGACCCAGTACGCAATATGCAACAACTTCGTGAGCAGATACCAGAGCTATTACTGGCAACCAGTGAGCTACCCCGACTGATAGACCAGTCTTTACAAAGTATGTCAGCGCAAGGTGCACGCCAAGATGAGCAGATGCGAGAGATTCAGCTTATCCGTGCTGATATGCTGAATGAACGTCGTCGGGACTGGTTTGCATTGTCTGGTTTTGCTGTGAGCATTGCTATTGCCACCCAAGTGGGTTGGTTTGCTCCTTTGTTTTATTTATTTGCCGTATTATTTGTGGTGTGGCGGATATTAGCTTGATAAGCTAAAAATAACTTTATTTACAACTTCCTAACAACTTATTAAAAGTAATAACACAGTGTTAATTTTTACTGCCACAGATTTTGTTACAGTCAAAACTGTATTTCAAAAGCAACTGTATTTCAAAAACAATAGTTGTAGTGTGTGGTAAATCGAAGCGTAACCTATGAGTTTTTCAATATCTCTATCTCTTATAATTCAGGTTTAGCTATCATTTAAATTAAGACTAGATAATAGGAAGGTTTGTTATGAGTGCCAACAACCATCTCCGTTCACAAAATCCAACCCAACAAAACGATGACAATAAACAGCCAGTTAACTTAATACTAGCCCCTTGCTTATTTATCGCCATATTTATTCCTCTACTTACCAATGCGAATGTGCCTGAGTCTATTCAAGTATCACTTGCCATTGTAACAACTGCTGTGCTTCTTGCCATATTATGTATAGCGTGGAGACAAGGTAAATTACGTCTGCCTGTTCTATTATCTTTCGTTGGTTTAGGCAGTGGCTTAATATTTTGGGTATTATTAGTAGAGTAAATAATAAATTTAACTTAAAACTTATCTAGCAAATCAACTCATGTAACTAATGATTCATGTAATTAACGATGTTTACGTCTTGCTACCAAATCAATTTCAGGGAATTTCCAATCATAACGAATTGCCAGCATACGCAAGGTAAAGATGGATAGCATGGTACAGATATCAATGAGCCAACTTGGCATGTCTAAGGCACGCATGATAAAAAATACGCCACCACCAAATAATGCTGCGGTGATATAAATCTCTTGTTGTAGTACCAGTGGTATCTCATTACATATCATGTCGCGGATGATACCACCAACAATAATCGTGATGACACCTAAAAGTAGTGCAACTGGAATATTTGTCCCCATGCTGAGCGCAACTTTGATACCAATTAAAGTAAATGCAGATAGGCCAATGGTATCAGATAGCTTTAAAAACCAATCAACATGGCGTGATTCAGGATGGAAAAAAACCTGAAATAAGATGGATGTGACAGTAATGACCATCAGATAGTTCATATCGACCATCCAAAACAGTGGGTGACGGTCTAAAATGACATCTCGCACGGTACCACCACCGATTGCTGTTACCATAGAAACCAGCAAACAGCCAAACACATCAAAGTTTTTGTGTTTAGCCAAAATTGTTCCTGAAACACTACAAGCAACGATACCAATCATATCAAATAAAAAAATAAGAGATTTTGGGTCAAAGGTGGTGGGTAGTGTTTTGGGTAAATGTTCTGTAAAGCGGTTGGCAAGTGCGGTGGGTAACGCACTATCAAAGACAACTGATTGACTGAGTGTATTGACTAATGTCTCTATTATTAATGTACCTAGCAACATGATAAAATCCAAAAGAAATCTGGTTTAGTCCACCAAGCGTATGGAAGGTAAATGCCAATCAAAACGTAAAGCCAGCACGCGAATGATAAAAATCACACCCAGCATTATAAAGTCATTTAACCCAGTATAAATCCCAAGATAATCTAACAATAAATACACCAGTGCGCCTGCCACACTTGCAGTGATATAAATTTCTCGTTGCAATACTAAAGGAATTTCATTACAAATAATATCACGCAGTAGACCCCCAATAATTGCTGTCCAAACACCCATCATAATGGCAATCATTGGTGAGGCATTCTGTGCTAAGGCAACCTTAAAGCCAATCACACTAAAGGCCGCTAATCCAACTGCATCAAACAGTTTTACGGCGGTATCAATCTTATGATAAAGATGAAAAAATACTTGCAAAATCAGTGAGGTAATGGTGATGACAATCACATAGTTGAGGTCAGTCATCCAAAATAGTGGATGTCTGTCTAGCGCCATATCTCGCAATGTGCCACCGCCGATGGCATTTGCCATAGAGACTAAAATACAGCCTGAAATATCAAAGCCCTTATGCTGTGCCAATAGTGTACCTGCGATGGCACAGGCAATGACGCCCATCATGTCAAATAGGTACAGCAGAGTGTCTGGGGTAAATAGAGAATCAAGCATTGGCATGAGTATGGTTATATGTCAAAAAAGGTGGGCTATGGTAGCAAAAAACTACCAGTAGAGTCGACTCAATTCAGCACAGTTATTTTTAGTTTCTTTTAAAGAATATTTACAGTGGACTATTTAAGTTGTTGTTGTCGCCATGCCAATAATGCTTGCACATCAGACTGGATACCAGCTTGTAATGCTGTGAGATTTGGATAGTTTTTTTCAGCATGTAAAAAGTGCAAAAAGCGAACGTTTAAACGCTTATGATATAGGTCGCCGCTAAAGTTTGGGAAATGTACTTCTAAGCGCCATTCATGAGACTGATTAATCGCAGGACGCACACCAATATTGGCTGCCCCAAATAGGCTATGCTCTCTTAGACCTGATATTCCTGTAAGCTCAGGTGATAGTGCCGCTTGGTCAAATCCTGATTTAATGACTTGATTGTTTTCATCAAGCATCACCACATCGACGCCATAGATACCATGCAGGGCAGGGTTGATACGGTTAAGGCTAATATTGGCTGTTGGATAATGCAGTGTGCGTCCAATTTGGTCACCAGAAATAACTTCCCCAGTCATATTATAGTCATAACCAAGTAAACGGTTCGCTGTTGCTAAGTCGCCTTGATGTAGGCACTGCCGAATCCGAGTTGAGCTGATACGTGCTTGCTCTGTATTTAGCTCACTATTATTGGTATGACTGGCATGGCTACTCTGGTCTGTAACGGTATGTAGATTGGTTACTGCCAAGCCATATTGACGTAAAAACTCACTGTCACCTGTACGGTCATGTCCAAAGCGAAAATCATCACCTAAAACCAATGCTTTCACATTTAGGCGCTGTACCAGAATATCTGCAAACTGTGTGGCAGATAACGAGCGAAACGCATCATCAAAACGGGCAATGACTAAGAAATCCACCCCAGACTCAGCCAAGCGCATTTGTTTCTCCATCAGTGTGGTCAAACGTGCAGGGGCGTTATTCGGGTTACCATTGAGCTTAGCAAAATATTCACGAGGCTGTGGCTCAAATATCATCACCATTGTGGCAAGCTGTTGTGGCTGGGCAATGGCTTTTAGCTTTGCTAGCATGGCTTGATGTCCCAGATGTACCCCGTCAAAGTTACCAATGGTTAAGGCACTGGCAGGTAGGGAGATGTTGGTATCAAGCGCATCAAGGTGATAAATTTTCATAGGCAATCAAGCGTGGTTGGCAAAAGTAAAAATTATAAATTGATAGGGGCTGTTGAAAAGCCCCTAACTTCTTATAGTGACAGTTTGTAGTCGTCGTCACAATATTGCTATGGTCGAATCTGAATCAGTCATTTTTGTCAGAATTATGACTGTATTTTGAGTCTGAATCTGCCATAGATGATGTTTTCAGGCGTCATTATAAAGTAAAATAAGCCATTACTGACAACTATTCAGCCAATCTGCAAATTAAGTCCAACCTTATGACTGCAAAACACGAAACAATACAAGCCAAAATACAAGTGACCAAGCACGGGACAATGCAACAGGTAGTACAAAAGATAGAGCAAAAATCAGCACAGGCACTGGCAATATTAACTGCTGACCATGATATCTATTGTGCAATGCCAGAAGATTTAGCAGATATTGTTTGCATTTATAACCAAAATATTGCCCAAAAACAGGCAACAGCAGATTTGCAACCAGTTAGCATTGCCCAACGGCAGGCGTGGTTTGATGCACATTATCTAGTTAACAATCGTCCTATTTTTGTGGTTAAGAATCATTCTGGAAAAATGGTTGCATGGGGAAGTTTTAGCAACCTATATGACCGTCCTGCCTATCATATCAGTAGTGAGATTAGTATTTATGTTGATAAGGATAGCCAGCGTCAGGGATTGGCAAAACAATTGGTTCTATGGATGCTTGCTATTGCACCTGAGCTGGGGATTCATAATGTGGTGGCATTGATTTTTGCGCATAATCAGCCCAGCATTCGCCTATTTCAAAGCTTAGGGTTTTCACAGTGGGGACAGATGCCCCAAGTCTGTGATATGCAAGGATTTTATGCTGATGTAATCATGCTAGGTAAAGCTGTTATCTCGCCAGTATAGTGAGAAACAGAGTGAGAGATTAACCTGAAATTTTCCATGTACCATGTTCTTTATGTAAGGTAAATGATGCATCATTTCCTTCTTCGTTATTTACAAGATAAAGTAACCCTGTCAGAGTCGCTTGCGTTTTATCCTCATTATAGGTGATGTTTTTTAACACAATCTGACGTACGGTCTGCTGAAAAGTAGGCTGGGTTTTTTCTAGCTCTTGTGCAAAGTTAGGAATACCCTGAACATCATAATACTGGGCGGCATCACTGGCTTTCCCATAATACAGCGTGTTAAGTGCCTGCATTAAGGTTGCTTCTGGTGTTCCTGCGATAAAGTCTGTATTTGACGTTACAGATGCGTTGCTATTTTCTGCATCTGGTGTATCTGTATTTGATTGGGCAATTTTATTGATAACAATATTGGGAGCATCTGCTGGAATGACGCTGGTATCAGCAGGAACAGCAATATTTGCATCAGCAACATCTTCACCTGCTTGTAAGGGTGCAGTTTGCTCAATATCAACTTTTGCCTCTTCAGCAACGTCTTGTGACTTGTTACAAGCTGTTAGCATTAGGGTTGCACAGAGGCTTAATGCTAAGGGTGCGATATAGAGTTTTTTATGGTTTATTTGCATGTTTGTCTCATTTAAAGATGGAATGGATAGGTAGCATCATATCAAATCCAAAGCAAGTGGTAAAATTAGCCATGGCGAAGCTGGCGTGGGCGGAATCCAGTTGCCAGTAAAGCAATACCATATACCGTCGCACCAAGGACACAAATAATCATTAATGCTCCTAAGCGATACCACTGCGCACCAGCGCTAGGGAAATAAGGCAACATAACATATAAGGCAATAATCATTGCCGTATTAGCAATGACAAATTGGATAAACATTTTTTTCCAATGTGATTCGAAACGGAAAATCCCACGCTTTTGTAAAAAGTAATATAGCAATCCTGCATTGACAAATGATGCACCCGTTGTTGCCAGTGCTAAACCGCCATGTAAAGGCAGTTTGATTAAATAAAATAACCCAATAAATAGTAAGCTAAATACAATATTGGCGAAGACAGAAGCGATGCCGACTTTGACTGGTGTTTTGGTATCTTGACGTGCAAAGAATGCTGGGGCAAAAATCTTAATCAGCATAAAGCCCAAAATGCCTCCAGACATACTGCGTAATGCCAGACCACTCATGGATGCATCACTGATGGTAAACTCTCCACGCATAAATAATGCCTGCATAAAGACATCTGATAGCATAAACATGGCAGTCGATGCAGGAATACCAACCAAAATAATCAATCGTGCAGCCCAGTCTAATGTTTTGCGAAACGAGCTATCATCACTTTGTGCATTACTGGCAGACAGACTGGGTAGAATCACTGTACCAATAGCAACACCAATCAGCCCAAGTGGCAACTCACTCATGCGCTCTGCTGTATAAAGCCATGTTACTGAGCCTCCCACCATTAATGAAGCCAACATGGTATTGAGTAGGAGGTTAATTTGTGTGACGGATACCCCAAAAATAGAGGGGAGCATAAGGCGTAAAATACGCTTAACACCATCGTGTTGGAAGTTGACTTTGGGTGCAACCAATAACTTGCGTTTCCAAAGCTGGGGCAGTTGAATCAATAACTGTAATAATCCCGAAACGGCCACCGCATAGCCTAGAGCCATAATGGGCTTGTCCATCATTGGTGCGACAATCAATGCACCACCAATCATACATAAATTGAGCAAGACAGGGGCGAAGGCAGGTGCAGCAAAGCTACCATAGCTCTGTAAAATACTACCAGCAAATGCCGTCATGGATATAAATAAAAGATAAGGGAAGGTTAGGCGCAATAGCTCACTGGCAGTTTCAAATTTTAGCGGGTCATCAGCAAATCCAGGGGCGAATAGAGTAATAACCCAAGGTGCAGCAAGAATGACTACAGCCGTCAGCATGGATAGTACCAGCATCAATACCCCAGATGTACGACTAATCAAAATCTGCACTTCTAATAGAGAAAATCGCTCTTTGTATTCAGAGAGAACAGGAACAAAGGCTTGGCTAAAAGCACCTTCTGCAAACAGTCGCCGTAAAAAGTTTGGAATCTTAAAAGCGACCAAAAAGGCATCCATTAAGCCACCAGCACCAAATACACCCAGTAGCACCATGTCACGTACCAGACCAAGGATACGAGAGAGCATGGTCATAACGCTGACCACCATTGTGGAGCGGAAAAGTCGACTGATTGCCATGAAGTATGAACACCTTAATTGGAAAAACTGAACAAATTATAGCACCAACCCAAATTGGTGATGATGGATTTGTAATGGATTTATGATGAAGTGATGTCTAATGGTTGGTTGTTTCTGTTGTCTGCATCAGTGAAGCAACCATCTGGCGTAGGGTTTGCCAGTCAAAAAACTCACCGGGGTCGGTTTTGCGGTTAGGGGCAATATCACTATGTCCAGTAAGATGACGGCGAGTTTGTGGATAGGCGTGATATATGGCGACAATGACTTGTGCCAACGCTTGATATTGCTCAGTGGTGAATGGCTGGAAATCTGAGCCTTCCATCTCAATACCAATACTATAATCATTGCATGCAGGGCGTCCTAGATAGCTTGAATGTCCCGCATGCCACGCACGTTCATCAAAATTGACAAACTGTGTGATTTGACCGTTACGCTCGATAAATAAATGAGCAGAAACTTCAATACCCTCAATACTTTTAAAATATGGATGGGCATCCCAGTCCAAGCTGTTGGTGAATAATGCTTTTACATAATGTTGTCCGTTGGTATCAGTTTGCGCAAAGCGGTCAGGGGGTAGGCTGATGTTATGAATGACAATGGTATTGATGGTAATATCATCAGGACGTTGGTTAAAATTTGGTGAAGCGAGCCAAGTGGCTGAATCCAGTCGTCCTTGCTCAATTCTCATGGCTGGCGTGCTTTGATGACTGCTATTATTATTCATAAGAAGGGTCTACTATCAATACTATCCGGCAATAAGCCTAGGTGAAAGTTGCCTAAGTTGCAAGTAGGAATTGCAAGTTTATCATCAATCTATTTTAACCTGATTGCATTGTATGTTGTGAATATCAGTTTTAAAATTAGATTTAGAAAAATGGTCTGTTAAAGAAAGATGCAACAAACTTTATATAAGCTATCAATACAAGCTGTTAATAAATAACCATCAATCTTGCCTGAGTGATTATGAAATATAAAGAAATAAAACCTAAGCAAAAACAAAATCAGCAAAGAATATATCATCAAAGAAAGAGCAGTATAACGCAATGGTTTCGTTTAGGATTGCTGGCTGGTGTGGGTGTCTTTATTGTAACGCTTAGCCATGCTCAGCCAGATAGTCCATCATCAGTAGAAAATGAGGCTTTATTATTTGATAAAGTCGATACAGCCCTTTCTGATGTCATGTCTAATGAACCATTATCTGATGCAAGCTCTTATGAAGCGCTTACTCAAAGGTTGAATGAAAGACTGAATGAAAAGCTGATACAAGCACAACAGCGACAGCTTGGTGCAGAGCCAACATGGCGACGATTATTGTATTTATCTACCTCGACAAATCAAAAAAAGGTACAACAGCAACAAGCCCAATTGGCAGAATTAACGCCCTCTTTTTTTGTAAGCTCACAAGGCATGTTAGCACCTCAGGAAGAATTAGAGGCAATGTTAACCCATATGTTTTCTGTGCAAGATATTCAGCGTGGTAATGACTCTGTCCAATGTCGCTTTCCTGCCAGAACTCAATGGCTACGCACACAGCTACAGATTAGCTCTGATGAGTTACCTCAAGCCGATTGCCAAGAGTTTAAAGCGTGGTTATCTCAGATACAGCCTTATCAATTATCTGTAGTATTTGCAGAAGAGTATCTGGATAATCCGGTTTCTAGCTTTGGGCATACAGTGATGCGTGTTGATAATGCTCAAAGTGCGCAAGACCATAGCACGGATGAAGGTGCACATGCGGTCAATTATACCGTTGGAGGTGACCCGAATGACCCCTTTGTTAAATATGCGATGAAGTCTTTTTATGGTGGGTATGCAGGCGTTTTTAGTGTTGAGCCATATAAAGATAAAATGGTGCAATATCATCAAAAAGAAGGGCGTGATACTTGGGAGTATGTCTTAAATCTAACCCCAGAAGAGAGCAGACAAGTGATGCGTCATGTTTGGGAAATTAAGGATTTATCTTTACCTTACTATTTTTTATCAAATAATTGTGCTTATGAATTATTACATTTGATAAACATTGTACGTCCAGAAACAGATTTAACGCAAGGCTTTAGCTTAGCAACCATTCCTGCTGATATTGTTCGACGTTTGGATGAGCAGAATTTAATTGTGGCAACACATTACCGTCCTGCCAATATGACAATCGCTCAAGCACAACAAAATTTAAATCACGACCACCAGCCAATGAGCAATCACAATAGCTTGCCTCCAAACAATTTACCTCCAAACAATCATAGCTCAAATACGGATAATGCCAAGCAGTCAGATAAACAGCAAATAAAGCCAGAAACGGTCACGTCTGTAATCACTTCTGCCATGTTAATTCCTGCTGACAATAATCCATTAGAGGCACATGAGCTAAAACGAGTTGATGTGGGCTTAGGGGTGCAAAATAGTCATCGTTATATGGATGTGGGCTTGCGTGCTGGCTATCATGATGCTTTAGATAGGTCACAAGGATATCCTCAATATTTTGACTATGAAGTATTAGGCGCTCGGGTACGGATGGGCTTAGATGATAGCCAGCATCAGCCATCTAAACAGCAAGGGCAGAAGCTACAGTTACAAGAGCTGACCTTGGTGCGTGGACGCTTGCTCAATCCTGTAAATGTGGTCAAAAATGGCAAGACATGGGGGCTACATATGCAGGCTCGCCAAGTCAGTGAAGGTGTTGGAGAAGTAGATTATAACCAGCATTTAGTAGGTAGTGTTGGCGTGGAGTATGGTTATTCTTTTGCCTATGGTCAGCCAAAGGTTGACTATCAGCAAGGTCAGATACAGCGTATTTCTGGAGAGCGTCCAGCCAATATTTGCTATGCCATGACTACGGCTGGAGCACAGGTTGGTAAGGGTCTGGCAAATGGTTTTCGTATTGGCACAGGTGCTTTAGTGGGTTGTCAACAGCACTGGGGAGAGAAAACACGTGCGCTGGCTGAGCTTTCTGCACCCTATTGGTATCATGGGCATCATGCGAAATCTGGCAGTAGTGGCTATTGGCAACCAACAGCAAGTCTTGGTGTGCAACATGACCTCAGTAAAAACTCTGCCATACGTCTTCAAGCCAATCATACTTGGCAACCTAATGATTTAAAAGATAATAGTGATATACAATTGGCATATTTACACTACTTTTTTTAATGGCTTGTAGGGGTTGCACAGTTACTAAGCATTTATCTATTTTCCATTATGGTTGAGTCTTTATGAATTTATGCAGAAATTTATTGATAAAAGGAATGAGGTATGTCTGATTTAGCACATTTTTTGGTGATTGGTCAGGGTGATATTGGTTTGGCTGTGACTAATAAACTGGCATCACTTGGAAAGCAAGTGACGGGCATGGCAAGAGGTGAGTCACAAGATTATCAGCGCCATCATAGAGCATCGTTTATACAGGCAGATGCCAAGCAGTTATGTGCCAGTCAAATTGCTAGTTTTAGCCATATTGCCATTGTGGTAACGCCTGATGAGTATAATGAGACTGCTTATAAAAATACCTATTTAGGCATTGCTGAGCATATTGCTGGACTGGCTGATGAGTTGCCAAACTTACAATATCTGATTTTTATTTCTTCCACAGGTGTTTATGGGCAGGATAATGGTGAATGGATAGATGAAACGGTATCACCACAGATACCAAGCCGAGGTGGCTCACAATATATATTGCAAGCAGAGCAGGTGTTGCAAAAGCATTTTAAAGAGCGGGCAGTAATCATACGTCCTAGTGGTATTTATGGTAAAGAGCGTCTGATGCGAGTTCGTAAAGCGCAACAGAAAGATAAACCAATCATGCCTCAGTGGGAATGGACAAATCGTATTTTGGATACAGATTTGGTGCAAATTATTACGGAAGTATTGTTACTTGCTAGTGATGACACCAAGGTGTGTCAACTTAAACCAGTTTATATTGCAACAGACTATGTACCAGTGACATCCTATGAGTTGAGCTGTTGGTTATGTCAGCAGTTAGCAACCCAGCCCCCTGAGCCAGAAGCGCAAGAGAATGAGTCGCATGCCCACCCTGTAATGTCAGGCAAGCGCTTACATAGCAATATCCCTTTGCCATGGTTACAATATCCTGACTGGCATGTTGGCTATCGTCATATACTGCAAAGTCTGGATATAAAACAGACATCCTAAATATGGTCAGTGATAAATATTTACATTGATAACAGTTAGGCACGGAAATGATGGCATAGCGCTTGTTGATAAAATGCTGAGTTTTGTTACACTAGAACGTCAAGCAAATAAAAAATAAGCGCTTTAAGGTATGCCACCAAGCTAGGTTGTGTTAGATTTCCAACAAGGGTGACTCAACCTCTGACTCTTATTATTGGTGTATCTTCAAAAAATAAAGGTAGCTACCCGTGCCAGCGAATAACTCAAATGATGATAAAGCCACGAGCAACCAATCTGTGCCATCACCAGCGTCACAGTCATTGAGTGTTGGTGGAAAAAATAGCACTGATAAGTATCGCAATAGGCAAAATAAAGCGCACAACATGCAGAGTGTTACTAATTTAACGACTTCTGCTTTAGCACATTCACAAAATTGCCAAGCGCAGTTGAAAGATAATCACACTACCCATTCTAAAACAACGCATTCTAAGTCAAAGCCATCTAGCATCATTCATCCAAACTTTGACCCAAAACAAACTCCGATTGACCCAGCACGTTCATTATTGGATACACCGCCACCAGTGACTGCTTATCACCGTCAAAAAGTATTCAGTCAGATTTGTGAGCAAATATCCCAAAACAAAGGCACGCTTGAGGTTGATAGACAGCCATATCATAAAATGCAGAATGTTAAACAGGACACTTCATCAAAGCAAAACCTATCAACATTGACAACACAGACAACACAATGCCTATCTCAATGGCAATTGATAGACTCACCTGCACTGGCTTCTTATTTGGAGTTATTACAAGCAGGTGGGCTGATGAAAGTGCCAGCCAGTTTTTATCACAATCCTGATGCTTCACAGGCAGACCCTTTATTACAGCCATTATATCCTTTATCAGCATTGGCATTATCTGTGGATATGGCGGATGTCAGTGCTATTTTGCAACAATACCCAATGTTGACACGCTATGGTATGGCTAAAACTTGTCCTTGCCCCAGCTCTGCAAAATTTGCTCGTCGTTTGGCTGAATATCACCAGCAAAGCAAAGGACAGCTTGAGCCAAGAGAGCTGGCAATGATGATGCCAGAGATGCTAAATGATATTTTTGCGCCAGATTGGGAAGTTATTCTTTATCCCGAGCGTTTTGATAATGGTATAGATAGTTTGGCGACTGATATTCTACCGTGCCGATTGGCGGTGCATGCCCTTAGTCAATGTGATACTCGAAAAACAATTAACCGCAGATTGTCTGCTCAGCAAATTTGCCAATATTTGCGTAGCTATTTACTGAGCCAGTGCCGTTTAAGTAAACATGATACCAGTCAGTATCGCCATATTCGTATATATGAAGGGCATGTCATTATGGCGGGTGTTTTTTTAGGTTGGCAGATACAGATAAGTAGTGATAATGAAGTTTATTTTGCAGTTTCTTCTCGTTCCAGTTTGTTTACCCGCTATCCAAATTTGACCGAATACTATATTAATGGTTGGTCATAGTTCATTGTCTTGATTCAGATATTGTTTATTTAAAGTGTGTCTTCTTAAAGTGTGTCCTTCAACTGTTCTCATAATAGAGGAATGTTTAGCAGACTCTATAATCCCCTTCTAAAATTCGCTAAAATAGCATGTCTCATTAAATAAATGACATCTGAAACCATAAATACCATCATCCTATTTGACCACTCTTAACAATACTCAATCATACTTAAAGGATACGTACCATGACAGCAACATCAACCCCAGCAACTTTTTCAGCCACTGCGTTTATTGAGCTGGCATTAGACAACCAAGTTTTACGATTTGGTGAGTATGTTTTGAAGTCTGGGCGAGTTAGTCCTTATTTTTTTAATGCAGGTCTACTAGCAACGGGGGAGATGTTGTCACTATTAGCAACAGGATATGCTGATGCACTAGCAAAACAAGTACAGGCATCTGCACCAGAGTCAAAATCAGAGTCAGAAGAGCCATTGGTGATTTTTGGAGCTGCGTATAAAGGCATTCCATTTGTTGCGGCGACAGCACAGGCACTATGGCAACAGCACGGTATTAATGCACAATGGGGATATAATCGTAAAGAGGTTAAAGACCACGGCGAGGGTGGCAGTTTAGTCGGTACGGACCTACAAGGTAAATCTGTGTGGGTCATTGATGATGTGATTACCGCAGGTACAGCGATGCGTGAAGTCGTTGGTATTTTATCGGAAGCAGGCGCTCGTATTGCTGGTATTCTGGTTGCCTTAGACCGCAAAGAGCGTGGTCAAAATGAGCTATCTGCCATTCAAGAACTGGCAAGTACATTAAATATTCCTGTGCAAGCATTGGTAGATATTGATGATATCATTGTGTATTTACAGGAAAAAGGTGAAGTAGAAAACCTACAAAAAATGCGTCAATATCGTGAGCAATATGGGGTTTAAAGGGGCAGTTAAACTCATTTGTTTAATCTATACTGCATTATCTATGTTATCTATTTTTAGGAAAGAGTATGTCGCAATCAGCCAATGTTAACACCAAAAGAGCGTTAAATATTTTGGTCATTATGGACCCCATTGAAAAAGTAAATTATAAAAAAGACACCACATTGGCGATGATGTGGGCTGCTCAGGATAGAGGGCATCGATTAGGCTACTGTCAAATTCATGATTTATGGTTAAATCAAGGTCAGTTGATGGTGGATGCACAAGCAGTCACAGTCAGTCGCAACCCTGATGAGTTTTATCAGCTTGATGAAGTGGTAACACAAGCAATTACTGACTACGATGTGATTTTAATGCGTAAAGATCCACCATTTGATATGCGCTTTATTTATAGCACTTATCTATTAGACCATGCCAAAGCTGTAGGGGTGTTGGTTGTCAATGACCCACAAGCGATTCGTGACTGTAATGAAAAGCTATTTGCGACTTGGTTTAGTCAGTATATGAGTCCAACGATTGTCACAAGTAAACAGGTGCATATTCGCCAGTTTATTGCTGAGCAAGGCGATGTGATAGTCAAGCCTCTAGATGGTATGGGTGGGACAGGTATTTTCCGTTTAACCAAAGACAGTCCAAATATTGGTGCAACACTAGAGATGCTGACGGAGCTGGAAACATTACCTATTATGGCTCAGCGCTATTTACCTGAAATCAAAGAGGGCGATAAGCGTATCTTGATTGTGGGTGGTCAGCCAGTTTCTTACTGTTTGGCTCGTATCCCAAGTCAGGGTGAAACTCGAGGAAATCTAGCAGCAGGTGGGCGTGGTGTTGCTATGCCATTAACGGAGCAAGAATTGGCAATTGCCCAAGCCGTTGCGCCAATATTACTAGAAAAAGGGTTATTATTTGTTGGGCTGGATGTGATTGGTAATCGTATTACAGAGATTAACGTAACCAGTCCAACTTGTGTTCGAGAGATTGACAACCAGTGTGGGACAGATATTGCCCAAGACTTTATTGCTGTAGTTGAGCAACAGTATGCGACAAAATATGGCAAAAATGCATGATTAGAGGTGATAGAGCCCAAAATCTAAAGAAAATATTATCGTGTTGTTTAGTCGTTAAAGTTGGCTATTCTCTATTCAGATAGAATCAATAAGATTTTGATACAAATGACCCGCATTATATAGCAATAGCAAGAATGATAATTTGCTATCATTCTGTTGTTTTTTATTTTATAAAAATAGGCAAATTATGAAAAACCCGCAAATATTGATGATGGCAGCAGGAACAGGAGGACATGTGTTCCCTGCGCTGGCGGTTGCTGATGAACTCACTCGCCGAGGAGCAACAGTACACTGGCTAGGTACACCAAATGGTATGGAAAATGATTTGGTGCGACCACATGGTTATGCGTTTCATGCTATCGAAATGCAAGGTCTGCGAGGAAAAGGTATTGGGCGCGTATTAAAAATGCCTTTTACCCTATCTTCAGCAACCATGGCTGCCATTAAAGTCATTAAAGCCAATCAGATAGATGTGGTGGTAGGCTTTGGTGGTTATGTGACGGCACCGGGTGGATTGGCAGCAAAAACGGCGGGTGTCCCACTTATTATTCATGAGCAAAATGCAATTGCTGGCATGAGCAATCGCTATCTTGCCAAAATAGCCAGTAAGGTGCTACAAGCATTTGAAAATACATTTGGTGATGCGACTTCTGGACAGAATCCAAAGCTAAAAACAGTGGGAAACCCTGTCCGTAAAGCCATTTGTGCAATTGAACCACCAGAGGTGCGTTATAATCTAAAAGATGACTCCCCTCTAAAATTGTTAGTAGTAGGTGGCTCATTGGGTGCTCAGGTGTTAAATGAAACCATTCCAGCCGCCTTGGCACTGATTGATAAGCCATTTGTAGTACGCCACCAGTGTGGTCGCAAAAATGTCGAAGCAACCACGACCAGTTATGCACCCATAATGGATAGTCATCATGATATTGAGGTTTTGCCCTTTATTGAAGATATGGCAGATGCGTATGCTTGGGCAGATATTATTGTATGTCGAGCGGGTGCATTGACAGTAACAGAAATTCAAAATGTGGGTTTGGCAGCGATTTTTGTTCCATTACCACATGCTGTTGATGACCATCAAACAGCGAATGCTCGTTATTTAGCAGTGGAAGATGCGGCTTATCTTGTGCCACAAAGCAAGTTTACTGCTAACTATCTACAAGAAATCTTGTTGGATTTGAATCGAGAAAAATGCTTGGAGATGGCAAAACGAGGCAAAGCCTTGGCAAATCCAGGAGCGACGATGGAAGTTGCTGACGAGATATATTCTGTGGTGATGGGTTAATGTTGATAAGTATTTTGCCAAAAATATCTTGTTAAAAACTGGAGCTGCATTGTTTTTACTAAATTGTATTTGTGAATTCAAGTTTTAACCCAATATCTAATTTAAGTTTAATAGTTTATTTGAGAGAGCGTGATGCCAAAGCCTGCCTTATCCAAACGTCTAATAGAAATTCCTGAAATGCGTCGTATTAACTGTATTCACTTTGTGGGTATTGGTGGTGCAGGTATGTGTGGCATTGCCGAGGTGATGAAGAATCAGGGCTATGCTGTGAGTGGTTCTGATATCAAGACCAGCCCTGTAACCCAGCGCCTAGAGAGTATCGGTATTAAAGTATATATTGGACATGACTCTAAAAATATTGCCAATGCTGATGTGGTTGTGGTGTCTTCAGCCATTGACCGTAGTAACCCTGAAGTGCAATCTGCACTGAAGGCTCGCCTGCCAGTGGTACGTCGTGCCGATATGCTAGGTGAGCTGATGCGTTATCGTCATGGTATTGCTGTCGCTGGTGCGCATGGGAAAACCACAACGACCAGCTTATTAACTATGATGATGACAGAAGCGGGTTTTGACCCTACTTATGTCATTGGCGGTAAGCTGAACGCATCTGGAAAAAATGCGTCATTGGGACAAAGCCGATTTTTAATCGCTGAGGCAGATGAGTCAGATGCTTCATTTTTATCACTGCGCCCCATGGCTGCAATTGTCACTAACATTGACCAAGACCATATGGAAACATATGAAAATAGCTTTGATAAACTAAAAGCAGCTTATATACAATTTTTACAGAATATGCCATTTTATGGTTTAGCAGTGGTTTGTGGTGATGATAAAGAGCTATATGCCATGATTGATGACATCGCTCGACCTGTGCAGACATTTGGCTTTTTACCACATAACAATGTGCAAGCAGTGGATGTGGAAGTGGAAGGCACAAAAACTCATTTCACCGTATTGCGCCGTGACCATGAGCCACTTAGGCTGACGCTGAATATTCCAGGGCAACATAACGTTTTAAATGCCCTAGCTGCCATCACCATGGCGACAGATGAGGGCGTTGATGATGCCGCTATTCAGCGTGCATTAGAAAAATTTGCTGGTGTGGGTAGACGCTTTGAGCAGCAAGCCTGTGTGGCAAAAGATGACGGTGATGTGTTATTAATTGATGACTATGGACATCATCCAAAAGAAGTGGAAGCAACGATAGAGGCGGCTAGACAAAGCTATCCTGAGCGTCGCTTAGTGATGCTGTTTCAACCACATCGTTATAGCCGCACTCGTGACTGCTTTGATGACTTTGTGTCTGTCCTCTCTAAAGTCGATGAACTATTGTTAATGGATGTTTATAGTGCTGGAGAATCACCGATTGTTGGTGCAGATACCAAGGCATTAGCTCGTAGTATTCGACTGCGTGGTGAAGTTGAGCCGATGCTGGTGGATAAAGATAATCTAGCACCTGTGATGCAAAGAATCATCAAAGCAGGTGATTTATTGATTACCCAAGGTGCGGGTAACGTTGGGCAAGTTTCACAAGAGCTGGCAGAGAATCAATTATATTTAATCTAGATTAAACCTAGTATGTTTTAGAGAATTATTATTATGAATCAAACGTCTGTATCTACTCAAAACTCTGACTCTGCCACCGCTATTGTCAGTCATGACCCCAGTGTATTCGGTAAAGTTGCTGTGGTTTATGGTGGTACAAGCAATGAACGCTTGGTGTCGCTAGATAGTGGTAGTGCTGTTTTAAAAGCATTGCAAGACTATGGCATTGATGCTGTGCACTTTGACCCTAAAGACCAAGATATCATGTCGCTGACTCAATACGACCGTGTGTTTAATGTTTTACATGGACGTGGTGGAGAAGATGGACAGTTGCAAGGTGTGTTACAGTGGCTAGGTATTCCACAAACTGGCTCTGGTGTATTGGCATCAGCCATTGGCATGGATAAGGTAAGAACCAAACAACTGTGGCATGGGTGTGGGCTTTCGACAGCACCATTTACTGTGTTGACAGCAGATACAGACTGGCAACAGGTTGTAAATACCTTAGGATTGCCAATTATGGTAAAACCTGTGCATGAAGGCTCAAGCATTGGTATGACCAAGGTAAACCATCTAGATGAGCTGCCCAGCGCTTTTGCAACAGCTGCCGCTTGTAGTGATGTGGTGATGGCAGAAAAGTGGATTACTGGGCGAGAATTTACCATTGTCATCATTGATGATGAAGCCTACCCAGTGATTCGACTAGAGCCAGCAGATATCACCAACTTTTATGATTTTGAAGCCAAATATAATCGCAATGATACAGGATATTATATCCCCTGTGGATTATCTGAAGAAGACGAATCCCATCTGCAAGCATTGAGTCTGGCTGCCTTTAAAGCCGTTGATGCCAAAGGTTGGGGACGTATAGATGCCATGCAAGATGAACAGGGAAATTTCTGGTTATTAGAAATTAATACCGTTCCGGGTATGACCAGCCACAGCCTTGTACCGATGGCAGCAAAAGCACGTGGTATGGATTTTCAGGCATTGTGTGTGCATATTTTGGCACAAACACTGGCTTAAATGATGGGTATGGACATGGCTGATTGAATGGCATCTTTTGGATGGAAAAGAAGTAGATTAGCTAGATTGCCTATGGTTTCTATCCCTTAATTATCACCACAAGCTAAAAATATTGTAAATTTGCGTAAATAAGTCTTGAAAACTCAAGAAAACTCTAGGGTTTTATTTTGAAATACGTTAACATTATCAGTTGACAGTTGTTATGCTTCTGCTAATGTATTTTGCAAGTATTTTTAGTTAATGAATCTATAATAACCATATGAATATTTTACTTATGGTGGATAGAATTTATTGCTACCCAATGTTTTATTTATCGAAATGTCGATATTTTATTGATAGAATTGTTTTATTGTCATTCTTCTTTATATTTGAGGAAAAGTCATGTCTCAAACCGTAGAACGTGTGTCGGAGTTAAGTTCAGACGGTGAAAATATATCAGAGACAGATGGTAAAGAAAATACTATGGAAGGTGATAATAAAACTCAAAAAAAGTTTTTGTTAACTTTTCTACCTTCTATCCTACAGACCAAAGCAAATTTAATGATAGCATTAATGATGCTGTGTATCATAGTAGTAGCTATTATTATGGTAGTAAAGAGCCTGTATGAAGTGCCACCTACACAATTGGTTGTTGACCATAGCAACTTAACTCCAGCGCAGTATCAAAGCCTAAATACAGCCATGCAGGGGCAAGAGGTTGGTAATTTTTTTACTACACAACTGCCTGAATTGCGTGATGCAGTAATGCAGTTGCCATGGGTAAATGAAGTAAGTATCCAAAGAGATTGGCATAAAGGTATTGTCGTTTCTGCTTTACCTCGTCAGCCAATCGCAAAGTTTGGTACGGAACGTTTAATTGATGCCAGTGGGCAAGTGTATGTACCAGCAGATAGTCAGATGCTTAAACAGCCAGAGTTTGTGAACCTGCAAGGAGATAGTGAGCAGTCTCCTTTAATTATGCAAATGATGCAACAGGTGAACACATGGTTTGCACCGGCTGGATTAGAAGTACAAGATGTAATTTTATCACCTCGTATGACATGGTTAATTCGATTTAATAACGGTTTAAGAGTTATTGTCGATAATGAAAATACTTATCAGAAGTTGTTTAATGCCAGTCAGATTTTACTCAATCAGCTTGCAGAAAAGCAGGATGAGATTCAGACTTTAGATTTGCGATATAAAAATGGCTTTGCGATTTCATGGAAGTCAGATATGCCTGCATCGTCATCAGGTTTTGGTATACGTGAAGACATTTTAGATGAGCAGGACACATATGTAGATGATGCTAATTTGGCTGATGACATAGATGCAACTTCTATAACGAATATTCCTGATTAATGGTCGATGGCAAGAGTCCGTTAACTAATCAACGATTTGCGCCATTGATACCATCAAGTAGTTTACAAGTAGTGTGTATATTGCTTGATGATGGTACGCTATTATCACAGCGTACTTTTTGTTTATTTGGTCTTCAATAAATTTAGTTTATTTTGCTATAAAAATGATGAAGTACACTATATTTAATTGTTGCCAGATAATTAAGAGAGCTTGTGTAGGCAACGTCATAAAATCAGATACAGCAAACGGTGAGAATAAATCTATCGTCATTCTGTTTCGGTTACCTGTATTATGTACTTTGTACAAGAAGTTATTGCAAAATAGATATTATAATAAGACTATAAAATTACATGATAAAACTTGAAGTTTTATAGTCTTATTATATTAGGATCTTTTGAATATCTACGGTATTAATTTAATATTTATATAGGATATTGTGATATTCTACTCTCGTATAAAATTGGCTACGCTAACTGATGCAAACTAGGTCGTGTGTTAATATCATATGCAGATATTATCTGTATACAAAAAATGATCTGTATGTATAGTATAGTTTTGATTGAAGCACAGCGTTAAAAAATAGTTAGTAGCACTTTTTTCTACGAAGATGAAATAGTCATAGGTTCTATATTATAGATAATACCTTCAACTTTCTGCATATGCTTCTTGGTTTTAGGATCTGTTGAACATTCATCTTCATAGGAAAAATTGAGATACTGATTTTAACAAGCAGTTCCTTAGTCAAGGCGATGAACGCAGGTAATATCTAGATATTAACCAGTTCATTAACGCAGAATAAGGTAAAGTTAGCCAATTTTTACATGAAAGTAAAAAGTAGATGTATCCCTTGCAGATATTAGTCTAACGGGGTGAATATTCAACAGACCCTATAAATTAAGATAGTTTTTACCATTTACGCCTAAGCGTTTTATTTCATTAGTGTTATATCATGAAAAATACAGAAAATCTTGTTGTTGTCCATCTTAGTGCGACTGCTATTTATGCAGTTATCGGGCAAGTAGTGTCTGTAGATGATATCCGTATTATGGGTGTGGGTCATGTAGAAAATGATGATTTTTTTTGCGGACAAATCATACACTGGGATAGGTTAAAGAAGTGTATCAAGCAGGCAATATATAATGCTGAAGAGATGGCAAATTGCCGTGTTCATTCAGTCTGGCTGACATTATCAACACCAGAGCTATTAAGTACAAATAGCTTTGGGACAGTTAAAATTGAAAATGAAACAGTAGAGCATAAAGATATTGTGCAGTGTTTGAGTCTTGCAAAAGAAGCAGATATGCCTAGTAACTATTATCTGATGCATCATTGCCAGCAGGGAATCATGGTCGACTCACAAGAGGCGATGGTTGATGATGCCATTGGTATGTATACCAAAGAAATATCAGTGATGTATCATTTAATGATGATGCCCGTGGCAAGTCGCCAAAATATCCAGCGCTTGATTCAGGCTTGTGATGTGAGTATTGACCATATGCTGTTTGATGCAGTTTCTACGGCAGAATACAGCTTAATGGATAATGAAAAAATACAGGGTGTTTGCCTAATTGATATTGGTGCAAGTACAACCAGTGTGTGTGTTTATCGTGAGAATAAACTGGTATTTACGCATTGTGTACCGTTAGGCAGTCATAATGTGACTATGGATATTTCTGCAGACTTAGAGCTATCAATGGCAGAGGCAGAAAAATTAAAAAAACGTCATGGTACAGTGGATATTCATAGTGTTGATGCCAGTAAGTTTATTATGATTCAACGACATGGAGTCGCTGATGAAATCACAATTAATAGCTTGCAATTGACCAGAATCATTGAAGCACGTTATGAGCATATTTTCCATGAAGTATTTGCTCAGCTTACTCAGGCAGGATTAGTTAGCTTCTTAGACCGTGGTGTTGTGTTATCTGGTGGTGGTAGTCAAATTAAAGGTATAGTGCCATTTGCCAAGCGTTTATTAGGTCTCTCTGTCTATATTACAAATACACACCCTGCGATTACTGCTTATAATCATTTTGATGATGAGAAAAAATTTAAAGATTTGACCGTGCAGATACAAAGTCGTAATTATCAAACAGCATTTGGTGCATTGCTATATAGTCAAAGTGAGCTGTTTCAATATAGTGAGAAAAGTTCACCAGATGCACTCAAACATAGTAAATTTGCTAAGATGAAAAATAGTGTTAATAATATCTTAAAGAGATTTTTATAATATGTTTTTCATTGACACTGTTGATAACATGGCGACCACAGCTCGTCTGTGTAATAATATGGGCAGTTTTTTATAGATAAGCTGATGTATAACCATTTGCTAACATTCTATCTATAAAGATAAATTTAGCCAATTTTGCATGAAAGTGAAAAATAGCTACGTCCCTTGTGGATATTAGCTTGATGGGGCGAATTTTAAACAGCTCCTACTCACTGAAAAAATTGACAGCAGTGAAAACCAAACAAAAAGCGATATAATAGGCACGGATTATATGAACATGTGTGGTTTTATTGCCAAAGATTTTTAAGAGTAGCATTTAAAAGAACAATGTAATTTATTTTAATTTAGTCAAGTATTATTGTATCGCGCGTGCATATAATACTATGACGACAGGAGAGTACTTATTATGTCGAAGTTTACCATGTCTGATGACAGTCAAATTGTCAATAATGGACAAGCACGTTTTACCGTCTTTGGTGTTGGTGGTGGTGGTGGTAATGCGGTAGAGCATATGATACGCCAAGGTGACATCAAACAGGGTGTTTCGTTTGTATGTGCAAATACAGACCGTCAGGCTCTTGACCGCTTAACTGCTGAACATAAGTTACAGCTTGGTGCAAAAACCAATAGAGGTCTGGGTGCGGGTGCTAATCCTGAAGTAGGGCGTGAAGCAGCAGAAAGTGAAGAAGAGGCAATTCGTAAACTGCTTGAAAACTCTGACATGGTATTTATCACCGCAGGTATGGGTGGTGGTACGGGTACAGGCGCAGCTCCAGTTGTTGCTCGTATTGCAAAAGAGATGGAAATCTTAACTGTCGCAGTTGTGACGACTCCATTTAGATTTGAAGGTGGCAAACGTATTAAAGCTGCCAAATCAGGCATTGAGCAGCTAACTAATTTTGTAGACTCTATCATTACTATCCCAAATGATAAGCTAATGAGTGTCTATGGTAATATCTCAATGCAAGATGCGTTTAGAAAAGCTGATGATGTGTTGTTGCAAGCAGTACAGAGTATCGCTGGGACGATTGAACGTCCTGGGGTTATTAATATTGACTTTAATGACGTGCGTACAGCCATGACGGCAAAAGGTCATGCGATGATGGGTATTGGTCGTGCCAGTGGTGATGACCGTGCAAGACAAGCAACAGAAAAAGCAATCCGCTCTCCATTATTAGATAACTTGCGTCTAGAAAATGCAAAAGGTTTGTTGATTAATGTCATTTCGTCAAACACATTATCTTTAGATGAAGTTGGACAAGTTAGTGAGATTGTTGAAAGTATTACAGACGTTGATGAAGGTAATATTTTCTACGGTTATGTTGTTGATGAAGATATGGGCGATGACTTGTATGTTACAGTTATTGCAACAGGTCTGACATTAGATGATGCACCAAAAGAAGAAGCAACGAAAAAAGTCCTATCTGCACATAGTAACCAAGCAGTTGATCCAAATACTCATACCAGTGCATTGAATAGTCAGAAAAAGTCACCTTCACAGCTGTTTCAAGATGGACTGAACAGACCTAGTTCACAGCCTAGTGAGGCACAGACAAAAGTTAGTATTCAAGACTACTTAAAGCGTCAGCAAAATCAGCAAAATCACTAGATGCGTATCTGTTCTACTAGAGCTTGGTGCTAAGGGTACTTCAGTACTGGTATTGGTAGAGGACTAGATTGATAATTTAGTTTATTTTGCATAGAATATTAAGTACGAATAATAATAAAGAAGACTAAGCTTGTAAGAGCTTGGTCTTTTTTATTGAGCATTCAGTAAATGTCTAAGCGTATTGAGATAAATTTGTCTTAGATATGGTATGAAACACAGGTAGCTTAATAAGTTATCAAAGTGGTGTATAAACAAATTGATTAACATGGAGTAAAGTAAGTTTCAGTAATTTTGAAATAAAGTGAAAAATTGTTATGCTCCTTGTAAATATTAACCTGATGGGGTGAATGTTTAGTAGAACCTAGATTGAATACAAAAATATCTGACGATAGATATTAATTTTCTTAACTGTTTTTTAGTATGGGTTCAATGTTATGCTTTGCATTATGTAACAAAGTATGTATAGTCAAAAATCTATTAAATGGCTATGGTGGTACTCTGTGTTCTACGAGTCATACTAACTACACTTAGTTGTCCTATCAACATTTATTATTTTTTGATGATATATATTTTTATTATTGAGAGACTTAAATCTTCAAGTTTGGTCGCTTTTCAAGCATTTAGATGATAAATATAAAGAGAAATCTTATGAAGCAAAGAACCTTAGCATCCTCTATTAGTGCTTCTGGCATAGGTCTGCATAGTGGTCAAGAGGTATTACTGGAGTTGCAACCTAGTGCTGTGAATTCTGGCATTGTTTTTGAGCGTTCAGATTTACCAGAATCTCCACAGATAAGAGCAGATGCACTGTTGGTTCATGATACATTGATGTCATCTAATCTGGTAGAAAATGGTGTCCGAATTGGAACAGTTGAGCATATATTAAGTGCCGTTGCGGGGTTAGGAATTGATAACTTAGTGATTCGGGTATCATCTGCAGAAATTCCTATTATGGATGGTAGTGCGGCACCTTTTATTGATTTATTGCGTCAGGCAGGTATTGAAGAGCAAAGCGCTGATAAAAAGTTTTTGCAGGTAGAAAAACCTATACGAGTGACAGATGGTGATAAATGGGCAGAGTTGCTTCCGTTTTATGGTTATCAGCTAAACTTTGAGATAGATTTTGACCATCCTGCATTTGATAAACGGTATCAGCAAGCTCGTTTAGATTTTTCTAGTGAGAACTTTGTGGAGCAACTCAGTGCAGCCCGTACATTTGGTTTTTTAGATGATATTGAACAGTTGCGTAAGCATAATCTAGCGTTGGGTGGTAGTATGGATAATGCTATCGTGATTGATGATAGTAAGATTATGAATGTTGAAGGGTTGCGTTTTAATGATGAGTTTGTCCGCCATAAGATATTAGATGCAGTTGGCGATTTATCTTTATGTGGTTACAGTCTGCTGGCTCAGTTTAATGCTTATAAATCAGGTCATGCACTCAATAATCAGTTAATACGCAAACTACTGTCTGATGAGAATAACTTCAAAATTGTAACAATTGATGACAAAGATAATTCTCCCATCACCTTTTGGCAGGCTTAAATAGCTGAATTTTTAGCTCAATTGGTATTTTTTTCTATTTATAAGAAACATTCAAGAAAGATATATTTTTAGAAGCTTTTACTCGTTTTTTAAATGATATTCACTTCTGTTTTTGGGGGATGTAGCAGTTACATTCTGTTCTAGCCCCCCAAATTAGATAAGTCTATTTCTCCCTTATTCTTTCCATATCTGCTTTAAAGATAATGTTCTCATCTTATCTTGATAACGTTACTTGGTGAAGCCCTCAAAATAAGCTTGAATTTTTACATAAAATTACATTGTAACAAAATTATGTGTCAGAATTTGCTAGCTTGATGAGAGCTTGTTTGAGTTTCTCATCCGAGGTGACATGGCTGGCTGTGTGTGCTATAGTCTTGCGTGCATTGGCGCTGAGGGCTTTATTACTAAGGTTTTTCGTAGTTTTATAATGAGGAAAATCGCTATGTAGTAAAGTGCTGTTTGTGTCAGTCAAGTGCTTGGTTGTCACTGTGTGAGTGACAATAACATTGATTGAGTTTAGTTGTTGAAATGTAATCGATTGAGACTGAATCAATGGTATAAGTGATGATGAAAGGTATTGCAAGTGATTGGCTGCTGTATGTGAGCCTACAGATAATGTGAGTATATTATCTGTGTAGTTTACAACCCATAGCGTTGCTAGGATTTCTTGTGGTAACCCATCCTCTAAAATTTCCTTAAACTCATTTGTATAGGTAGAGAGCGTTTCTATCTTATCTTGTAAGGTTTGAGGTAATCTTGCTCCTGCTGAGGCTTGTCTATCGGTCAAAGGTGCAAGTTGGTTTGGGGTTTTTCTTTTATGAATCATTTTGTGTTTGGTCATGTCAATATATTTAGCTTATGTGCTTTATCAATATTTAGTCAGTATTTGGTTAAGTTGATAGTTTGTTGAGCTTTGTATCATACATGATTTAGTATCACAAAACTTGATGTAGTCATGAAGTGAATTGTCGTATGACTGTATAGAATGCTTGTTAGCTAGGGCTGATGAGTGATGTTAAAGCGTTATGATTGGTGAGTAAAACGTTTTGTTGAATGAGTCTTTTTAGTTATATAACTATTATACTCTTTTCATTTTATCCAATGTAGTTATTTACTGTGGATACAGCACTTTTTACTCAGTACTTAATAAAATTTTAATAGTTTATTGTCATGCTGTTACCTATTTATAGGTTATTGTAGATTACAATGAGCATGAAGATGAAAGAATGGAAAGTATATGAAAAAATCACTGATAATATTGTCACTTTTTGGTTTAGGTGCTACCCATGCAAACGCATCAGTTGAAGAGTCATTTCCCGCTTATGCGCCTATTTATAGCACTGCCAATGATGATATTAGCGTTGCTAGTGATGATGAAATTAGTCAAGCCATTGAAAACCTAAGTGCACAAGCTCAGCAGAGAGAAGAGCGCTTAGCAGCATTATCAGAAAGATTGTCTCAACAGTCGCAATCGTCGTTTGGAACCTCAGCGAATCAACCTCGAACAAATCAATCTAGCGCAGTATTAGATAGAAATGCTGCTCCAGCCATTGCTGCTGCTAGAGCTGCTCGTGCTGCACATTCACGTAGTACAGGTCGTTGTGCTAGATATGTGCGTCAGGCACTACAGGCTGCTGGTTATGAATTTACACCTAATCCATCAGCATATCAGTATGCGACACGTGGTACATTAGCCAGTGCAGGTTTTGTTAAGGTGAGTAATGATACACCGCCACAAATTGGTGATGTTGTGGTATTTAACCGTTCTGCTAAGCATCGTCATGGACATATCCAGATTTATGATGGTACTGCTTGGGTCTCAGATTTTCGTCAACGTGATATTAACCCATACGGAAGCTCAAGCTACTCTTATACAACTTGGAGAGATGCACGCTATTTAGACAATGCGTCTAATAATGGTATTTATCTAGCGATGTCTGAATAATAGAGTAACTGATGTTAAGGGTTAACTAATCTATTAACAATATATTGCTAGGATGTTTTAAGAAAACCCCAGCCTTTATAAAAAGGCTGGGGTTTTTGTTTGCAATTATGCCTACTTGGTCTTTGTATATTGAGTTTTATAGTTTATGTTGGATGGGTGTCCATAATGAGTTGAGATGAAAGTCTGGTGGTGTAGCATGTTGGGGGGCAAAGTATAAATGTTGTTTGGTGTGCTGGTCTTGCAATATCAGTGCAGGTTGTATGCTAGAGAGACTGTCCCACAAATGCGATAACATATGGATATTGATAGATATATGTCGGTTTAGTGTATGCGGTTCTTCTGGATAGTGGGATGGCGTTTTGCCTTGCAGTAGGATTGGTCTAGGGTCTGCATTTATTTGTAATTCTGGCTTGTACTTATCGGCTAATAGGCAGCTTAGGTGGTTAGGGGGCATGCTATCAGGAGTTCGATAGTTATCGAAATGGTAAAGGGCATAATGGCCACTACTGGCTACGTTAAGCTCTAGATATTCGTTGTGGTGATGTGGGGTATTGTTTTTGTTGCCAGCAACAAAACACTCTAGACAAGTGCTTTGCCATAAGTAGTCTTTTGGTTGTGGATGTTTGCTGATTTTTTCCCAAATGAACCAAGGAAGTGTCTTTGGAGTTTTACACTCATTTAGGTGTATTTGATAATGTAGATTTAGGCGGTGTTGCTGTTGTTGTGAGGTATTAGCAGTCGTTGTAACAATATGAGCCTGTACACTAATCAATGGTAGTAGGCGCTGATGACGTTGCGCCCAGTGTTGAGAGTCTAAATCAGCTACCAGCGTCCATTGTCCAAGGGTTTGTAGCAGATAATAGGGGGTTGTTAGTTGGGTATCCACATCAGTCATCTATAATGAGTGTAAATTAGCAGGATGTATCACTATCTATGGTTATGTAATTATTCACTATAACGAATGAGGTTAGATAGTTTTGGGTTTGCGTTGGGATTACTTTTTAATAGCAATGCCATACGTCCAATGCTATGGATAAGTTGTGACTGCGTTGCTTGCGCCAGTTCATTGCCAAGTGCATCGCGCTCTTGTTTGCTTCCTGCTGGCATTTTAACTTTAATAAGCTCGTGGTCAGTAAGTGCACGTTCAACTTCTTGTAGTAAAGATTCAGTAATACCATTATTACCAATCATCACGATAGGCTTTAGGGCATGTCCAATACCTTTTAAACGACGTAGCTCAGCATTGTCAAGAGTTGCTTTGGATGTGGTGGTTTGAGTCATATCTATTCACTATTTAGAAACGAAAGCTCTATTATAAAGAATCTAGAGCTAACTTGCATTCGATAGTCAAATAATTATGTTACTTACTATGATGTGGTATGAGTTAGTCAGAGTTCCTTTTATATAGTGTTTATATGGCTTTTATATTGAAAGTTTACTTTAGGATTTTATCTGGATATATTTGCAGGATTATTTGTGGTTAATGTCACAGCCCAGTGTTGAAAAATGTTAAACTATTATCAATACAATGATATTGGGTCTGTTGAACGTTCATCTTCATAGGAAAAATTGAGATACTGATTTTAATAAATAGTGTCTTAGTCAAGGCAATGCACATAGGTAGCTCTTGTTAATAAAAGTAGGAATATTAACCAGTTTATTAACGCACTACTTATTAACATCAAAAGGCAAATTTAGCCAATTTTTATATGAAAGTATAAAAGAGCTGTATTTCTTGTAGGTATGAGCCTAATGGGGTGAAAGTTTAACAGACCTTAATAAAGAAAAATCAGATAAGACGGTGAGTTAGTCATCATGGCTAGTTTATCATCTAGCTATTAAGGTTAGTGTGATTAGTGGTATAGTTGGAGGTTGCAGTTGTGGCGACACGCATTAAGAATAAGAAACTTTCAAAAAGCAGTCGAGCATGGATGAAAGAGCATTTGGATGATCACTATGTTCAACTGGCTCAAAAAGAAGGTTATCGTGCGCGTGCTGCTTATAAGTTACTAGAGATTAATGATAAGACTGAGCTGATTAAAAAAGGCATGACAGTCGTTGATTTGGGTAGTGCACCTGGTAGCTGGTCGCAAGTTGCTGCTCAGCTAGTGGGTGATGATGGTACGTTGATTGCTTCTGATATTCTACCAATGGATACGCTTGAAAATGTTACTTTTATTCAAGGTGATTTTCGCGAAGCAGATGTTTTTGAGAAAATTATGGCAGAAGTAGGTAGCCGAGAAGTGGATGTTGTATTATCTGATATGGCACCAAATACTTCAGGTCATACGGCGGTAGATCAGCCACGTATGATGTATTTATGTGAGTTAGCAGTAGATTTTGCTTTGCAAGTGTTACCAGATGGTGGCTCATTAATTATGAAAGTGTTTCAAGGAGAAGGTGAGCAGGCGCTTAGAAAACAGATGCAGACACAGTTTCGTAAAGTGCGCAGTATCAAGCCTGCAGCATCTCGTCCACGTTCAAAAGAAATATTTTGGGTTGCAACTAAATAACATAGCAAGTACAAAATATTGATAGATTCTAAGATGAGTGAGCAATTAGAGGTTATAAATGTGCATTAAGTTGCCAAATTTACTTAACTTTACATCGTAGTTGCTTGAAGAATCTAATCTGTGACCTAATATCTGCTATAGTGGCTTAGCTTTATGTCCAACATTTAAAATGTATGATTAATAGTCATTGCAATGGTTTATAATTGTTGAGTTTATCAGCTAAGTTAACAGACTGAACATTAGATTACTTGTCAGATATTGACGATAACTAGTGATAAAATTTATAGATTTCTGTCTTTAGGTTTTTATCCTTGAGATTTTGTATAAACCACTATAACTTGGTAATACATCATCATAAGATGAGTTGTTATCAGTTAAGAGCTGTAAAGTAAGTAAGATAGTATAAGACCATTTAAATGGTAAATTTTTGAATATATCAAGTAAGGGATGGTATCACTTGTGAGTGACATGGTAAAAAATACCTTATTGTGGTTGGTTGTTATTGGCGTATTGGTGCTAGTATTTAGCAATTTTGATAGCCGTAATGATCCAGACATGCTCAACTACTCAGAGTTTGTGACCCAAGTTACCGAAAATCAGGTAAAAAGTGTCAAGATTGATGGTGAGCAAATCACAGGCGAAAAGAAAAATGGGTCTACTTTTGAGACAGTACGCCCAGCAGTAACAGATCCTGAGCTGATGCCTACTTTACGTGAGCATCAGGTAGAAGTACAGGGAGCCGCACCTGAGCGTCAGGGCATTATGATGCAATTATTAATTGCCAGCTTCCCTGTGCTTCTTATTATTGGCCTGTTCTTGTTCTTTATGCGTAATATGCAAGGCGGCGCTGGTGGACGTGCTGGTGGACCAATGAGCTTTGGTAAGTCAAAAGCAAAAATGCTATCTGAAGATCAGATTAAAGTAAACTTTAATGATGTGGCTGGTTGTGAAGAAGCTAAAGAAGAAGTGGTTGAGGTTGTTGACTTCTTACGTGACCCAGATCGTTTTACCAAGCTTGGTGCGATGATTCCTCGTGGTATTTTAATGGTAGGTCCTCCAGGTACAGGTAAAACTTTGCTTGCAAAAGCCATTGCTGGTGAAGCGAAAGTACCTTTCTTCTCTATCTCAGGCTCAGACTTTGTTGAGATGTTCGTTGGGGTTGGTGCTTCTCGTGTTCGTGATATGTTTGAACAAGCGAAGAAAAATGCACCTTGTATCATCTTTATTGATGAGATTGATGCAGTCGGTCGTCACCGTGGCTCAGGTATGGGTGGTGGTCATGATGAACGTGAGCAAACACTCAACCAGCTATTGGTAGAAATGGATGGTTTTGAGGGTAATGATGGTGTGATTGTCATTGCTGCGACCAACCGTGTGGATGTCTTGGATAAAGCCTTGTTGCGTCCAGGTCGTTTTGACCGTCAGGTTCATGTTGGTCTTCCTGATATTAAAGGACGTGAGCAAATTTTGGCAGTGCATTTAAGAAAATTGCCATCAACAGTTGGTGTTGATATCAATGCTCTTGCACGTGGTACGCCTGGCTTTAGTGGTGCACAGTTGGCAAACTTGGTCAACGAAGCAGCTCTATTTGCGGCGCGTCGTAACAAAGGCAGTGTTGATATGCACGACTTTGAAGATGCTAAAGATAAGCTATATATGGGTCCTGAGCGTAGGTCTATGGTACTTCGTGAAGAAGAGCGTCGTGCTACGGCATATCATGAAGCAGGACACGCATTAGTTGCAGAGATGCTACCAAATACAGCACCTGTACATAAGGTGACCATCATGCCTCGTGGATTTGCATTGGGTGTGACGTGGCAGCTTCCTGAGCATGACCAGACCAGTAAAGATAAAGCAGAGCTTTTAAATGAAATTGCGATTTTATTTGGTGGTCGAATTGCCGAGGAAGTATTTGTTAATCAGAAGTCGACTGGTGCATCTAATGACTTTGAACGGGCAACCAAGATGGCGCGTGCAATGGTAACCAAATATGGTATGTCAGATGCAATGGGTATCATGGTCTATGAAGATGATGACTCTTCTCAGGGCTATTTTAGTAGCTCATCACGTACCATTTCAGAAGCAACGCAACAGAAAGTAGATGAAGAAGTACGTCGAATCTTAGAAGAGCAGTATGATATTGCACGTGAGCTTATTGAAGCTAATCAAGACAAGATGCATGCAATGGTAGATGCACTGATGAAATGGGAAACCATTGACCGTGATCAGTTGCAGGATATCATGGCAGGACGTGATCCACGTGAGCCAAAAGTATATCAGTCTATTGATGTGACACCACAAAAAGTGTCTATTGATAAAGATACAACACCACCACCATTACCAGCTATGTGATAGTAATCTAGTAAGGTGATGCTGTTATATTACTCATCATAAACTGTTATATACATGTCTAATGTTAAAAGAGCCTTTCAGTTATAGAAGGGCTTTTTTATGGAAAAATATCAATGGATATAGCCCTGATGATATAACCCCTATGATTGTTAGGAGTTTAAGGAGTCAAAATGTCATTATTTAATAAATTACCACCCTATCAAGTCAGTTGGCAGGGGCGAGTTTTGGATTTGTCAGAGCCAAAGGTGATGGGGATTTTAAATGTTACACCAGACTCATTTTCTGATGGGGGTAAGTTTAATCAAGTAAAGACTGCATTGGCGCATTGTGAGCAAATGTTGCAGTCGGGTGTTGATATTATTGATATTGGGGCAGAGTCTACTCGTCCAAATGCGAAGCCAATATCTGTGCAAGAGCAACTAAATCGTATTATGCCTATTATTGGTGAAGTGCATCGTATGGTGGGTGATAAAGTATGGATATCAATTGATACCAGTAATCCTCAGGTTATCGAAGCGGCGGTAAATGCAGGAGCAGCAATTTGGAATGATGTCCGAGGGCTAAGAGAGCAAGGTGCTGCACAAATGGCTGCAAATTTACAGATTCCTGTTGTGCTGATGCACATGCGAGGTGAGCCTGATACGATGAACCAGTTGGCTCAGTATGATGATGTACTAGATGACGTGACAGAGGAGTTACAGAGTTGTATTGATAAGGCAAAGCAAGCGGGTGTGAGGCATGAAAATATCATTATTGACATGGGTTTTGGCTTTGCAAAAAACTATGAGCATCATTGCCAATTATTAACCCAATTACAGCATTTTAAAGCATTTGATTTACCAATATTATTTGGTATTTCTCGTAAGCGGTTTTTGGGAGAGGTCTTGAGTAAAAGTGGTGTGCCAGCATGGCAAGAACATACTGCACTAGAGCGTGATGCGGTCGGTATGGCTGCTGCCTTATTGGCTGTACAGCAAGGTGCAAGTATTGTGCGTACACATGATGTGGCGATGACCAAGCAGGCATTGGCACTGTGGTCACAGTTGTCGCAATCAGTATCTTAACTGTCATAAAAAAAATATTCTGACTAGAGGCTATTGAACATTGGAGACACAAAGCACTATTCCATAAGGGCTAAGAATATATTTTGGCAACATCTATAAACACAGTTATGTCCCTTATAAGCAGGGATTTAACGCATGAAAGTAAAAAATAGTTATATCCCTTGTAAATATTAGTCTAACGGGGTGAAAGTTCAACAGACCCTATAGGTTTATGAGATAATAAATAACACACAGTATTGCTATTAATAATGGAGAAGCATATGAGCCACATATCCCCTACGGATGAACAGCGTCGAATCATTTATCAAGCACGTCGAGGGTTGAAAGAGTTAGATTTTTATATTGACCCTTATGTCAAAAATCATTATTTGACTGCCAGTGCAGAAGAGCAAACTGCTTTTGCAAAACTATTGACTTATGAAGACCCAGATTTATTGAATTTCTTTATGGGGCAGGCAAAGCCTGAAGAGCCAGAAGTAGAGGAATTGGTTACTTTATTAAAGTCATATCAAAAGCCTGATAGTTAATAATGATAGAAGAAATGGATACACCCATAGCAGATAATGAATTAGTATTTGAAGAGGCAGAACAATATCATCGTATTGATACTCAAATAGCATCATTTAGTAGCTGGAAGTGGGGTTTTATTGCTTTATATCTTGCTACTTTGATAATGATTGCAGTATTAACTGATGTAACACTGTGGGTAATGTTAGTAATAATCGCTATGAGTGTGATTGCCTTGTTAGGTATGTTTTTGCGTCAGCCACGTTTGGTGCATTTAACATCACCTGTACTATATCATCGTCAAGGTTATCAAGGTGAGCATTGGCAGTTAGTATATGATAAAGCTGAGCATCATGAGCTATGGGAAGCTAAACTCTTACAATGCCGAGATTTTGGAAAATGTTTGATAGTTGAGTTTGCCGTCAGTCATCAACATGATGCACCAGTATCTATTAGTCTTTGGCAAGACCAAATAACCCCAATTTCGTGGCGTCGATTGAAAGCATTGGCTCGTTGGTGACAATTTGCCCCCTATAATAATAAAAATTTGCTATAGTGATATATAGGGTCATCACAATGTATAAATGTCTTTATTTATACAGTGATGCAAAGTTTATAACAAAGGAAATCTTATGAGTCTTTTAGGTAATTTAGTGACACAAGTTGCACGTAGCGCCATGGGTGCTGATGATAATGCACAAGCAACAAACAACCAGTCTTCAGGTGGTGGTCTTGGGGGAATGCTGGGTAGTGTTTTAGGGGGTGGTAATGCACAACAAAATAGCCAAGCCAGCTCTGGAATGGGTGATATCCTAGGCAGTGTTCTGGGTGGTGGCAACAGTGCAAATGGTGCTGGTGGTCTGGGTGCTGTTTTGGGCAGTGTTCTTGGTGGGCAGATGGCTAATAAAGCAGGTGGCGGTAAAGGCATGTTGCTAGCAGCCTTGATGCCCATCGTGTTAGGCTGGATTCAGCGTAACGGTGGATTGTCTGGTGCATTAGGAAAAATAAAAGAACTGGGTTTTGATAAACAAGTCAACTCTTGGATGAGTACACAAGAAAGCAATGAAACACTCAATCCTGATGAAGTAAATCGTTTGTTTGGTGAAGATGAAATTCGTCAAGTAGCAACCCAAACGGGTACTGATGAAAATGAAGTTAAGCAAGGTATTTCTGAATTATTACCTGAAGTCTTTAATCAGTTAACACCTAATGGTGACTTAGGTACAGAGCCTGAAGCCAACCAAGAAATTAATGAAATTTTGCAACAAATCTCTGGTGTATTGTCTAAATAACAGCCATTTTGGCTTTACCCATTAAGCACATCAAAAAGGTCATCTTCGGATGACCTTTTTATATGCCATTTAATTTCTTGCTACTTTTGGTAATGATAGGTATGAATACGCTATAATTCTTATTTGAATCTTAGTTTTTCATAGGGTAGGTCTGTTATGTTTTTGGCAATTGATACCGTTTTTGGACAATGTTCAGTGGCACTGATAAACACCGAAGGTGAGGTGTTAAGTATGGATACCAAAACGGGTAATCGTGAGCAAACTCAGCAAATACTACCAATGATAGATACGGCACTTAAAGAAGCAAATCTACCTTTAACTGAGCTACAAACCCTTATCTTTAACCGAGGTCCAGGGGCGTTTAGTGGTATTCGTATTAATACTGCTGTGGTACAAGCTTTATCTGTTGCACATGATATACCATGCGTGGGTGTCTCTAGCTTACAGGTCTTGGCACAAGCTGGTCATGAACAGCATCAGCTATCGCAATGTTATGCGGTGTTAGATGCCAGAATGCAGCAGGTATATTGTGCGCAATATCAAGAGAGTGCTGGAATGATGGTTCAGGTTGGGCAAAGTCAAGAGCGTTTGGTAGATTATGATAGCCATCTACCATGTGCAATAGCGATGGTTGGTAATGGGGCATCATTACTACAGGCTCAACCTAACCAAGTAATTTATGATGAGATACAGACAGATGCTGCTATCTTAGGACGATTGGGTCGCCTAGCATTTCTACAAAATGGTGGTGTGAGTGCAGAGCAAGCCCTGCCAGTATATTTACGCAACGATGCGTGGAAAACGCTAAAACAACAAAAGGCAAAGGCTTGATTCTTTAATCACTGAATGAATCACTGAAATTCGGGATAAGAAATTTCGATATTTTGGGCACAACCTAAGATTATTAAAAGCTATAAATAGTAATCTATGATAAATGTAGATTACAATCTATATAAAATATCTGGCTCAATAGGATGTGTTTAGAGAGCTGTTATAAATTATCCTAAAATCAAATATATATCATTTATAGGGTCTGTTGAACATTCATCTTCATAGGAAAAATTGAGAAGAATTTGACTTAGTCAAGGCAATGAACTTGTTAATATCGAGATATTAACAAGTTCATTAACGCAGAATAAGACAAATTTAGCCAATTTTTACATGAAAGTAAAAAATAGCTGTATTCCTTGTAGGTATTAGCCTAATGGGGTGAATGTTCAACAGACCCTAGTCAAAGAGTTATTAAACAAAGACTGCTTTGACTGTTTGACTATATCTTATCCCAAAATCTTATCCCAAACAGAGGTAAGCTATATCATTTTTGGTTGAGATGCAGCTACTTTCTTGGGAGAAATCACAAAGCCTACAATGGCCATGATGATTGTTGGTACAATCCAGCCCAGCCCTAAATCTGCCATTGGTAATAATGCCACAACCCCTTGCCATGGCAAATCAGTTGATACAATATTGGCTAATAAATCAGTAAATGCCAATATTGTTGCTGTTCCTACGCCAAATAAATATGTCCAATCACGGTTAGCAATCATTGGCTGTAATAAAGATAGCACCACAAGAGTAATGCTAATGGGGTATAAAAATACCAAAATTGGTACAGCCACTGCTAAAATACTATCCAATCCCAAATTCGAAAATACTGCCCCTGCTATGGTAAATATCAATACATAACGAGGATAGGATAACTTGGGATATAAGCGACTGGCAAAATTAGAACAGGCATTAATCAGTCCGATACATGTGGTCAAACATGCCAGCATCACAATCGTCCCAAATGCCAAATTACCCATATCTCCCATAAGCTGTGTGGCAGCAGTGGATAATAAAACTGCCCCATTATCATAGCCTTCAGGACGATACATTGCTGAGCCTATCCATGCCAAACAAAAATAAATTAGCCCCAAACACGCACCAGCAATCAATGAAGCTTTAATCATGATGCTTACGACTTTCTGATGTGATATGCCACGGTTTTGGGTAGCTTGATTGTTATTAATGACTGCATTGGCAAGCACTGTACCAAATGCCAAAGCAGCTAAAGCATCCATGGTGAAATAGCCTTCAATAATCCCTGCTGATAAGGGATTATGGGCAAACTGCTCAGTGGGTAGATGATTGCTGGGAGTTAAATTAAAAAATGCCAATCCACATAATAGGGTAATAATCAGCAGTAAAATAGGTGTTAAAAACTTACCAATCAGGTCTACCAAATGTCCAGAGTGCAGAGAGGCGAAATAGCAAATGCTAAAAAATACACCCACATAAATCATCAACCCGAAATTATCTGACAAATTAACCATATGGCGAAAGCCCATCTCATAACCGACATTGGCAGCACGTGGAATGCCATACATCGCCCCAATTGATAAATAAATCAAAATGGCAAAAATATAAGCAAAAATGGGGTGAACTCGCCGACCCAAGCCCAACAATCCATCATCTGATTTAGCAATAGCTATCAAAGTGAGCATGGGTAGAGCAATGGCTGTAACAATAAAGCCAATCACCGCAGGGGTAAAACTGTTTCCTGCATTCATGCCAAGCATGGGTGGAAAAATCAGATTACCTGCGCCAAAAAAGAACGACAACAGCATAAAGCCATAGAACAAAGCATGACTAGTCGAAGTATCCTGAGACTTATGAGAAGATGCACTCATCTTTAACTGCCCCTAATTGATTCATTTTAATGATAAAATTTAGGTATATACCATATAAAAAATAGTAATATTATACTTAACTTATCAAAAAATGTTATGCCAGTTTTGCCTTTAAGTAGTCAGATTTTTCAAAATCTTGCATCTTATCTAAACGAAGCAAGTCAACTAAAAAGATAATGTAATCAAACAAATATGGTCAGTGAGGTTATAAACGGATACAAGGCAACTGAGTGTAGGTCTTTGACTGTTTTAACTGTAAGGCTATAGAGAGTTAACCAGATAAATGGGCAATAAATTTTGAGCAATCAATAATGAGCAGTAGATAAAAAAGTAAAAAGCCATCATTTTACTGATGGCTTCTTGTTATGTGTGGCAGTGTAGGTTTGCTATGCTCTATAGTCTGCCTACTATACCAATCTAAACGACTAATCCAAACGTAACAACTCATTGACGGCTGTTTTTGCACGAGTTTGTGCGTCTACTTTTTTAACAATGACGGCACAATACAAGCTGTGTGAGCCATCTTTGGCAGGTAGGCTACCGGGAACAACGACTGAACCTGCTGGTACACGACCATAATGAATCTCACCTGTTTCACGGTCATAAATTTTGGTGGATTGACCAATATAGACACCCATTGAGATTACTGAGCCTTCTTCAACAATCACCCCTTCAACAATCTCAGAGCGAGCACCAATAAAGCAGTTATCCTCAATAATGGTTGGATTGGCTTGCAATGGCTCTAATACACCACCGATACCCACGCCACCTGATAGATGCACATTTTTACCAATTTGCGCACAAGAGCCAACTGTTGCCCAAGTATCAACCATCGCACCTTGGTCAACGTATGCCCCAATATTGACATAAGAGGGCATTAACACCGCACCACGAGCGATAAATGAACCTTTACGAGCCACCGCAGGCGGAACAACACGCACGCCAGCCTCAGCAAACTGCTCAGATGTCCAATCGGCAAACTTGGTAGGGACTTTGTCATAAAACTGCACAAACTCACCACTTGGCATTGGCTCATTATCACGTAGACGGAATGACAGTAATACTGCTTTTTTTGCCCATTGGTTAACGACCCACTCACCGTCCTTTTTTTCAGCAACTCTCAGGCTACCGTTATCCAACTGCTCAAGCACAGACTCAACTGCCTCACGTACGTCTTGTGGCATGGTGCTTGGACTATAATCAGCACGGTTTTCAAAGGCTTGTTCGATGGTATCTTGTAATGACATAAAAGTTCCTATAGTTTAACGATAAAAAAGTGACTTGATAATTACGGGGTTATTGTCGCTAATTCTAAGAAATTTGGCAAATCTCATTGTGTTAATAAGTGCTAAGCTCTTTAGAGTTTCTGACTTGTGATGGAAAGACTAAACAATGTTAGTTAATCGTAAAACCTTACTGTTACCCTTGTTAATAGAAGCCTAACGGGATGAATGTTTTATGGTCTTTGATAACCAATTTAATATATCTTGGTAAACCAATTGATGTTCAACTTCGTGTAATGGCTCATGACGCATATTGGGATACAGATAGTAGTCAATATGGGTAAAGCCTTGTTGTAGTAAGCGTTCGCTCAGTTGTCGAACACCATCACCCATATTTCCAATGGGGTCATCTTCACCACTGACAAACAGCATGGCAAAGTCTTTATCAATGGTTTGCGCCCACTGTTTGTGTAGCCCTCTATGCATCAGTTGCATCAGTGCCATAAAGCCATTATTGGTAAAATCAAAGCCACACAATGGGTCTGCTTCATACGCTTGACGTCCCTCTGAATTGGCACAGACCCATGCAAACTCTGAATCAGCCCGACTTTTACCCAGCTTAAAGTTCAGCACCCTATTCATAGTATTTGCAAAGACAATATTACGCTGTTTGGGTGCAATTTTATTGAGCATCTTTGTCATGGGTAAAAATACGGGTATTAAAGGGTCAAAATCACTCGTTCCCATTAAAATAGCCCCTGCAAACTCACTGGCATGATGCTGTAATACATTGCGTACAATAAACGACCCCATCGAATGTCCCATAATAAAATGTGGTACATCAGGATAATGAGCTTTTATGGCATCTGCCATGATAACCGTATCTTTAAGCAAGGCTTGCATTGGATAACTCGGTGCAAAATAGCCCAGTTCATCCATATTTTCTGCGGTTTTACCATGTCCTAAATGGTCATAAGTTGCTACCATAATGCCATGATTTGCTAAAAACTGTGCAAATTCTATATAGCGTCCACTATGTTCTGTCATACCGTGAGCGATTAATAAAGTAGCTTTGATATCGCTTTGGGGAATAAAAAAAGTATGGTGTAGGGTGTGTTTTTGATCGGCGGATAAAATGGTGGTAGTCATAGTACAATCCTGTGTATTATCAATGAGTAAATGGATAGGGACTCGTTAAATCAAGGTGGATTATTATATTATCAGTTATGCTTATCATGTTTACTGTGCTACAAAGATGATATTTACGTTTGGATTGAGCATCAATACATTAGTATTTCCTTGAACTAATGATAATGACAATATCAGGTAAAGCATTTATTGGTCAATAATCCATCTTAATTTTTTGTAGAGTTACTTTATTATTATTTTTAGAGTTAGAACGAAGCCACATTGCTATTGTCATATAAAAAAAGAATAAAAACTGAAAAAATATTATTGCTAATATTGACTTAACGAGTGTTAATAGTAAGGTTTGCCACCAAGATGGGGTAAATAAAGCCAATGATAATATCGAATGACCGTTCATAAGATAAAATGCAGTGACCATAATGAGTTTTGGTAATATAAATAAAGCAGTAATACCATATAAAATGACATGAAGTACAAAGAAAGTTGTTTGTATTAATGGAGGTTTAATTTTTTGTAAAAAACCATAAAATGAATTTGGCGTTTTAGGTTTAGATGGTGCTTGCCATTTAAAATATGATAAACAGTTTAGACATACTACTTGAGTGTATTTTGTAGCATCTGCATAAGTTCTAGTAACTGGGTCAAAGTTGCTTTTAGGGATATTTTTTGGACGTGGTATGTTATATTTCTCAAAAAATTTAAAATCCAAAACAAGCATAGAGGTTAAGTTAATCATTTGCTGGGAATGACAACAAGGACAGAAATAGATGGTTTCATAACTGGTAAAAATATCTTGATTGGCAGGTTGATTGATGGCGAGCTGACCATTAGCAATAACATAACCAAAAGGATATTTATCCATCTCAGCCAGCTTATCTATTCCTGCATAAACTGGCTTGTTATAATGAGTAAAAGAAAATAAATAATCTTGCTTTCCTTTTGCAGATATGCCTTTAATAATTAAATAAACAAATGATATTGCTATTATAAATGTAAAAAATAAAAATATGATATTGCCATTATTTGACCACTTCATATACAAGAACAGCAATAACATCATAAATGATAATAACCAGTATGTGGGTTTGGTTAAAACTTGCCATTGAAACTGAAAACCAGATTTTTGTGTTGACTTATCAGTATATGTATCAGTAGGTTTTAATAAAATACTTTGCTGACAATGCGGGCAAAACAAAACCCCCTTGCTATTGATGGGGGCAAAAAAGTGTTGACCACAATCGCGATGTGGACAATCATAACCAATATTAACAAGCCATCGCTTAAAAAAACTGCTATTTTTATTGTCTTTTTTTAGTTTATGTTGAGCACTATCGTGTTTTAGATTGTCCATATCATTTGTTTTATTATCCATCATATATTTAGTAGCAATAACTGATAGCTAGGTAGTGATTCTAATATACTATTTTGTAAATAAAAAATAAACTAATTTTAAATAATAACTATGTTTTTGTGTGGGGCTCATCTACTTCAATGATAGAATAAGATTAAACAATGGGAATTGAAGGTTATGGATTTAGCATTATTTGATTTTGATGGCACAATCACTGACAGTGATATGTTCACTAAATTTATCTTTTATGCCACCGAAAAACGTCGGCTCAATTCTGGTATATTCAAACTATTACCTGAGCTGATAGCTTGCAAACAGCGACTTACCCACAGCAGTCGCATTTATAGCAAAACGGTCGCCCATGCCTTTGCTGGCGTATCAGCAGATAAACTTGAGCAACAAGGTATCCGTTTTATGCGTATGGCGATACCCCTGATGATAACGAATTATTAAGCCTTGCCGACCATCGTTATTATCAGTATTTTTAGACATTATTTCCAACTTCAACTGCTTTTTACTACCATTTTTTAAACATTAATACAGGCACACTTTTATGAAAAAAATCTATCTGGTCAGACACGGGCAAAGCCATTCTAATGCAGGCGGTGAGGCGATGATTAATGCTGATATTCCGTTAACCGAACTGGGACAACATCAAGCTGAGCAGGTCGCTTATTGGTTGTATGAAACGCTGGGTGATAACATTGACTCTATTATGGTATCGAAGTTTTTACGTACCCATCAAACCGCCAAGCCGTTAGTAGACAAACTGGGTATTACCCCAACCATTGTTGAAGGCTTACAAGAGTTTGATTATTTAAGCTTTGCCAAAATTGATGGCACTACTTTGGAAGAGCGTCGTCAGATGGCAGAGGACTATTGGCTGACACATAGTCCTGATGAGATGCACGGTGGTGATGCTGAAACTTATCATAATTTTTGTGGTCGGGTTGAGCAAGTGTTGGCATATTTTCGCCAATTACCTACGGGTAATCATGTCGCCTTTACACATGGCTTATGGATTAGTATGCTGATTTGGCAGATTTTGGGACAGACCAAAGATGGTAATCGCACCATGCAAAAATTTGTGCAATTTGAGAGACCAATTCGTACAAAAAATTGTGAAGTGTTTTGTTTAACGCTATTAGATGACAATGATGTTATAAATGGCATTGATGCTATGAGTTTACCGCCAATGATTACCAAAGTGCGAAGCCTTAATTCGATAGATTGAGGCGAATATCACAATCATATATTTGCTTGGATATTATAATTGCCATTTATGTATACATGCCCGATTGTAACTCCCATAACTGTTTAAAAACACCTTCAGTATTTTTTAGATTGTCAGGGGTGTCATCTTGCACCAAAACGCCGTTATCCAATACCAACACTCTATCGACACCATTAATAGAGCCGAGTCGATGAGTAATCATAAAGCTGAGTTTGCCTTTTGAAAGCTGTTTGAAATCATCATAAAGTTTAACTTCGGCTTTTGGGTCTATTGCTGAGGTTGGCTCATCTAAAATAATCATCGAAGTATCAGCATGTAGACAACGCAAAATCGCCAGCCTTTGCCATTGACCCCCTGATAACTCAATACCATCATAAGACTTACCTATCAACGTATCCATAGATAAATCAGCAGGTAATCCTAGCTCATTTGTTATGTTATTTGGGTTTATCACCGAGTCGTGACTCAGTGTGATGTTCTCATTAATGCTCATATTAAACTTAAAAAAATCTTGAAACACCGCCCCAATACACTGACGTAACTCTGAAACTTTATATAAGCGGATATCACGACCATTAATAAGAATTTGCCCTTCGCTTACTTCCCAAAAGCGACAGATAAGATGCACCAGCGTGGATTTCCCTGCCCCATTATGACCAACAATGGCGATGGACTCGCCAATATTTGCCGAAAAACTTATGTTTTGTAGAATGTTTATTTGTGTATTAGGATATTTAAAACCAACATGCACAAACTCAATACGTTCTATGTGCTGTATGGATTGTGTCCCATCTTTGATATCAGATGAATAATCTAAAAAGGTAAAATACTTGTTAAAATAATCCAATATTTCATAAAGCATAGAGCCATGCTGTATCAGCCCTTGCATACGGTTATTTAAGATAAAGATGGACTGCAATAAAATAACGGCTGATGAAACGGTGATGGCGGATGCTTTATTTTGCTCATATAACGAAAATAAAATGACAGCAACCACAATAATACTAATAAACTGAAAAGGAATGGGTTTGGTGAAAATATTAAATTGTGCTTTTGTTAACTCGCCATAGACATTTTGAAAAGCTGTATTATATTTATCTATGATTAAGCCATAGGCATTAAATAGGTGAATGTCCTTTTGTGCCTATCGTGAAAAAGACAGTGAAGAAAAGTAATCCATCAAACGGCTGTGCTTACCTGTTTTCATCAGGGCTTGCCAACTAAATGAAGTCACTTGAAAGTTGATATAGGCAAGGGGAATAAAGGAGATTAAAACGGCAAAGGGAATCCACCATTTAATAGAAAATAACATAAACGACAATGCCAATACGGTGATGACTTCTCTGATGATGGTGACTAAGTTGACTGAAAAGTTAGTCGGTCGAAATTTTGATTGATTTTTTAGAACCGCCGTCGCATCTTGAATCTCTACATTGTCATAAGCGTGTAAGCCATAAAAAGAGGCATTTTTTTGCATGATTTGGCTGATGATGCGATTGGTTACCAGTTGATTGATGTGCGATTGCAGATAATTTACCAAAGGTGTGAGCAAGGTGGGTATCAGCATACTGACACCCCAAAGTGTGATGACAAAGATAATTGAGTTTTGGGTATTGGAAGTGTTAGCGTTGGTAATTTCAAACAAAGAAACAAGCTGAGCTGTAGTATAGACATTAATCGCAGGCATGATACCGATAATCAATAAACAAAGAGCCATTGCACTATTATATTTCGGGCAGGCAAAGAAAACCTCTTTGAACGATCTAAAAAATACACTGATTTTTTTACTCATATTTGATGGTATCCATGGGATATCTTAGAGATGCTCTATTCTATCTTTATATATCATAGATTTGGCAGATCACACTGTTCTTTATACTCTTTTACTATGATTTCTCTGTCAAAATATACCAAAGTCAGTATGAGTAAATAGATAGAAGTTGCTACAAGAAGGCTTGCACTAATATAGTTATACAAAAAATAAGGAATATCATAGCCATTTGTACCTTATATGACTAAAAGAAGAAAGCGGATGCAAAGTCATCGGACATCTCTGTCCATTTATATCATTGGTTAGGTGACTAAGCGGATATAAGCAGACGGTAGGATTGGAGACTGCTATAATGTGAGTCTTAATATATTTAAAACTTAATAATATTATTAATGGTTTTTAATTGTTTGCATGGTTTAAGGGGTGGTTATGTACGATGTGGTTCAGGATTATTATGGTAAGCAGTTGCAAAGTAGTGCCGATTTAAAGACGTCAGCCTGCTGTGATATTAGCCAGTTGCCTGCGTGGTTAAAGCCATTGCTGGGTAATATTCATGATGAAGTGCTTGCCCGTTATTATGGCTGTGGTTTGGTGTGTCCTGCACAGCTTGAGGGCTGTCGAGTGCTGGATTTGGGCTGTGGTACAGGGCGTGATGTGTATGCGTTGGCTCAGCTTGTCGGCGCAAGTGGTGAGGTGGTCGGTGTGGATATGACCCCTGAGCAGTTGGACATTGCCAAAGAATATCAAGCATATCATGCGGAAAAGTTTGGTTATGATAATGTGACTTTTTTGCAGGGCTATATTGAAAAGCTCGATGAATTAGGGCTTGAGGCGGGTAGCTTCGATGTGATTGTGTCCAATTGTGTGATTAATTTATCCCCTGATAAAGAGGCAGTGCTGGCAGGGGTTGAGCGTTTATTAAAGGACGGCGGTGAATTTTATTTTTCAGATGTTTATTCTGACCGCCGTATTCCTGAGAATTTGGTCAATGACCCTGTATTGTATGGTGAGTGCTTGAGTGGGGCATTATATTGGCAGGACTTTATAAGGCTTGCACACTTGGCAGGATTTGCTGACCCACGTTTGGTGGATACTCGTGAGCTTGAGATTACTGATAGTCAGCTTGCCAGTCGTTTGGGTAGTATTCGCTTTTTTTCCACCACTTATCGCTTATTTAAGTTGCCTAAACTTGAGCATGCTCAAGAGGATTATGGGCAAGCGGTGATGTATCAAGGAACAGTAACTCATTGTCCACAGTATTTTGTGTTAGATAATAAGTATCGTTTTGAGACAGGTCGGGCAGTTGTGGTATCTGGTAATACATTTAGTATATTGCAAGGCTCTCGTTTTGCTTCTCATTTTGATTTTTTTGGTAGTTTTTCTCGTCATTTTGGTTGTTTTGAACCAACTAATAAAATATCAGCATATGCTAGCTTAGCACCGTTTGTGTTAGGGGGTGTGCTAAATGGTGAGCAAACCATCAATGATGAGCCAGTTAGTGTGGTAGAGAAGGTAAAAGAAGGTGGCTGTTGTGGTACAGAGGTTAGTGTCTGTCAAACTGAAGGTACAGATGAAGGCGAAAGTGGTAGTGAGCTTGGTGAGGAGAGAGAAATGATTATTAATAATATAGATTTAAAAGATACAGGTTATGAAATTGTACAAGTATTTCCCCCCAAAGTTTTTTCAGTTGCGGAAATTTTAGAAGATATAGAAGAGAATGAGTATTCTCTTTTAGAAAACTATTATAAAGAAGGTTATGAGTTTATTCATTTTCAAGATGAAGAAGTGATTGTAAAAAATGCTCAAGATAAGCGTTTAAGAGTTTTTGGAAAGTATGATCAAGGTTTTTTTGCAACAGATAATGAAGGCTTGGTTTGGTTAACTCCCTTTAGTGAGTCGGTATATGATAGCCCAATTCTCATTAATTCATCATTAAAGAACTTTAGACGGTGTTATTGTTCATTATTATCCATACTTTTTTCGATTGGTGTCAATGGTATTGAAAATACTGAGCAGGTATTGAATGAGTTTAGGAATAATCTGACAAATATAGATCCCATGTCTATTTCATGTATTTTTTATAAAGACTATATTTATGCGATAGAAGAAGATGAAATGCCAGTTCGTTTCAAACCAATAACCTATGTGAAGGCAGGTAGACATTTTAGAGAAGCGTGATAGGTGTAGGGTTGTCTGAATATAAAGCAGTTTTTATTGGCTTTGTTTTGTCTTTATTGTGCGAGTATCCTTGGTTAAGACAGTAGCGTATCGGTGCTTTCAGCTTAACAAAGCTGAGCTTTACCCTTGTGAATGGCGATAATAGGCATCGTGCTGTTTTAGCCACCAGTTCATATTATCTTGACGCGTTTGTCGGAACTGCTCTAGTTTCTGCGTTGTCCATTGATGGCGATGACGCAGACTATCAAGTCCAAATAAAATAGGAACAGATGCCAAAATGCCCAGTCGCCATTTTGGCTTAGGTAACTCTAAGCCATCAGCAATATCATCACCGACTAAGGTACGTGTCACACTGGCATTGACCAGCTCAACAAACTGCCCTTTACGATTGTCTTCACCCATAATTTGGCTCGGTAAGTCATGCAATGCTTTTGCCAATGGTTTGCCCATGCTAAAGTCAAGCTGTTGAATGGATAGGTAAGTATAAATCCATTCCCACGCTTCAGCTTCATTTTTGGGTAAGCGGTGTAAATCTACCCCCATCCAATAACTGGCTAAATTCCATAAATGCAAGATGCCTTGTGCTTCTTCTTCATGAATCTTTGCACCCAGTAGGCGCAATCCTCGCATGATAAGTAATGAAAATTGTAAGTGCGTCGCCACCATATCGGTTTGATTAATGGGAATACCCCAATAAGCACTGTCCCAGTTGTTGTTTGTCTCACTTTTTGTATTGCGGGTCTGATTATTTGGAGGCATTTTCCCCATCAATAATGCTTGACGGACAATGGTATGAATTTGCCGTACTTTGATGGATTGTCGCCAGCCTTCTTGTCCAATGGCTAACACTGTATCTGCCCACTGTTGATGCTGGGTAGGATATTGATATTGACGAATGGCAGGATATTCAGACACGGCTAAGATATAAGCATACGTTCGCATCAGTCTTGGCAAGGCATCATGTGTCAATGCACCTGTGCGAATCAAAGGCAAGGATAAAGCAGGGATACTATAGCCTGCCATCAATGCTACATTACGCAATAGCCAAATCAACATCAAGGGATAACGGCGATAGGCAATCGCACCAACTTCGGCAAGTTTGGGGTCATACCATGTGGGATGCTGAGAAAATTGCTCAACCAATGCCAAAAAGTCCGCTTGTTCTGTTGAAGACTGTTGTAATGAGCTGGGCAGTTGGTCGTGTAAGATGGCATGTTGTAATGGTTTGTTAAAGTGAAAACCAGCAGATACTAAGCGGTCAGTGATGGGGTCAGCGACATCATAGCCTGTCACCATTTGCTGTAATAAAGCATCACGAATAACAAAGTTTTTTGGTAATAGATAACGACGAATACGTTTTAGTACCTGCAAATCAGCATGGTCACTAATCGCCGTCGTTCGCCCATGCCGTTGGTAATGATTCAATTGTGGTGATTTATTGGTTGATAAGGTGGGTTGCATGGACGAATTTTCCTGCCTTATTGAGTGTTGTATTTGTGTATTTTATTTATATGAATCAAATCAACTGGGTAAGTGGCTATTTTTATCAATGCTCACACTACATTGCTCACCAATAAAATGCTCTATCACTTTGATTTTGCCAATAATATGCTGGTTAAATTCTTCTAGCTCTCCACTTGGTACCCATAGCTCTTGATGCACGTCTTTATCACCTGCAAGCTGTACGGGGTAGCGTTTGGCAAACTCATCATCAATATCAAACTCAGTGACAAAGCCGACATAGCCAGACATGGCATCAACAGTATTCCACCGCTCAGCAATTTGGCGGGCATAAGTAATGTTTAACACAGGATAAAAAATAGGTTGCTGTGCTAAGCGAGGTGGAAAAGCATTAAAATCTGCTTCTATGATAAGCTGTAATTCTTTTAAACCAACTGGGCGATAGAGTTTCATAGATTGTCCTAATATTTATTTTAGATATTCATCATAATCAATGTCCTAAAAAAACACCAGCACAAAAAGTTTGTACTGGTGCTTTTATATTTGGTGAATATATCTACACAGTTGCATTGTAGAATTTATCTTTTAACAGTGTCACTAACAGCCAAATTTACCTTCTGCTTCTAACGCCCGTTTACTACGCACAGGTTTGGGGCAGTCTTCACCATAGTATTGGCGGTCAGCAAAGTAGCTTGAGCGTACCATCGGACCTGCCCAAATACTAAAGAAGCCAATCTTTTTCCCATAGTCCATATAGCGTTGGAACTCATCGGGATGCACATAGCGGTCAACTGGAGCGTGGCTTTTACTTGGAGCAAGATACTGCCCGATGGTAATCATATCAACATCATGCGCTTTTAGGTCGTCTAGTAAGGCGTAAACTTCTTCTTCAGTTTCACCCAAGCCCACCATAAACCCACATTTTGTGGCAATATCAGGACGGCGTGCTTTGTATTCTTTAAGCAATGTTAATGAGTGCTGATAGTCTGAACCGGGGCGGAAGGCTTTATATAAGCGAGGTACAGTCTCGATATTATGGTTAAACACATCAGGAGGTGTCTCGCATAATAGGTCTAATGCAATTTCCATGCGCCCACGAAAATCGGGTACTAAAATCTCAATCAAGCAGTTTGGGCTAAGTGCTTTTGACTCATTAATCACATCAACGAAATGCTGAGCGCCACCATCTTTTAAGTCATCTCTATCGACAGAAGTGATGACTGCATATTTTAACCCAAGCCCTTGAATGGTCTCAGCAGTATGGCGTGGTTCATCTTTGTCTAGCTCATTGGGGCGCCCATGTGCCACATCACAAAATGGGCAACGACGGGTACAAATATCACCCATAATCATAAAGGTCGCTGTCCCATCGCCAAAGCATTGGGGAAGGTTAGGGCAGGCGGCCTCTTCACAGACGGTATAGAGCTTTTGCTTACGCAACGTCTTTTTGATACGGTCAACTTCAGCAGGAGAAGACATTTTTACCCGTATCCAGTCAGGTTTCTTTGGTGCTTCTACGGTTGGAATGACCTTAATTGGAATACGTGCGACTTTATCATAGCCACGTAGCTTCTCACCTTTAACCGCCTTTTTGGGTTTAGGTTTTGCCTCTGGAATGTGCGTTTGTACACTTGGTATTCGGGTAGCTGTTTCACGCTTAATCGCAATGTCGCTCATAGGTAAAATATTCCTAACCCTCATATACTTTTAATATATGGGAGTTTATGACTTATTGATTTATTAGGTTTTATAGGGTCTGGTAAACCATTATCACAAGCTTCTTTTACATGAAAGTAACATATCAGCACTGATGACATTAAGAGTCGTCTATACAAAATAGCTATTCAGATAATCCTACTAGATTATTGATGCTGTGAATGTTTAACAGAAACTATTGGCTAGACTGCCTTTTAGCCACAAATGGGACAATTATAACAGATTTATGCTCAAGCGACATGGACAAATCTAGTCCACAGAATAGCCCTGCTCAATCTTAACGTTATGTTGTTTGCACCATATAAATAATGCAGATAAGTCATCAAAATCACGACTTAATAGTGAATAACCATTGTTATTGCGCTCTTGAGCAGTTTTGGGGTGTAGCTCAATGGTTACAAGATAATCATCCTTACTTGTTTTTGATTTTTTTAACTGAAGTAATACATTTTTTTGATATTTGGTGATTACCACTCTATCAATTTGTTGCGGTGTTAGCTTTGGTAAAAACGTTTGTTTTCTTCTTAGTTTTATGGATAACTCATCATTATTTAATTCAATGGAACTGATAAGACTGAAATAAAAAGGTAGGTAAATAATGGTAGAGATAATGATATAAATACCAATAGGCAGAAGAATACTACCAATATTATGATAAAGACTTTGAGTATTTAGCCCTGATAGTCCATTATTTTTGAAAAAATAAACAACCATAATAAATAATGTAATTAAATATATAATCAATATTTTTTTAATTATATTTATTATATTCTTGATAGAATGACCATTACTTTTTAAGATGGCGTTTTTAATGGTTTTATTTTCTAGCACTACTACTTCTCCTTAGAGATTAAGTCTTAATATCTAAACTTTGACTTAAAATTATTACAATAATTTTTTATAAATGATTTTCATTATTATTTGATAAGGATAACAATTTATTTTTAGTGACTACTATTTCAAAAATAAATGATGAATATGACTGGCTGTCACTACTTCATTACAGTTTTATAATTAACATTTTAGTAGTTTTGAGCTATATTAATAGGGATTTTTTAACCTATCCGGCACACTTAACGCAGGTAGTCATTCAGACAACTCACGCGGTGTGCTTATCATCAAACTTATGAGGACGACCATCGTGTTAGAAGCTTATCGCAAACATGTTGCAGAACGTGCAGAACTAGGGACAGTTCCACTGCCACTAAACGAACATCAAGTTGCTGAATTAGTTGAGCTTATTAAAAACCCACCTGAGGGTGAAGCTGACTTTTTGATGGACTTGTTAGAAAATCGCGTACCAGCTGGTGTTGACCAAGCGGCCTATGTAAAAGCGGCATTTTTAGCTGCGATTGTTAAAGGTGAAGCAACTTCACCATTAATTGATAAGAAAAAAGCAGTTGAAATCTTGGGTACAATGCAAGGTGGTTATAACGTGATGCCACTGGTCAATGCTTTGGATGACAAAGAGTTGGCTCAAGAAGCTGCTGAAGCATTAAAGAAAACCTTGTTGGTATTTGATGCCTTTAATGATGTGACTGAAAAAGCCGAAGCGGGTAATGATGTTGCAAAAGAAATTATCCAGTCATGGGCAGATGCAGAGTGGTTCTTAAGCCGTCCAGAAGTACCACAAAAACAAACTTACACAACCTTTAAAGTCACTGGTGAAACCAACACTGACGACTTGTCACCTGCGCAAGATGCGTGGAGTCGCCCAGATATTCCATTGCACTCACTTGCTATGCACAAAAACTCTCGTGACGGCATCACTGCTGATGAGGAAGGCGTACGTGGTCCAATGAAGCTGATTGATGAGCTAAAAGAAAAAGGCTATCCACTTGCTTATGTTGGTGATGTGGTTGGTACAGGCTCTAGCCGTAAATCAGCAACTAACTCAGTGCTTTGGTTAATGGGTGAAGATATTCCAAATGTACCAAACAAACGCGCTGGCGGTTTGGTATTGGGTGGTAAAATTGCCCCAATCTTCTTTAACACCATGGAAGACTCAGGCGCATTGCCAATCGAAAATGTCGATGTCAATGGTCTAGAGATGGGTGATGTGTTTGATATTTATCCCCATGATGGCAAAATCACTAAGCATGATTCTGATGAAGTATTGTCAACCTTTAAACTAAACTCACCAACTTTGTTGGATGAAGTACGTGCTGGTGGACGTATTCCATTAATCGTTGGTCGTGGTTTGACCAATCGTGCGCGTGAATATCTAGGCTTGGGTCACTCTGATGTATTTGCTAAGCCTGAGCAACCTGCTGATACAGGTAAAGGTTATACCTTGGCTCAAAAAATGGTTGGTAAAGCGTGTGGCTTAGAAGGTGTGCGTCCTGGTATGTACTGTGAGCCTAAGATGACTACTGTTGGTAGTCAGGATACTACTGGTCCGATGACTCGTGATGAGCTAAAAGACTTGGCATGTTTGGGCTTCCAAGCAGATTTGGTTATGCAGTCTTTCTGTCACACTGCGGCTTATCCAAAGCCAGTTGACGTAGAAACTCAGCACACTCTACCTGACTTTATCATGAACCGTGGTGGTGTTAGCTTACGCCCAGGTGATGGCATTATCCATAGCTGGTTAAACCGTATGTTGCTACCTGATACTGTCGGTACTGGTGGTGACTCACATACTCGTTTCCCAATGGGTATCTCATTCCCAGCCGGTTCTGGTTTGGTTGCATTTGCTGCGGCAACTGGTGTGATGCCACTTGACATGCCTGAGTCAGTACGTGTTCGCTTTGTTGGTGAGCGTCAGCCCGGTATTACGCTTCGTGATTTGGTACATGCTATCCCATTACAAGCCATTAAAGAAGGCTATTTAACTGTTGATAAGAAAGGCAAAATCAATGAGTTTAATGGTCGCATCCTTGAGATTGAAGGTTTAGAAGATTTAACCGTTGAGCAGGCGTTTGAGCTATCTGATGCTTCTGCTGAGCGTAGTGCTGCTGGCTGTACCATCACTTTGTCAGAAGAGTCAGTGAAAGAGTATCTAAACTCAAACATCACACTATTGAAGTGGATGATTTCTGAAGGTTATGGTGATGCTCGTACTATCAGCCGTCGTATCGAAGCGATGCAAGCTTGGTTAGAAAACCCAAGCCTAATGCGTGCTGATGAAGATGCAGAATATGTGGTGGATATGACCATCGACATGAGCGAAATCAAAGAGCCTATCCTATGCTGTCCAAATGACCCAGATGATGCTAAAACATTAGCAGATGTGGCGGGTGAGCATATTGATGAGGTATTTATTGGTTCATGTATGACTAACATTGGTCACTTCCGTGCCGCTGGTAAACTGCTTAAAGAAGTACCTGCAGGTAGCCTAAAAACTCGTCTATGGATTGCACCACCAACTAAGATGGATGCGCGCCAGTTGATGGAAGAAGGTTACTACAACGTTTATGCTCAAGCAGGTGCACGTACTGAAATGCCCGGCTGTTCACTATGTATGGGTAACCAAGCACGTATTGCACCGAAGTCGACAGCAGTATCAACGTCAACCCGTAACTTCCCGAACCGTCTAGGTCAAGGTGCAAACGTATTCTTAGCATCTGCTGAGCTTGCTTCTGTAGCTGCGGTATTGGGTAAACTACCTACCAATGAAGAATATCAGCAATATGCAGGTATGTTGAACAGTATGGGTGCAGAAGTTTATCGCTATATGAACTTTGACCGTATGGAAGAATATACCGAAGAAGCGGATAAGATTGATGTAGCACAGTTAGCATAAGTGCGTTAAGTTTTTATTAGCTTTTATTTGAATAGCTGTATTAAGCTCTTGTATCACCATGATGCGAGGGCTTTTTTAGTGTAGGGTATGAGTAATAAAAATATAGCGCAAAGGTTGATAGTTTCAGTGTACAATAAGACACTGTAAAAGTTTTGTGATAAATTATTTTGCTATCTACTATCTTGAGAGTAAAAGTAGTAATTAATAAGTCAGAAAGGACAGATATGACAAGTAGGAACAGATTTTCGATACGAAAAAATATTGCTCGTGGGAAACAAGTTGTCGGTATGTTTGGAACAATTGCCGGCGGTATGTCTACTGCTAGAAGAATAGGTGCGTTTAAGTCACCACCAAGAGAGATTTTGCCACGTTATATTCAGATATTTTGTCGTAAGATGGCAAATACATTTGGAGTGACTGTTGTCCAAGTAGAGCCTGTGCCACAGACACATGCTTTATGGGCATCAAACCATGTTTCATGGATGGATATTCCTGTTATGGGTAGTGTGACACCTGCCTTTTTTTTATCAAAATCTGAAATTGCCAACTGGCCAATATTTGGTAAATTAGCAACAGCTGCTGGTACGTTATTTATCCAACGTGGCTCAGGTGACTCTGGTACGATTAGTGAGCAGATGGCTGCATTTTTACGTGAAGGCTATTCTATTTTGTTTTTTCCAGAAGCAACAACTACAGATGGTAAACAAATTAAGCGAATCCATGGCAAGTTGTTACAGTCTGCTATTGATGCTAATAAACCAGTGCAACCTATTGTCGTTTGCTATGTTAATAAGCAAGGTGAGCTGGATGAGTCGATTCCATATTATGGCAAAATGACTATGGCAGAGAGTATTAAAAAAGTGATGGATAGTAGAGATACCACTGCCTATGTATTACCATTAGCGCCATTGGAGACACAAGGAAAAACAAAGTCTAAGTTGACTGATGAGCTACAACAACACATGCAGTCGGGATTGGAAGAGTTGCATCGTCGAGTGCTTAAAAGCAACTCATAGGTTGTATTGCTTAAAGCATAAGTCAGCATAAGTAAGATATAAAAAATCCCCCTAAGTAACTTCATATTTAGGGGGACTATTGCATGTAGACAGAGACGAAAAAGACATTATTTATATTGTTAATAGCCTAAGCTAAATTTTTAGTGCGCTCTCGTGTAGCTGTTGAACATACGCCACTTCATTTTTACTACCCAATACCACAGGAACTCGCTGATGAATATCATTTGGCTCGATGGTTAAAATACGATGTGTGGCATCGGTTGCAGCACCACCTGCTTGTTCAATCAGTAATGCCATGGGGTTGGCTTCATACATTAGGCGTAATTTACCTGCCTTTTTAGGGTCTTTATTGTCAAATGGATACATAAATACACCCCCACGGCATAAAATTCGATGTACATCACCGACCATGGCCGCGACCCAGCGTGTGTTAAAGTCTTTGCCTCGTGTGCCAGATTTGCCCGCTATTACTTCATCGATATATTGTTGCATCGGTTGTTGCCAGTGACGATAGTTTGAGCCATTAATCGCATACTCTTTAGTATCTGCATCAATCTGAACGTGATCTTTAATGAGTAGATAGGCATCTTTATCTGGGTCATAACCAAACATTGCGACGCCATTACCAGTGGTCACTGCCATCATGGTTGCAGGGCCATAAACCAGATAGCCGGCTGCCAGTTGCTTTTCACCGTTTTGTAAAAAGTCTGTATTGGTAATAGGTGAGCCTGAGCGTTGGTACGGTAGGATAGAAAAAATAGTACCCACTGCCATATTAATATCAATGTTTGATGAGCCATCTAATGGGTCAAATAGAACCAAGAGATTGCCAGATTGATTGGCAGGTGTGGCGTCATCGAGCTCTTCACTGGCAACACCTGCGCAGTGTGTGCATTGCGTTAGAGCATCTAGCAGTAAGTTGTTGGCAATAACATCTAGCTTTTTTTGGTCTTCACCTTGAACATTTTGATTACCTGCTTCTCCCAAAATATCAGCAAATGCACCACGTTGTAATAGTTTATTAATGGTTTTGCCCACTTCGGCAATGGTACAAATCACATCATTGACTGCTGTATTGCTAGAGTATTGCTTGAGGTAGTCTGCCAGTATCGTCATCGTTTATTCCTTAAAAATTTGCTTTACATGGTGGAGGAAAGTGCGGTTATCTTCCCAAAAGATTTATGGTGCAATATTAACATGAATTATGCTTTTTCTATTTGCATTGTCTATAATAGGTGAGAAAGATGAGATATGCTTGATGAATAGTCTCCACTATTCTTACCAAAAATCTATGAATAAAGAATGAGCGCTATGACAACAGAATCAATAGAAACACAAATGACGAATGTGTCAAATACACAGGATAAACCACAACATAAGATGGCATATAACGCTACATTGGTACAGCAAAAGCTCAATAGCTCTTTGAGTGAGCCGCAGCTAAATACGGATGGGCATTTACGTCACTTTTTAGGTGTGGAGGGATTAAATAAAGCACAGCTACAGGCAATTATCGCCAAAGCTGAGACTTTTTTTGATGAGCAAGGACAGCTTATTAATCGTCCTGAGCTTGAGGGCTGTACGGTGATGAACTTGTTTTTTGAGCCTTCAACACGTACTCGTACCACCTTTGAGGTCGCTGAAAAGCGTCTTGGGGCAAATGTCCTTAATATCGACATTGCTCGCTCCAGTACCAAAAAAGGTGAGAGTCTGCGCGATACTCTATGGAATTTGCAGGCAATGACAGCAGATATCTTTGTGGTACGTCATTCCGCTTCGGGTGCTGCACATTTTATGGCAACTGAAGTGACACCAGATATTGCTATTATCAATGGGGGTGATGGCTGGCATGCACATCCCACCCAAGGCATGCTTGATATGTTGACCATTCATCGGGAAGCATCAAAACCCTTTGAAGAGCTGTCAGTGGCGATTATTGGTGATATTAAACATTCACGAGTAGCTCGCTCTGATATTAGTGCGTTACAAACATTGGGGGTAACAGATATTCGAGTGATTGCTCCGCGCACCTTATTACCTAAAGGGATAGAGCGTTATGGAGTGAGTGTGTACGAGGATATTGATGCAGGCGTCGCTGACTGTGATGTTTTAATGGGTTTGCGTATTCAAAATGAGCGTATTGGCTCACCCTTACTTGCTTCATCCAGTGAGTACTACAAACATTATGGCATCACACCGGAGCGGGTAGCGAAAGCAAAACCAGATGCGTTGGTAATGCACCCTGGTCCGATGAACCGTGGTATCGAAATAGCTTCTAGTGTTGCTGATGGTGCGCAGTCAGTGATACTAAAACAGGTAAATAATGGTATTGCCATTCGTATGGCAGTATTATCATTGGCAATGCAAGGTCAACGAGAACATCAACAACAAAGAAAAAATCTACGTCAGCAGGGGGAGAAATAACAAATGCAATCGAATAGCACACTAAATAATCTATTACCAAGCCCATTTGATACTGCTGAAGTATTACAAAAAGTCGCGACAATACAGCAAGCAGATAGCAATACAGAGCAGTGGCTATTACCACCATTAGTCGACTTGTGTGCCAGACTGCGTGAGCCGGGTCAACAGCAACACGGCACACTGCAAACAGAAGGTAGAGCTGCCCGTGAAAATGGATTTTTGCATGTCGTTGTGCCACCAGATACTGACCCTGTATTAGAAAATGGCTCACTGTTAAAAGGTTTGCGTGAGCGGGCTTTACAAGATGGTGGAATTCATCTGCATGTTTTGGGAGCATTAACGGCTGGGTTATCAGGCGAGCGTCCAGCCAATGTGGCGGGTTTGCAACGTGGTGGTTGTATCGCTGTCTCTAATGCTGGCAGACCTTTTAGCAATGACTTGGTGATGCTACGTACATTAGAGTACGCTGCAACCTTTGGCTTAAAAGTATTTTTCTATCCCAATGAGCCAAGTCTATCCGCAGGTGGTGTGGCACATGAGGGCTATATTGCTTCATTTCATGGGTTGCAAGGTATTCCGTGGATAGCAGAAACAGTTGCCTTATCCAAACAGTTATTGATGGTAGAAGAGACGGGTATCTCAGCACATTTTAGCCAACTGACTTGTAAGTCTTCGGTTGATTTAATGCGCTGGGCAAAAGAAAATGGACTGCCTGTCACCTGTGATGTGGCGATGCATCAACTACATTTGACTGATGATAACCTTGAAGGCTTTAATGCCTTAGCTTATGTGATGCCACCACTGCGTAGTAACACAGACCAACAGGCATTGCGACAGGGGTTAAAAGAAGGAGTGATTGATGCGATTTGTAGTCATCATGAGCCATTAAACCTCAGTGCTAAGCAAGCTCCTTTTGCTGAAAGTACACCAGGGATTTCAAACTTTGATACCTTTATGGCATTAGGCTGTGCTTTAGTACGTGATGGTGTATTGACACCGACTGAGCTGGTTGAAAAAATTTGTATTAATCCTGCCAAAATTGCTGGCATTACTGAGCAGTATGAGCAGATAGGTGGTGCTGTATTGGTTGACCCTGAGTTATCATGGCAAGTATCTGAACAAGCAATGGTATCACATGGTAAAAATACGCCGTTTATTGGTCAAACATTGACTGGAAAAGTAGTGGAGACGTTTTTTGAGTAAGTCTTCAAACTCAGCATCCTCAAAACCTAATGATTCAAAATCAAGCGAATCAGAGCAGAAACAAATAGCTGAGTCCGAAAACAAGCGAAGCCTTGTTGTAGAATCAAGTACAGCAATGGCAATCAAAGATGAAGAAGATGGCGCTCAAGCCAGTAAATCTATCAAAATGGTTGCCATTTATGAGCTACTTAAAGGTGTGGGTGCATTGTTTGGTGCTGTGGCATTATGGCTATGGCACCAAAATATTAACTCATGGCTAATGAGTCTTTCGAATACTTGGCATTATTATTTTGGGCAGTTATTGCTCAATCAGGTCAATGAAGTGATTCATTTGGCAGAGAATGCAAGTCGTCATTGGTTGGCGGGTGTGGTACTGATTGTGGGCTATGCAAGTATTCGATTTTTAGAGGCTTATGGACTTTGGAAAGATAAAATCTGGGCGTATTGGTTTAGTGTGTTGGGCTATGGATTGTTTATTCCAATTGAGCTGTATTACCTAATAACAGGGGTATTTGACTGGTTTAAATTAGCCATTTTTGTTTTAAATGTTGTGATTGTTATTGTGGTTTATCGCAATATGAAACGTAAAGGGTTGATATAGTTTTTAGCTTCATTAAGCCATCTTTTATATCTTATAATCTTAGCTTTTTTATAGCTAGATATTCATTTATTTCTACGATATTTATAAGTAAACATTCATAATAAAAAACTTTAGTCTTTCCTTCTTAATTTTTGTAACTGTTAATGACTGTTATGTCACAGAATGTAAAATAATTGTATGTTTAATATACAATTATTTCAGTATAATATTGCCTCCTAAATAATATACAGATATTTATGCTTTTATTATCCTTTAACAACCTGTAATCAACCGTTTGTCTGTATTGCTGTTATTTAAATTGGAATCTTAAGAGTAAATAAAGTGAGTCTATCAATGCGATACCTAAAAAAACCAGTTTTACTTAGCACATTAATAACAATGAGTTTACTGACCTCAGCTTGTGGGGGTGGTGGTGCAGATACGCATCAAGATAAATCTATCAATCAGAATAAAGATAATAATAGTGGTGCTGTGGCTGAAACAGACCCTAAAACCGAAACAGACCCTAAAACCGAAACAAACCCTAAAACCGAAACAAACCCTAAAACTGAAACAGACCCTAAAACCGAAACAGACCCTAAAACTGAAACAGACCCTAAAACTGAAACAGACCCTAAAACTGAAACAGACCCTAAAACCGAAACAGACCCTAAAACTGAAACAAACCCTAAAACTGAAACAGACCCTAAAACTGAAACAGACCCTAAAACTGAAACAGACCCTAAAACCGAAACAGACCCTAAAACTGAAACAGACCCTAAAACTGAAACAGACCCTAAAACTGAAACAGACCCTAAAACTGAAACAGACCCTAAAACTGAAACAGACCCTAAAACTGAAACAAACCCTAAAACTGAGCTAAGTGCACAAGAAAAACAAACTTTGCGTATTAATCATGCCTTAAACACAGGTGATGCCACGGCCTTAGTACCTGAGCAAGATAATAAAGTGTTACTCAGTGAAGCACAAACATTGCTAAAAGTACAACAACAAAAATTACAGCACATACTTCGGCAGATTTTGACTCAAAAAGATGGGGTACCACTAAATCCAGCCTTACAGATTAGTAATAATAGTGTGCGTATCATTCCCCAAGATATCATACATACCGCACCTTTGATGCAGTCTGATGCAGGCTTACCAATGGCATCTATCTCCATTGCGGGTCAGGGTAGGGGACTAGGATATGGTATAGATATTCTTCATCATGTAACTAAAGAGGTAAGCTACCTCCCTCATCAGCCAATTTTGGACAATGCATTACGTTGGTTGTTGACAGGTGATGCTCATCAACGCCCACAAAAAGTGAAGATTGCCACGCAGGCTTATAATGCTGATTTTGTAAAATCATATTTGCAGTTTCATTTAAATACGCAAGTCGAGGTTTTGACCTGTCAGCCATTGGCAGAGGATAGTCAATGTTGGCAACAGGCAGATTTAATCGTTTTTGGTTCAGGTACCCCAGCGACTCAAGCGACCAGTGCAAGAGTTAAACAAATGATGGACAGTGGTAAGGCTGTATTGTATCTAGCAAGTAACTGGGCCAGTGGTAATAGTGCACAGGCAGTTGGAGCAGGAATGGGGCTTAGTGCCAGTGGTTATGGTGGTAACTATTGGGAGAAGGAAGAGAGTCGCCGTATCACCAGTGAGCGGACATTGGAAAATAGCCTAAGCATTGCTAATCGTAGCAGTGATTTGATTAAGTTGTTGCAAGCATTACAACAGCCCCAATTGATAACCACTACCGAATTTAATGGCAATCACCCTTGGATTATCAGTATTCAAAAAGCTCAACAGGTTCTTAACCGTATCAATGGTTCTGGTCAGTCTGTTTTTGCCAGTGGCAATGTGAATGACAACAAACTATGGCGGTATTTAACATTGTTGGCGGATAATTATCGTCATGACGTCACCTATACGGATACTCATAAAGCAAAAGATTTAGAGAGGTTTGTACATACCTATATTGCTGATTCTTGGTTGGATTTTAATCGTCAGCATGTAACTGCTTTGCCACAAGGGGCAGGTGACTATATGCCTGCAACTGCCAAAAATATACCAGTAAGTGATGAATGGGAGACCATTACTATAACCATTCCACAAACACATGGTATTACCTTGATTGGTCGAGCTAGTATTCCAAGCCATGCCGTTGAGATAGAGGTAGTTGGTGATGCAGGGGCAGACTTAAAAGTACAGACCAGCTTTCTGCGTCAAACAGGCTCACCATTTTCTGATAAAGGTTATACTCGACCACGTCGCCCTAATAGCATTGCTATCCCACTCAATAAAGAGCATTCCACTGTATTTAACTCACCTTTTGGTGGCCCTTTGATGCTAAATTATCATGGTGCAACAGCAGGTAGTAAGGTAACTTTGCGCATTAAAGGTAGTGCTAAATATGCACATATTGACTTTACTCAACCCGTATCTGATGCACAAATAAATGAAGCGATTACTGCATTACAGCGTCAAGATTTTGGTTGGAACACCTTTAAGTTTACCGGAGGTGAGATTCAGCAAATTACCCCATATGCGATAAAGGCAATCGGTCATAGTGATGCCCGTACTTATATTGACCATATTCGACAGGTGGTGTTTGATAGTAATCACATTGCTAATGGTTATAATAATATGCCTTTGGATACACAGACGATACAGCGTTGTCAGCAGTTAGGTTGGGATTGCCGTAGTGATGTGCATCGTGCGCCTAATGTCCAGCATTTTGTGGGTTGGATGGCACAGTGTGGTTATCTATGTTCAGGACAGCCTGTTGATGCTTATACTGGCGTCGGTACAGGCTGGGGTTGGGTACATGAGTTGGGACATAATACAGTACAACGTGTGCTAAATCTGACCTTCCCAAGTACCGAAACAGGTAAAACCATTGGTTGTGCAGTGGAGTGTGATAATAATCACTTAGCAGGCTTGAGCATGCTTAGAAAGTATGCTCTATTTGGTGAAGATGATAACGGTGGACGCTTTGCACATTGGACGATTTATCAGCAGGTTGCTAGCGCTCGAGCAAGTAATTTGACAGGTGAGGCACTTAGAGCCAAAGTTGAAAAAAATATTTGGGACGGCAATGGCTATGCCAATAATAGTGGTAAACTGGCATTTGCAGTGCAACAGTCGTTTTTATTTACGCAACTAAATCAGCATAAAGCTCAGCCTGATATACAGGGTGTATTTGAATATTTCCGTTTGTTAAATATCGGGACTCGTTTGCTTGGTCAGTTAGATATGAAGACAACAACAGCCGAGCAAAAAGCAAGTTTAGGTCTGGGTGCTTATGAAGATAAAAACATCAGTAATATTGACCTAAACTATATTTTAACCTCAAAGATAATTGGCTATGATATGAAGGCAGTATATGAGATGTATGGTTTACCCATCTCTAATAAAGCGCATCAATCTGTGGCAATGTTACAGTTAGCTGATGCACCGTTGAAATTTTATGCGCTACCCAAAAACCGAGCCAATCATCTTGATGAAGGACAATGGGTAACTCTACCTGCCACAGGTCATTTACCAGTTTATCCTTACTAATGGATGCTATAGTCAGCGAATTTATAAACTGATATAAGGCAGGCGAGTGCAGATAGTATGGTTGTATAGCAAATAAGGTCAAGACCATAGCTGTTTAGTCATACAGTGTTGATTGTTGCTTTTTGAGTATTGCCCTTTGAATATAGCTAAAATCGCTTAAATCCTTGATAAAACAAAGCCTCCTTATATATAAGGAGGCTTTGTTTTTATATTTTATTGCTATCTTTTATGAAATTTAACTGTTTATTGGTGCATTTGCGCCAATAAACCACGCATCTTTATCAATATCACGGCTTGCACTTGTAAATAAATCAGCCGTGTCTTCATCACCGGCTTCATTAGCTACTTCAATGGCCTTACGTAATGTTTCTGCAACTTTTTTGTAGCGATTGGTGAGCTCACGAACGTGTTGCGATACTTCAGTAATATCCGTAGGGTAATCTTCTAAAATAGAGTCTTTAACAACTCGGCTTGCAAGACCATTTGGCTGACCACCTAAGATAACGATACGTTCAGCGATGGTGTCAGAAATTTCACGTAGGCGATCTGTTGTTTCATCTAACAACTTATGGACACCAATAAAGCCTGTACCTTGTAAGTTCCAGTGGCATTGTTTGCCATCTAATGTTAAATCAATGACATTTGCCAAGTTAGCATTAAGTAACTCAACCATTTTTGTTGCTGTATCATTATCTAAGCCACTTGCGTAACGCTCTCTCATGTTATTTTCCTTTTTATATATTTATGTTTAAATCTTAATTGATATATTTTTCTCAATATCTTGAGTTTGGCAAAGAGTTTTGCTTAATAGTTACTTATCAATAAATACTTATTTAGCTTAACTCTTATTAATCATAGCAATTATTATTAATCAAAAAAATATCGGTTATTAGGTGTTTGATATACTTAATGTTGCTAATTGTAAGGCTTTATAAAAGCCTGACTAATTTATTGATTTTATGCGTTATTGATTTTAAGTAATATGTAGTAGATAACATTTCAGTTCTTTGCTTTATTGATATACATAGGGTTTATGGCATATCTGTATTTGTTTAAAAAGAGACAAAGATGAAAATTTTAACCAAATTAATGAACAAAATATGGCATTCCAATGCAGATAAACAGTCATCTGGTTTTGTTGACAAGCAAGGCAATATGCGTACCCAAGCAGAGCTTGAGCAGTGGATAAATGTAGAGTCAAAGCAGTGGCTCAAAGGCTTTGGCTATGAAATAAACTGGTATATGCTAAAAGAGGCAGAGTTGGTTGCGAAGGATATCAGCTTAGATGGGCTTGCCAATGCCATTAATATACAGCAACAACAGCCAATGTCATGGAATGACGGTGTGAGTCATGCCTATGATTTCTCACTACAAGATAGGCGTTGCCGAGTTTTTATTACTCCTGCCGTTGATGGTTGGATCTATATTATTAGCAGTGAGTCTGAACATTTGGATTTATTAGAAGATGTCTTGCCAACGGTAGATTTGGATTATTATGCCTTTGGCAGTTATCGGGTTTGTGGTGCAGTGGCGTGGCGACAAGTCAAATCAGGTAACACGATACGTTATTTTAGTTATGCCGATGGGGTGGTCTATCATAATGAAGGAGAGCAAACGGTAGAAGAGGCTAAATTAAACCTACTCAACCTATCTGGCTTAGATAATGAGCAAGCAGTTGATACTATGTTTGCTGAAGAGGAAAAAATTGACTCAAATACCCATGCAAATACTACAGCCACCATCAATTTCCCCGATGAAGAAGATGTCATGCGGTTGTGTGCAGCATGGACGGGTGAGGATATAAATAAGTTCGATGACTATCCCAGTAGTATCATCAGTGAGCAGGGAATCGCAGGATATCTATAGTCAACGAACTACTAAACAGCTACGGTGTTGCCCTCGTTTGCTGTACAACCGTACTATCTTCACTCGGTCGCCTTGTATCTGTTTTAGACTTCGTTGACTATATCGTAAGTTGTATATATTTATTAGCGTTATTGAGCGTCAGTTATTGGGCGGAACTGTTAATCAGCTAACTGTGCTGATTAACTATCTTAACTTAACTATGCCGACGTCTAATCACCCATTTAAAAATCAACTTGGCAACGATAATTACCACAAAAACAACAATGACAAATACCCACAGTCCATTGCCTTGCAGGTGCTGTTGATAAGCAGATGCCAGATAAGCAGATAGCCCCATTGCCATTAATAATGAGCCCCAACGGATAAAGGGTAGGGCTTTATTTTTGTGCTGTGGAAAGGTGAGGGCATAGTCGCTAGAAAAGCTATATAGCACCATTGCCAATATCCAAATAATGGCGAGAAATATATCCATAAGGTTGGTTTACTCTGGGTTATTTAGGTTGTTTGGGTTATACAGTGAGATATTTATTTGTTACGTCTTGCCAGCATGTTTTGAGCAAGTCTTCAGATGGCTGATGATACTCAATCATTTTGCTTAAAACAAAGTCGTCACTAGATTGCTGACTGGCTGTATTATAGCTGACCTTATTATAATATAGCATTGCCCCATTTTCTAATATGACCACAATTTCATTTTTATCTTGGTAAATATTTTGAATTTCAATTTTAATCAAGCTATCAATAAATTTTATAAAATGAGTATCTATATTGTTTATAAATTCTGAAAACAACAGTAAGTTTTTTAAAGCTTTATCTTTAATTCCATCTATATTATCAATTTCAATTTGTTGGTAAATTTTATTATCTGTAATGTTATCAATCATACAAATACGATAGCCAGAATAATAAAAATAATAGATGACTGATTGTGGTGAGGGAAGGTGTTTATCACAAAACATTTCATCACAATAGTCACCAAGGTGTGCTATATCCGTTTCTAAAAAATCAAAATAACCATTTCTAATAAATTCTGATATAACAAAGGACTGTCTAAAGTCGTGATTCATAAACTCATCTTTTTACTTTTTACCCTGCTGTTCACTCACAATCTCTTGTTGTACCGCTAAAATAAAATTATGACCAAAACGGCTAGGGTGGGTTTGGTCGCTGAGTTTATTTTGCAAAGACTGTCGCCAAAAAATCATCACCCCACCGAGCCAAAATAGAAAACTACCAATGGTAAACATCAACGCAGATAAATTATCAATCTGTGTTTGGTCAATCGGCATTTTATAATGTTGCAAATAAGGAATGGTGGCAAAAACAAACAATGCCGAGCCAACAATAAAGGTCACCAAAGTAAAATTAAATAACTGCAAATAAGTAAACGAAGGGGCAGAGGGCAGTTGTAATAAATTGGCACAACCACCAATCACAAATAAAATCGAACCAATAATAAAGCACCAAGACCCCAAAATAGCATCATCTATCTGTGATAAAAAACAAAAACTGCCAACGGTAAATAACACACTACCAAATACATAATTAATATTAGCCACTTTTTCGATAATGTCTGCTTTGCTATGGGTTGGGTGCAATCGCCAATAGGCTTGGGTTTCTAGCAAATCATGACCAGTGACAATCAAATACAAGATTGAGCCAATAATAAATAGCCAAACGCCAATATCCTGATAGTGACTAAATACAGGAAAAAACAGCACACTGCCTAAAACAAATAAAATACCGCCAATTTTATACATCCATGCACTAAACACCGTCCATGACAGGTTAAAAATACTGTTTCTATTATCTGATAGGCGTTCACGACTGGTGACTAGGTGGGGCATAGATTGTCCAAATTGGGTTTGCAAAATGATGTGAGTAGGGCAGATTTTTACTATAACTATAATAGTAGGTAGACTATAACATACAATCCATTATTTGCATTTCCCCTTTAAGCGATAACCTGCAACACCACTTTAAACCCCAGCCAAACACCCCCATATCTGATGAAACTCAATAAAAAAAGAATCCCAAATTATGCGTATGCCCGAACCCCGTTCCTCTCGTCAATTAAACCAACTTGCCAGCCAACTACAAAACGAAGCCGAAATCACTGGTGTCAACGCTTCAGGCACACAAATTGCGAGCCGAGCCTTTGAGATGGTCACCGATTTTGCACCCGCAGGCGACCAACCGCAAGCCATCGAAAAGCTAGTAAATGGTGTTGAGGCGGGCATGGACAATCAGCTATTGCTTGGGGTCACAGGCTCAGGCAAAACCTACACCATGGCAAAGGTTATTAGCCAATGCCAACGCCCAACCATCATCATGGCACACAACAAAACCTTAGCAGCCCAGCTTTATGGTGAATTTAAAGCCTTTTTCCCCAACAATGCAGTGGAATATTTTGTCAGTTATTATGACTACTATCAGCCCGAGGCTTACGTTGCTGCCAGTGATACCTTTATCGAAAAAGACAGTGCCATTAACGACCACATCGACCAAATGCGACTGTCTGCCACAAGGGCATTGCTAGAGCGTCGTGATGCCATTATTGTTGCCTCAGTGTCCTCCATTTATGGTTTGGGTGACCCCGAAAGCTACCTAAAAATGCTACTGCATATCGTGGTTGGTGACAGAGTTGACCGCACCGCGATGATAAAGCGACTGGTGGAGCTACAATATATCCGTAACGAACTGGACTTTGGGCGGGGTACTTATCGTTTACGCGGTGAACTACTCGACATCTATCCTGCTGAATCAGAACAGCTTGCCGTTCGTATCAGCATGTTTGACGATGAAATCGAGAAAATCACATGGTTTGACCCACTCACTGGTAAAAATGTGCGTAGTGTGCCACGTATTACCATCTATCCCAAATCACATTATGTTACCCCCCGAGAACGCCTAGAGGCTGCCAGCCATACCATTCGAGATGAGCTAGAAGAACGTCTGGAATATTTTCGAGACAATAACAAACTTATCGAGGCTCAACGTATCAAAGAGCGGACTCAATACGACCTTGAGATGATACAACAGCTTGGCTACTGTAACGGCATTGAAAACTACTCTCGCCACCTCTCAGGGCGACCTGCTGGCGAAGCACCACCCACCCTTTTTGACTATATTCCACCAGACGCCCTATTATTTATTGACGAATCGCATGTCACCGTACCGCAAATCGGAGCGATGTATAAAGGCGACCGCTCACGCAAAGAAAACCTGATTAATTATGGCTTTCGCCTGCCCAGTGCCATTGACAACCGCCCAATGAAATTTGAAGAATGGGAACGCATTCGTCCTGCCACCATCTTTGTTACCGCCACCCCTGCCCAATACGAGCTTGAGCAAAGCGAGCAAGTGGTCGAACAAGTGGTGCGACCCACAGGACTCATCGACCCTGAAATCGAAATCCGCCCCGTTCTTACCCAAGTCGATGACGTATTATCCGAGATTACCAAACGCCGAGAGTTGGACGAGCGGGTGCTTATCACCACCTTGACCAAACGCATGGCAGAGGATTTGACCAGCTACCTAAAAGAATACGACATCAAAGTCGCCTATCTACACTCAGACATCGACACTGTTGAGCGTATGCAAATCATTCACGAACTACGCACAGGCGTACATGACGTATTGGTCGGCATTAACCTATTGCGTGAAGGCTTGGACATGCCCGAAGTGTCACTGGTTGCCATTTTTGATGCGGACAAAGAAGGCTTTTTACGCTCAGAGCGCTCACTGATTCAGACCATTGGTCGAGCCGCCCGCCACATCAACGGTAAAGCCATTCTCTATGCTGACCGCATTACTCCAAGCATGGAAAAAGCCATCGAAGAAACCGACCGTCGCCGCGAAAAACAAATCGCCTTTAACCTAGAGCACAACATCACCCCCACCTCGGCAAGACGCAGTATCACCGACAAGATTGACACAGGCGAAGTTGAGGAAGAATTAAACGACAACCAGTCTATCCCCAGTAGCAGTGGCTTACCTGATGTTGATATTGAAATCTTGCGTAGCCCTGATTTACTTGCCAAAGAAATCAACCGTCTAGAAAAAGAAATGAAACAGCTATCGCGTGACTTAAAATTTGAAGAAGCAGCAAAAGTACGTGATAAAGTATTGGAGTTAAAAGAATATATAGTGCAGTGATGGGGTTTTCTAAGTTTTTATTTTAAGTAGCTAATCCCGCTTTCCGCTCATATCTACCCGACTAGGCGAGGCGGTGGCACGAGCTGATAGATTGCTGTTGCCTCGACACTCTCTCAGACTCTAGCCACGCAACTCGCCTAGCCGAGTAGGATAACCGCTACAATCGGGGCTAAAAAGCCTTGCCATACCAAAGCTCACGACTTATTAAACCTTAGTTAAGAGATAGTTATACAGGGAATGACAGTTATGGACTATCAACAACATTTGCCACAGATAGAGCGACTAAAAAGCAAACTTACGATAATTAGACAAAAGATTAATGACCATGACTATTCTTTTAGTAGTGATAAATATAGTCAAAAGAACTTGATGCAGACTCTGAAATTTACCTATCAGAAACATGGCTTTAAGCTAAATCCACCAGTATCTTTAGAAACCCTTCGTGCGTTTGAACAACAAGCAGGCATTAGTTTACCCAGCGAATATGGCGCATTTTTACATTATATGGGTAATGGTGGTGCAGGAGTGGGTTATGGTATCTATCCACTCGGTACACATTTGGATACTTATATTGATAATGGGTTGAATTATTTAAAAGTACCATCAAAACTCAATTCAACCTTTAATCAAGAGCTGTGGAGTCAAGAAGTTATTCCCTATATTTTTGTTGAAGACTTAGCAGACCAAGACTATACGACTCAAGATGTAATACATGAAAAAAGAATGGTTGAGTATTATTCTGGACTGATTTGTATTGCTACAGAAGGGTGTGGTAGTTGTTATGCATTAATCGTTTCAGGCTCATATTATGGTAAAGTGATTTATGCTCCATTTGATTATAATATTTGTCCTGATTTTGCTGAACAGGCAGATTTCTTAACATGGTATGAGACATGGTTAGATATATTTTTATAAGTTAATAAAACGACATTTAAGCCGAATATATCACAATCAACTTATCAATTAGATGACAGTAAGATGTAGTTAGCAAAGCGTAACCCAAAAAAATAATATTAATCATAGCAATAGGTATGTTATGCAGTTTTTAACACACCCGATAAGTACTAAAATTCTATACTATAGCGGTTAAATTTTTTACTCATGGTTATCCTTCTTTGGGAAGGATACCCTATTATTGGTTGTCTAAGTTTGCTATGCCCCTATAGACCGCGAAATACCTTTTACAAATTTAATTATCCATTCGATTCGTTACAAACGGATCGAATGGATCAAAAATCAAATGGATTAAATAAAATAGATTTTTCTGTATTTATCGCTTCATCTACAAATGATATTATTTTCTCTACCTCATCTTGAAATTTATTTTCCGAGGTCAAATAATTATTTAGATCTTGCTTTAACTCATATAATGAATCTCCAAAATATAGATCAAAATCAACATAACTAAGTTCAGATAGAATTGGATAAGTCGCAGAGTCTAATATAAAGAAAGATTCTGCAAGTGCTTTGTTAATTTTGAACTCTTTAATTCTTCTCATATTATCAGGACAATATCTATTCCTATCCCATAAGTAAACATAATACATAATAAACTCCTATCTAAAATATGTTCGTTCGACCAGGGAACGTATTTACTAAATCCACCAAAATCGTATCAATTATAAAAAGAAGTATGTTACACAGCTTCTAGTATGTTCTATAAATACTGTCAATAGAATTGACAAGAGAGAAGAAAGTTAGGTTAACTAATTTATATCATTTGTCTTTATTATTTTATTAACATTTATATATTATATAATGGTGAGTAGTATAAGTGCTATTTATTATATAGTATGCCTGCTATAAATCCACCACAGAGTTAACCTTTAGTCTCACTCTACATACTAAGTGTAATATCCTCATTTGGTGCCTTGTATCTATTTTAATATTCTTTGACTAGGGTCTGTTGAACATTCATCTTCATAGGATAAATTTAGTCAATTTTTACATGAAAGTAAAAAGTCGCTTTATCCCTTGTAGATATTAGCCTAACGGGGAAAGTTCAACAGACCCTATATTAAGCCCATCCCATATTTACCCCATCTTCTGTCATTAATCTGACATAAAATCGACTTATTTTTGTCATATATTTTCAGTAAATTGTTAAATCAACCTTATAAACAACAGTATTTCTGAATCAACATTAACATTAATATAGGTAGTCAATAGATGACAAAAAATACAACTTCTCAACCATCCAAACGACTTTTCCCCAAAGTGCTTTGTTCTTTATTTGTACCAGCCATGCTATTAACAGCATGTTCTAACTCAAGTTCCACCTCTGAAAACCAAACCACTGCCACCGATAATGATACACAAACCAGTGCAAGCAGTAGCTTAGCTGAGGGTCTAAGCGTTGAGCAACTCATCGAAAAAGCCAAATCAGAAGGAGAGGTTAACAGCTTGGGTATGCCAGATACTTGGGCAAACTGGAAAGAAACTTGGGAAGACTTAAATACCCAATATGGATTAAAACATCAAGATACGGACATGAGCTCAGCACAAGAAATTGCTAAGTTTTTGGCAGAAAAAGACAATGCAACGGCGGATATCGGTGATGTGGGCGCGACTTTTGCTCCTGTTGCAGTAGAAAAAGGAGTCACCCTTCCATATAAGCCAACCACTTGGGAGCAAGTGCCTGACTGGGCAAAAGACAATGACGGTAACTGGCTGATTGCCTATACAGGTACGATTGCATTTATCGCTGATAAGCAAAAAGTTGACAAAATTCCTACCAGTTGGGACGAGTTAAAGAATTCAAAATACAAAGTAACCATTGGTGATGTTTCAGTTGCCAGTCAAGCGGTCAATGGTGTATTAGCGGCTAACTATGCTTTAGGTGGTAATGAGGCAGATTTGACACCAGCATTGAATTACTTTGCTGACTTGGCAAAACAAAAACGCTTAGGTGTTGTTGATCCAACAGTTGCTAATCTTGAGAAAGGAGAGGTAGAAGTAGCTGTTGTTTGGGACTTTAATGGACTCAACTATCGTGACCAAATTGATAAAAGTCGTTTTGATGTTCTTATCCCAAGTGATGGCTCAGTAACTTCAGGCTACTCTACCATTATTAATAAATATGCTAAGCATCCTTATGCTGCCATGCTTGCTCGTGAGTTTATTTTGTCTGATAAAGGTCAGCTAAACCTAGCTCGTGGCTATGCTCGCCCTATTCGTATTGAGCATTTAGATGTTCCTGCTGATGTACAAGACAAACTATTACCACAGGCACAATACACCAATGCAAAACCTGTGACCGATGTGACAGCGTGGGAGAAAAGCTCTGCTCAATTACCACAATTATGGCAAGAGCAAGTGCTGATTCATCAATAACCAGCTAATAGCTATTACGTTGAGTAAGTGGTTGAGTAAGTGAAGTAGCGGTTATTAGCTGCAAACAAGTTAAAAAATAGTTGCTAATACAACAGGTATTGTTGGTGTTACTTCACTTCTCTGATGCTCATTCGCATAGTTTTATATGGCTCAGGGTCTGCTGAATATTCATTCACTCATTGGTTCAATAACGTCAATGGGGACAGTAAGATTCTACTTTTGTTTAAAAATTAACTCAATTTGTGTTATTCCTGTTGGTAATTATAAATGGCTGTATCTCATACAAATCATCAAACATCAGACACGGGGGTCATTTTAGTTGTCTTAGATGGTCTAAATGCCACCGTCGGTTTAGAGTGTATGGGCTTTTTGCAAGGATTATGTGAGGTGGGGCGAGGCAGTGCCTACACGTTATCTTGTGAGTTGCCTTCTATGTCTCGCCCCTTATACGAATGTATTTTGACTGGTATACGCCCGATTGATAGTGGTATTTATCATAATCAAATTGTGCGTCTAAGCACAGAGCAAAGTATCTTTCATTATGCGACACAAGCGGGAAAAACCACAGCGGCCGCCGCTTATCACTGGGTTAGTGAGCTTTATAACAAAGCACCATTTGTCGCTGCAACTGACCGTCATGTGGCGAATAAAAACCTACCCATTCAATATGGTCATTTTTATTATGCTGACCATTATCCCGATTCACATTTATTTGATGATGCCGAACACCTACGCTTGACTTATCAGCCAGATTTTATGTTGGTACATCCGATGAATATTGATGATACGGGGCATAAGCATGGGCTAGATAGTAGCCAATATCGCAATGCTGCCCGTATGGCAGATATGTATCTGTCTAATTATTTGACGGCTTGGTTAGATGCAGGTTATCAGGTATTGGTCACAGCTGATCATGGTATGAATAATGACTACAGTCATGGTGGGGTGTTGGCTGAAGAGCGACTCGTCCCTTTGTATGTCTTTGGTGATGCTTTTTCACATGCCGATAGTATTCATATTAGCCAAACCCAAATTTGTGGCACGATTTGCAATATTTTAGGCGTGGCACATGACAAGCCCGTCTGTCAGGAGATATTACAATGACAATGGACTTATTAGACTCGCAAGCCCTATCGACCATCACAAAAACACCCAAACAGCCAAAACCAGCCAAAGCCAAACCACATATGGCTGTATTGTCCTCTTATCTGGTATTGTTGCCTTTTTTTATTTTGGTGGTTTTGTTTTTGCTAGCACCACTTGGCTGGGTCGTTATTAATGCGTTTAAAGATGATACAGGGGGCTATACTTTTGCGTATATGTCACGCATTTTTAGCAATGCGTTTTATATGCAGTCCATTAGCAATTCGCTAAAGCTTAGCCTTTATAGTAGCGTTCTCGGTTTATTGATTGGGCTACAAGGTGCGTATTCTTTATATAGTATTAGAGATAGTCGGCTGGGTAGGGCACTGGTATCGTTTAATAGCTTATTAAGCAACTTTAGTGGTGTGCCATTGGCATTTGCCATGATGATTGTCTTTGGTTCAAGTGGTGTGGTGACTTTGATTTTGTCACGCTTAGGTATTGATGATTTGGTTGATATCTATTCTTACCAAGGCATTATGCTCAGTTATGTTTATTTTCAAATTCCTTTGGCAATTTTACTGCTTTACCCTGCCATTGAGAGTCTAAAAAAGGACTGGCAGGAAAGTGCTTATTTGTTAGGGGCGTCATTTAGCCAGTATTTTCTCAAAGTAGGTCTGCCTGTGCTAGCACCAGCATTAATGGGGACGTTTATCATTTTGTTTGCCAATGCGTTGGGGGCGTATGCCACAGCTTATGCTCTCACCTCAGGTAGCTTGAATATCTTACCGATTCGTATTTCTTCATTAATTGCAGGGAATTTAACGCTTGAGCCAAATATGGCGGCGGCTTTGGCATTGATATTGGTTGTACTCATGGCGGTGATTACGGCTGTACATCAATACCTATTACATAAATATAAGCTATAACGTAGCCGTCATCATATCTAGGAGGTCGATATGCACAGCCAACCATCAAAAATGTTTCATACAACTTTGCTACTCATTTTGATGTTGATAATGATGATACCTGTGGTTGCCACTGCCATTTATGCGGTGTCAGGTGATTGGTCTCGTACCATATTGCCAGAGTCTTGGACGTTGCAGTGGCTTATCCAAATCTGGACAGAGCCTCGATTTTTGGTCGCTTGTTTATATTCAGTGTTGTTATGCACGCTGACTGCTATTGCCAGTATTGTGATTATTTTTCCTGTGGTATTGGCAGTACATACCACACACCCACACTTAGAGAAGTGGGTCAGCTTAATATTGATATTGCCTTTTACTCTACCGCCTGTGGTTGCCTCAATTGGGGTATTACAGCTGTATTCAGGCATTTTAAGCAGTAAGATTGGGACGTTTTTTATTTTATCAGGCTGTTATTTTACCATTGCCTTACCGTTTGTTTATCGCTCATTAGACAATAATTTACGAGCCATCGGGGTCAAAGACTTATTGGAGTCATCTGCCTTATTAGGGGCAAATAAATGGCAAACAATTTGGCATGTGTTGATACCCAATTTAAAACGTGGCTTTATTGTGGCATTTTTTATCTCTATCGCATTTTTAATTGGGGAGTTTGTCTTTATCAATATCTTGGCAGGCGGGCATTTCGAGACCATTCAAACTTATTTGTATACCTTAAAAAATCTATCAGGGCATCTTAGTAGTGCTGTCGTTATTTCATATTTTGTCATATTAGTACTCATCACCTTATTGGTCAGTTGGATGAGTCGGGAGAGAGTATCATGAGTCATTTGGTTATTGAGCAGGCACACAAAGCATTTGGCGATTTGGTGGTGATTGACACCCTAAATTTACAAGTAAAACAAGGGCAGTTTTTGACATTATTAGGTCCTTCTGGCTGTGGTAAATCCACATTGCTACGTTGTATTGCTGGGCTAGAGGAGTTAGACTCAGGCAGTATTATGCTGGCAAACCAAGATATTACCCATAGCAAACCGCAAAAACGTAACATCGCTATGGTGTTTCAACATTATGCGTTATTTCCTAATATGACGGTGGCACAAAATATTGAATTTGGATTAAAAATTAAAAAAATGCCTGCCGATAGACGCGCGCAAAAAGTTCAAGAAATGTTGCGTCTGGTGGAGCTGTCTGACTTTGCGAAGCAAAAGCCCAGTGCTTTGTCAGGTGGACAAAAGCAACGTGTTGCACTGGCTCGTGGGTTGATTATGGAGCCAAGTTTGCTACTGCTAGATGAGCCATTATCAGCACTAGATGCCAAAATTCGCAAAAGCTTGCGTAGTCAGATACGTGATATTCAAAAAGAGCTTAATTTGACTACGATTTTTGTGACGCATGACCAAGAAGAAGCCTTAGCCATGTCAGATGAAGTGGTGCTACTAAATCGTGGTCGTATTGAGCAACACACCAGTCCAGAGCGTCTATATAATACCCCCAATAGCAAATTTACCGCAGGCTTTATTGGTAACTACAATATGGGCGCATTTGTCTCATTACGTGAGTATTTTCAAGCTGACACACCTCTGGTTATTCGTCCTGAAGCTATCCAAATTGATACAGAAAAAGGTGATATTGCTGCCATTATTACCAATCGTACGTTATTAGGTAGTGTGGTGCGATATCAGGTCAAAACAGCACACAATGAAATCTTAAATGTGGATGTACTCAATTATGGTGCGGTCAGCCAGCTGAGTATTGATACGCCTGTGTATTTGACCATTCCGTTATCTGAAGTCATTCGACTGGATAAAAATAGCGTACATGATGGCAATATTATTCCAGCTATTGATTCAGGCTCTCAGACAGACTTACAGTCTACTGAACAGACAGCTTATGTAGGGCAAGCAACGACTAATGACAACTCAAAAGAAAAGCAGAAAATCTATGACTGATTTGGTTATTTTTGATTTAGACCATACCCTAATTGCCGATGACTCAGATGTATTGTGGGTGGGCTATTTATATGAGCAAGGTTTGCTAGATGATGCGTTTATGCGGACGCGAGATGCTTATTTTGATGATTATCAAGCTGGCACACTAGATATTGATGCTTTTTTAACCTTTCAACTGGCGATATTGGCGAAGTTTGATAAGCAGCAACTTGATGCGTTATATCAGCCGTTTTTTCAGCAGCATATCCTTCCAAAAATCTACCCTGAAGCAGTGACACTGATTGAGCAACATCAAGCTCGTGGTGATACTTTGCTATTATTATCAGCGACCAATGAATTTATCATCACCCCAATCGCTCACCACTTGGGTATAAAAAACGTCATTGGAGTTGCCTTAGAGACTGACTCACAAGGTAATTTTACCGGATGTTATCTTGGTGTACCAAGCTTTCAACAGGGCAAAGTCACCCGCTTGCAGCAGTGGCTTGCTAATCAAAATAAATGCTTACAAGACTATGAAAATAGCTATTTTTATAGTGACTCTCGTAATGATATTCCATTGCTCAATTTGGTTGACTGTCCGATAGCAACCAACCCTGATAAGCAACTTTTAATAACTGCTCAAAACAAAGGCTGGCAAGTTATTCACTTTGCACCTATTTCTATATAGTAGATAGAAATAGTGAGCGAAGTTATAAACCGCTACAAGGCAGGGCAAGTGCGTGCAGATAGTATGCTTATATAACAAACCGAGCCAGCTTTGTTGCTACGTTACTCAAGACAGTTATCCAGCTCATTGACGATAGCTATTTACTCATAATACTGCCATAGCAACTTTGCAATGACTTAGCGACGACTCTGGCGACCAGTTGAGTGCGGTATTGTGAGTCGATGGTAGCATTGGTCATATCAGCAAAGCTGATGTGTTGTGGCGCTTGTTCACTGACACAGCCACAGACTCTGCTTTGTATATTCTCAGCTTGCTCAGTAGTCATCGCAACTTTGGCAATCTGCCAAACCTGTTGCTGATTCATCTCACTACGGCATTTATTATCAACGGCAACTTTGAGTACATTCATACCAATGTTTGAGGCAGTGTTCATAGCATCACCAGCATTTTGATTGCCAGTTGATGCACAACCAGATAAGGCAAGCGTGATACATAAAGCTGTGGCTATAGACGCTATAGAGGTGATTTTTGAAGTTGAGTTGTGGTTCACGGAATTCTCCTTTAATAGTTAAAGCGAATAGAAAATAGTTTTATATTCCATAATGGAATAATTAATATGCAATCCATCACATCTTATTGGTACATGAGTTTGTTAACATAATGGGCAACAGCATAGGGGAAGCTAATAACCCTGAATGCCCAAGCAAATAGATGTTAATGCAATTTTATACGTTTACAACTGATAAATCATTCTTTAAAACTGTTCATTAATTGATAAGGAAAAAATATCATGGCACATTTACGTTTAGGTGACACTGCTCCAAACTTTGATGCTCCAACCACTGAAGGTGATATCAATTTTTATGATTGGGCTGGTGATAGCTGGGTAGTACTATTCTCGCATCCTGCGGACTATACACCAGTATGTACTACTGAGTTGGGTCGTACGGCTGCTCTAGGTGGTGAGTTCCAAAAACGCAATGTTAAACCCATTGCTTTGTCTGTAGATAGTGTAGATGATCATAACGGCTGGTCAAAAGATATCGAAGAGACTCAAGGTACTGCGGTCAACTTCCCCATCATTGCTGATGAAAGTCGTACCGTTGCTGACTTGTATGACATGATTCATCCTAATGCTGATAATACAGCGACAGTGCGTAGTGTATTTATCATTGATCCAAACAAAAAAGTGCGCCTTATTTTAACTTATCCAGCAAGCTGTGGACGCAACTTTGATGAAATCATTCGTGTGATTGATGGCTTACAGTTATCTGATGAATACAATATTGCAACACCTGTAGATTGGAAAGATGGTGATGATGTTATCATTCCACCTAGTGTGAAAAATGAAGATATCCCCGCCAATTATCCAAAAGGACATACTGAAATTAAGCCATATCTACGCACCACACCTGCGCCGAATAAATAATAGATTGTCTATATTGTATTGATTTTTATACAAAAGAGACATAATCCTATGTTAATAGAAACCCTGCATTACTATTTTGCAGGGTTTTTTACGTTTGTACTAAAGTAGTTTATTCATAGAAGTTGTTATACTAAATTTGATGTTTTAGGTTTTAAACACAGTTTATTTAAAAACCATTGTAGGACAATATAACCTTTATAAAGGGAAAAGGATAAAAACATGAAAAAGCTATATTTATCTCGTCTCGCACCAAACCCTCGCAAACCGATTATTTTGATGGCATCAAAAGGTCTAAATATTGATGACATACATGATATCGAAGTGATTGATATGGATATTGCCCAAGGTGATCATCTAACAGAAGAGTTTACTCGTATTAACCCGTTAAAGCTGTTGCCTGTTTTGGTATTAGAAGATGGTACTGTACTCAATGATTCGCAGGCAATTTGTGAATACCTTGACCGTGTGTATGGTGAGCGCTCAGTGATGGGTAATGATGTGGTACATCGTGCTAAAGTTTGCTCAATGCGACGTATTGCTGAGCTTGAGGTGTTATATCCATTGATGATGGGCTTTCAGCATTCTCACCCTTCCAAAGCACATCGAGTAGATCAAGTACCTGAGTTTGCCCCGAAGTCGGTTCAGCGTGCAGTTGATGCATTGCCTTATTTTGAAAATATCCTCAAAGAAAAGCAATATTTGGTTAATGACCAACTCAGCTATGCTGATATTGTGCTTTACATTGCTCTTGATTTTGCGAAGTTGCAAAAAGTTGATCCAATGGCACAAGGTGAAGGGATTGCTCGTTTTTATAACATGATGAATGAGCAGTTTGGATTAAAAAAGATGAATCCTGAAAAGTAAGGTTTAATTTTTTAATAGTCTATTCAACAAAATAGAGGAAATAGATAATGAATATATCTTCAAAAGTTATGATGTTATCAGCCATCAGTGCAGTATTTGCATTAAGTGGCTGTCAAAATCTATCTTTTGCAACAGGGACAACAGCAGTGAATGATACCAAACCTGCACATACACAAGCACCTGTTTCGTATGAAACTTTGAGTCATTACAACTGGACATTGGTGAGTGCGGTAGATAGAAATAATCAGTCTTTACCCGCATTGAGTGCCATTAAAGACCAAGTGATACTGCAATTTGGTCAGCAAAATGGACATAATGTCACACGATATAGTGTTGGTTGTAATAATATGGTTGGTCAGTATACCCTAAGCAATAATGTGCTTAATATTGCTAATGTTAGACAAACTATGATGGGCTGTGGTGAGCTAAGTGGAGCAGAAAGCCTGTTGAATAGCTTGATGCAAGGCTCTAGCCAGTTGACAGTACAAGGAACACAAGAGCCTGTATTGACTCAGATTACTAATGATAATGCCACTTTAGTGTGGAAAGGCGTATTGACCTCACAAGCAAAATACAACCAGCAGGGTGATACAGTGTTTTGGGAAGTGAGCCATGAGGCACAGTTATGCTCTCCTGCCAGTACCAAAGTTTGTTTAAAGGTTCGTCCTGTAGAGTATGATAACCAAGGTATCAAAACTGGTGAGGGTAACTGGTCTATATTTGGTGGTGTGATTGATGGCTATACCCATAATGATAGCGCCGATGAAGTATTACGTCTTAAACGCTATGTTGTTGACCCTAGCGATGTGAAAGGTAAGCAGTTTGCCTATGTATTGGATAGCGTGGTCGAGACTACATTTATTGACAAATAGGTAATTACATAGGTAGTTATAAGTACAGACTAAAAGCAAGGGCGTTTAGCGCAGATGGGCGACATCTTCTTCGCTCAAGCGCCAGCGCCCTTTTTTCTTCGATGAGCCACGACCTCGTAATGCAGCATTGGCAAGTAACTTTCCCATAGAGTGACTAGAATGAGCGTGGCAAATGGCACAAGCCAATCCATCAGCGGCATCCGCTTGTGGTGTGACATCAAGCTGTAGAATACGGCAAACCATCTCTTGAACTTGCGTTTTATCAGCCGCTCCATAACCACATACAGACTGCTTAATTTGACGTGCTGTATATTCAGATACCTCTAAATCTAAAGCAACTAAGGCCGCAATGGCGGCGCCACGAGCCTGCCCAAGCTTGAGTGCTGAGTCAGGGTTTTCTGCCATAAATACCTGCTCAACGGCAGCATGAATTGGCTCATTAGCATATTTCAGATGATGCTGGGTAATACGAGTGATACCCTTAAAAATACGCTTGAGACGCTCTGGCATCTCTTTGGTCTCAGTGCGGATAGTACCTGCATCAAGATAGCGCAGTTTATCACCAGCTTGATGGATGATGCCATAGCCTGTCATGCGTGATCCAGGGTCGATACCGATGATAATCGCCATATAGAAGAGCCTTAGATTAAAAATCCCAACGGAAATATAAAAAAAGTAAAAATAGAATAACGAAATTATGTTCAAAGACAGTGTTTTGATTTGATAGTATACCAATCAATCCCCATATACGTAAGAATAAGCAAATTTACTATGGATTAGAGGTTAGGTGTTGTGAGTTTGAGCCACCTAAATTTTACTTTAAACTGTTATTTGATGACTTAATTTTGGCTTTTTAGTTAATTTTTTACTTATATAGTTTTATACAGGACGAGGTGTTATGGGTCAGATTGTTGGCATTGCCATCGTATGGTTTATTATTGAAATGTTATTGTGGTATCTGATTGCTCAGTTTATCAGTGGCTGGTGGGTCTTTGCTTGGTTTATTGTGGCAGCCGTGATTGGTGTGACATTAATTCGTAAAGGGATGGCAACACTTAATCCGATGGCACAACAGATGAAAGCTGGTGGTATGATGAATCCAGCCATGCGTCCACCAGAAAATACCATGATAAAGTCAGTCGCTATGGCAGTCGCAGGATTCTTATTGTTAGTTCCGGGTATTTTATCTGATATATTGGCTCTTTTAGTCATCTTGCCACCAGTACAGCGCAAACTAAAAGACATGGCAAATAACTATGTTATGAACAATCAGCAAAAAATGATGGACATGATGGCAAGACAAATGGGTGGACAGAATCCATTTGGTGGCATGGGTGGTATGGGAGGCATGAATGGCAATGCTCAAAACCCATTTGGCAATAGCAATCCTTTTGGTAATATGAATGGTACGCAGTCAAATAGTCCTTTTGGTGATATGTTTAAGCAACATACCACAGTTGATGGTTCAGCCAAACCAGTACAAAAGGATGTTAAAAAAATCACTAAGTCAGCGAATGATGACTAACAAGAGACAAGCTAGGCTCTGTTGAGTTATTAGATAACGGATGGAGTAGTTAATGGATAACTAAGAGCTAAGCAAGACGCAGCGAAGATGTAAATAATAAAAAACCCTTATCAGTTCAAATCGTGATAAGGGTTTTTTTATAACCATGATTTGGTCAATATATCTGCTTAATTTAGCTAGAATTTATCAGAAAATCAGGATAGGTAATAAAATACGGATAATAAGTAGTACCAGAGTACCGCTGTGAGATGGGAACCCATGAACCGTGAAGTTCAGGGCGGATGTGTCATTGTCTCATTAGGTTTCCTGATACACTGCATGCAGTGCAGGCCTACCTGTTAAAACAATAGGTAGCACATCCTATTATTACATTATCGGCTCAGGGAATATCATCCACTGGCGAGTACTCCAGATACTCACTATGTTAGCGAATCTGTGCCTTGATTGCAAATTCAGGATAGTATGGTTTGTATGACCTTAGTAACGCTTATTGTCATTTTTATATTTACTATGAGTGATTTATAAAGTTCAGCTTCCTTATTAAGTCAATGGATAAAAAAATGTTCATTAATTTAGGAAGTATAGTCATCATATTTTACACATTGATGACAAAAGGTGATGGTAAAAGCTGATGATACATCTTGATAGATGTTGTTTAAGTTCAGCAGTTAAAATGTGAGCATAGTTTAGGTTTGGTTACTTTCTTCAAACAGCTCTGTTTTATTAAAAGTAAGGGTTATGTGGTAGAATTAGCAGGTAATACTTGTTGGTGCTGTGTTTTTAGTTATTAACTGGATGATTTAGCTAATAGGATATCTTCATATATGCTAGAAGTGATATTCAGAAAGTCTTAGAGTTTGAATGACTGCGCTTTAAATACACAACATTATCAAGCTTTTCCTTATTTTTCGTGTTTTGAATTCATGCTTTAGTTATAGGAGTAGTGGTGCATGGCAACTGCAAAGAACAATGATAAAAAAATTCCTCACGTTGTTATGATTTTAGACGGTTTCGGGTATCGTGAAGAAGAGCAGGACAATGCCATTGCGGCAGCAAACACTCCCAACTTAGATAAAATTTATAAAACTTATCCGCATGGTCTGATTTCTGGTTCAGGTGAGGATGTTGGATTGCCAGAAGGGCAGTTTGGCAACTCAGAAGTGGGGCATATGAACTTGGGAGCAGGGCGAATCTTATTCCAAGACTCAACACGTATTTCTCGTGAAATCCAAAGTCGTGAATTTTATAAAAATGAGGCACTGGTCGGTGCTGTCAAAGCGGCAAATGACGCTGGTGGTGATGTTCATATCATGGGGCTATTGTCTGATGGGGGCGTGCATGCACACCAAGACCATATTGAAGCGATGTGTCACTCAGCAGTGGTTCATGGTGCCAAAAATGTATATGTGCATTGTTTTTTAGATGGGCGTGATACTCCACCAAAGTCTGCGGATAAATATATCCAGCGTTTGCGTGATTTTCTAAATGAGCTAAATACACATTATGAGGGTAAAGTACAAATTGCCAGCATTATTGGTCGCTACTTTGCGATGGATAGAGATAAGCGTTGGGATAGGGTGCAAAAAGCGTATGAGCTGATGACTGAAGGCAAAGCTGAGCGTATGGCAACTCGAGCTGATGGTGCGATTCAAGCAGCATATAAAGCCCGTGAGACCGATGAGTTCGTCAGTGCCACCACGGTCATTGAGCATGGTGAGACACCATTTACAGTGAAAGATAATGACGCAGTTATCTTTATGAACTTTAGGGCAGACCGTGCGCGGGAGTTGGCGCAAGCATTTGTGTTACCTGATCATGAGTTCTCAGGATTCCCTCGTCATAATCGTCCTTTACTATCGGCATTTGTGATGCTGACAAAATATTCAGATGAATTGGCTGAAAATAGTAAAACCTCTATCGCATATTATCCGACGGAGCTGCATAATACTTTAGGAGAGTATCTACAAAATCAAAATAAGACTCAGCTTAGAATTGCAGAAACAGAAAAATATGCCCATGTTACCTTTTTCTTTAGTGGAGGTCGTGAAGTAGAGTATGAAGGAGAAGATAGAATATTAATTCCTTCTCCTGATGTAGCAACTTATGATCTTAAGCCTGAGATGAGCGCACCAGAAGTCACTGATGCGTTAAAGGAAGCGATTGAGTCTGGTAAATACGATGTTTTGGTCGTTAACTATGCCAATGCAGATATGGTTGGGCACACAGGTGTCTTTGACGCTGCTGTCAAAGCAGTTGAAGCGCTGGATACCTCTATTGGTACAATTGCAGATGCAGTAATAGCAGCTGGTGGACATATGCTGATTACCGCAGATCATGGAAACTGTGAGCAAATGCAAGATTATGATAGTGGGCAAGTACATACCCAGCATACGACTGAGCATGTGCCTTTAGTTTATATTGGTGATAAAAATGTCCAAGTGCGTAAAGGTGGACGCTTATGTGATGTTGCCCCAACAGTGTTATTTTTAATGGGACTAGAGCAACCAGAAGAGATGACTGGTAAGAATCTGCTGATACCAACCGTGTAATGGTGCTTAATATTAATGGCGATTAAGATAATGAACGCTACCTCGATATGCTCTACCATGTTTGCCTCAGTAGTGGCTAAAAAATTTAAACCATTATTTTTAGCTGTTAGTCTGGGGTTGACTGCCAGTATGCCAATGTATGCGCACAGTATAACTGCTATTTCTGATTCTAACAGTATGCTAGCATTTGTGGCTGATGATGTTGCTGAGTCTTTTGATGAAGAAGAGATGGGGGATCTTATTGATGAGGAAGAAGACAATACCCTTGATCCTACTTCTGACGTCAGTAACCTTGTAGATACAGGCAATCAAAGTATTCGTCGTAGTGACCGTTATTTATCAAATAACCCATCAAATGATCCCATTGAGCAAGTAGCGTTAAATGCCATTTCTCCTGAAACACTAAAAACTTTTGTACAGGTAATAGACTTGGTACGTCGCCAATATGTTGAGCCTGTAAATGATGATGTCCTGTTTAATGATGCTATTAGTGGAATGTTGCATAAATTGGATACACATGCCGAGTTTTTAGATGCAGAAGCTTATGATAATTTGAGAGCATTTACAGCGGGTGATATTGGGCATGTGGGCATACATGCCCAATATGATGCCACAGCTGGACAATGGGTCGTGAGTAGCATTGATAGAAACTCACCAGCAGCAGCTGCGGGTATTGCTGTCGGAGATTATTTGCATCAGATTAATAATTTCAAGCTGAATACTGAAATGAAACCATTAGATATTGAGCAGATGCTATCGGGTATTGCAGGCTCTCAGGTGGATGTAACATTTTCGCAAGCTGGTCGTGCAAAGCGTATGGTAACCTTACAACGTAACTTAGCTGAGCAACAGCATGTCAGTATAGAAGTAGAAGATAGCATTGCGATTATCCGTTTGCCCATTTTCCAAAATAATACTGCTCAGCAGATCCTCAAAGCGCTTAATCAGTTAACAGTACCCATTACTGGTGTATTATTAGACATACGCAATAATCCTGGTGGTGTATTGGAGTCGGCAGTTGATGTTGCCAGTCTGTTTATGGATGATACGGTGATTGTGCAGGTACAAGGTAGAGAAGGTGAACCTCAAAAGCTTGTGACTCGAGGCACACCAATTTTAACAGATTTACCGGTGGTGATATTACAGAATCGTTATTCCGCTTCAGCGGCTGAAGTATTGGCAAGCAGTTTACAAAGTAATCATCGAGCAACGGTCGTCGGTGAGCGTAGCTATGGTAAAGGTTCAGTGCAGTCAGTATTGCCTTTAAATGATGAGCAGGCGATTAAGCTGACAGTGGCTCATTATTTAACCGCAGATGGTGAGAAAATTGATGGCATAGGTGTGACGCCAGATATTGAGCTATCAGAAAACAGTAGCTTATGGAAGACACAAGCAGTGACGATTCTACTTTCCAAAGATCGTGATCTAGGATTGCGGTTTACTGAGCCTGAAGGTAGCCTACCAGTAAAAAATGATTACTGAGGAATAAAATATCCCATCCTGATGGTTTGTTCACAGGTAGAGGAAATCACTTCCTCTACTTGCAAGATGCTAAGGCATAGCGGTTAGTCATCATCCCCTGAACCATCAATCCCCAGCTTTTTCATACGATAGCGTAATGAGCGAAAAGAAGTACCTAATAACTGAGCAGCCTTGGTCTTATTCCAGTTGGTTTTTTCTAATGCAATAATAATAATTTGCTTCTCTTTGGCTTGTAAATAGGCTTCAAGTCCTTCATCTGGCAGTTTAGACTGGGCATTCAAGTCAGTATTATTTTTTGAATTCTGCGTTGATGCAGACAAGCCTGCTGTTTGTTGCGTACTGGCTTTGGCTGGCTGTTTGGAGCTTTCTTGCTGATCACTTTCCTGCTTCGCTTGAGGTGTTGGAGCACCGGTAAAGTTTGCCTGTATTTGGGTAATAAACTGCGATGATGCTGTATAGCAGGATGCAGGTGAGGCATTGGTAGTATTGCTATCTTGACGTGCCACAGAAGACGCATTCGGCTGAGCAGTCTGCGTTGCTGCTGTGGATGGTTGATTGATGGCAGGAGCAACCAAAGTCTCACCACTTGTATTGCTATTGGGTGTCAGCCCCAAATGCGGTGCATCAATCACTGAATCTTCTGCCAATGTGATGGCACGCTCTAAAAGGTTTCTGAGTTCACGGACATTACCTTCGTAATGGTGGCTTTGTAAGGCTTTGATAGCGGCATCACTGAGCGTCAAGGGTTGCTCAATTTGCCAGTCTTGCATGATTTTATCTAAAAAATAATGGGCCAAAAGGGCGATGTCATTATCACGTTCATTGAGAGTAGGAAGTTTTAACTCAATGACATTGATACGATAGAATAAATCTTGGCGAAAGCTGCCTTGTTGTACCAGTTTATTTAAGTCTTTATGGGTAGCCGATAATAAGCGAATATCGACAGGGACTTCTTTTGTATCACCAATAGCACGAACCGTTTTTTCTTGTATGGCACGTAGCAGCTTGACCTGCATGGCAAGTGGTAAGTCAGCAACTTCATCTAAAAACAGTGTTCCACCATCTGCCTGCTGAAATAGCCCTTGTTTATCTGTTGTAGCACCTGTAAAGCTGCCTTTTTTGTGTCCAAAAAATTCAGACTCCATCAACTCTGCAGGAATAGCACCACAGTTAACAGGCACAAAGCTGCCTTCTCGACGAGGACTGAGTTCATGTATCAGTTTGGCGACGACCTCTTTACCTGTCCCTGATTCTCCCCATAAAAAAACAGGCGCTTGTGAGCGTGCTAATTTTACAATGGTAGATTTTAGCTGTTTAATCGCATTAGATTCTCCAATAAGATGAGTATCTAATAATTCTTCTACAGGTGATTTTTTTGAAGGCTGTGGTGGGTTTTCCTCAATTTCGGCAGTGACTCGTAGTGCATGTTCAATGAGTTGACGTAATCTAGGCAGCTCTAGTGGTTTATTGACAAAGTCAAATGCGCCAAGCTTGAGAGCCTCTATGGCTAGGTCCATATTACCGTGTGCTGTGATGACAGCAACAGGAATACTTAAGTTGGAGTCAGAGATGTAACGAACAAGATCTAAGCCTGAGCCATCTGGTAGGCGTAAATCTGTCAGACAAAAGTCATAAGTATTATTCTCTAAATAGTTATATGCCGTTGATAAATCATAAGCAACATCGCTTTTTATGCCCATTCTGGTCAGTGTTAGTTGCATTAGTCGGCAAAGGTCTACTTCATCATCAATGACAAGGGCAGTGGCGGACATAGGATATCTCTTAATTTTGAATGAAAGTATTTAAAATAATTATATTATAAGTACTTAATTAGTTGTTTATATTAATTAAGCTTGGCATAGTGATGTCTTTTGGAGTAAGTCACTAATTGCTAAATTTCTAATCAAAGAGCTACTAAACGGCTACAATATTGACCTCGTTTGCTGTACAACTGTACTGTCTGTACTATATTGTTTAGATTTAGTCATCTTGTACCTATTTTAGATTTCTTTGACGATAGTTTAATGGGTAGCTTTTGAGTACATATTGATTCTAAATGGATAAAAAAGTCATGTTTAATGTTATCGGTTGATATTTAAGCATGGTGTAGTTGGGCTGGGCAAAGCGCTTAGCATCATTAACTTAGTATCATTAAAAAGGTATATTTATCTATAAGACTGTATACGATTGTGTGATGATATACTCTGTTTAGAGTTATTGTCTGGTCATATGGTTTTCATTTATTTATCAGTTATTTGGTAGCTATTTACTATTTGCTGGTTTATTAGATGATAAATGCTGGCAAGTCATATTAGAAACCTGTGGCATGATAAGTCTAAAGCATGTTTTTTCATGCTCTGGAATATAAACTAAGCGAGCATGATTGGCTTCTGAAAATGCTTGTGATAGATACAAGCCTAAACCAGTCCCTTCATTATCTGTAGTAAAAAAAGGGTGAAATAAGTTCGGTAATTGCGACTCGTTTACACCGGCACCATCATCTAGTACATCTATTATAACATCGTTTTCTATACAAGAAACCTCTAGCTCTACATAAGCATGTGAATGAGATTTGCTGCTGAAGCGTAGTCCGTTATTAATTAAATTAATCAAAATTTGTTCGAGTTGATGGGGGTCAAAATAAATATGTGTGTCACATTTTGCAGTTAAAAAAACATCATGTTGTTGGTAGTGATCATTTAAAAACTCTTGAAGCCAAGGAATAATGGCAAAGTCAGTCTGGTCTGGTTTGGTCTGTCGAGATAACTTTAAGATGTCTTCGATGATACGGTTGACCCGTTTGGTTTGTTTAAATATCATCTGATAAAGCTCAGCATTACCTTGATTTTTTTGTAATAAGGCATGGTATTCTTTGCTTAAATTTTCATTGGATGCGAGACTATTGGAGTTATCTAGTGATTCTTGGGCATCTTCAATTAACATTTCACTGGCTTGTGATATGGCAGCTAGAGGATTGCGAATTTCATGTGCAATGCTGGCAGTGAGCTGTCCTAGGGAGGCTAATTTTAGCTGCTGTGCATTGGTCTGCTCACGGCGCATGTCTTCAATCAATATTAATAAACTGGCATCTTGTAGCTGCGTCGCACTTAAGCGTAGCTTGTCAGTGACTGTACTGGGGTCAGTGAGGTGATATACCCACTGTGAGCGGTTAAGTCTAGAGGCGGTGTCTATCCATTGCTGTAATTCGGGATGTTGCGTGGTAATTTTGTGACCAATAAAATCATGCAACTCTTTTCCTGTAAGTGCTAAGGTTAAATTGGGTACGATATTTAGTAGATAAACCGCCGCCTCATTACATAGTACGACTTGTTTTTGTTGGTCGAAGACCATGACACCGCTGCTCATCTTACTAATGACTTCTTGGTTAACTGCATGCAGTTTTTCTACTTCAATAGCATGTGCAGCAGCAATCTGCTCAACTAATGCCAGTCTTTTTGAGATAGACCAACTGATAAAACCAACGCCTAAAAAGCTTAATGAGAGTAATAGAGCATCACCAAAGTTAGACAAGCTCATGCTATTAGTAATGGCATAGAAAAACTGTTGGTAAATAACAAAAATAATAGCAAGTAGGGTAACAATGATGCCCTGATAGGTAGGTAAAAGCATAAAGCTTGCAGCAACGACCACCATATATAGCATGGTTGTCTGCAAGTCGGGTGTTCCATTGGTATATAGCAGTAAACTGAGAACCACCACATCCACAACCAGACCAACACTCAGCTGTCGTCTAGAAGCATGAGGATTAAAGAAGAATAGCCCTAATAAGATGATGCTAAAAATACAGTAAAATAATAAGATGGTCTGCTGTAAGAATGAAGGCAATACAATTGCGATTTTATCGTCTTCAAAGATTAAAGCGTAGTTGGATAAAAATAGAAATAAACTAATAACAAAACGATAGATACTATAAATTAATCCAAGCTTACGCAGCTGTGTTGTAGGCAGTAGAGCAGTTTGCTGAATGGTTGGTCGTACAATTGGTCTAATGTAGTGCTTTAAGGTGTTCCAGTTCATAGTAGCCAGCTTATCAGACTTCAGCAAAGTTTAAGGTTGTATTAAGCCATGTCGCATGGCTAGATGAGTGAGTTTGACATCACTGTCAACACCGACTTTTTCATAAATACGATAGCGGTAAGTGTTAATGGTTTTGACACTGACAAAAAGCTGATCTGCTATCTGTTGCGCACTTTGGCAGTTAACAACCATCATAGCAACCTGTTTTTCACGCTCACTGAGTAAGTCAAATGGTGAGCCATCATTTTCTGATAGTAGTACTTCTGCCAGTTGTTCAGCGACATCGCTACTAAAATAACGCCCACCTTGGTGTACTTTTTTGATAGCACGTATCATCTCATCAAGTGGTGTACCTTTGGTGATATATCCATGTACTCCAGCTTTTAAAAGCATGGATGGATAAGGCTGAGCAGACAAACTGCTAACCGCTAATATTTTGACGCCTGTATTTAGTTGTACTAAGCGTTTAGTCGCTTCGACACCACCAATATTAGGCATGTTCACATCAAGTAATACGACATCGGGACTATGGCTTTTGACCATTTTAATGGCTGTTTCGCCATTTTCTGCTTCTCCAATAACATCAATGTCAGGGCTATCTGCCAGCATTCTACTAATACCCATACGGACTAAATCATGGTCATCAACGACTAAAACTCGGATCATATAACTACTCACTTTTGTTGTGCTGGCTAATTCTTACAGATATGTAAATATATATTGCTAGTATACAAACCTATTGTAGAAAAATTTCATTATTGGTAGATTTGAAACGCTTAGAAACATCTGATGGTTAACCTAAAACGTAATTGGTGGTAATATTATCTAATATAATACCCTTACCTTTACTTTATATCTCATACTTTTGATGTATTTTCAAATATAACAAGGAACTTCCATGATAAGCTCAGACTTTACGCCTCGTCAATTGGCGTCTATCTTTGCATTGTGCTGTGGCGCAATGATTTCTACTAGCGCCGTAGCCGCGCTCACAATTAGTGAACCAAGCCCAAGTTATGGAACGGCACGTATTAGTATGGGAGGAGCTGATAGCCTATCACAAGCTCGTACAATTATGTACTCTAATAATACTACAGGTCAAAGTAGTAATGTCGCCACAACGGTCAGACGTGTTGATAATGGCTATAGTAATATTAATAAGGGCAACTATACAAATACTACTTATGCATCAAACTATAATAATATATATAGTAGTAATAACCACTATTATGACCCTTTGAGTATTACGACAGGTTCACGGGGTGCAGTAGTCTTAGATTTGAGTACAAATACACCTATTTATGAAAAAAATGCCAACGTTGCCCGTCCCATTGCATCTATTACTAAGTTAATGACAGCGATGGTCATACTTGATGGTGGGCAGAGTATGAATGAAGAAATTATCATTCAAAGTGCTGATGTGGCAAAAAAATACTATAGTAACTATGAAAAAACTTCCGGTACTAACTTAAAAGTAGGAGATAGACTCAATCGTGCTGAATTGTTATTGATGATGCTAATGAAGTCAGAAAATCCAGCAGGTAAAGCATTAGCACGAAGTTACCCAGGTGGATATAATGCTTTTGTGCGAGCAATGAATCAAAAAGCACAGTCATTAGGCATGACATCCGCATTTTTTGGTGACCCAACTGGATTGGATGTCCGTAATGTTGCTTCCCCCAATGACTTAGTGAAGATGGTACGTGCTGCTGGTAACTATGAAGTGATTCGTCGATTCACGACCACACCCAGTTATGATTTCTTTGTTGCAAATTATTCTGAGGGCAATCGTCGCTACCTTGCCCGTAATACTAACTATTTAGTGCGTGATGCTATTTATCCTATTGGTATTTCAAAAACTGGATTTATTAATGAAGCGGGGCGTTGTGTGGTGATGGAGACGATGGTAAATAATCGTCCTTCTATTATTGTACTACTAGGGGCAAACAGTTCAGCGACTCGTTGGAGTGATGCTGAAAATATTTTAAATAGTCTTGCATTAAGACGTACTATCTAAAAGACAAAACATATTAGTAATAAAAAACCTTGAGCATTATCTCAAGGTTTTTTTATCGCTATTTTTTAACTAAAGTTTTTACATAAGTCCTATGCTTATTTTTTGATTACCCCAAACCATGTCAATTCAGATGGGGTGAATTCTAAGTCGATGGCAGGTTTTAAGCTGGCAGATTTGGGGTCAATGATGGCAATTTGTTTTTTACCAGCATTTAACACATAGACATTATTACTATTGGGGTTAACAACAAGTTTTGGACCGCCATGCCCACCATCTTTGACACCATCGCTGATAACATCAAGGGTTTTGATGGGTTTAAAGTTTTGAGCCACATCCAAAATGGTGACTTTGCCTAAGTCATCAAGTAGTAGTAAATAGTTACCAGTGCTGTCAAACTCATAGCTTAACACTTTACGCTCTTTGTCTGTCGTCCAAGTGATGGCAGAAAACTCTTTAGTGACAGGATTAATCAAATGTGGTTGACCACATGCCGTACCCACCAAAAACTCATGATGGGGGCTGGTGGCAAATGAGCCGATACGAGATGGATAAGCAGGTCGACCAGGGCGTTGACATTGATTGTTACTAATACTGGCAGGGTTAAGTAGTTTTTCTGAGGTAAACTCATTATCAACTTTATGTACACTCACCACACCATCGCCACAAGCAAATACGCTGTAATCACCTGCACTGCCACTACCATGTAGGCTTGGACAAGCAGTGGGTAGCTCTTGGTGCTTGTGATAATGGTCGTTATGTTGTTGATAGACCACAACTCTGTCAGCAAGTGGGCTACCTGTACTTTCTAGGCGAGCGGTGGTAATGATATACTCTCCTTGAGCCTCTGCTGTACCATGCATATTAGGGGTGAGTTTTTGATAAGGCAGTTTGCCTTTATCAATACCCTCATCTGTGACTAAGACAAAGCCTGCTGGCTTAATATATTTGTCCACAGGATTACCTTGTTCGCCTTTACCATCAAAAAATAATCCTGCCTGTGTGCCATGTGTTTGATAATGGTTGGGGGTAAAGTAAGGTAAACTTGTCAACATTTTACGAACTTCACCAGCATAAGCGTGGTCATGGTCACCATGGTCTTCAACCCGTAAGCCACTGTGATAAAAGTTGACTAGATTATCTTGGCGGTTTAATGCTAGGGCATATTTGCCCTCTGGGCTGGTTTGTAGGGCATCAATATGTCCAGCATTTCCAAAAGTCTGGATAATTTTGTTTTGAGCAATGCTGTAGACATAAGCCGTATCACTGTCGTGGTCAGTGATAAGTAGTCGTCCTTGAGCAACTTCTGCATCCACCCCTTCATCATGATGGTGATGGTGGTCGTGATGATGGTCAACCGTTGCATTGGCTCGGTCTTCTGATGAGCCACAAGCGGTTAGGGTGCTGATGGTTAAGCCACCAAATAAGGCAAAAGCGATGGCTTTGGTTAATGGGTGTTTAGTAAGCGTTATATTTAGCATAATCAACTCCAAATATAGATGGATTAAATATTAAAAACTCATGAAAGCAATTAATTAATGTTGATGTCCATGATCATGACCGTCATGATTATGGTGGTCGTGGTCGTGGTCGTGGTCGTGGTCGTGGTCGTGGTCGTGGTCGTGGTCGTGGTCGTGGTCGTGGTCGTGGTCGTGGTCGTGGTCGTGGTCGTGGTCGTGGTCGTGGTTGTCAGTGCTGTCTGTAGCCTGTCCAACATTGACAAAACGGATACCATCTGAGCTAAAGATAAGTGTGGTTTGTTGGTCAGAGCTTGGGCGTAAACCCATGATGGTTAGGTTGTTTGGTAAGCTAAAGTAGCTTAAAACGTATCCTTTGTCGTCTTTATGGCTATCATGGTCATGGTCGTGACCCTCGTGTCCGTGGTCATGCCCATGATGGTGGTGATGGTGTCCACCTTCGCCGTTTTCGATGGTCTCTTGGGTTGCCATTTGTGCCAGTTTCTTAACTTTGTGACCATCTAATACTGCAAATTCTCCTGCTTTTGAGGCAATGACCATACGGCTATCTTTTAAGACTGCCAAATAGCTGGGACGGAAATTAATGCCATCTTGGTCAAAAATAAGAGGTACAGAGTATTCAAATTTTTCGTTATCAAAGTCTGCTGGGCTGATGGCATGAATGTGGCTTGATACTGGCTCAAAGATAAAGGCAGTGCCATCATCAGCAACTGATAGCTGTGGTTGGCTAGCATCAAAGTTTTCATCAAAGTAGTCTGTATTTGGAATATTAAACTGCTCAATAAATAAGGCATCGCCATGTTGATGGAAGTGGTCATTATGACGGTCAAAGCGGTAAAGTTGTCCGATGGCATCTAGTACATAAAGCATATTGCCTTGTGGGTTGTAGCTGATAGCAATCGCAGGATAGTTGTCTGTCCAGTTGCTAATTGGTTTAACAGTCAGTGTTTTGTCGTCAATAATGACAGGCTGATTGTCTTGAATGGCAACCAGTAATTCACCTGATTTATCTTTTTGTAGTTGATTAATGGGTTTGCTAAGCTCGTTGATGCAATAGACGGCTGAATGCCCATTGCGTAGGCTTTGTGCGTTACATTTGTCATCACTCTCAAGCTGTTTGGCAGTGGCTCGGTCGGTGATGGTAATACTCATTAGTTTGTTATCTTCACAGGTAAAAATAAACTTACCTGCACTGGTGATACTGTCAGTTGCTCCTGCACACATGCTATCGACATAAAGAGATTCTATGTATTGCATGGGCTTGGTAGTATCAGGTTGTTTCCAAATGGTTAAGCGATTTTGTTCTTTATCTTCAGGGTAGGGCGATTGCTCATCAAAAATACGCTCATAGCTGATGGCATAATCATTTAGGCTTTCTGCCATACCAATACTGTGACCTGAAATCGCTCCTGAAAGTCGAGTTGTTTGAAAGTTTACTCGCTCACCACTGCTCATTTGACTGGGGTCAAAGCGTAAAAAACGGGCAGAAAATGGGCTGTCTTTATCGCCAAAAAAGACATTGGTCACGTTGCCATCATAACGTACACTAGACACCAATGGGTTATCCTCGGTAATCATAGGTGTGTTGGCATAAAAGGTGGGTTCGCTATTGGCATGTTCATGATGGTGGTCATGGTCATTATGGTCATGTCCTTCGTGGTCGTGGTTATGGTCATGACTGTGACTGACTGTCGCTGTTTTACGGTCATCCGCTGAGCCACAAGCGGTTAATGTACTGATGGTTAAGCCACCAAATAAGGCAAAAGCGATGGCTTGGGTGATGGCTTGGCTTAATGGGTTTTTGCGTAACATAACATTGTCCTTTGTATAAACTGTTCAATAATGAAAAATAGATGGGGTTTATTCCTTACCCTTAATCACATCTTTGCCATAGCTTTTGGCAACAGAATTACCATAGATACTGAGCGTTGTACCTGCATTGGCTAAACGGTCAATATCAGCTTTGGCACTATCGTCTAATTTGTTAACGTTCAGCTCTAAGGTTTTAAGCATAGGTACTTGTACTAGACCTGCTAAGCTGTTGATTTGGTTATAGTCTGCTTTGAGTAAATCAAGTTTTGCTAAGTTTGCAAAGGCAGATAAGTTGGTTAGTTTATTACCCGTTAAATAGACGGTTTTTAGCTCATGGTTTTGGCTTAATACAGGCAGTGTGGTTAGTTTATTTTCCATTAAGCCCAGCTCAGTGAGTGTGGTTAAGCCAGATAAGGCACTGGCATCGCTGATGGCGTTATAGTTTAAGTTCAGCACTTGTAGTTTGGGCAAGCTGTTAACAAAACTGATGTCTTGCACGTTGTTACTGTCAGCTGATACATGAGTTAAATTGGGGTAACGACTTAAAAAGCTTAAATCAGTCGCAGGTTTGTCTTTTGGCTTATCGTTATTTTGGTCATCATTGTGGTCAACAAAGTTATCAGACAAATTGATATTGGTGAGTTTTGGTAGATTTGCCAAAAAGTCATAATTACGAATACCCGTGCCTGCCACACTTAAGGTTTCCAGATTAGGGAATTTACTGACAATCAATGAGCTATCAGGTACAGGGGCATAGTCTAGATACAATTCTTTAACCCCAGTAAAATACTGTAAACCATTAATCTGCAATGGGTTTTTTTCATCATACAAGACTAAAGTGCTGACACCTGCCAGATATTTTTGTACGTTCTCTTGGCTTGGATTGTCATAATCAAATGCAACCGTTGAGGGTGCGGTTTGCAAGCTATCAAGCAATGATTGGTTATCAATACCAGCATCTTTAAATGCCAAGGTTTTTAATTGGGCTTTGTTATAGCCCAACTGCACATCGTATAAGCCATCATTACAGCTAAGTAATGTACCGTTAGGGTGTGATAATAGGGCTTGTGGCGTAGAGCAAGTCAGCGAAGTTTGTTTAAGCTGTTGGTAATGTCCGTCTTTTTTCTCATAGCCTAAAATCTGACCTGAAATTACCACCAGCACTTGTGAGCCTGTGGGTTCAACAGCAATATGAGTTTGGGCAGGGTTGCCAGCAGTTTTGATAGCAGTTAGCTCGTGGTAATCAATGGCTTTTGAATTGCCCAATTCATATTCATCAAATGCCACAAATCCAGCAGGTGTGGTGTTATCACCTGCAAAGGCAATCGCTGAGCTGGTGCTGTATTGCTCAAGGCTATTGCGATAGCTATTTGCCATTGGGTTGGGCTTTTTGATAGTTTGTGGTGACCAGTTTGGTGGTGCAATCACAGGGTCACTGTGGTCACCATGTGACTGTAGATAAAGCCCACCATCTAAAAAGGTGAGTTGGTCTTTGCTGTCATCATCGTTATCACTAATAAGTACGGCATAGCGGTGATTGGCAGTGCTTGCTAAACCAGTAATGGGATAGTTGAGGCTGGTATTACTAATAATATCACTTTCGGTAAGTTCGGCGTTGCCTGCCAAATTGGCTTTGATAACTGCCAGTTTCTGTTCGCCTGTATTGGTTTTTCCTGTCACAATCCAGCGACCTTGCTCTAAGCTGTTAAACTGCTGACCTGAGTCAGGGTGGTGAGCAAGGGTTTCTTTTTTGGTTGCCTCATTAATCACTGCCCCAACCCATGTAATATGCTCAGGGGTAAAGTCCAAAATAGACTGCTGACCGCCAATATTAGTGGCGACTGCTTGGCTGTTAAAGTCTTTATCTTGCACAATTTGTAGTAACTGCCCTTTGGTGCTATCAAAGACATAAGGCAGTTTTTGATTGGGGTTGTTAACAAAATTTAGAGTGCTATTGATACCCACAGTATTTAAAGTGCTGGGGTCGCCGTGTCCATGAAAATGGTCGCCATGACTACCAAAAATAGATAGACGGTTTTTATCATCAAGCACATAGACATTTAGCCCCAAACTGGTGATATCCACCACATTAGCGTCAGCAATCCAGTCTTCTAATGGTTTAATAGGATTAGCAACGCTTTCATCAGTGATGTTGACAGCATAGTAAGGTTGACCATTGGCGATACCGACAATCACAGGTAGGGCAGGGTTACTGGTTAATTTTGAAAACTGTAATGAGTCTGCAAATAATTCCCGAGCTGATAATGGGTAATCCCCTTTATATGGATAGCGTTTGTTAACATTAACTGAGCCTGCCTCATCACCATAATCATGGTCATGCCCGTGTCCATCATGGTCGTGGTCGTGTCCATGTCCGTCATGATCATGATCGTGTCCGTGGTCATGGTCATGATGATGGTGGTCATGACTATGTCCATATAAACTTTCTTTACGTTCATCAGCACTGCCACCACAGCCTGTTAAAGTTACGCTGGCAAGGGTTGCAGTTAAGGCAAAGGCTAATGAGCGATGTAAAATAGAATGACGAAATTTCATAATAAAGCCCTATAATTTTTGATAATTAGTAGAAAATCATTAAACAAATCACTAAAACCGATAAGTAATCCCTGCGTTGACCGAACGCTCAGGCATGGGTACATGCTCTACCAAATATGAGGAATGGTTATACGCCAATTCATTTAAGATGTTTGATACTTTTACAAAGGCGGTGTAGTCATGAATACTGGGGCTGTGATAGACCAGCTTGGCGTCTAGCATGTTGTAGCTGGGCGTTTTGGTTTCAAAATCAGCAATTTTATCTTGCTCAAAGCGGTGATAGCCTGATAGCACCACATCAAACTGTCCAACTTGAGCAGTGATGTCACCACCAACACGAGGGGCAGATAAACGAGGGGCATATTTACGCTCTAAACTATTATCTTCAAGCTCAATCAATGCCAAATCAGCAAAACCACCAACACTCAACATATTATTAAAGTGATAACGGGCTTTGACCTCACCGCCATAATGTTTGGCATCGGTTTGGCTATAATCCACCAGCTTAAATCCTGCTGATTCCCCTGATGTCACCACATCTTGGGTTTTGGCATAGATATAATCGTTAGTTTGGTTATAAAACCCTGTGATACTGGCATCAAAGCCTGATTGTTTGCCCGTAGTAGTACGATTGCTATCACGGTTGTTAAAGCGATAGGTCAGCTCAATGCCATTGGTTTTTTCAGGATTGAGATTGAGGTTGCCACGCTCCCATGTGTTGGTTGCTAAGTGAGCACCATTGGCAAACAGCTCTTGAGGGGCAGGCAAGCGTTGGGTATGGCTAATACGTGCAGATACTTGGCTATTGGGGCTAAGGTATTTACCACCCTCTAGGCTAACGGATGTACCCGCATAAGACTTGCTGATATTGTGCTGGGTGTCCTCAATATTTTTAAACTCTTGGCGACCACCAAATTCTACATACCACGGTGCTTTGTTTGCAGGCAGTGCCATCGGGTTTTGGGTGAGATTGCTTGTGCCACCATGACTGTGGTCATGTCCTGCATGAGCATTGGTTTTTGAGGCAAATTTATCCTGATTATTGATGTCACTGGCATAATATGTGGGGGCTAACCGCTCAACAAAATAAACCCCAACTTGATTGCTATTGGTTTTAGGCAGATAACCCTCTAAGCCCACCGCCGAAAACTCACTACGATTGACATCAACCCCGACCATACCTTTCATAAAGCCCAGATTGCCTGTTTTATAAGTCGCATGAGTGGCATCCACTCGACCACTTAACGCCTTATTGGCAAAGGTTGTACCTGCCACACCTTCGTCAATCTCATCGTGTTTATAATCGGTATAGCTGGCTTTGGCACTGATTTTATCAACGCCAATCATTGGTGTTTGCTTTTCACCATAAAGTTGATAGACATCAGATTTTAAATCGACATAAGGTGGCTCACCATGATGATGGTGATGATGATGCCCAGCACAACTTAGCTTGGTTGGGTTGTTTTTATCAGGGCTACACTGGTTATGCACATGAAAGGGCAAGCCATATTCAGAGGCTTGACGTTGATATGATGCCCCAAAATAACTGCCATCATCTAACACATAAGATGCCCCAACACTGGCATTATCTTGGGTGTACCAACTGTTATTAATCTCTGGCGTATCCCAATGAGGTACTTGGATATTGCCTTGGTCAGTTTTTTGCACACTACTGGTTAATACAAGATTATCGCCAATAGTGCCTACCAACTCACCATACGCCAAATAGCCATCAGTCGCCTGCTGACCAACGACTGTCACCTTACCATTTAGGCGGGCAGGGGGGCGTGTGCTACGAATATTGTCATTCACCACATTGACCACACCGCCAATTGCTCCGCCACCATACATCAATGCAGATGTACCCTTGATAACTTCCACCTGTTTTGCTCCAACCACAGGGACAGACACCTGATGGTCTGGTGAAATTTGTGACGCATCTTGTACCGTCAAGCCGTTTTGAACCACTGCCACCCGAGGGGCGGTTTGTCCACGAATAATCGGACGGCTTGCCCCTTGTCCAAAGGTATCAGAAGATACCCCTGCCTCACCTGCAATCATATCGCCCAAGGTGCTGGCAGGTTGTTGCTCAAGGTCGCTTTCGGTTAGAACACTGGTCGCCGTTGCCATCTCGCCTGCCTGAGCTTGTAGCGGACTGGCGGTGATAATGACAGGCTCAAAGCTCATTGTAGGCTGTCCATCTTCTGTAACCTCAACAGTTTGTGCCATGCTGAGAGAAGGTATCATGCCCAGTGTCATTGTTGCCATTGCCAAAGCTAATGGAGTAGGTCGGTGTAAATAGCTAAAAGTTAGCACAGCACATCTCCTAAACAGTTGTATAGATAGATTTATGAAAATGATATAACATTACATAATAATGAATTAAGATTATAATTGTAATAATATAACATTACAACAGGTTGGAGAAATAAATGATGCAATAAGAAAGAGATAGGCAAAAAAAAGGCAAAAAAAACCACCTCTATTGAGGAGATAGAGATGGTGGGAGAGACGAACAATTCAGAAGATAAAATTTCACAAACCTGTGCTGGTGAGTGTTGGTTAGTTGTATTTTATATTAACGATTAGCAACAGGTGAAAACCTAAAACCCCCGAGCCTTATCAGGTGTTGTTGTATCAAAAATTTGGAAAGCGCTATTTGCACCTGTACGCACTACTTTGCCATCAATGACTGCACTGGCTTCAAAATCAATACCACCACCTGCATTTTCACCACTAACAAAGTTCGGTAATGTCAGAGCATGAATTTTTAGCTGTTTATTGTGAACTGCTGTATCTGCTTTGGTTAATCTTTGACCACGAGGCTTGATAACTTCCCCTTCTGCTAAAGGCTGACTGGGATTATCATAGATAATATCTAAGTCTAACAATACAGCTTGTGACAATTGTGCCTGCCCATTGCTAACAGGAATACCAATCAGTGCTTTACTACCACGATGAACCATACGGTTATCAACAATAGCACCATCTCTAACTCGACCTTCAGATGCCAAAGAGCTGGTACGGTTAATGACCATCAGTTTATAGCCAGCAACAGGCGTACTGGCTTGCCCAGAATAAATATCATCAACCAATTCAGGAGCAGTGCCATCAGCATTGGTTAATAAACGAGCAGATGTTTCAGCAATCGGATAGTTATTATTGTCAATGGTTAAAAAGCGCTTATTTGCATATTGGCTGTTGGTATGGTTAATAGTATTTGCATTTGCTATTGGTTGGGAGGCTTGCCCAGCTAGAGCGGACTCAAGTGGCATTGTGTTGTTACAACCTGCTAGTGCAAAGGCGAAACAGACAGCAGAGAAGGTGATACATTTGGGTAGATGTTGGTATATATATTTTGTCATTATCATAGTAACTCCAAGTGATTTCTTGTGTTCAATGCTTTTAGTAAAGAAATTAAAGAATGATGTTAAGTCTAAGTTATTGATAATGATTACCATTTTTCTTATTATTGCGCTAAAATGGCTTGCTGTCAATGGCTATTTTTAACTTTGTATTGAACGGCTTAATATTCGTTAATGATAGATGCTATAACTTTTTAGTTGTGTTAATAGAGTGCGTCATTAATGGCACAGTAGAAAAAAGAATGGCGGTGGTGTTTGTAAAGAATATCTTGATGAATGGAATTTTTAATAGATGCTAATATAAAAGACATACGTTTGTTAATTTTAGTCTATGGGTGATTTGATATGCTTCCGATTGTTGTAGAAAATGTAATAACAAAGGACAATCCTAATACAATGATTGTTAATCCTGTAAAACCAAAATTTAAGTTTGGTAAAATATTAGAGCTGTAAATAAATAACATAAAACCAGCAACAAACATTGACCACATTAATAATGTGGCGAAAAAATATCCTATAGAATCTATAAATGAAAGAAAACGAGATATCTTTATTAACTTTTTATCCAGTGCTGTAAGAAAAATGGGTGCAATAGGTAATAACCAAGAAAAAGGGCTTAAAGGTATAAAGCCTGATGGTGCTTCTGTAACACTGATAACAATAATAAAAGGGATGACGATATTAAATGCTACTAGAAATAAAGCAAAATAACTGCTAACTCCAACAATAAATATATTTTTATTTTGCATTCTTGCCATAGATAAAAACAAATTTAGCCCTGCTAAGTTTGCCAAAAAATACAAAAATGATTCACTATAAAGGTTATCTGTCAAAGGTTTATTTTGGCTAAATGATAGCCAAAATGTATAAATTACAAAAGCCAAAATACTACTGTTATATAGCCAGTTTTTCTTAAACTCATTATCTTCCTGATCTTGAGATAAGTTTGCAAAGAATTTAAACTGCAACTGCCAAAAAATATAACCAATAGTTAAAACAACAAAAATACCCACACTATCATAGGAAAAGTTCAGCCAATTGCCTTGTGCTAATACCCAAAATAAACTCATAAAAATAGCAATCAATCCTGCCATTAATCCAAAGTCAATTGGACGAATAAACCAGCCAAATACCCAGCGCTGTAATGCCTGCATTTGTGGATGCTGTTGCCAGTATTTAGCGGTTAATTTGTTGTTGTCATTAACTTGTGGACTGTGTTGCTGATAAAACTGTAATTCATCGTTTAATTGTTTAAGTTGCTCAGCAAGAGGTCGTGCTTTATAGGGCAGTAACATTTGATTAAAAAACAGCCAACGATTAGGAGTGCGAAATTCGCCATCTATTTTCAAATGCCAATGTTGATATACGTCAGGATAGTGACTGGCTAAATATTGTAACCAGTTGGCAGGGCTCTGAAAAAAGCTAAAGTGTTGGTATAAGTTATTCAAATGTTCTAATTGATACCACGGATATTGCGAGTGTTGCCAATGATTTAAATATTTATCCCAGCCAAACTGTGATTTGGCAAATTGATAGCTATCAGGATAGATGGCAGGTTGCTCAGCAAACCAACTCAATAGCTGTTCTTCAAAGTCATTTTGTTCGTCTAAGGGACATTGTTTTAATTGTTGTATTTGCTTGGTTAATAGTTCATAGAGGTGTTGGTCTTTATTAAATTTTTGATTATTCAGCACGTTTTGCCATTCGCGTTGCCAATCAGTAAGTTGCCAATGAGTAAATGCGGTCACCTTTTCATAGATAGGCGTTGCATTGTTTGTATTTGTATCGTCCAAATCAGTAGTGGTGTCCATTTCAGTAAAGAATGGACTGTTTTCATCAGTATAAGTTTCTACATTGATATTTATATCAGCAATATCAATAACCAGTGTTTGCTGGTTTGGGGAGGTGGTATTGACTGAGTAATTTAGAGTAACGTTTTTATCCACTTCATTTGTATTTTTATCATCATTACCACGATTGCTATTATCATGATTTGTGGTCGTTTCTGCATGATGGTTTGAGTCGTTGTATGTATTTGTAACACTGATTTGCTTATCGTCTGTTTCTTCTTCATCTGCAAAATCATACCAATATCGAGTTTCTAACGCTTGCTCATAGGCAGACCGCAGTTGTCGAAATCCATCAGGATTTTTATCAGGTTTATTGTGCTTTAGCTGTTTGGCGTAGGCTTTTTTGATGACAGCCTCATCATTGGTGGGTTCAATCCCTAAAATTTGCCAACATGAATCATTTGTCATACGTAATACCTAATACCTAAATAAATCACCACTAAAACCAGTTGTCTTGTTCAAGCTGGTCTAAACTTTTGTTAATCTCGCTATTGGCTTTACGAATTTGTTGTGGGTCTTGGCTATCTAGTACGCTTTCATACCAGCCAATTAAGCGGGCAAGTTGTGTACGCTCATAGCCAAGACGCTGAGCATATAGCCGTTCGGCACGTGCTAAAATACTGCGGTTTTGGGCTTGGTCACGTGGATGGATTTTTAGATTGGCAAGTTTATCACGAGAGTTTTCAATCTCTTGGTTGCTCAGTTGTTTTGCCCCATTTTGGATAACCAAGTTATAGCTGTCATTGGTTTCGGTAATATTAATATCAACCTCAAGCAAGCCGTTAACATCATAAGAAAAGCGTACTTCAATGGGAAGCTCACAAGCTTTGCCTCGATGGCTGGCAGGTAGGGTAATGCTCAGTTCACCCAGTTTAATATTGTCACGAGTCAGACGAGCCTCACCTTGATAAATATTAAATTGCACTTCAGTTTGGTTATTGTGTACAGGATAAAAAGTATGCACTTTACTGGTGGGAATCACTGTGTTGCGCTCAATAATTGGGGCAAATATACCATGCTGATATTGATTTTCACGAATCTCTAAAGAGGTATCCACTCCCATAGAATAAGGGGCAACATCGGTTAAAATCACTTCATCAAGAGCAGCATCTTCGGCGACTAGCCCAGCTTGAATGGCAGCACCAATAGCAATGGTTTCATCAGGATTTAAGTTAACAGCAGGGAAACGCCCTAGTAAGCGCGTCATTAGTTGGCGAAATACTGGCATCCGTGTTGCTCCACCGACCAGCACCACATCATCTAACTCTTTAATACGTAGTTTTGCATCACGAATTGCCCGTTCAATGGGGTCACGAAATCTTTGAAATAAAGGTTCACATAATTTTTCAAATTCACTTTCTTTGATTGTCCATGTATAGGGCGTATTTTCAATAGTTAGTGACATGGTGGCTTGTTTTTGGTGGGTCAATGTACGTTTACAGGCTTCAGCTTCACCATGCAATAAGGATAAGTAAGGCTGCCAAAATTCTGCATTTGTATCTTGTTGTTGCTTAATAAACCCTTGTATTAGTATTTCAGTGAAATCCTCACCACCTAGACTATTATCGCCAGCACTGGCACGTACTTCCATAATGCCTGAGAATAACTCTAACAAGGTGACATCAAAAGTACCACCACCCAAATCTAACACCAAAAACTTACAATCATCATTTTTCTCATGCAAACCATAAGCCATAGCGGCTGCTGTCGGCTCATTGAGCAGACGACGTACGCTTAACCCTGCCATTTGTGCGGCGTTTTTGGTGGCTTGGCGTTGATGGTCATTAAAATAGGCAGGGACAGTAATGACGGCATCAGTGACAGGCTCACCCAAATAGGCTTCAGCATCGGCTTTGAGTGATTTTAATACCAATGCAGATAATTCTTCAGCACTAAATTGATGCGATGCACCTAAGCGAAAGTTTTTTTGACTGCCCATAAAGCGTTTAAACACACTTGCTGTCTGCTCAGGATGACTAATCAAACGCTCTTTGGCAGATTGTCCGACCAATATACTGCCATCTTTATCGACACTCACTACCGATGGGGTTAAAGTTTGCCCTAATGAATTAGGAATCAAGGTGGCTTTTCCATCTTGCCAAATGGCGACTAAACTGTTGGTTGTACCAAGGTCAATGCCGATAATCATAACAGTATCCAATCATGTATCAGGTGAGAAGAATAATACTAACTCTATTTTTTGTAAATTTTAAGGATTATTAAACTTTAATACAATCTAGGTATGATACACCTGCTTTTTCTACTCAGGCATCTTATTTTTAGGTAACATTGTTTGCACAGAATGGATAGACCATAACAACCACCCAATCAATGCAACTAATACCAGCATACTTAGAGCACTACCTTCCAGCCCAAACTTCCCCCCTGTTAACCACATTGGCATATCAGGGTTAACCGTAGCGTTTAGTACACTCACAGGCACAGCAATACCACTGACTGCAAAGCCATACAGACTGGCCTGTGTCCAGTTCCATAGCCCATGAAAACCAATACTGACCCATAAACTATTAAACCGTAAATACAATAAAGAAAACATAACCCCTGCCAAAAAGATATTTACCAAGGGTATCCAATTTAAATCAGGATTGGCAAGGTGAAACAGCACAAATAGCAACGCATTGCCAATGACCCCTGCAGTTACGCCCCAACGGCTGGCAATCTCAGGCAATAAAAACCCACGACTAATCACCTCTTCGACACCACCTTGAAAGATAAACATCACCAGCGTAAATGCCAACAGTCCCCACCAAGAGCCAGTGAGTGCAGGTAAATTGCTGGTGAGTGATACGGCTTCATTACCATAAATAACAAGCAATATGCCCAGTGGCATACTTAGGCTCACAAAGCCTAATACAGCCCCGAGTAAAAACTTTGGTAAGCGACCATAAGGCTTACGGCGATATTTTGTGGTCATGGGCTTTAGCGGAGACAAGCCAATACGTTGTAAAAAGTTAATACGAGGTTGAGCCAGATAATTAGGAAGTTTTGTAGAGTTCAGAGGATTGAGTGAGTTATGAGAATGAGCGATGTTACTATCATTAGCAAGCAAAGAAGGCTGTTTTCTCGTGCGTAACCAGAGCCAACCTCGCCACCATCCCCATAATAAGAGTAACTGTGCCATAAACTGCATCACAGCCCCAGAATAAAACAGCCAGCCTTGACCAATATCACTATCAGGAAAGGGTAACAAATACACCAATAGATAAGCAAAACCACCAATAATTGACCAAATAGAAGTCAAAACACAAGCAATGACAGGATGCACAGTCGCTCGGCGGTGTTGATGTAACCAGTTAATCACGGGATAAGGTGTATCAGAAATATGGTGTGGTTGGTAGGACTGGTTGGATTGGTTAGATTGATGAAGTTGATGAGATTGATAAGACGGGGGCTGGTTGATAGACATACATCACCTGTTATTTATTAGCTGATATTTAAATAATTATTTATAATACTCTTGATACTGTTATTTATATCATGATGACGATTTGATATAACGAACTATCATAGGCTTTTTTTAGTGCAGTTTATTGCCTATTTTGTTGTTTTAACTTATAAAGATTAAATAGTATAAGGAGTTAGTCATGCAGTCTTACAAAAAATCTCGTACAGTACAGAAATTAGAACGCTTTGGGCGTATTCTGGCATTGATGGTGGGTGTGGGTAGTGTTTCAGCCATCTCTGGCATCGCTCAAGCCCAAACCGTTTGGGTGGATGTACGTACCCCAGCAGAATTTGCCACAGGGCATGTGGTGAACGCTAAAAACTTACCGTATGAAAACATCGTTAGCCTTGCCGTTGCTCAAGGTTATGATAAAGATGATACCATTTTATTATATTGTCGCTCAGGTCATCGGGCAGGTATTGCCAGACGCTCACTACTAGGTGCGGGCTATCAAAATGTGCAGAACCTTGGTGGCTTTGATGATTTAGTAGAAACAGGAGCAGTTAAGGTGAATCAAAACTAGCTATCAAAAAGGACTAGGATGCCATGCCAGTATTTTTACGGACAGCTCATCATGCAGACATTCCAGCAGTTGAGAGGTTACTAAATCAATGTTATCGCAGTGACCAAGGTTGGACAAATGAATCTCACCTGATTGCAGGTATACGCACCACCCAAACTGAGCTACAGCAAGTCATTGATGACGATAGCCATTATCTATTTGTTTATCCACAGACAGACAACGGACAGCGAAACGGTATAGAAACAGGTAAAATGCTGGCATGTATTGCAGTCAAATTTGAGCATGCTCTTAACCCTAAAAACGTACCCATTGCCTATATTGGTATGTTTGCCGTTCACCCTGAGCATCAAGGGCAAGGTGTGGGTGACACCTTATTACAAGCAGTGGAAACCTTTGCCCACCGCCACCTTGGTACTCGCAATGGCAATGGCAACGAAAACACCAAACAAGCCTATCAACTACAAATGAGTGTCCTAGAGCAACGCCCTGAACTATTAGCCTATTATCAGCGTCGAGGTTACCAGCCCACAGGTGAAATCATTCCATTTCCTGAAGATGGTAATAATGGCGAACCACGACAAAAGGGCTTAACATTGAGGGTATTAGCCAAACAAACAGGGTGATTTTTAACAGAGTTCTTTTGAATCGTAGCCAATCTTGCTGTCCGCTTGTATCTGCCAGCCTAGGCGAGGCGGTGGCACGAGCTGAGACATTGCTGTTACCTCGACACTATCTCAGACTCTAGCCACCGCAACTCGCCCAGACTGGCAGGATACCGCTACCATCAAGGCTAGCGGTAACATCTATTATCTTGTAATGATTTATCGTATTTATAACTTTCTAATTGAAAATCTCCCTTTTTTCAAAGGAAGATTTAGACAGAGTATCTACCTACCCAAGGGCAGTATAAGTTCTTATTTCAAATTTTGGTCAGATTTGCTGTCTTGCCAATAACCTTGAATTTTCTTATAAAACTCATCAAACTCTTGCTCATTATTAAAGCTAGATTTGGGAATAATATGAATAGCTTTAATAATATAAAATGATAGAGGCACATGTATAATTAAAAGCTTAGAACTTGTTTGAATTTTTTTTATTTCTGAATAGTGATATATTGTATTATTAACTTCAGTTTTTTCTCTTATACCTTGAGAAAATATAGTATATATATGCTGTCCTAACACACCTTTTTTGATGTAAGCATAGAGAAATCCAAATATTAATGTAAAAATAATACCAACCATTATGCAACTGACAGTAACTATTAGACTATATAAGATAGCTAAGCAAACTGCTAAAATTAATTTAATAGAGATATTTAGTTGCATTATAAAATATAAAAAATTAAATATAAAAATAATTAAGATAGATATTTTAAATGTTTTTGTGTTTAAAGCGATGAATTGAGCTTTAACCAGATCCCAATGAGTAATATTAACTGTGACTTTCATGATACTTCCTTATAATACACATGCTTAAACTGAATACACCGTAATTGACTTATCCTTATCCTTATTATTCAATTTGTTGTCAGCCTCTTTTGTCGTATTAGCCAAAATATCCGTCCCTATTATTGCATCTTCCATTGTATCTGAAACTGCTCTGCGAGCCATAAACTGTGTCTCTAACGTCTTGCGTATATCTGCCAGTTTTTCTACTTTATCATCACGATAAAAAATATTAAAACTCTCAAACGGTATCATCTTGCCATCAGGCTGGGCAAAGTGGATACAGGACTTTTTTAACGCCCGAATATCTAGATTTTGTGCATCCATAAACTGCACAATCATCACCCGAAACACATTATCATAGCTTAAATGTGGGGCATTAATCTTAGGCAGACAGCACAGCAATTCTGATAAACAATCCGCTTGCGACTCAGGTGAATGATTGGTACTGAGCACTTTAATGAGCTGATTTTTGGCTTGTGCTTGCACATCAGGATTTTGCTCAAATAAGATGGTATTGCCACCACCATTCATAATCACATCAGGGGTCAGATAACGGGTGAGGGGAGTGACTTCAACAGGTGCGGGAATGGTTGGTGTGCTTGTATGATTTGCATCATGATTATTATACGTCTTTAACGCATAACCCATCGCCAATGTATCAGGGTTACAAGGAACAGGCACAATGTCATCTAAAGTAAATACCGTTGACTGCTCAGCGATTTGCCGACGCATCTGTGAGATGGTTAAGCGTTGCTTACTGGCATCCAGCAAGGCATCATCTAGCCCAATACGCCCCGATTCTGATAACGGCTGAAAGCTGACCCCACGCACACAACGATAACTTAAACCATGCTCAATGATACGTCCCATCTCGCCATCATTGAGTCTTTTTTTAATTGTCGCCACAAGGGTAGTGGATAGGTTATGGGTTTCCAAATTAGCAAGGGCTTGCTGATGAATACGGGCAAGGTTTGCCCCACGTAATACATGAATATGAGCATCATCAAGCGAGTCAAACTGTAGATAAATTTCTAAGCCTTGCACTTTAGCACTATTCTGATTTTTTAACCGATACGCATAGTCAGCAAGACGTGTAACAAACTCAGGCTCTTTTGCCAAGCGGATACCATTGGTATTAATCATCACATGGCGAATGGGCAGGGTTTGGATATAATCCAAAATTGCAAATAGCTCAGGATGCAAAGTTGGCTCACCACCAGAGAGTTGCACCACATCAGGCTCACCTTCACAGGCGACCACCGTATCCAGCATCGCTTTGACGGTTGCTAAAGACTTATATTTATAGGACAGGTGCGGTAGATTGACTTCTCGGCTCATACCCGAGTCAGCAAAGCACACAGGGCAATCGAGATTACACACATCGGTAATCTCAACAATGGTTAAGCACGAGTGTTGCATGTGGTCAGGACACAATCCACAGTCATAGGGGCAACCATATTGCATCGGTGTGCTAAAAGTCTCTGGCATCTCAGGGCGTTTGACATACACTTCTCGGCACGAGCGATAATAGTCCACATCGTCCATCATTAGCACCCGTTCATTGCCATGCACAGGACACCATTTATCCATATACACATGGTTGTTTTTAAAGATGATTTTGGCTTCCACAGGATACAGACAGGTGCTACAGACTGAGCTTGTGGTGTCATAAAACTCATAAGGGCGATTTTTGCGTGACATTAGCTATCCTTGTTACCGTAGTTATGGTATATCTTTAACGGCTGAGGTTGTTGGCTGACTTACTTAATTTGTTTTTGGTTGGTTGAGTTATCTTGAAAGAATCAACGGAGTTTATTAAGACATTCTTTTTTCATTACAGTATCTTTTAAAAAGAAGCTGTCCCATCTATTTTACTGTGGTTGTTTTTTTAACCACATTAAACGCCTTACATCTCGCCACACAAACGGTAAATAGCAGACCACTGCCAGCAAGCATGCCCATTGTATCCCTGATAGCCCAAACCAATAAGCATAAGGGACAGGTTTAATGCCATCAACCAACAATCGCCACAGCATGTAGCTGATAAACAACACTTTAAAACTCAGCCCGCTGACTGCTTTGAGTTTAGGATAAGCACAGTAAAAGAAAATCAGCATGGTCATTGCCCACACCATATCATAAAGCTGGGTAGGATGACGCAATATACCATCGCCAAAATCAATACCCCAAGGCAGGCTGGTTGCCACCCCATAAGTACCATCATGTAGCCCTGCCAAATAGCAACCAGTACGCCCAACGATTAGCCCCAAACAAAACGGCACAATAAATAAATCACCCGTTGAATAGCGAATACCCGCCAGTTTTTTGGCAATTTCAATACCAATTAGTCCGCCAATCATACCACCAACAATGGTCTGTCCCAATGCCAGTGACATTACCCCAAATTTTGACCATGCTTGTGGTACTTCTATTAAAAACAACAGCTTATTGCCAATGCTTGCTCCCAAAATACAGCCAATGGCAACCACAAAGCTCTCTTTGGATAAAATACCTGCTTGCTGTGGTGAGTTTGGGTTATTTTTAACATAATGTTTTTTAATCAGCCGATAGCTTTGTACACCAACAATCAGTGCCAGCCATTCAAATATAAAATGGACAATATGTGCTGTTTGTGCGGAGAGGGGGAAATAGGGAATGTTCATGCTTGGTGCTAGAAAGAAGATGATAGCTGATTAGCACACCAGCCAAAACCAACACAAAAAATCAATCCTGAAACTATCATCATTATTTTAGCTTGTTTGAGTATTGGTTCACGCTCTATTTTATCTTGCTTGTTTAGACCAACCATAAGAATAATAAACCCAAGTAAAAAAATAGCAATACAGATAAACATCATAGGTAGAAATAAGACTCCCATTAGGTTATTTAATCCTTATATCTGGTTTTCTGTTTTATGACTTTTTAATTAAAAAAGTCGATAACAATACCCACTACCGACTAAGAACATTAAAATACTTATGATGCCAATGATTTTAAAAAAAGGGTCTGTTTTTTTGCGGTCTACATTAAAGATACGACATATTGTAAAAATAATACCCAATATCACCATGATAGCTAAACTGAAGAAAACTAAAATGACGCCTGTCCACCCTGTCTCATTCATTTCTAACCCTTTTAAAGGATACTATGAGCAATATACTTTATCACAGGTTTTTGTAAACTATGATGTCTTAAAATTATATAAAATATTTAACCGTAAAAAATATACCAATACTTAATAAAATAAAGGCAATCAGTAGTAACCTTTGAAACCACGGAAACAGTTGTTGTTTAGTCGCCACCTCATTAGAGGTCGCATATCCAACCAAACAAATCAGGCTACCCACCAGTGTCATGATGCCAAAACCTATAGGCAGTATAGAAAAATAAAGTGATATCATGGCAGTGTATCCAATGAAGTGGCAATATGATTGATTTAAGATAACAAGATATGACTTATGAACATACTTATTGTACCCGACTCATTTAAAGAAAGCCTGAGAGCCATTGAAGTCTGTCATGCAATCAAATCAGGCTTTAGCCGAGTGTTTGCTCAGGCAAATTATACCTTATTACCAATGGCAGATGGAGGAGAAGGCACCTCTGATGTTTTATCATATGTGCTGGGTGGTCGCTGGAAGCAAGTGATGCTTCATGACCCATTGATGCGTCCAATATCTGCAAAATATTTGCTACTACCTGATGCAACTGCCGTTATTGAAGTCGCGCAAGCGTGCGGTTTGCACTTACTTACCAAAGCTGAAAGAAATCCACTGCTTACCAGTAGTTATGGTGTTGGAGAGCTAATCGCTGATGCACTGGCTGAGGGCGTAAAGCATATTATTATTGGGCTTGGAGGTAGTGCGACCAATGATGCTGGTGCTGGTATGTTAACAGCACTTGGTATGGAGTTTTTAGATGCACAAGCAAGCCCATTACCACAAGGTGGTGCTGAGCTTATCAACTTACAACAGATAAAAGCTGGAAATATTCATCCCAAAATAGCCAGCACAACCTTTGAAGTAGCGTGTGATGTCAATAATCCTTTATGTGGCGATAAGGGTGCAAGTGCTGTGTTTGCCCCTCAAAAAGGAGCAAAGCCACAAGATATTCCCATACTTGATCAATCACTAGCACACTTTGCCCAAATCTGTAGCCAGCATGGCTATCCTTCATACCAGAATGTGTCAGGTGCAGGTTCAGCAGGTGGTTTGGGTTATGGGTTGATGACTTTTTGTGATGCTCAGTTAAAATCTGGCTTTGATATGCTGGCTGAACGTGTTAACTTATCCCAACAGATTGCTAATGCAGACCTTGTTATTACAGGGGAAGGACAGCTTGATGCTCAAAGCTCAATGGGCAAAGTAGTCGGTGGTATCTCTAGGCTTGCCAAGCAGTATAATGTTCCTGTGATTGCTATTTGTGGTAGTGTTGATAGTTATGACCCACAATCTACTATTCAAAGCTCAGCCTTTGATGTGGTTATGCCTAGTATTCAAAAACTTGATAGCCTTGAGCAGATACTGACCAATGCACATCATAATATTGAAACGACCGCTATGAATCTGGCATCTGCTATGCAATTATGGCAGGGGTTGTTATGATGACTGAAGCACTTTAACCAACGCTCTTAATGTATTTATCTCACTGTCTTTTTGGGTAATGATTTCTTCTTTATGTTCGAGCATCAGTTTTAATTTTTCATTTTCTACACTTAATGCTTGAGCATCACCATAGTAGTTTGAGCTATACATACTATTTTCACTGATGAGACAAATTAAGTTTTTGTTTTCCAATAAATCTCCTGCTGAAATCCCTAATATATCAGCAATCTGTTGTAAGCGTTTGACACCTAAGTTACTTTCTCCACGCTCAATCTTTGCATAGCCATTTTTAGACATTCCCATACGTTCCGCCATATCTTCTTGTGACCAGTTTTTTTGTTCTCGTAATTGGCGAATGGTTTCTTGTACTGTCATATAGCCCCCATAAATCCCTATTAGATTATATGTATTGTTAGAGAGTAGTGACAAGATAAAGCCATGACTGCTTTATTTGTCTTTGTTGTATTATGTTTTAATATTAAAGTTGAGATAATATTAAATAGGCATTTTGTCATTTTCTCCAATCTTCCTCATATTAGCGATTACCTGTTATCGACTATTTTCAATCTATTTTATTATGAAAATACCAATAATATTAGATGCTATCTGGACTTTATATCATATAAACCATAGGTATTTCACAAGAAAAAATATTAGATTATCTATAGTATTATTTAATAAAAGTTTTGAATAGTGGTTAAGATTAAGATTTTACTAAGAATTTCTTCTCTTTAGATGGTATTTATAATAGTAATACTTCAATATTACACAATTAGACAGAAGATTTAGAATCTGCTGATAACTTTAAATGAAGCAAGTATTATGCCAAAGATGGTAAGTGTGGGGAATAGGAAGAGAAATAGGAAGTGGCGTAGATTTTATATAGAAAAGGGTTTTGGCTATAGCCTAGAGCCAGCTCAATAAAAAATTGGCACAAAGTCAAACTTGTTTGTAATACTTGCTTTTATAAGTGATACCTTCATTCATTTTTCTTGTAACAGTATTATTTTAAATTGACTAGGGTCTGTTGAACATTCATTTTCATAGGAAAAATTGAGATAAGTTTGTCTTAGTCAAGGCAATGAACGCAGGTAATATCGATATATTAGCCAGTTCATTAACGCAGAATAAGGCAAATTTAGCCAATTTTTACATGAAAGTAAAAAATAGCTTATCCCTTGTAAGTATTAGCCTAACGGGGTGAATGTTCAACAGACCCTATATACCTAGCAGGTTAAGATAAGTAAATAAAAAAAGGATACTATTTTGTATCCTTTTTTATATAAATTGATGACTGGTAATATGTTGCTATTTATCTTTATTTCCCCAACATCCCCTTCAAAAACTGCCCTGTAAACGACTCCTTAACCTCTGCGACTTGTTCAGGTGTACCCGTTGCGACAATTTCACCACCGCCACTGCCCCCCTCAGGGCCTAAATCAACAATCCAATCTGCCGTTTTTATCACGTCCAAATTATGCTCAATTACTACGATGGTATTGCCTTTATCACGCAACGCATGCAGGATACTCAGCAGTTTAGCAATATCATGGAAGTGCAAGCCAGTGGTTGGCTCATCAAGGATATATAGCGTTTGCCCTGTATCCCGTTTTGCCAGCTCACGAGCCAGTTTTACCCGCTGTGCCTCACCACCAGAGAGGGTAGGGGCGGATTGTCCCAAACGAATATAGCTAAGCCCCACATCCATCAATGCCTCAAGACGGCGATGAATCGGTGGAATGGCTGAGAAAAACTCTGTTGCGTCCTCGACCGTCATATCCAGCACATCGCTGATGGTTTTACCTTTATAGTGGATTTCTAAGGTTTCTCGATTGTAGCGTTTGCCATGACAGCTATCACATGGCACGTACATATCAGGTAAAAAGTGCATTTCCACTTTGATTAAGCCGTCACCCTGACAAGTCTCACAGCGTCCACCTTTGACATTAAAGCTAAAACGCCCTGCCTTATAGCCCCTTGCCCGAGCTTCTGGGGTTTGAGCAAATAAATCTCGAATCGGTGTAAATACGCCCGTATAAGTAGCAGGATTTGAGCGAGGTGTACGCCCTATCGGGCTTTGGTCAATATCGACCATCTTATCTAAATGCTCTAACCCTGTAATACTCTCAAAGCTCTCTGGTACTAAGGTTGAGGCGTTATTTAACTGTGTTCCTGCCAATGGCATCAGCGTGCGGTTAATCAAGGTTGATTTACCTGAGCCTGACACCCCTGTAATACAAGTCATCACCCCTACAGGAATGCTTAAATCGACACTTTTTAGATTGTTTCCTGTTGCCCCTTTTAGCTCAATATAAAGGCTTTTGCTTTGTTTACGTTTGTGCTTTGCAGGCTCAATGGTTTTGGCTTGATGGCGTACTTTGGGGACGGCGATTTGCTTTTCACCTGATAGATACTGACCTGTCAGCGATTCTTTATTTTTAGCAATATCTTTTGCCGAGCCTTGAGCAATCACTCGCCCGCCATGTACCCCTGCACCGACACCAATGTCGATAATATAATCTGCTTGGCGGATTGCGTCCTCATCATGCTCGACTACCAGTACCGTATTACCTAAATCACGCAGTCTGGTTAGCGTTTTAAGCAAGCGGTCGTTATCACGTTGGTGCAAGCCGATAGATGGCTCATCAAGTACATACATTACCCCCATCAAGCCTGCTCCGATTTGACTGGCAAGGCGGATACGTTGAGCCTCACCACCTGATAAGGTTTCGGCTGAGCGGGCAAGGGTCAGATAATCCAAACCCACACTGACCAAAAAGCTTAACCGTTCATTGATTTCCTTAAAAATCTTACTGGCAATTTCCCCTTTTGCCCCTGTCATTTTTAGGTTGGCATAATATTCGGAGGCATCACCGATGGATAACTGCACAATATCCGCAATATTTTTATCATCGACCAATACATGACGGGCGATTTCGTTAAGTCTTGCCCCATCGCAGACATTACAGGTGGTATCAGCCAGATATTTTGCCAACTCATCACGCACCAGATTGCTTTGTGTTTTGGCATAACGGCGTTCTAAATAGGGCAGTACCCCTTCAAAAGCCGTGGTCTTTTTGGTTTTGCGACCTCGCTCATCGGTAAAATGAAACAATAACTTTTCATCACCTGAACCTTGCAAAATAATGTCTTTATGCTTTTTAGATAGCTTTTGCCAAGGGCTATCCATATCAATATTAAAATGCTCACAAACAGTGGTTAGCAAGCCAAAATAATAAGCATGACGTTTGTCCCAGCCGTTAATTGCCCCTTGATTTAATGACTTATCAGGGTGGGTAATCAGTTTATCAGCAGAAAAATACTGACGTTTGCCCAAGCCATCACAAGATGGACACGCCCCATAAGGATTGTTAAAACTAAACAAACGTGGCTCTAACTCTGACACCGCTCGGTCACAAATAGGGCAAGAGTGTTTAGCCGAAAATAACTGGTCAACTTGTGGCTCATCATTTTTAGTATCAGAATTATCAGAGCTGTTTGGATTGCCGTCCATATAATGCAAAATTGCAAGGTTATTACCCAATCGCAATGCCGTCTCCAAACTCTCAGCGACCCGATTGCCCAAATCATCACGCACCTTAAAGCGGTCAACCACCACCTCGATGGTATGCTTTTTATTTTTCTCAAGGGCAGGTAGCTCGTCCATATCATAGACTTGACCATCGACCCGCACCCGAATAAAGCCTTGCCCAACCAACTGCTCAAGTAATACCACATGCTCGCCTTTACGCTCACGCACCACAGGGGTAAGTATCATCAGCTTCGTACCTTCAGGCAAAGCCATAATCTCATCGACCATCTCGGTTATGGTTTGAGCGACCATTGGCTCATGATGCACAGGGCAATAAGGCGTACCCACCCGAGCATAAAGCAGACGCAAATAATCGTAAATTTCAGTAATCGTACCGACCGTTGAGCGGGGGTTATGGTTGGTAGATTTTTGCTCAATGGCGATGGCAGGGGATAAGCCCTCAATGCTATCGACTTCTGGCTTATCCATCTGCGATAAAAACTGGCGTGCATATGCTGATAGACTTTCTACATAACGGCGTTGTCCTTCAGCATACAGCGTATCAAATGCCAAAGAGGACTTGCCCGACCCTGACAGCCCTGTAATGACCACAAACTTATCACGAGGAATATCAAGGTCAATATTTTTTAGATTGTGCGTTCTTGCACCGCGGATTTTGATGTGTTCATGTGCCATAGGGAGTATCTCTTGCAGAGTCAGTTTAAACAGAATGAGTTTTGAATCTAAGTAGTATAAAATACATTTTTAATACAAAAAAATATAAGTATTTTTTATTGATGCCATGGGAAAAAACCCTTAGGAATATGAACTATCTATTGGCACTTTAGTAAATTATTCAAGGCTTCTTAACAAACAAAAACGATGTGGAGCAGTGAACAACAAAAATAATAAACATTTACATTATGTGCAAAATTGTACATAATTAAAACATTAAGCAACAAATTTTATAAATTTCCTTTTATAAATACCTGCTTTTTATACCAGTGCTGAAAAATAAGCTAGTAAAACTTAATATGAGTCATCAATCATATTTTTCACATATATAGATTATTATCATTAACTTGATTATCAAGAAAGTTAATTGTGAAGTAAGTTGTCGGGTTATTTTTCAGGTTTGGTTCTTCTTATTTACCTGTTTACATAAGTGATCTCTTCTATGAACTCCTCATTTAATAGCAATGCATTAAAGGCAATTGCTTCACCAAATAGTGCCAAATGTACAGTTGGTATGTTTATCCGTTCTCCTCTGAGTATTGTCATTGGCTTATTGATGTCTCAAACTGCACTGGCAGAAGAGGCACCTACTGTAGAGCTGGAAGAAGTTGTGATTTCAGCAGGTCCTAGAGATGCGACAGAAGCCAGCAAAAAAGTCGTTACTGCTAAAGATATCCAAGACAATCAAATCAATAGCCAAAAAGACCTTGTTCGTTATAACCCAGAAGTCAGTGTGGCTGAAGTGGGTCGTTATGGCTCAAAAGGTTTTGCTATTCGTGGTGTAGATGGTAACCGAGTTGCTATGAGCTATGATGGTGTAAGCTTACCTGACCAACAGATTAATGAGTTATTCTCTCCCTATGGCTATATGTATGAAGGTCGTTTTAGCCCTGACACAGAGATGTTATCTGATGTTGATTTACAAGTTGGTGCAGACTCTTTTTCCTCAGGTAGTGGCGCAGTTGGTGGTGCTGTTAATTATAAAAGTAAAGACCCTGTTGACTTATTACATGGTAGTGAGCAGATCGGCGGTTATGTAAAGACAGGCTATACCAGTAAAAATGAAGAGGCTGTGGGTGCAGTTGGACTGGCTGGTAAAGTAGGTAAATTTGAGGCTTTAATTAACTATGCATATCGTGAAGGGCATGAGTTAAAAAATCATCGTATGCTACCTTTTAATAAGGATAAACTAAATCCAGCCTATGACTTTGAAGGTGATCCAGATTATCGTTATCCACAGGATGGCACACCTATTAGTGATAAAGCAGCAATTTTACCTGACCCACAACACTATGAAAGCCATGCTGCTTTAGCAAAACTTTATTACCATCCTAGTGAAGAACATAGAATTGGTATTCAAGGTAGCTATCAGTATAGTGCAAATAAGTCTAATCACTTTACAAAAAATACAACTTCAGATCGACGTATTGGCTATGATGAAGGAGAGTTAAAAGGAGTAGGGGTAAATTATCGTTACTTGCCATTTGATAGTCAGTGGATTGATGAAGTTAAGGCAGATGTTAATTATCAGCATATTATTGGTGCGGCAAATACGTATGTTTATAGTCAGCCTTATACAGCAGATTTGCTATGGATTAACGAATATCGCCCGCAGTATGATACAACCACACAACTGAATGTTGAAGGACACTTACTACCTATAGAAACTGGAAGTTTAGGTAGTCATACTGTATCGGTAGTAGGTAGCTATGCAAATACAGATCATGAGCTTATTTTAAAAGAGTGGAATAAATTTTATAAAGCTGGTGATTATGGTTTTAAGTTTCTCGGTCCATCAGTAAAAAAAGATGTATATAGTGTTGCTATTGCAGATGATATAAAAGTTAATGACAAACTTAATGCAAAAATTGGTATTCGCTATGATAATCATCATTATCAGCCTTATATGACAGATATTGATACATATGCTATAAACCATACAGGACAACAATATGTCATCAGACTTCAATATGAAAAAGGTGACTTAACCAAGCCACGTCGTATGAGCAATCTAGGTGGTTTATTAGCTCTTAACTATAAGCTAACCCCCCATTGGCAAGCAGGCTATAAGGTCTCAACAGGATTTTTGGCACCATCATTAAGTCAAATGTATTCTGCATACAATATACAAGGTGTAACTTTAACAACTAATCCACATTTAAATCCTGAAAAATCTTTAAATCATGAACTTTCATTGCAGGGTAACTTTGATACCTTTAGTGTGAATACAACAGGGTTTTATACAGATTATAGTGATTTCATTAAAACTGTTTATCATGACAAAATCACAGAATGTGATAAAAATGGTCAAAACTGTACTGAACAATATGGTACATTTGTTTCTGCTGAAAATATTGGTAAGGCAAAAACTTATGGTGTTCGCTTGGGCGGTGTATGGGATATTTCAAAAATCATAGATATAAATGGACAGCTAAAGTTAACTGGTGATATTAGTTATGCTAAAGACAGTAGCGATAAAGGTATCAACTTATTGGCAACAGAACCATTAAATGGCGTATTAGGACTAGAATACCACCCTGCTACAGATGACTATCAGCTTCATGCAAAAATGCGATATGTGGGTGCTAAAAAACCAGAGGATGCAAAAGTAATTGATAAATACAATCAACTTACTCCTTATGAACATATTGATGCTAGTAAGTCTACCTTTGTTTATGATTTATATGGTAGTAAATCATTTGATAATGGCTTTAAGTTTTCAGCTGGTATATACAATGTTTTTGATCAAAAATATATACCTTGGAGTAACTTACGTATGTTAGCAGATCTAAATGTTAATACAATGGTTGATGATAAAGGACGAGGTCTTGAGCGTTATACTGCACCGGGTCGTAACTATGCTGTTGCACTGACTTATGAGTTTTAAAAGTAGTATAAACAAACAACTTGCAATTAAAAAACGCTGGAATAGATATTCCAGCGTTTTTTATTACTTTCAAAAAATGCAAAGATAAAAATATTAGGTATCAGGCATCTGGTAGACGAGCCATCCAGATAGCAGTTGCCAAGCAAATAGCAGATGTTACCCATGCCAGCCATAGTAAGCTACTGTCTTGTAGGCGGTAAAACAACATCATGCAAGAGGCTGTCATCATTGTCCATGCCAGATATTTCCCGTAGCGTGGAATAGCACGTTTTTGTTGCCAATCAGTAACCATCTTGCCAAAGACTTTATGATTGATAAGCCATTGATGAAATCTATCTGAGCCTTTTGCCCAGCAAGCAGCTGCTAAGAGTACAAAGGGTGTGGTCGGTAATACTGGTAACACAACACCAATCATACCTAAAGCAAAAAATAATGTGCCTAAAAATAAAAATAACCAGCGGATAAAACGGTTACTATGTACTTGGCTGGTCTGAGATAAGTTGGCAGTATCTCCATAATCAATAGTGGAAATAGTATCATTTTTGACAGCAATATTTTGTGAGTCTTGAGGATATTTGGTAGTCATGATTGTTATATCTAAAAAAGGGTTGTGTCAGCACTGGATGGATTACTTATATAAATAGCAATATTTGTATGAGTAATCTATCTTTTATATGATAGAAATAATATAAAAATATAAGTGTGTTGTAATTAATTAATGATTAATGCTGGATATTTATAAAAAACATAAAACACCGATGTGCCAGTGCAGCATCGGTGCTAGTCTCTTATTAGGTAACGTAGTAAAATATATTTAATTAAGACATATCTTTTACTAAGAGAATATAGCGAGCTCTTTTTTCTTTATATACATCACTGTATTTACCTTCATCTGTTTCGCCAATAGCAATGCCATCACGGGTTACCTGATTGGGAGTGCCTTCTGCTAAATCTAAAGCATAGACAAAATTAGCAGATTTACGGCTTTTCTCATTCTGTGCTTCTTGCTCTTCTAATGGTAAAGGTTCTCCCCAGCTTGGTTTTTGATAAGGAATATAGGCAACAGGGGTTGATGACCAAATATAAGGGCTTGATACTTCAGGTATATATTTTGCAGGTATTTGGGGGTTGAGACATGTCCAACCTGCTTGGTCTGTCATTCTACCCCATTCATCTTCAGTACAAGTCTGACCTGCATGCTCAGCTTGAGGAACCCATTTTCCATAATCTGGTTTCTCTCTAGTTTCTTCATGGTTGTAGAATCTTAAATTTTTAGCAAATGGGAATACACTGGTATTGATTGCAGGAAATACTTGTGTGGTTTCTGTAATACTCACTAGTTCTTTTATATTAGGCAGTCGCCAGCCATCTTTAGCTTGTAGCTGGGTAGCATCAATAGCTGCTTGCCAGCTGGTAAACTCAGTTGGTTCACCTTGACAAGCACCATCAGTAAAGGTTTGTCCTACTAGACAGCGAGACCATATTAACTGACTGGCTTTATCTGTTGCATTCGCTTGTTCTAGTGTGTAGACATCAGTAGGATTGTCAGCAGTAAACTCAGCAGGAGCATCCACTGGAGCAATGCTAGGTTCAGGCATAAGTTCAGCAGCTATTGCTGTTCCTGCTATTAAAGCTACTCCAACAAACAAGTAGGATTTGATATGTTGGCGGTCATTTTTATAAATTGTCATTACTTATTTCCTTGAAAAATTAAATATCAATATTTTGAGTTGATGTTATGGTTGAGGTGTCTCACCATTACTAACCAAAATAACTCCCGCACTGTTCCATGAACTTGTTGGATCTGACTTGCTAAATGACCCGTCATTATATACTGTCCATATTCTATCAAATTGATAACTACCATCTGCTGTTTTACTGACTGCAGGTGAGCTTGTCCATATACCCGATGAAGGTAGATTATCAGGATTACTAAATAGCCAATCGGCGTGTAATGCTTTATTACCAGCTTTTGAGCCTAGATTGACTATATTAAAGATCTCAAAGCGAGTTGGTAGACGCCAGTTTGTTAGACCACATAGGTTTTGTGTATTGGCATGGATAACATACTGTTCAGTTGAGCAAATATCGCCAGCAAGTCCACAACCGTCTTGTCCTTCATTTTTTCCAGTATCTTTAATTCCTGTTTGAGTTTGGCTGTTATAGTAGCCATATTCATATTTAGCATCTTGAAAATCTTTATCTTCTTGCTTTTCATTAAAGGTTTTGCGCTCCCAAACTAGCCCTGTCACATTATCTTTGACGCATCGCCATTGTGTAGCATTTACAGGTAGTTCTTGCCCCTCATCATCAAGTTTGGTAAAAGAAAAACCTGCAATTCCATCTACTTCATCTGTGTCTGTATTATCACGGCCTATATTACAATCTTGGCCTTCTTTAGACATGCAGTCAGTATCGTTCCCCACAGTTTGTCCAGAGAAAGTAACACCTGTATCGTTTAACAAGGTACGTTTTGCTGGCTCTGCTACATAATTACTAATAGTTGCTGTACCTGATGATAGCCCTTTAAATAATGGTAGCTGACTATCATTTAATAGATTAATGTTAAAAGTTTTTGATGTCTTCGGCTCTTCACCAATTAAAGTAATAGGGATAGTGACACTATCTTGTCCTTTTTTAATGACAACAAAATTATTCTTTGGAAGAGTATAGTCCACACCCTCTCTAGCTGTTCCTGGAACTACTTCAAAAAATACTTTGGTATCTTGGGTTACAGCTTGCTTAGGGCTAGTGCTAACAGTGAAGTCTAGAGTAGTTTCAGCATTGCCTTTAATAGCTGTTGCATTTGAGATTTGTAAACCTAAGTCTGTATTTTTTACTGTACTTTCTGTTGTCGTAACTTCACCTAGTTTTGCACCACCAGTTGGTTCAGATAATATGATAGTTATTTTTCGGTCTTCAGTTGCTTGATTATCTGACTTTAATGGAATTTTTAAATCAATCTGTGGTTTTTCTGAGGTTAATGTCAGGGTTCCTGATTGTTGACTCGGATCTTTTAATAAATCTAATATGCTATCAGTTGAGCCATTTTCTTCCAGTTGATACTTTATAGTTACTGGTTTGCCTGCTTTTAAGGTAGTAATATCTTTTACTGTCACTATATAAGATAGTTCCCCATCTCCTTCAGAAGTACTGTAGCTAAAATTGATTAGTGAAATTTCAGGTGTTTTATTATCAGTGTTACTTTCAGAGCTTGTATGACTGGAAGGTAGGGTTGGTTTATCATCAACACCACAACCAGCAAGCATCAGACATGACAAGCTAGCAGCCAGCAGGGTAGGGATTTTTGAATGTGAGGTTACTTTCATAAGTTTTCCTTAAATTTTTTACCTTGGGATAAGGTATAATTGTTAAGTATCAGGACAGGATGACTATAGATACTATAGAATATTAGAGAGATCTCACATTTTGATAGCCCTAAACAAAATGTTGTGTAACGTATTTATGGTAACTAGATTATTGAAAAAGTGATTTGTTAAAAAGTCTTTACCAATCGTTTACATATCTCTACAAATAGAGTACCATTTATAAGCAAACAAGTAAATGATAATTACTATTAATTTTTAGTTTTTGTTTCAAGAATGTTTGTCTTTTAATTTGGTTTTTATATGTAACTATATGAATATATGACTGATTTTAGAGAGTGGGTGATATTAATTATTTATTTTTTATTATCTACTAAAATGATGCCAAATATCTCATTATTTTTTTTATAAAATAAACCAAAGACTTATGTATCAATAAGTCTAAGTTCTAGCAATTAATATTTCCACATTATGAAGGATAGTAAGATGAGCGAAAGCAATCAAGATAGTGCTTTAACTTTTAGTGAAGAATTAAAAAAGCACTCTAGAGTAACCCATGACAGTGTTGATGAATTAGTTATGTCAATGCAACCATTTGCATCTGTTGAAAATTATGGCAGATTTTTACAAGCTCAGCATGAGTTTCATGAAACGTTACGTGATATTTACCAAGATGATCAGCTAAATAAAGAGTTAGAAGCTCTAAATGAGCTAGCAAGAGCTGATATGGTAAATAAAGATATGCAAACTCTTAATGTACAACCTGCTCAGATAGAGATTGCTCGTCCAGCACCAACAGGCGCAAATCGCCTTGGTTGGTTGTATTGTGCCGAAGGGTCAAATGTCGGTGCTGCTATTTTGTATAAAGAAGCAGGCAAGATTGAGTTAACTGATGAGCATGGTGCAGCTCACTTGGCAGCACATCCTGATGGACGTATGCGTCACTGGCGTGCATTTAAAGAAAAACTAGATAATCTAAAACTTAATGACGAAGAAAAAGCACAAGCAATGCAAGGTTCTGATGAGGCATTCGCTTATTTTAAATCTTTGATTCATGCAGTATATGCAGGTAGTAAGTAAAAATACTTCTCTATCTAAAAGTATAAGAGTGTCAGTTTGTTACATCCATATTTGTATTTAATGCTTGTGAAAAAATGACATGTCCTCATTGTAGGTTTGGTTGTTTAATATAATAAAGTAGTTTGATGAATGTCAGGCTACTTTATTTTGTATCTATCTGTTTATATTGATAATATCTCTGGTAAATCATAAGTTTTGAAATATACCTCACAGATATTCTTTCTGTATCTTCTATAAACTTCAATATGGTCGATAAGTGATTAATAGATATATTTAAAATATGGAGATGATTGATATTAGGAGAAAGCCTCTAGGGAGGTTGGATATATGTCTAAGTAATTATATTTAAAGGTTATTTATAGCAAGATGCCAGATTGATGATAATGATTAAGAAACTAATAATTATTGAATGGTTATATTATTAGCGCAATAATTGATGGTAGTAATGGTTTATCATTTAGTTATTGCTTTTAAATTATTTGTGACTTATCTAATATCTAGATATTGCTATTGATTGGTATGATGATATAAGTGAGCTAATTGAAGAGTTGCACTTTAACTGTTCTAATCAAAATAAAAGTACAATAGGTTTTTATGAATAAATCTGTATAACAGCATGATTGATAATCATTATCTGTTATTACAGTGTGTATAGGTCTTTTGAGTAGCGAAAATTGGCTTCTTAGACTATAGTGTCTTTTTTTTATGAGTAATACTGCAATAGGGCGGTAATGTATGAATCATGTAGAAAAGCGCGCCATTGCTGGCGTTGGTGGTATCTTTGCCTTGCGTATGTTTGGGCTGTTTATGATAGTCCCTGTTTTTTCGGTATATGGTGATCAGTATACTCATGCAACCCCCTTTTTGATTGGTCTGGCGGTTGGTATCTATGGATTAGGGCAAGCCCTGTTTCAGATTCCAATAAGCTTGGCAGCAGATAAGTTCCCTCGTAAGCCAATGATTCTATTTGGGTTGGTCTTATTTGCATTGGGAGGCATACTGGCGGCGACAGCGGATAGTATTTATCAAGTAATTATTGGTAGAGCATTGGCAGGTAGTGGTGCAGTATCTGCAGTATTAATGGCTTTATTGGCAGATGTAACTCGAGAGCAGACACGCACCAAAGCGATGGCAACGATGGGCTTGACCATTGCGACCTCGATCATGTTAGCATTTGCATTTGGTCCAATGTTTGTTGATGTGCTTGATATTTCAGGGTTATTTTGGCTAACAGTTGTATTAGCATTGATAGCAATGGCTTTACTGGCAGTGATTCCTACACCAGTGCGTGTGTTAAAACATAATTTAGCAGATAAGTCGATTGGAGAACAGCTTAAAGATGTGGTCACGATTGGTGATTTGAATCGGTTGCATTTTGGAATATTTGCACTACATTTAACCATGACTGCGATTTTTGTGATTTTGCCACAGCAGTTGTCTGCGGTATTGGGTCTAAATGTACGCCAACAGGGCTATGTATATTTGCCATTGCTCTTTATTGGTTTTGCCATTGCGATCCCTTTTATTATTATTGCGGAAAAACGCAAAAAAATGCGAGAAGTATTTATTGCTGCAGTGGCATTGATGGTTATTGCATTAGGTGGCTTAGCACTGGCGTATCAATGGGGTGCGGGTATTATCATTAGTCTTGGCCTGTACTTTATTGGTTTTAATCTCTTGGAAGCAACCATCCCTTCATGGATATCTAAAAAAGCACCAGTTGCAAATAAAGCAACAGCAATGGGACTGAATTCATCTAGTCAGTTCTTTGGTGCTTTTGTTGGTGGGGCATTAGGTGGTATTTTGTTGACACATAGCCCTGCTTTAGCATGGAGTATATTGGCATTGGTTATGGCGACTGCCTTATTTTTTATTTTTACCATTGATCATCCGCCTTATTTGACCAGTGCAACACTAAGCATTCCAGAAAATATTGATATTCATCGTTGGTCACAGCAAGTTATGTCAATTGATGGTGTTGATGATATTGTGGTGATGGATAAGGAGGGTGTAGCATACCTGAAGGTGGATAAGCATCAAATGGATGATGCTGCACGACAGCAGTTGTCGAGTCTAACTCCAACAGTGCTAGATATCTAAGGTAAATTTAGGTAAAGTAACATCATTGTATTTCTAGGAATTAAATTTGTGTAGCCTATCCTTATGAAAGGTAGTGTCTATTTACTATATAAATCAAATTTAAGAATGTTATATTGTTTGCATAGATACATGTTTTGCATCTATGGTAAGTATATGACATTTATAAAAACTTACAATTTTTATCTTTTAAAAGGATATAACTATGCGTGGTATTAATAAAGTCATTATCGTTGGTAATTTAGGTGCAGATCCTGAGTCTCATCAATTTAGTAATGGTGGTAGTGTTACAAATATCTCTGTTGCGACATCTGAACAATGGACAGATAAACAGACAGGTGAGAAACGGGAAGCCACAGAATGGCATCGTATTGTGCTATTTAATCGTCTAGGTGAGATTGCCGCTCAATATTTGCGTAAAGGAAGCAAGGTTTATATTGAAGGTAGCCTACGTACTCGCAAGTGGCAAGACCAAAATGGTCAAGACCGTTATACAACTGAAATACGTGCTGACCAAATGCAAATGTTAGACAGTGTTGGTTCAAATCAAAATGGATATCAGGGAGGCTATCAAAATAACCAGTCTCAAAATAATAACTTTGGTCAATCCAATAACTTTGGTATGAATCAATCTCAGCAAGGTGGTTATCAAAATCAATCTGCACCTCAAAATACTGGTGCTTATAATAACCAAGCTCCTCAAAACAGCTTTGCTAATAATGCCCCTAATGTACAACAAGGGCAACCACAAAACACATCCACAGCAAATGTTCCAAATAATAATGCACCAATGTCAGATGCGCCTGTAGATGATGATATACCGTTTTAGAATGTATCTTTAGGTTCATGCAGTAGTCAAAGCCTTCAAAGCTTATACTGGACGGATCTGAAATACCTAGCTTAAAGTGTTTGTTGAATTAGAAAGCCTTACTATATTGTAGTTGGGCTTTTTTTGTATTAGGTAATAAAACTATAAGTAAGATACCATTCTTAATATAGATTATAGTAATAATCTGAAGGAATGAGAAAGAGATAAATATATAATACTCGTAGATAGTACGAAGCTATTTTTATTTTATAGTAGGGCTATCAAAGATTTTTTATTATAAATTTTGTTACGGATTTCTATCAAACTGTACTTTTATTCCATAAAAATTTGAATTAATTGCAAATAAACTGTATTTAAGTATCAGTTATTTAAAACAATAAAGCTGTTTTAAAGTTGAAAATTAATATATAATTACCAGCAGATTAGCCATAGTTAGAAAGATAGTGTTAGTATATGGGATAGCTTTTATAGTTTATTGTATTTATTAAGCAATTTTATTTAAAAAAATCCTAACTTTGTTATAGAATATATAGCGCTATCATGATGGTTTATCTACCATAGGTAGTATGTTATGGTTTATTTATATCAGTCTGATATATTAGTTAGTTTTATTTTAGTATAATCTACTAAATTGAAGGACTATGATATTGCTAGGATCGTTGTGAATAAGCTATAAAACATAGGGATATATTAAAGCAAGTGTAAGTATGTTGAGTGATGTATTAGTAATAAAACATACTTAGATGGTCATAGATAGAAAATGGTGCTAGCCATTTGTATTACTGCCATAAGTTTAATGATGACTTATTTTATTGTTATGCTTATTTGCTATATATTTATTCTTATCGTTATTTCAAAAATATTTTTTAACCCAGACTATAGGTAGGGCAAATAATGAGTAAACTTACAGCCGCAGATTTAGCAAAACTTGATGTTGATGAGCTTTTAGCTCTTTCTGAAAATGCAAAGCAATTAATTGTTGAAAAGCAACATCAGCGTTTATTTGATGCTTATCGTCAATTTGAACAAATTGCTGAACAGTGCGATGCTAGCATTGATGAGATTTTAGAAGCGGGTGAGCAGCTAGAAAGAGAGCGTAATATTAAATATCGCAACCCTAATAATGCAGATGAGACTTGGATTGGTCGCGGACGCAAACCAACTTGGTTGGTCGAAGCTTTAGAGCAAGGCAAAAAGCTTGAAGACTTTGCAGTCTAATATATTCATTAGACTATTATTGTACTGATTTAATGAATGAGTCAATAAAGCAAGATTAGGGCATGATAGATATCCTATCATGTCCAGATCTATGTTTATTTAAAGTATGACAATTCTTTTTCTATAATATATGACCACTTTATATGCTTATGATAGTCGTGGAAAAGTTATCCAGCCGACTGTTTAGCTAACCTCAAAAAACAATCACTTAAAACAATTAAGATAAAAAATTATAAAAATAGTATGAGTAACCATACTTTCTCTGTTAAAATCTGACCAATTTTTTATTTAAGAGCCTCCATCATCTTCTAATTTGTTTTGACCTGAAAGTGTTCACTCGTTAATATGGACATTTTTTAATCAACAGTGATAGTAACACTGGTTTGTTGTATTGGCTGTTGTTACATATGTGCTCTTAGATTTCTCTACAGCTTTGTAATATAGGCATCTATAATTGTGGCTTTGAAGACCGTTGCATCCTCAGCTAATCAAAAACCTCGACCATGGAAGATATGGTGGTTGGTTGCTATTGTGATATTGTTGCTTTGTATTCTAGTTCAGATACCAGCAATATGGCTATTAGGTAAGTTTGCACCTGATTCAAAGCTGATTCAGCAAGTGTCGGGGAATTTATGGCATGGTTCAGCCATTGTTCAGCTGCCACCTGAGCTGTCAGCCAATCCTTCATCAGTGGTTACTGGTTCGGTTATGTGGCAGTGGCGTCCTTGGGCTTTATTTTTAGGAAAGGTAGGCATGGATGTTGAGATTGAGTCCGGACAGACGCGATTACAAGGACAGATTAATCGTAGTTTTAGTCAGTGGCAGTTGCAAGATTGGTCAGGAAAAATTGATAAGCAAACATTGTCTTCTGTAGTAAATTGGCAACTTCCAGATGCACCAATACAGATTAATGCACTTTCTTTAAGTTATGATAAGTCAGTGGGTTTTGAGGATGTTGATGGACAGCTGACTTGGGTTGGTGGAGAGATGGGCTATCCTAGTGGAAACAAGATATATCAGATTTTATTGCCAGCAATGCGTGCTGATATTAGTAATGAGAATAAAGATAATAAACAAGTTATTCATGCCAATCTTGTAGATAATAATAATAAGCGCCTTGGCGACTTGTATATTGATAATGATGCGATGTTAGATGTGAGCTTGACGCAAAGATTTTTGGAAAATATGCCAGAATATAGTGGTAGTGCGCCCGCAGATACAGCCGTTGTGAGTGTGCGTCAGCCTCTTTTGGGTGGTCAGTCATGACTACTTCAGCAAGTCAAATAGCTAAGTCGGCGATCGTATGGGTGAACCGACTGTCAGGTTGGTTATTATTATTAGCAATTATTTGGTTGTGCTGGAGTGTTGCCCGTATTCTTTGGCTGATTTTAGCCCCGCCTGTAGCACCAGCTTTACCTCTTTTAGAAAAACAGCCACCCCCAGTATTATCTACAAATACCAGTAATGCTTTGACTATCTTCGAGAATGAACCAAGTCAGCCTGCAACTCCAAAACGTCCACCACCACAAGTTACCCTGAAGGGTGTCATGATAGCGCAGCCAAGTGATCTATCTTCAGCAATGCTTGAAGTAGAGGGAAAAGTAGCGAATTATCGTATTGGTAAGTTTTTGGCAGACACAGGGTATAAGCTGATAGATGTTTCATGGAATCAGGTCATTATTGCTGATGATAGTGACAATCAAGTTGTTATTGATATGCCTCCACCATTAGAGTTAAATCAAAATACAGCTGGGGCTAGTAATAGTCGTGGTATTGGTAACCATCGTTTGTCTGCATCGTCTGGTGCTTCAGTAACTACAAATAATCGCCTTGATGAGCAGATGGCACTAGATGCATTGGATACGGATGGAGCATTAGAAGGTTTTCAAGCTGAAGGTGGTATCGAAGCACCAGAGCAAACAGAACCGGATGTGAATGCTTCTTTGAATCAAGCCACAGAAGAACTAAAACAAAATCCTGCCAGTTATTTAAGTCGTATGGGTGTGATGGCGACAGGAGAAGGCTATCAGGTCACAGAAGCCATGCCAGCACATATCCGTGATAGGTTGGGTCTTGAGGCTGGAGATAGAGTATTGTCTGTAAATGGGCAGAATGTGGGTAGTAATCCTGCGGCAGATGCCGATTTACTGCAACAAGTGAAGCAGTCGGGTGAAGCTCAAATTGAGGTGAGACGTGGCGATCAGGTGATTAATATTCGTCAGCAGTTTTAATGGCTTATTTTAGCAGTCTATATATTTATATGCCTTAAGTCGAGTTTTAGATGTTGTAAACACAGTAGTGTTGATTGAGTGTGATGAGACTACTTTGTGTGTGGAAGCTATATTTTACTTTTAGGTGAAAATTGGCTACATTTTTCCAACGAAGATGAAGATTGAGCATACCCTAATTATAGTCGGATAAAGACAGTGGATAATGATGATAAGGTTTAAATTACACAATTTTGGTATCGATTCTTTGCACGCATTGCAACGGAATTTTTTAGATCGTTATCAATGGCAAAAGAAGGCTGAAAGTAGCAGTGGTCGCAAGCATACTTTGCGTCTGTTGTGTTTATCGACTTCATTATGGATGGCATCATTGCATCCTGCTTATGCAGAAAGTTGGAAGGTCAATCTACAGGATGCTGATATTAAGGCTTTTATTAATGAAGTGGCAACGATTACTAACCAAAACTTTGTGTTAGATCCTCGTATTAATGGTAATGTGACCGTCATTTCTAATCGTGCTTTATCAAAAGAAGAAGTCTACCAGCTATTTTTAGGTGTGATGCAGGTCAATGGGATCGCAGCTATTGATACAGGGACAACCGTTAAGCTAGTACCTGATACTGTCGCAAAGCAGACTGGTATAGAGGTTGATTTGCGAGGTGATAGTGTTGGTGAAGCCATGAAGACGCGGATTGTCTATTTGAGCAATACACCAGCAGCAGAGATATTAACCGTTATTAGACCCTTAATGCCTCAGTCTGCGCATGCAGCCGCTGTTCCAGGAGTCAATGCGTTAGTATTGTCTGATCGTGCAGAGAACCTAAACCAAATTACGGCACTGGTTAGAGATTTAGACAGTGATAGTAATGATATTTTAAGCGTGATACCTTTGCGTCATGTTGATGCTGAGCGTATGATGGATTTGATTAGCAATCTGACGGGAACAGCAAGTGACAATGGTACAACAGGAAGTCAGCTAAAAATTATTGCTGATACTGCCAGTGATCGTTTATTAGTCAAAGGCAGCCCTGAGACGATTGCACAGATTCAAGAGATGGTAAACCAGCTAGATACGATGCCATCTCGACGATTAAGTGGTTTGAGAGTATTTCGTCTTAAATATGCCAGCGCTAGTCATATTGCCGAAATGTTACGTGGTTTATTATCAAACCAATCACTCAATAGTACAGGCGCTGTATCTACACTTGAGTCTGCTTCGCTCCTTGATGGAAGCAGTAATTCTTCGGCAACTACCAGTAGTGCATCATCAGGGTTAAGCTCTGCTAGTAGTACAGCTTCCTCAGGTAGTCGAGCCAGTTCGGGTTCGGCTGGGTCATCTTCTGTAGGTAGTGGTTCACGTCCATTTAGTATCATTGCTGATGAAACCCAGAACTCTGTGATTATTAATGCTGAGCCTGAGTTGATGGCAGAGATTGAAGAAGCTATTAATCAGTTAGATACACGACGTGCGCAGGTATTGATTCAGGCTGCGATTGTTGAAGTATCAGGTAATGATGCCAAACAGCTGGGTGTACAGTGGGCATTAGGTAATGCTAACAGTGGCTATGGAGTGGTGAACTTTAATAATGTGGGTGTGAGTGCAACGGCATTGGCTACAGCAGCACTTACTGGTGGCGCAAGTAGTGCTGCAAGTTCCATTGCAGGTGCCTTACTGGGTATGGGTAATGTAAATAAGGACTCCAATGGTAATACCCAGTTTTATGGTGCAGTTTTACAAGCACTGGATTCTACAAATAGTGCTAACTTATTGTCGATGCCGTCTATATTGACACTGGATAATGAAAAAGCCAGTATTTTGGTGGGGCAGAATGTTCCTTTCGTTACAGGCTCTTATACCACAAGTGGTAGCTCGTCTAATAACCCCTTTCAAACAATTGAGCGTAAAGATGTCGGGATTAATTTAAATGTTATTCCTCATATTGGTGAAAATGGAACAGTGCGTTTAGAGGTCTCACAAGAAGTATCTTCTGTCGTGAATGGTTCAGCAAGCAATGCCAGTGGCTTAGTGACAAATAAAAGCTTGATTAATACGACAATTTTAGCAGATGATCAGCAAACCATCGCTCTTGGTGGATTAATGCGTGATAATACAACCAATGGTCAGCAAAAAGTACCTGGTTTAGGTGATATTCCATTTGTTGGACGATTATTCCGTTCAGATAATACTAAGACAGATAAAAGTAACTTAATTATCTTTTTACAACCAACGATTTTACGAGATGGTGGTGCAGTGGCAAGTGTGACTGAGCGCACCTATAATCAGATGCGAGTTATGAAGTTGGTTATTGACAAAAATGGTACGATTAAAAAAATACCATTATCTGGCGCTCAAGGTTGGGAGAGTTATGATAATAATGGCTATAAACTGATGCCTTTAAACCCAATGACAAACTCAACAATAAATATAGAGCAGGTACGCTCATCAGATGTCCAGAAAGTGACGACAGAAACAGAAGCTGGTCTGGCAACTAAGGAAGCTGTGGTATTGCCAGCTAGCACAACCTACCAACAAGCACCAATAATTGAATCGCCAGTATTAATTGAGTCTGTGCCAGAGTCATATTCTGAGCCACCACCTGTTTATCCAGCAGACATGTCAAATTTGGGTAGTCCAGAGTTACACTCAGAAGAAGCAACTATTGTAGATATTGAGGATAGTCAGATTACAGAATAAGTTATCAATTAGTTTTTATCTCATTACGTTGATGCTGTCCCATTATTGTATAAATAATGGGCAGTTTTTATTTATGAATACCGAAATATGTTGAAGAATTATGCAGTAAGTGCAAATTATTTCTAAAAATATGATATGAGTCATGTTACTTTACAAACAAATGTCATTAGTAACATACTTATACATATCGTCCAGATAAATTTAGTTAACATAGTCAAATATATATGTTACTAGATAAAAATAAGTTTGTATTTTTATATAATTGAATTGTTCAATAGTAAAAGCTAAAACGATTGAGAGGAGAAATGCTTGTGCGTAAAGCATCAATAATAAAGCTCAGCTTGGTAGGATTGGCACTCTTATTAATTCCTCGGCGAAGTAGTACAGCCAACGGCTATATAACCATGAGGCAATCTAGTGGTCAGAAGTATCACCGTATTCAGAAAAATAGAGATACTTCAAGTCAGTAACGTCAGATTTGCTTGGTTGTTTATTTATATGTTTTATCATAAGTCAGTGATGGTGCGTTTGAAACAGTGGTTATTTGGTTATCATAAGCGACAAAGCTGGTGGCAGGGAAGTTTTGGTGTCAGTTTATTGGGCATAGTTATGCTAGGTGGTCTCTCTGGTTGTGATAAAGCCCCACAAGAGCCAAGAGAGTTGCAAGAGGATCTAGTTACTGAGACAAGTAGTCGTAGTATACCAACAATACAGTCAGATGAACTGCCTAAGCTTGCAGAGTTATCAAAATTGCAGAAAGGTAGTACTTCTAGTGTTGACCAAGAGCTATATACTAGCTTAGTTCTAGAAGATGCGTTCATTTCTCCACACCTACAGGCAAACTTATACCAGACAATAGCACAAACCCCTAATTGTCAGTTTGAGATAAACGAAGATAGTGCTATGAGCTTGGCACAGACGGCAAATACGTTAGGAAGTCAGCAGTGTCGTTATCTTGAGTTAAATACTTTATTGTTTTCTCCCTCACAGCCGTGGCTTGAAAATATCATGTGGAAGACAATAGCACAGCATATTGCTCCAGAAACTTCATTAAGTGGTGAAAAGGATATCGCAAAAACTTTTGTACGTATGCTGTTAAGACAGGTAAAGGGACAGCATAAAGGCACAGTAGATTTACCTGTTTATCAGTTTATACAGACAAACTTTTATCTCAATAAAAATCAGACTGGATATTTTAATATTGCTTCTGTACAACAACGCTTTAATTACTCTCCTAGGTTAGATTATGTTTATTATGCCATGGTTGATATGGCAAATAATAAGCAACTATCATTAAAAGATATACTTAAAGAGCAATATGTTATAGAAGATTTATTATCTGTCTTACAAAAGGCAACAAAAAAGTTTGATGCTCAACCTGCATTGACAGACAAGATTCCACTTCCCATTGATTTTCCTGCACAGTGGTATTTAGATGGAGACGGGTTACACTTGCTCTATCAGCCAGGGGAAATTGTAGATATGGATATGCCAGCGTTGAAGACAGATACTGTGGCTGAGAATCTAACTGAGCGTAAGGCATCATCAGAGCCAGATAGACAGAATGAGATTGTGGAGCTGTATGTACCTTATACATTGATTCAGCCGTTACTTAAACCACGTTATGTAATTAATACGACTAAGCAGGATAGTAATAATAACCATGATACCGACAATAAGAGCAAAGCAGTGATAGAGGTACGCCATCTTTCTTATTAGTTAGGGGTAGGGCGTGGTTAGTAGTAAAGAGAACAAAAGAAAAGGCCAATCAAGTATGATTAGCCTTACCGATGCAACTTTTATAGGGTTAAATTTTTATCATATTATCCATCTTTGTTTTCTATCTCACGGCTGATTAATGTACCCACACCTTTTGTGGTGAAAATTTCAAGTAAAGTGGCATTGGGAACTCGACCATCAACAATGACTGCACTTTTGACACCACCACGCACAGCATCTAAAGCACATTGAATTTTTGGAATCATACCACCTGAAATTGTGCCGTCAGCTATCAGATCATCTACTTTTTTGGGTGTTAAGCCTGTTACCACTTCACCATCTTTACCCAAAACTCCTTTGATATTGGTGAGTAACATCAGTTTTTCTGCTTGCAGAAATTCAGCAACTCTACCAGCTACTAAGTCTGCATTAATATTATAGCTGTTACCCTCATTATCGACACCCAGTGGTGCAATGACGGGAATAAAGTTTGAGCGGATTAACATCATAATAACGTCTTTATTGACACTGACGACTTCACCAACATAACCTAAATCAATGGCTTGCTCACTGCCATCATCATTCTTTTTGTTCATCAGCAGTTTTTTTGCACGAATCAAGTTGGCATCTTTACCAGTTAGACCAATTGCTCGTCCGCCGTGTTTATTAATGAGACTGACAATAGATTTATTAACACTACCACCTAAGACCATCTCGACCACATCCATGGTGTCTTTATCAGTGACTCGCATGCCATCAATACGTTGTGATTGTCTGCCCAGCTCTTTAAGTAAGTTATCTACCTGAGGACCGCCACCATGTACTACAACAGGATGTAAACCAACGGTCTTCAATAAGACAACATCACGAGCAAATGAGCTTTCCAGAGCAGGATCTGTCATGGCGTTACCGCCATATTTGACCACAATGATTTTATCTTCAAAGCGTTGGATATAGGGTAGGGCAGTGGTGAGTACTTCTGCGGTGGTTTTGGCTTCAGCAAGATTTAAGGACATAGTGGGTTCCTAATATTGATTAATATAGAGCATTGTAAACACATCATATGCCCTAAAACTTTTTATTTTATAACTTTATATTTTATACAGTTGGACAGATATTGGCTATCTGCTTGGCAAAGTCTGGGTCAAATTGATGACATAGAGACACAAAATATTGTTGTACCTTTGTTAGGTCATCAAGGGTGTCACCTGCAAAGCGTACTGTAAAGCTGTGACTGGTATTTGATTGACGAATGATACCAAAGCCATGAGAAAAGTCCAAACGTATACCATCAATACAGGTTAGGGTTGTTTTTTTGGGTAGTATATTTTCGGATAGGTCAGTCTGTTGGCTTTTACTGGATGCAGAGTTGCACAACTGCTGACATAATTGACGCAATTGTATCAGTAGTGGATGGTCTTTAGTGTTAGTATTATTTGTAGATTTGGTTTGTTTTGGCGATGATAGTTGTATGGTAGAAGAAGGGGGTAAGGGTAGGTAGATATCAGCAGTGCTAACCATTGTCGGTAGTTCATCCACAATATCTGCCAAGCTTTGTTTTGATTGTTGTGATTTACGAGTGAGCCAGTTTAATAGGCGCAATCCTGCGTACATGGCATCATCATGTAAGACAAAAAAGCCATCATTAAATAAAAAATGCCCTGATAGCTCACCTGCAAAAATGGCATGGCTACCACCAGTTTGTAAGGCTTTACGCATGAGGCTACTACCTGTTCTACTCATGGTTGGTTGCGCTTTTAGACCAGTGATAAGTTTGGGCAGATGGTGTGAGCACTTCACATCAAAAATGACTTCTGGTATCTGCTTGCTGTTAGCAAATTGTTTTGTATGTTTGCTTTCAAAAATAGCAACTTGTGCCAATAAATAGAGTAGATGGTCAGGCGCGATGAGCCTGCCTGTATTATCAACGACCATCAAGCGGTCGCCATCACCATCAAAGGCAAGTCCAATATCAGCATCATGTTGTATGATGGCTTGTTGCAGTTGTTGTAGGCGGTTTTCTTCAGCAGGGTCAGGGTTGCCTAGTGGGAATGTACCATCGGGGTAGTCATTTAAGCAAATAACCTGCTGACAAAATTGTTCAAATAACTGCTGGGCATACAGACTGGTTGCCCCATTTAGGCAATCCAAAACAACTCGAATGGGTAGTTTCTCGGAGGTTGTATTATCTACGTTGTTAGTAGGATTGTAGGGCTGGTTAATGGTTTTTAGGGCATTATCAATACGGGTAATATAACGTGTTGCAATTTCATTATTATTTGGATTGTTAGGTGATGCTTTGAGTGCTTTGGCTGAATTTAAGGTTGGGTATTTGGTGAGGGTATCTTGCTGTGCTAGTTGTAATAACTGCTGATATAACGCCTGAATGTCTGCACTACTAGGAGATTCTCCTGCTACCAGCCACTTTATTCCATGCACATCTTTTGCTGAATGACTGGCAGTCACCATCAGTCCATGTCCTGAGTACTGCTCTGCCCAATATGCCATGATGGGTGTGGTGACTAAGCCTAGCCAAAGAACTTCAATATTTTGTTGTTGCAGTGCAGAGGCGAGTTGATGGGCAATGTCCAAACTGCCATAACGCACATCATAACCAATCACCACTTGTTTGGCACAATGCTTGGCAAACAGTTGGGCAAATGTTTGGGCTAAATAATAGACAAACTCATCGGTAAAGTATTGGTAGTCACCACGAATGTCATAGGCACGAAATAGGCGTTGTTGTTGTCTAAAGTCGTATGGGCTATTTCTAGCAGTGTTTTTTTTTACTTGAGTATTATTTGACTGAATACTAATACTTGGATGCTTGATTGTTTTATTATCAGTAGTTGTGATAGTTCGGCACATGTTTATTCCCTCCTAGCATATCCTAACTTAAATTTCTTCTAAAAATGTTGCAGAACTTTTGCTAAAAGGTGTGATAAACTCAACAGTCAATTTTTATATTTTATAACAAGTTAGATATCATTCTACCTCGTGCAAATATTAACTTAACGAGATAAACGTTCCACATTATCTAAAAGGGTAGTATAAAAAATAACTGTTGACTATAGTACAAATGAACTATTATTGCCTGCCAGAATGTCCAAAGCCTCCAGCACCACGTGCACTGATATCACTAAATTCATCAACAATATCAAACTCAGGGCGAGCGATAGGTACAACCATATATTGAGCCATACGCTCGGCAGGTTGTAAGATAAAATCGGTGTCACTACGATTCCAGATACTGACCATCAATTCACCTTGATAATCAGCATCAATTAACCCCACCAAATTTCCTAAGACAATACCATGTTTATGTCCTAACCCTGAACGAGGTAGAATCAGCCCTGCAAAATTAGGGTCAGCAATATAAATGGCAAGCCCTGTCTTAATAAGGTGGGTTTCACCTGCTTTGATGGCAAGTGGCTCATCAATACATGCCCGCAAATCAATGCCGGCTGAGCCATCAGTAGCACGAGTGGGCATGGGAAAATCTGGGTGAGTGCCGATTTTTGGGTTTAAAATTTTAACTTGTACAGATTGCATAAGACTTCCTAGATTTCAAATGTCATTATAAGAGCTACAATATTAATAAACTTGCTAATCCTAAAAAGGATAAAAATCCGACAATATCAGTGACTGTGGTTAAGATTACTGAAGCAGAAAGGGCAGGGTCAATATTCATTTTCTTTAATAATAAAGGAATACTAATGCCTGATACATTGGCAACGGTCATATTAATAGCAATAGCAAGACCAATAACCATACTGATGGTCAAGTCTTTAAACCATACTTGAGCAATTACTGCCATAATCACCGCCCAAATCACACCATTAATTGCTCCGACCCACAGCTCTTTATTAAATAGCCACCAACGGTTTGAACCACCAATTTGACCCATTGCCAATCCTCGAATCACGACGGTTAGGGTCTGGCTACCAGAGATACCACCCATACTGGCAACGACAGGCATCAGTACAGCGAGTGCCACCACTTGTGAAAGTACTGCTTCAAATTGTCCGATGACCGCAGCAGCTAATAGCGCTGTTCCTAGATTAATGCCCAGCCAAATACTACGACTTTTAGCACTGGTAATAATGGGAGCAAATAGCTCTTCATCATCACTGACACCTGCCAAATGTTTCATTGTACTATCGACATCATCTTGGATAATTTCCATGATGTCTTCAGCATTTAATTGCCCAACCAATTCACCAAAACTGTTTACTACAGGGGCGAAACGAATATCTTCGGCACGGAAGATGGCGGCTGCATCTTGGATATCCATGCGGTCATGAATGGTGATGGCAGGGTCAATCCATTCTGAAACTAAGGACTCTTGAGGGTACTTAATTAAGTCTACCAAACTTAGTAGTCCAAGTAATTGTTGCGTTTTATCAACCACTAACAGCTCTTGGGTTTGGTCATCTAGTAAGTCTTCTGTATGGCGTAAATAGTTTTGGACATCAGCCAAACTGATATTATCTTGAATCTGAATGGTGTCAGGGTCCATATAGTCCCCCACTTCCCAATCTTCATAGGTATCAAGCTTGTTGACCTGAATGCGTACGTCTTCATCAAGGGTTGCCATGATTTCAGCACGTACTTCATCATCAACGGTGTCTAAAATCTCAGCAATATCTTGGGCGTCAAGGTCTTCAGCAAGTGTTTCAATTTCGCTGGCTTGCATGTTTGCCATCAGTGAAGGACGAATGTCATCCTCAACTTCGGCTAAAACTTCCCCTTTGATATCTAGGGGTACTTGTTGCCAGATATCTTGGCGGTCATTGCTGGGGAATGACTCTAATAGGTTGGCAATTTCATACTCGGACTGTTCTGCCAAAAACTCTGCCATTGCCTCGGTATCTTCACTGGCAACCAAAGATTGTAAATAAATCAGTTTTTCTTCGGCATTGAGTGAAGTGGTATTTGTTTGGCTGTGGTCTGTATGTGGCATGATGGCTAGTTTCCAGTGGTTGTGCTATTGGTTGCTCAGTGATACGTTACAATAAATTATAGTCAAGAACTATTTAACGGCTACAGTGTATTGTTTGCTGGTTGGGTAAGCATTATTTTTGCTATAGCTATTTCTGCTTTAATAAGGCTCGAATATTAGCAAGATATTCATCAGCAACTTTTTGTGGGTCTTTTTGTGCCTTTTGTTTTTTGGCTTTGGCTGGCCAGTTGATATGGTCTTCAGGTAGCTCTTCTAAAAAGCGACTTTCTGTAGTCGGACGCATTTGTCCACCTGAGCGACGCTGAGCAGCAAGTGTCAGTGTGAGTTCACGTCTGGCACGTGTGATACCGACATACATTAAACGGCGCTCTTCTTCTACTGTCTCCGCTATGATGGAGTTGCGATGCGGTAGCAACTCTTCTTCTAAGCCCATGATATAGACGTAATTAAACTCTAAGCCCTTGGCAGCATGGAGGGTCATTAGATTGACTTTGTTGGTATTTTCTTCTTCTTGTTGCTGCTCTAGCATATCCAGCAGTACCAACTTACGAATGACCGATTCAATGTTACGTTCATCGTCATCTTCTGCACGGTTAATCAGTGCTTGAATACTGTTATACAGTGCTTCAATATTATCCAGACGGTTTTTTTCTTGTTGTGGTGTTTTTGCTTCACTTCTGACTACATCAATATAGCCTGTCTCGTCAATCATCTGCCGAACTACGGGGACAGGGTCAGGGTGTTGGTCAAGCTCACGGGTATAATGCTCAATAAAGTCACCAAATTCTTTTAGTGAGGCATGTGCTTTTTTGGGTAGAACATGTGCTAGACCACCATGTGTGCAAGAGGCAAGCAGTGAGATGCTATGTTCTTGTGCAAACAGTCCTAGCTTTTCTAAGGTAGCAGGACCCATGCCTCGTTTTGGTGTGTTGATAATACGTAAAAAAGCACTGTCATCCTCGGGGTTTAAAATTACCCGCAGATAGCCCATGATGTCTTTGATTTCACTACGAGCAAAAAATGACGTACCACCCGAGAGCTTATAGGGCACTTGCAGTTGGCGCAGTTGTGCCTCAAGCATACGTGCCTGAAAGTTACTGCGATATAGCACCGCATAGTCTTCCCATTCGTTACCAAAGCGCAGTTTATGAGTGACAATTTCTTTAGCAACCCGTTCTGCTTCATCGTCATCATTACGGCAGTTAATAATGCGGATTTTTTCGCCTTCACCTTTGTCTGACCACAGTGCTTTTTCAAACAAATGCTCATTATTGGTAATCACCGAGTTGGCAGCATTTAAAATGCGGCTGGTAGAGCGGTAATTTTGCTCCAGTTTGATGACCTTTAATTTAGGAAAGTCCTCTTTTAGCAATGCCATATTTTCAGGCTTTGCCCCACGCCATGCGTAGATGGATTGGTCATCATCACCAACGACAGTAAAGCGCCCTTGTATCCCAACAATTAACTTAATCAGCTCATATTGAGCAGTGTTGGTGTCTTGATATTCATCAACCAATAGATAGCGGATACGATTTTGCCATTTGTCACGCAGTTGTGTGTTTTCTCGTAAAATTTTGGTTGGTAGCACAATCAAATCATCAAAATCTACCGCATTATAAGCACGTAGATTACGCTCATATAAGGCATAGAGATTGGCAAAAATCATGTCTTCAGGGTCAGTTAAGGTCTCTACAGCCTTATCAGGCTCTATTAAGTCATTTTTCCAATCAGAAATCATTTTGATGGCTTTGCCGACCAGCTCTCGACTTTCTGCCCCTGACAAATTGTCACGCATCATCAGCTCCATCAATAGCCGTTTGCTATCGTCAGAGTCCATGATAGAAAAGTTACCTTTTAATGGCGTGTGCAACAGTTCATAGCGCAAAAACTGTAAGCCAAACTGGTGGAAAGTGGATACTGTCAAGCCACGTGTTTTTTCACTTGGCAGTAGTTTGCTAACCCGTGCTTTCATTTCACGGGCCGCTTTATTGGTAAAGGTCACTGCGGTGATGCGCTCGGCTGGCATGTTGCACTGCTCAATCAGATAGGCAATTTTACGTGTGATGACTGAGGTTTTGCCTGAGCCTGCTCCAGCCAAGACCAGTAGTGGCCCCGATACATACGTCATTGCCTCAAGCTGTCTGGGATTGAGTTGGCTCATAAAACTAACCTATTGTTGATGATTTAATAATTTGGCTATATAAATATGAATAAATAAGAGATGGCTTATTATAGTGGTTGATTGTTAAATAACAACCGATATCACTGCATTTAGGGAATGAATCGTAGGAAAAGTAAAGTGAGAATCATCTATGAAGATAGTATACGGGTTGAAATGGTTAACGATACCTATGTGGTGACCGAATTGCGTTATCAACGTGCCAAAGAATCATTGATTCGGCGTGTATTAATGATGTTTGGGCATCTTGTTTTTCCTATTTTTTTACTGATAGCAGGATTGGCTGTTTGGTCTGGCTTTACTTATTCAACGATCATCTCTTGTCAAAGACTATCTACCCTAGATGGTATAAAGAATCCTACTAATAATACAAGTGTCACCGCAGAATGTCAGGTAAGTAGAGATTACTTGTTACGCAGTGATGAAGTTATTGTACAGTGGCAATCTGTCAGTGGTGTTCGGGTAGTTCCAAGCCATGAGACGTGTTTTGTTGAGTTGGTATTACCAAACAATCAAAGCCTGCCATTAAGTTCTCATTCTAGCTCAACGCAATGTACTGCTTATACTAAGATTAGAGAGATGAACCAATATATTCAGCTACCTAGACAGTATTGGGAAAATAATAATGCCAAAAATGTGTCATTTGGAGGTAGTGTGTTGCCATGGATAGGTGGTGGGGTGTTGATATTTTTGGGGATTGCTATGATTAAATACATGATGTCTCCGGGACTTTTGACTCAAATTATCATTGATAAACATCGCCATAAGATGACCATTGACTATCTAACCATATTTGGCAGTTATCAGCGAGTCATTAAGTTTTCTGATATTGTTGACATTATATTTTTGGCAAAATTGAACAGTGATACTGAACAAATGAAAGTACAAAAACATGAAATACGGCTGGCAAATAGTAAGCCGATTGATGTGCTAATTTGCTATGACCATGATGAGATGTTGGCTGTTCATCAAGAAATGAAACAGTGGATAGGATTGGGTTAGTCTGGTTTTGTTTGTGTAGATAAATAAATTTGCCGATATTTCTTTTGCAAAGAATGCTGACGTTCTTTGAGTTTATCTGGATTTTGCAATAAATTAGGATTACGAATAAATGCAGTGAGGGTTGTGGCTTGCTCAAGATTTAGTGTATCAAGTGGCTGATTAAAATAAAACTGTGACAGTTGCTGACAGCCTTTTATATCACCAACTCTACCTCGTGTATCTGTATATTTACCAAACCACTGCAACTTACAAATTATGGTGTTTTTTTCTGACTCACTTAAGCGTATTGCCATAAAATACGTTACCATCATTTTACGAAAGGTCTTTGATAGGTTATGTTTTGTGTTTATCGGAATGGTGTTAGCTGTATCTAGAAAGATTAAATCAGTCACATAACTGTCTTTATGATGATGACAAGATGGCTGATTATTTTTTCTATTCTCATCACAATAAAACAGCACATTCATCATCATCGTAACATTATGGGGGAGTTGGTGGTTTTCTAGTTTGGCTTGGGTAAGTAACTGTTTGGTATATTGTTGGTAGGGTCGAATATTTTGTAGATAATAATAAACAAAGCTACCCAATAGCAATAACAGCAATGATAAGCATATCAAAGCTAGAAAACCACCGACCTGTTTTAACTTAACTGGCATTTAACATTCTAGCCGCATCTAAGGCAAAATAAGTTAAGATACCATCTGCCCCTGCTCGGCGAAAGCCAATCAGTGACTCTAAGATGACCGCTTCAGATAGCCAACCATTTTGTATCGCTGCCATATGCATGGCATATTCCCCTGAGACTTGATAGGCAAAGGTTGGCACACCAAAGGTGTCTTTGACCTCACGGATTAAGTCCAAATACGGCTGACCGGGTTTGACCATTACCATATCTGCCCCTTCACTGATATCCATTGCTACCTCATGCAATGCCTCAGCACGATTGCCAAAGTCCATTTGATATTGCTTTTTATGGCCGCCTTTTAGATTGCCTGCACTGCCAACGGCATCACGGAAAGGGCCATAATAAGCAGAAGCATATTTTGCTGAATATGCCATGATGGCTGTATTAACAAAGCCGTCAGATTCTAAGCCTTCGCGAATGGCTTTGATACGCCCATCCATCATATCACTCGGTGAGATGATATCTGCTCCAGCGTTGGCATGGGCAAGGGCTTGTTTCACCAGTATTTCTACCGTATCATCATTGACCACATAGCCTGTATCATCTAATACACCATCTTGACCATGTGAGGTGTAGGGGTCGAGTGCCACATCGGTCATTACCACCATTTCTGGCAGGGCATCTTTTAGTGCTTTGACTGCTCGGCAGGCTAGCCCATTAGGGTCAAATGCTGCATGACCATCTTCGGTTTTTAAACTGCCATCAATGACAGGAAAAATATCAACAGTGGTTACGCCCTCTGCCAGTAATTCTTTGGCATAATCAATCAATAAATCAATCGACAGCCGTTCTACCTTTGGCATACTTTTGACTGCCTCACGTTGGTTTGTGCCTTCTAATACAAATACAGGGGCAATTAAGTGTTTGGGGTGTAATTCAGCCTCACGTATCATTGCGCGGACGTTATCATTAAAACGTAGGCGACGTAGGCGAGTATGGGGATATTGGCGGTTAAAGGTATAGCTCATGGGATATCCTTTGTTTATCAATGTGTTAAGTCAAGAAAGTAAAGGTGAAAATAAAAAGAATTATGGTAAAATCATGATTTACATTATAGCCTAAGGAAGGTCTTATGACGACTCATACTGATGGAACAGAAACAATTGATGAACATTCAGACTTAATGAATGAGGAAGAATTTTCTTCCGTCATGGATGATAATAAGCCAGCGTCAGCCATGGATGAGCATGAGTCTCGGCGACTGGATATTGCTGGACAAAGACTAGTAGATGCCTTTAATCATAGCCCTTATCTGAGTTTTAATCAGATGAAGATGTGCTTTGAAGACGATACCATTCGTTGTTATTTGGATGCCAGAGATGAACTTATTGGTAATGTAAACTTTAATATTTTACATGGTGGTGTTGCAGCTACGATGTTAGATAGTGTCGGTGGTATTGTGGCAATGCTAGAAATCTATCGTCGCAATCAAGGTGAGTTAAGTGAACAAGTTAAAAAAATCAGTCGCTTGGCAACTGTAGATTTGCGTATTGATTACATAGCGCCTGGAACAGGAAAACAGTTTATTGCCAGTGCAGAGGTGATTCGTATGGGGCGTAAAGGTTGTACATCACGTATGCAGATGGTTAATGATGAAGGTAAGTTAATCGCTGTTGGTATTGCAAGTTTCGCATTTTAGTAGGGCTGGCTGGCGACATAGTCAGCAATATATAGATAAAGAAAGTAGGGCTGTTTTGACTAACAGCCCTTTTTTATAGTTTGAGCACTCTATTGTGGTGAGTCTGTAGCAGTCTCTGGTATCGGAGCTTGATCCTCTCTTACTACCTCTTCTGTAACAACTGGCTGCTCAATTAGCACTTCTTCTTGTGGCATAGTTACTTGTTGCACTTCCACAATGGCTGAATCTGGCTGACTATCATTATTCAGGTCAACGGTTGCAAGGGTTTGAGTATCTACAACGGTAACAGGAGAAACCATCTCAATGGCTTTAGCCTGTTCAAGGCTGACAACAGATGCTGAGCTTGCAGATTCTACGGCTTCTTTGACAACGGTTTCATCAGATTTCGGTGTCAAAATATTAACCAAGTTGCGATGTTGTGGGGTAGGAATTCCAATCGGCTCAATTAAGTTAGCCCCACCACCTAATACACGGTATAGGTCAATTTGGTTAGTCAGCTTTTCTTGCTCAAGGGTCAAGATATTCTGCTGGGTAGAGAATAACGAGCGCTGTGCATCTAATACGCTCAGATAGTCGTCAACCTGAGCGATATAACGAGCCTCAGAGATGTTGTATAGCTCATCATAATTTTTTTGCAGACGATATTGTGAGGCAAGACGCTGATTTAGAGTAGCGGTATTGACCAATACATCGTTAACTTCACGGAAAGCTGTTTGAATGGCTTTTTCATAGTTATTAAGTGCTTGTTCACGCTCCACTTGTGCCACTTCATAATTTGCATCCAAGCGTCCTGCATCAAAAATAGGCACGCTGATAGAAGGACCAAATGACCAACTGGATGCAGAGCTTTTTAATAAGCTGCTTAAATCACTACTAGAATAGCCCAACTGTCCAGTTAGGCTGATGCTGGGGTAGTAAGCCGTTCTAGCTACCTCAATATTAGCTCCAGCAGCTTTTAAGTTATATTCTGCTTGCAAGATATCTGGGCGATAGCGTAATAGCTCGCTAGGTAATCCGGGTCCGGTTACTTTGTCTGTGACAATTTTAGGCACAGCAGGTGCTGGCATCAGCTCAGCTGGAATTGGCATACCAATTAAATATTGTAGGGCGTTTTTTGCTTTTTCAATATTACCCTGAGCTTCTAATATGGCTGTGTGTGCATTTTCAGCAGCGACCTCTGCTTGTAAGGAAGGAGCTTTAGAATCTATACCAGCAGCAAGTCGTGCCTTGGTGATACGTAAAGATTCTGCTCGGGTAACATAGGTTTGTTGTGCAAGTTCCAGTTGCTTTAATTGATAGCTTAGGTTGACATAATTGGTGGCAATACTACTGATTAAACCAACTTGCACAGTGTCTTTAGCTGCTGTGGTTGCTAAAAAGCCTTGCAAGGCTTGTTCTTTCATATTGGCAATTTTGCCCCAGAAATCTAGCTCATAGTTTGACATACCTAGATTGACACTATAACCACCATGCGGGTTCTTATCGACTGCATTATTTGCAGAGCGATTATAGCCACCACTGCCATTGATACTGACTGAGTCGCCATTATCAGCAATACGGTATTGAGCTCGTGCTTTTTTAATTGCTAACGTTGCGTCATGGATATCTTTATTATTCGCTAGACCAAGAGCAATCAGCGCTTTTAGTTTTTCGTCAGTATAAAAGTCTTGCCAGCGTAGAGCTGCTTGATTGCTTGGTTGCATACCATTATTCCCAGCGACTAATGGGTAGTTGTCTGTAATGGGAATATTAGGATGAGCAACCACAGGTGCATTTTGTGCAGGTGGAATACTATTACAAGCTGTCATACTGGCAACTAAAGCAGTGACACCTGCCAAACGAAACCACGTAGTATAGGTATAACGATGGTTTGAGTAGAATTTGACAATCGTCATTATAAATTTTCTCCAGAATGGGTTGGCTGTGGCTTCAATGGTTTATTATGAACTTTATTTGGAAATACGGAGCGTACCCAAATATAAAACATTGGAATAAAGAAGATGCCTAGGAAAGTGGCACTAAGCACACCACCTAAGACACTGGTACCAATAGCATTTTGACTGCCTGAACCTGCACCTGTGGCAATAAATAATGGCACAACGCCAATACCAAAGGCAAGTGAGGTCATGATAATTGGACGCAAACGCTGTCGAGCAGCCGTCATGACCGATTCTTTAAGACTGAAGCCAGCTTCTTGATATTCTTTAGCAAATTCAATGATTAAGATAGCATTTTTAGCAGACAAACCGACCACCGTCAATAAGCCAACTTGTAAATAAACGTCATTGGCAAAGTCTCGTCCCCATGTCATTAAGGCAGCACCCAAGACACCCAGTGGAATGACTAACATCACTGCAAAAGGAATGGACCAGCTTTCATACAATGCCGCCAGACACAAAAATACAACTAAGATAGATAATGCATATAGCATGGGGGCTTGGTCACCTGATTTTTTCTCTTCAAGTGACATACCAGTCCACTCATAATCAACCCCTGCAGGTAGCTGTGCAACCATCTGCTCCATTGCCGTCATGGCATCTCCAGAGCTGAGTCCGGGTGTGGCTGAGCCCTGCAACTTCATTGAAGAGAAGCTGTTATAACGGGTGAGCCTTGGTGAGCCATAAGTCCATTCTGTACTGGTAAAGGCACCAAAGGGAATCATCTCATTAGAGTTATTGCGCACCGACCATTTACCAATATCTTCAGGATTGGTACGACTATTGGGCTGTCCTTGGACAAAAACACGTTTAATCCGACCTCTATCAACAAAGTCATTGACATAAGTAGAACCCCAAGCTGTGGTTAATACCCCATTAATGTCTTGCATCGACAAGCCATAAGCTGCCGCTTGGTCTTGATTAATATTAACTTTAAGCTGAGGCGCATCTTCTTGCCCACTTGGACGTATCTGACCGATGGTCTCATTTTGCATTGCCATCCCGATTAGCATATTGCGAGCATCAGTGAGGGCTTCATGTCCAATATTACCAGTGTCTTGTAGTATTAATTCAAAACCACTGGCTTCTCCAAGCTCAGGAATGGCAGGTGGAATGGTACTATAAACTGTTGCTTTATTAAACTGAGTAAAGAAGTAGCCATTGGCTTTTTCAGCAATGGTTTTTGCCGAGTTTGCTTCACCAAGGCGTTCACTCCAATCAGTGAGGCGCACAAAGGCGATACCCATATTTTGTCCTGCACCTGCAAAACTAAAGCCAGAGACAGTAAAAATATCTGAAACATTGTTTTTTTCTTGAGTCTCAAAGTATTCTGTCACTGTGTGCATGACATCTTGTGTTTCCTCCAGTGTTGAGCCTGATGGCAGTTGCACTAAGGTAAGCATGATGCCTTGGTCTTCATCAGGTAAAAATGAACCCGGAATTCGCATAAATACAGCTACTAACAAGCCAATAATAAGCACATAAGGAATAAGGTATAACCACTTTAAACCAAAGCTTTTACCAACAAAGTGTTCATAACGTTTGCTTAAGGTATAAAAGCTACGGTTAAACCATGCAAAAAATCCTTTACGATTTTCATCTTGTTTATCATGGCTTTTGCCACGTTTTAAGATAGTGACACACAGGGCTGGAGTAAAAATCAAAGCCACAATGGCAGATAAGGTCATACTACTAATCAGCGTAATGGCAAATTGGCGATAAATCACCCCAGTTGAGCCACCGAAGAATGCCATGGGTACAAAGACAGCCGATAAGATGACTGCAATACCGATGACCACTTTGCTAATCTCTCGCATACTCTCTAAAGTAGCATCTTTGACAGAAATGTCAGGATTTTCCTCAAGTAGTCGCTCAACGTTTTCTACTACCACAATGGCATCATCGACTAATAGACCAATAGATAATACCATCGCAAACATGGTTAATACATTGATACTAAAGCCAACCGTATAAAGTATGCCAAAAGTACCTAGTAATACGACAGGGACAGCAAGTGTGGGAATGATGGTGGCACGCCAGTTTTGTAAAAACAAGAACATGACTAAAAATACCAACACAATGGCTTCTAGTAGAGTATGAGCCACTTGCTCAATTGACAATTTAACAAAAGGTGTGGTGTCGTAGGGTACTTTGACTTCTAGACCAGAGGGAAAGTTTTTCTCTAGCTCAGCCATGCGCTCGGCAACGGCAGCACGAGTATCTAGGGCATTTGCTCCTGAGGCTAGGGCAATTCCCATACCCGCAGCAGGTTTTCCATTATAGGAAGATATCATACTATAGTCTTCACTACCAATTTCAACCTTTGCCACATCACCCAAACGGACTTGCGCACCGGCTGTATCTGTTTTTAGTAAGATATTTTTAAATTCATCAGGTGTTTGCAGATAGCTTTGAACCGTTACTGTGGCATTAATAACTTGTTGCTCAGTATCAGCAGGTGCTTGTCCTAGTTGTCCTGCAGACACTTGGGCATTTTGTGCTTGTATGGCATGGATAATGTCTGATGGCATTAGGTGGTAGTTGCGTAGGCTTTCAGGGTCAAGCCAAATGCGCATGGCATAAGGTGAGCCAAAAACGGTGACATCACCAACCCCTTCTACACGGCTTATCTGATCAATAATATTAGAATTAATATAATCAGCAATATCTGCTCTATCCATATTGCCGTTAGTTGAGATAAATGCTTGCACCATCAAAAAACCACTGGATGATTTGGCAACATTAATCCCTTGTCTTTGTACGATTTGAGGCAGCTGACTGGTGGCGGCTTGTAGTTTGTTTTGCACCTGTACTTGAGCTTGGTCAGGGTCAACGCCATTTTCAAAGGTTAGGGTAATTGAAGCAGAGCCATTTGATGAGCTGGATGATGACATATACATTAAGCCATCTAGCCCTTTCATACGTTGCTCAATGATTTGTACCACAGAATCTTCTAATGTTTGTGCATTAGCACCAGGATAGGTGGCACTGATGGTAATGGTTGGTGGAGCAATACGGGGATACTGCTCGATGGGCAGTTTGATAACTGCAATGACACCCATCACCATGATTAAAATAGCTATCACCCAAGCAAAAATAGGGCGATGAATAAAAAACTTTGACATCATACGCTCCTAGTTTGTTTGTGTTGACGCTTTATTATTATCTGTCGTAGCGCTACTTGTGTTCTCTGAAGTCTCTTTGTTTGCTGTTGGTGCAACAGGACCTTGACCAGAATTAGGTTTAATTTGATTGCTAGGTGCTGTACCTGCCTGAGCATTACCACCTTCTGGACTTACTGGTTTTGCGACTACTTGTTGCTCAGGGCGTACTTTTGCACCACCTATAATGACCACTTTTTCACCAGCTTTTAGTCCATCAGTGACAATCCATTTATTTCCAAAAGTACCATCTATGGTGACAGGACGCACTTGAATTTTACTTTCTGCATCCACGATATAAACCTGTGCATCACCTTTAGGTGTACGCATTACCGCACTTTGGGGCAACAAAACAGCGTTATTAAGTACACCTTGAGTTAGCTTGGCAGTAACGAACATACCTGGAAGCAACAAGGTGTGCTCATTTGGGAAAACTGCTCTTAATGTCACACCGCCTGTGTCAGCGTTAACCTTAGCATCTATCAAGGAAAGCTGTCCCATTGCTGGATACACAGAATTATCCTCTAGTATTAGCTCAACGATGCTACTGCCTGCTTGTAGCTGTCCTGCTGCTTGTTGTTGTTTTAGCTTGAGTAAATCGGCAGATGATTGACTGATATCAACATAGATGGGATTGAGCTGCTCAATGGTGACTAAAGGCTCACCCTGATTGGCACTGACCAATGCACCAGCAGTGACACTTGATAGACCTGTTTTTCCAGAAATGGGCGCACGTACAATGGTACGACTATAATCAAGCTCACTGGCGTTTAGGTTCGCTTGTGCCGTTTCTATCGCCGCTTGTGCATTTGCCACGCCTGCTTGTGCAGTTTTATAACTAGTCTGTGCTTGTTGGAATTGCTGTTGGGAAATAGCGTTGATTTCTACCAAAGGCTGTAGTCTTTGCAAGTCACTACTGGCTTGTTGTAGTAATGCTTGCTGATTTGCTAAATTTGCATAAGCCTGTTTAACCGCAGCCTCACCACTAGCCTTAGCAGATTGATAGTTATCGATATTGATACGGTATAAGGGTTGTCCTTTTTGTACCATACTGCCTTCTTGAAATAAGACCTCATCAATAATACCTGACGCTTGCGGACGTACTTCTGCACTTTGATAAGCAGCAGTTCGTCCAGCGAAGGTCTGCTGTAAGGGAACAGATTGGAATTGGACAGGCATTACATCAACCACACTAGGAGGCGGTGCTTGTTGCTCAGTAGGAGCTTGTTCTGTATTGTTACGGTTACAACCAACAAGTGTCATACTGGTAGTAGCCATCAGAAAAGAGACTAACACAAGGGGAGCGTATTTCATTCGATTCCTCGGAATGTACTTAATTTTAGATTTTAGTGAGTTAGAAAGGGGTTGATGGGCAATAGCTAGCAAAAAATGCAGATACGCTGTAGTTTAATAATCATGATTAAATGAATAAGACTAAGAGCAAGTGTGAAGTGGCACATGATTGCTATTTTAATAAGTGGAAACATTACCCTAATATTACAGTTATATTGACTATCATAGACTAGAAGTTACTTGAATTGCCATCAAAGAAGCATTAAGAAACATTAAGAAAGGTAACAAAGTTTACAAAAACAAGTCTATAAGCCAGTCATGAGCTTTTATTTTTCTTTCTATTTATATCTTATATTTAGCATCACTTCTATATGGAGCTATTATAACTGATGGTAGTTGTAATCAAACAATAGAAAGGTAAGCGCTAGAGTCAGCTTGCCTTTACCTATATAAAATAATAAATAATATAGAAACTATAACTATAATATAAAATTATAATAAACGAGCGCTTGCCAGCTCTGTAAGTTGCCATAGGCCCTGTAGATAGGGGCTATCTTGTGATACAGGCAGTTGTTTTAAAGCCTCTTGAGCAAGACGAGTTTCTTCTAATGCACGCTCACGACAATAACTAAGCGCACCAGACTGCTGTACTAGGTCTATTAATGCTTGCACATTGGATGTTTTACCAGTTTGCACAGCAATACGTAGCTGATCATAGCTAGTTGGATTACTATCTTTAAGTAAAGATAGCGCTTTAATAGTTGGCAAAGTAGGCTTGCCCTCTGCCAAATCATCACCAAGATTTTTACCCATCACTGCGCTATCACCACTGTAATCAAGTACATCATCAATAATTTGGAATGCATTACCAAAGTGCTGACCAAATTTAGCAAAAGCATCCATAAACTCTGGTTTGTCGTGCAAGATAGCCACACCTTGAGTTGCCATCATAAATAAGCGTGATGTTTTACCATCAATAATACGCATATAATCATCTTCAGTGGCAGCAGGATTATGTTGATGTTGTAGCTGTAATACTTCACCTTCTGCAATATCACAGGTGCCATCAGAAAATAGCTTGAGTAAGGGTAGACTGTTAAAATCGACAAGTAAGTTAAATGCTCGAGCGATGAGATAATCCCCTACCAAAACAGCAGTGGCATTATCCCAAGTGGCATTTGCTGTTGGTTTACCACGACGTAAGCCTGATTCATCAATCACATCATCATGTACCAAAGTTGCAGTATGTAGCATCTCTGTAATGGCGGCCAAGTGCATTGCAGGTTGTGATTGGATATCGGCACATAGTCGCGAGCAGAGCAAAGTAATTAATGGACGCATACGCTTACCACCAGCATCAATCACATGCTGAGACACACTCATCACAAGCTGAACCTTAGAGTTTAAGTTACCAAAGACTTGTTTATCCATAATGGCAAAGTCTTGAGCAACAATAGACTGGATATCAGCATAAGAGGGTATAGAATGTGAAGATGTCTGAGTCATGAAAGGCCACTTAGTATTGTGATGGTGGTAAATTAAAAGAATTAAGAAACTGGGGCAGTGGACTGTAAAGCAGGTCAGTCCTGACTGTTTCAAACTATAAGTAGTTCATATTATAGTTATAACCCATTATATAGCAATGGTAAATCCTAACAAAAAATAGAGCAGAGGGTATCCATAGCCAACTCAATGAGAAATTATAATGACTTCTTGCAATCAGTTATAAAATTGCGTACAATTTCGCCTTTATATTTTTCCCTGTCGTGTTCGTTAGAAAAGCGTTGCCATTACGGTAACCACGGCACACGGGTTAAACGGAGCCTAAGATGTACGCAGTAATTAAAAGTGGTGGTAAACAACATCGCGTCAGTGTCGATGAAACATTGAAAGTTGAGCTATTAAAAGCAGAAAAAGGCGAGACAATTAAGATTGAAGATGTCTTAATGGTTGTCGATGGCTCAGATGTAAAAGTTGGTCAGCCTATCGTTGAAGGTGCTAGTGTTGAAGCTGAAGTGGTTGAGCATGGTCGCGGTGAAAAAATTCGCATCATCAAGCACAAACGTCGTAAGCATTATCACAAAGAGCAAGGTCATCGTCAGTGGTACACTTTGCTAAAAATCAAAGCAATTAACGCCTAATTTTAAGACGCTATTTGCTTTTGATGCATAAACGATAAGTCATATTTACAAGGAGATTTTCTCATGGCACATAAAAAGGCCGCAGGTTCAACTCGAAACGGACGTGATTCTAACCCTAAAATGCTTGGCGTAAAAGTATTTGGTGGTCAGGATGTCGTCGCTGGTAACATCATCGTTCGTCAACGTGGTACAGAATTCCATCCTGGCGTTGGTGTTGGTATGGGACGTGACCATACACTATTTGCATTGACAGATGGTGTGGTTAAATTTGAGACAAAAGGTCAATTTAACCGTCGCTATGTATCAGTACAGTCTGCTTAATTGTTGATTAGTAGGCTAAGCGATTAGCTGTATAGACTGTTTGATAACGCATTATCAAAAAGCCTTTATCATAAAACTATGATAAAGGCTTTTGTTTATTCTGGTTCTGTATTATGTAGTAGCATTTGTTGTATTTTTAAATTTTTCCACTATAGAGAGTTACATAGCAGTAGTGTTCTTTGCAATTTAAAACTAGCTGTGTAAGAAAAAAACTGTCAAAATTCATCTTATCTAAACAGCTTTTATGTATTAGGCATTTTGCTGGCTATTTTTTATGGTTAAAGAATTTTGAAACCGTTAAGGTGTTGCTCTCAGTCTCCTTGTATCTGTTTGAGACTTCTTCGACTATAGCTGAGCTTAATGGTTAGATTTTATAATTTTTAGATTTTATAATTTAAGGAATAAACGATGACAAAGAACATGATGAAAGCAGTACTAGGTAGTACTTTAATGGGAGCAGTATTGTTTTCTGCACCAATACTGACAGTGACTCAAACAGCAAATGCAGCAGCTACAGACAATCTTAATGCAGCCGAGAAGTTGAGTCCTCTACTGAGTGGTGTAAAAAGTATGACAGCAAACTTTACTCAGACGACGCAGGGTGCAGGCGCGCGTAATGGCAACTTCTCTGGTACAATGAGTGTACAGCGCCCAAATCAGTTCCGTTGGCAGACTGCATCACCTGCTGAGCAGTTGATTGTTGCTAATGGTGATACGTTATGGGTATATGATAAAGACTTAAAACAAGCAACAAAGCAAAATGTTGATAGACAGGTCGGTAATACACCAGCACTGCTATTATCAGGTGATCCGAAACGTATCGCTGAGAATTTTAAGGTTACTCAGCCAAATACCAGTCGTAACTATTTTGAGCTATATCCAAAATCTAGCAATGCAAATTTCCAAAAGTTAGGCATTAGCTTCAACTCAGGTAAGCCTGTGCGTATGGTTTTAATTGATAGCTTAGGGCAGACAACGTCAATTAGATTTAGCAATGTACGTCTCAATGGTAATATCAGTGCATCGAAGTTTTCATTTACGCCACCAGAAGGTGTGGATGTGATTAATCAGTAGATAATTAGCTAGGGGCTGTTGAACATTCATCTTCATAGGAAAAATTGAGAAAAATTTGACTTAGTCAAGGCAATGAACGCAGAATAAGGCAAATTCAGCCAATTTTTACATGAAAGTAAAAAATAGCTGTATGTCTTGTAGGTATTAGCCTAACGGGGTGAATGTTCAACAGACCCTACTATATCGATACATTTTTTTTCAAAATATCAAATATAATCATATGGATATGAAGGCTGCTTTTAATAAGAAGTAGCCTTTTTTCTTGTGCAGCCTAGGTGTGTAAAGGCTTTCACTGTTTTAATAAAGCAAAAATAGTGACTTATAGTTTTTATGAAAAACTGGCTTTTGTCTTTTAAAAAAAGTATAGTAGTATTTCGTATTTATGCCAGTTATTGCAAAAGCTCGGTTAATAGTTTTTATTTATTAGATAAATCACAAATTTACATATTTTTATATTATATGTAATCAACAGTGGATAGCGTGGTTTTTTTACTGATAGTAATAATAAATAAAAGTCATCGACCCAGTGAATATGCGCTATAGCCAGCGAGTATTAAATTATAATTATATTTACTCAAATGTATGTCATCAATGATGCCATCATTTAAGTCTCATATAATGCCCCTCTGTTTGCCTACTCTATCGTCTGTATAGAAGACAGCAGTGGTATGTCAAAATAAGGATTTATGCCTTGTTGTGACATACTTGGTTGGTCAATGGCTATCATCACACGTTCCCCTTTGCACTTGACTGGTGCTATCTTTTTATCATGACTTATTAACATCTTAGCGCGTCTTAAATGTCGTGAGGAGCGTTCATCATGATGTCTGCCTTTAATTGGTCAGCACTTGCTTTTATTCTAGCAGCCATTGGCTTGGTTATCTTTATGCTGGTTGTGCCTCGTCTATTAGGGGGACGCTCTCAAGGCTCGCAAAAAGAAGAAATATTTGAGTCAGGTGTTGTTGGTGCTGGTAATGCACGTATTAGGCTGTCTGCCAAGTTCTACTTAGTTGCCATCTTCTTTGTTATTTTCGATTTAGAAGCATTGTATTTATATGCCTATGCTGTGTCTGTTAAAGAGGCAGGCTGGGCAGGGTTTATTACGGCTGCAACTTTTGTGGTTGATTTATTAATTGGTTTGATTTATGCGTTAAGTTTGGGGGCTTTAAATTGGGCCCCAGCAGATAAACGCCGTAAAAAGCAGCGCCTTCAGTCCGCACCTGTTGGATTTAATTTGGCAGATATCACACGTTTTAATGGTATTGATGAGCTGCATACTGATCCAACAGGGAAAGTGCCAGCACAGTCGTCTGGACAGATTAATGTCTCTAATGATATTGCAGCCAATCGTGCGCATTTAGCTAATATTGATCATATTAATAAGACGGGACATATTACCAGTGTGGACTTTACAGATACCTCTGTAAAAAAGACTTAAAAACTAAATATTTAAGACAGTTGTTTCTGCAAGAATATTAAGATATTTATTTGATTTTCTTGATGATTAAAATAGAGTTGGATTCATAATAATTTTTATTAAAAAGTTTTTTGATAGATTGTTTTTGTAGCTAAGTTTTTGATAAATAGTAGTTTGTTTGTTATTTCGTTATGGTTTCGCCATTTAAGATAGGTTGTGTGTCATGAAATATACCTTAACCCGTGCTAATCCCGATGCAGATACTTATCCTGCGCAGACTCGTCAGACGGTAAATGACCCGATAGAAGATGAGGTCAATAAGAATGTCTTTATGGGTAAGCTTGAGGAGATGGTGAACGCGTCTGCGAATTGGGGACGTAAAAATTCACTTTGGCCATTTAATTTTGGGACATCATGTTGCTATGTTGAGTATGCGACAACATTGACAGCCGTACATGATTTGTCTCGCTTTGGTGCAGAGGTGATTCGTGCTTCCCCTCGTCAGGCTGATGTGATGATTGTCGCTGGTACGTGTTTTATTAAGATGGCACCTGTTATTCAGCGTTTATATGAGCAAATGCTTGAGCCTAAATGGGTGATTTCGATGGGTGCATGTGCTAATTCAGGCGGTATGTACGATATTTATTCGGTGGTACAAGGGGTCGATAAAATTATTCCTGTTGATGTTTATGTACCGGGATGTCCACCTCGTCCAGAGGCCTTGATACAGGCATTGATGTTGTTACAGGAGTCGATTAGCAAAGAGCGTCGTCCACTGGGTATTCATGTGAAGGATCAGGGTATATATCAACCACAAATGCTACCAGAGCGAGACCGCAAACAGGCAGATCGTATTGCTGTTAAAAATTTGCGTAGCCCAGATAGTATTTAATGAGTTGTTGTAGAGCTTGGTAGCGTTTTTTGGTGTTGTTATAAGGTGATTAAGGGAAGCCACATTTATGGTTATGGCAGTGAATAATCAAGATAGTAATCATAGTGCTGATGCGCAGTCAGTACCGGCGGTGTTACGTGAGCTGGGCCATAAGTTTTCTGGAAAGTTTGTGCAACAAGCAACCGCAGATGGTATTCCCACAATTTGGGTTGCTCGTGAAGACGTATTCAATATTTTAATGTTTTTGCGTACGCTACCTAAGCCATATGTCATGTTATTAGATTTGTCGGCGGTTGATGAGCGCTTGCGTCAGCACCGTCAAGGGCTTCCAGCCAGTGATTTTACAGTGTTTTATCACTTGATGTCACTTGAGCGTAATAGTGATATTCGCGTGAAAGTAGCATTATTTGAGGATGATTTAAAGACACCAACTGCAACTAAAATCTGGCCAAATGCCAATTGGTATGAGCGTGAAGTGTGGGATATGTTTGGTATCGTTTTTGACGGTCACCCACATTTAACCCGTATTTTACTGCCAAAATATTGGGAAGGACATCCTCTGCGTAAAGAATATCATGCTCGGGCAACGGAATTTACGCCTTATTTTCTAAACGCTGCCAAACAGCAGTTTGAGCAAGAAAACTTACGCTTTGTCCCAGAAGAGTGGGGAATGAAACGCTCTGGGCGTGATGAAGATTTTATGTTTTTGAACATTGGTCCAAACCATCCTTCGGCTCATGGTGCATTTCGTTTGGTGTTACAGCTAGATGGTGAGGAAATCATCGACTGTATCCCTGATATCGGTTATCACCATCGTGGCGCTGAAAAGATGGCAGAACGGCAAACGTGGCATTCATTTATCCCTTATACCGATAGGATTGACTATTTGGGTGGGGTAATGAATGAGCTGCCTTATGTGATGGCGGTAGAAAAGCTGGCAGGTATTACTGTACCAGATAGGGCAATGACCATTCGTATTATGATGAGTGAGTTTTTCCGTATCACCAATAATCTGCTGTATTTTGGTACGTTTATTCAAGATGCTGGTGGTATGACCCCTGTTTTTTATATGTTTACTGACCGTCAAAAAGCCTATGATGTGATTGAGGCGGTGACTGGTTATCGTATGCATCCTGCATGGTTCCGTATCGGTGGTACGGCGGCTGATTTGCCACGTGGTTGGCATAAGTTGGTGCGAGAGTTTTTGGATTGGATGCCAAAGCGCCTTGACGAATATGTGAAGGCGGCAATGAAAAATACGGTACTACAAGGACGTACACAAAATGTCGCTCAATATGATGCCAAGCAAGCATTGGCTTGGGGTGTGACAGGGGCAGGTTTGCGAGCCACTGGTGTTGAGTTTGACCTGCGTAAAGCCCGTCCTTATATGGGTTATGAGAATTTTGAGTTCGAAATCCCTGTATTTTATAACGGTGATGCTTATGACCGTTGTATGGTTAAAATTGAGGAAATTCGTCAGTCACTGCGTATCATTCGTCAGTGTCTCGATAATATGCCTGAAGGTCCTTATAAAGCCAGCCACCCATTGGCAGTACCGCCACCTAAAGACCGTACTTTAAATGACATTGAAACCTTGATTAACCACTTTATTTCGGTGTCTTGGGGACCGGTGATGCCAGCAGGTGAGTCGTGCATGATGGTCGAAGGTGTCAAAGGGATTAACAGTTATTATGTCACTTCTGACAAATCGACCATGAGCTATCGTACCCGTATTCGTACACCGACATTTGCACATCTGCAACAAATGCCATCAGTGATTAATGGTTCGTTGGTATCAGATGCGATTATTTATTTAGCCAGTATTGATATTGTGATGGCGGATTCTGACCGTTAGTTTTAGTAAGACAAATAGCAATAGTTAGTAGCCTTATCCGTAGGGAAAGATATAGCAATGATTAAAATTGTTTCTGACAAAGCCCCAAAAGTTGATATAGCCAGTATTTTGACTGAGCAGGAAATTGATGCGATACATGAGTATATGCACCATTATCCACAGGCTCGGGCAGCCTCATTGGACGCTTTAAAATATGTACAGCGTCGTAATGGCTGGGTGAACGATGCTCAGGTGAATGCGATTGCCAATATTTTAGATGTGCCAGTGACAGATATTGAAGGGGTGGCAACTTTTTTTAATCGTATTTATCGCTCGCCTGTGGGTCGACATGTGATTTTGATATGTGATTCGATTGCTTGTTATTTGACTGGCTATGAAGCACTGGCAGCTGAGCTAAAAAATCAGCTTGGTATTGAGTATGGTCAGACGACCAGCGATGGACGTTTTACTTTATTACCCATTTGTTGTTTGGGCAATTGTGATAAAGGCCCTGCGGTATTGATTGATGAGGATACCTATGGACCCGTTCAGCCAGAGGAAGTTGCACAGTTATTGGAGCTATACGCATGAGTCAGACTATCGCCGAACAGATTGCCAGCCGCCAAGCAGGAAAAGCACCAAGCCAGCTTAATAGCCAACGTATCCCCATTTATGGTGATAAAGAGCAGGCTACGATAGAGACTAAGCCTTTGACATGGCGTTTAGCACATCATGATGCTGTCTTAGATTTGCAGACGTATCAAACGTTACGAGGCTTTGAAGGGTTAAAAAATGCCTTAGAAACAGATCATAAAGATGTTGCTAATATGATTAAGGCTGCAAACGTACGTGGGCGTGGTGGTGCAGGTTTTAATGCAGGGTTAAAGTGGTCGTTTATGTCACCTCCAGATGGTGGCCCTCGCTATTTGATTTGTAATGCTGATGAGATGGAGCCGGGGACATTCAAAGACCGCCTGCTAATGGAGCGCCTACCTTTTCAATTAATCGAAGGCATGCTCATTACTGCTTATGCAATCGGGGCATCATCAGGATATATATTTATCCGTGGCGAGTATATCTTAGCGGCAGAGCGTTTAAGTCGTGCTATTGATGAGTTGCTTGCCAATAATCTGCTTGGTGACAATATTTTAGGCACTGATTTTAGTTTTGACTTACATGTGCATACAGGGGCAGGGCGTTATATTTGTGGTGAAGAAACAGCACTGATTAACTGTTTAGAAGGTCGCCGTGCTAACCCTCGTACCAAGCCCCCTTTTCCACAGATTTCTGGGGCATGGGGTCGTCCAACAGTGGTTAACAATGTTGAGACGCTTAGTAATATGCCAGCGATTATGGTAAATGGTGTTGATTGGTATCAAGAGCTACCCAAATCATTGGGACGTAGTGAAACACCCGGAACCAAAATCTTTGGTTGCTCAGGTCTGGTCAATGATGCAGGCTTGTGGGAGTTGCCTTTTGGTTATACGGCACGTGAGATTATTGAAGACTTTGCAGGCGGGATGAAAGATGGACGCACCCTCAAAGCATGGTTGCCCGGTGGTGCATCGACAGATTTTTTGACCACAGAGCATTTAGATACCCCAATGGACTTTGATGCGATTCAAAAAGCGGGCAGTCGTATGGGGACTGGGCTAATTATGGTGGTTGATGAGTCTCAAGATATGGTGGCATTGCTACAAAACTTAGAGACCTTCTTTCAGCGTGAATCTTGTGGGTGGTGTACGCCGTGTCGTGATGGTTTGCCGTGGGGTGTGAAGTTATTAACAGCGATTAATCATGGTCAAGGTCAGCTTGGTGATGTCGAAAAACTACAAGGTTTGACCCGTGATTTATGGCTAGGTAAAACTTTTTGTGCGCATGCTCCGGGTGCAATGGAGCCTTTGATGAGTGCACTGAAATATTTCCGTCATGAATTTGATAGCAAGATTGAGCAGGCGGTTGGGGTTCAGGCAATAGATGCAGTAAAGTCTGCAAAAAAACAGCCAGCTAAACCAGTGAAAGAAGCGGTTAGCCAGTAAATAGATTGACATGAGTTCTGTACAATGGAATGAACGAGCCATGGTAAAACATCACTTAACCAATAAACTAGCTCAAACAGTTGTCTTGGGAATGCCGATTGGGCTATCAGCCGTCTTAATTTCAATATTATCAGGGTGTGTGACTGCTCAACATACTACTTATCCTAATGGTGAGAGAAATACTGATATAAAGAGAGGTATTTTGATAGATCATTACACAGTTTTTGATGATGGTACAGCGATAGATAATGATACTCGTATGATGTGGTCACGCTGTAGTATTGGGCAAACGTGGAATGGTAAAACCTGTATTGGTGAAGCAAATAAATATACGTGGAATGAAGCAGTTGATGCTGTTAAGCAGTTAAATACTGAAAATTATTTGGGTTATGACGATTGGCAAATGCCACATATCGAAGATTTACATAGTCTGATTTATTGTAATAAAGGATTTGTAGAGATGCGAAACATTCCAACAAAAATGAATACTGAAAAACAGGTTGGATGGTTTTGTCAAGGTGGTGATTATGGATACCAAAAGCCCACGATTAATCAACAGGCATTTCCCAATACAATAAAACGTTTTTATTGGTCATCTTCGGTACAACAAGATGATTATATGTGGGGAATATATTTTGATGATGGTTATTCTCTTTATCATAAAAAGCATGATAGACACTATGTACGCCCCATACGTTTAGTACAGTAATAGCAATAGTTTTTAGATAAATTGATATAAAGTGTTATTAAAATTAGCAAGCGATAGCAAGCAAAATGACCTTTGTTATTTATGTGTGAGTAAAGCCATAAAATGGTGCAATCTAGGCATAAATGACAAGTTTTAGATAACAGAGAGATACAAATGGCAGTCATTCATATTGATGGAAAAACGGTCGAAGTTGATGGAGCAGACAATCTGTTGCAAGCTTGTTTGTCTTTAGGTATCGACGTTCCCTATTTTTGTTATCATCCTGCGTTAGGCTCAGTGGGGTCGTGCCGTCAATGTGCGGTCAAGCAGTTTAATAATAAAGAAGACATGGAGTCTGGGCGTGGACGTTTGGTAATGTCTTGTATGGTTGCCCCGACTGATGATATGTATATCTCAATCGACGATAAAGAGGCAAAAGAGTTTCGCCAGTCTATCGTTGAGTTTTTAATGACCAATCACCCCCATGACTGTCCAACTTGTGAAGAGGGTGGTCATTGTCATTTACAAGACATGACTTATATGTCTGGACATAATCAGCGTCGTTATCGCTTTACCAAACGTACGCATCAAAACCAAGATCTAGGTCCTTTTATTGCCCATGAGATGAACCGTTGTATCGCTTGCTATCGCTGTGTCCGCTTTTATAAAGATTATGCAGGTGGTGAAGATTTAGGGGTCTATGCGTCTAATAATCGTGTGTATTTTGGACGTGATAAAGATGGACAGTTTGAAAGTGAGTTTTCAGGAAATTTAACTGAAGTTTGCCCGACAGGTGTGTTTACTGATAAAACCCATTCTGAGCGTTATAATCGTAAATGGGATATGCAATATGCCCCAAGTGTTTGTCATGGCTGTTCGGCAGGGTGCAATATTTCACCAGGTGAGCGTTATGGGGAGTTGCGCCGTATTGAAAATCGTTATAACGGTGAGGTAAATCGTTATTTCTTATGTGATTTGGGGCGTTTTGGCTATGGTTATGTGAACCGTAAAGACCGTCCTATCCAAGCAATTGAGCGTATTAATGATAAAAACGTCAAGATTAATATTGATTATGCGCTTGATGAGACAGTGAAGCGTTTAAAAGATAAAAAAGTGATTGGTATTGGGTCGCCTCGTGCCAGTTTAGAGACCAATTTTGCTTTAAAAAAACTGGTTGGTTTTGATAAGTTTTCAACGGGATTAAATAGTCATCAGCAACAGTTGGTTGAAAAGTGTATTGAGGTATTGTCCACTGAAGACATTCATAACCCAAGTATTACTGAGATAGAATCTCATGACGCTGTTTTGATATTGGGTGAAGACATTACTCAGACTTCATCACGGGTAGCATTGGCAGTACGTCAGGCTGCAAAAAATAAAGCAGTAAAAATGGCGGCTGCGTTAAAAACTCAAGAGTGGTTAGCAGAGCCAGTACAGCGTATCGGTCAAAAAGAATATAGCCCTGTCTATATTATTGATGCTGTGCAAACTAAGCTAGATGATATTAGTAAAGTGAGCTGTGTGGCAACACCAGAGGATATTACCAAACTTGGCTATGCCATTGCTGAGCAGATTAATCATTTGTCTGATGATTTAGAGCAGATTAAGCAATCTGGAGGTACATGCGAAGTAGTAAATGATGAAGCATCACATGATATTAATTCAGATGCAGATTTAGATGCTATGACAGAGCTGGCAAGACAAATAGCTTATGACTTAGTGACTGCTGATAAACCCTTGGTTGTCTCTGGTACAAGTCTATTTAATGTCTCTATCATTGAGGCGGCTGCACAAGTAACACAAGCATTAACCAGTAAGCGTCAAGCAATCAAAACAACTGAGCTTGAGCATATAGAAATTCACAATGCCAGAGTGCGGGCGCAACAAGAGCAACCAGCAGTAGACAAAGAGCTAGAGGCGAAAGCGAAGCAAAGTGATACAGCTCAAGTAACAAGAGATACTAAAGAAAATTTAGAGCTTAAGCAGGAAGATACAGCTTACCGTAATCAAGCAAGTATTTATCTAAGTGTGCCAGATGCCAATAGTATTGGAGTATGTTTGCTAGGTGGTCAGTCTGTAGAGACATTATTGGCAAGTGAGTTTGATGCTGTGGTTGTGGCAGAGAATCAATTAACTGATGCCATTGATGTTTCACGACTGGCTGACTTATTAGAGAATAAAACAGTCATTGCTTTAGATCATCAGTTTTTAGCTTGGCATCAGTTTGTTGATTTGGTATTACCCGCAGCAAGTTTTGCTGAAGCTGATGGTACGTTGGTATCTGCTGAGGGACGAGCGCAACGCTTCTTCCAAGTATATGACAGTAACTACTATCATCCAATGAGTGGTATTAAGGAAGGTTGGCGTTGGTTGCATGCAGTACAAGCAAACTTAGAAGGCTTGCCTATTGACTGGACACAGTTGGATGATGTGATTAGTGCATTGATAGATAGCCATCCGCATTTGCATGGTATTCGTCAAGCAGCCCCTGAAGCAGATTATCGAATCAGTGGATTGAAAATTGCTCGTGAGCCACGCCGTTATTCTGGGCGAACCGCCATGCGTGCGCCGATTTCAGTACATGAACCGATGCAGCCAAAAGATATTGATACGGGTTTGACTTTCTCAATGGAAGGTTACACTGGAGAGCAAACGGATAGCTCAATGATTCCTTTTGCATGGTCGGCTGGCTGGAACTCGCCACAAGCATGGAATAAATATCAAGATAAGGTGGGCGGTCATCTGAAAAAGGGAGACCCTGGAGTGAGGTTGTTTGACCTTATTGAGGCTGAGCAACGGTTGCCAAAACGTGAATATGTCGCACCTGCACAAACCTTCCCTGTTAAGACCAGTATGTTCCAAGGTCGTGCCAAACTTGTCCCTGTCTATAATATTTTTGCTAAATCTGCGATGGCGTATCGTAGTCCTTTAATTGCCTCACAAATGCCTGAAGCTACTTTTTATGTTTCTGCGGAGGATGCAGAGCATTGGCAAGTGTCAGAAGAGGACTGGTTAGCAATCACCACAGATGGTGTACGTATAGAGTTGCCAGTACAGATTGTGCCTTATTTGGCAGAAGGGTGTATTGGTTATCCAGTTGGACAAGTGCCGATTATTCATGGCAATTTGCCAGCATCTGTAATCAAAATAGACCCACCGCAAATCAACGAAATACATGAAACAGCGGATATGGTAGAAGATTCTTTAACAACACAAACAACGGCTACTCAGGGGGCATGACCATGCAAGTAACTCGTATCATTCCTGATGTGCCTAGTTTCTTGGCAGGTAGTATGAGCTATGCTACTTGGTCGACATTATTTATGGTAGCACAGGCATTAGTTATCTTTTTGTCTGTGGTGATTGTGGCTGCTTTGATGATTATCTATGAGCGCCGTATGCTCGCATTATGGCAGGATAGATATGGCCCTAATCGGGTAGGACCTTTTGGGTCATTACAGCTGGTTGCTGATATGCTCAAAATCTTCTTTAAGGAAGACTGGACACCAAAGTTTGCTGATAAGTTTATGTTTACTCTAGCGCCAGCTATTGCCATGTTTACGGCTCTGGCATCATTTGCCATTATTCCTATCTCACCAACACTTGGTGTTGCTGACTGGAACATTGGTATTTTATTTTTCTTTGCCATGGCAGGTATGGCAGTTTATGCGGTGATGTTTGGTGGTTGGGCATCAGCAAATAAATACTCTTTACTAGGTGGCTTGCGCTCAGCAGCACAGACGATTAGTTATGAAGTGTTTTTAGGCTTGTCATTGATGGGTATTGTGGCTATGACAGGCTCATTCAATTTGCGTGAGATTGTTGAAGCACAATCTGGTGGCTTATTGCACTGGAATGTCTTTCCACAGTTCTTGGGCTTTTTGACCTTTGTGGTTGCAGGTGTGGCTGTGACTCACCGTCATCCGTTTGACCAGCCAGAGGCAGAGCAAGAGCTGGCGGAAGGTTATCATGTTGAATATTCAGGTATGAAGTTTGGTATGTTCTTTATTGGTGAGTATGTCAATGTGGTGCTGATTTCAGCCTTGATGACTTGTTTGTTCTTTGGTGGTTGGATGCCATTAATAGATACAGGTTTTACCATATTGCCACCTGCTTTTTGGTTTATGATTAAGACATTGTTTTTTATGACCATGTTTGTCTTGGCGCGGGGCTCTTTGATGCGCCCACGCTATGATCAGGTGATGAATTTTGGTTGGAAAGTATGTCTACCAGTTACTTTGGTTAATTTATTGGCAACAGCAGCCATTATCTTATTGGTTCAATAAGTAAATTTTTTGTAAAAAATGCAAAGGAAAATTCCATGTTAACAGCATTTTTCACTGCTTTGAAAAAAACGGTCATAGGCATATTTACTATTGTCCGCTCAATGTGGATGGTGAATAGTCATGCGTTACGTCCTCGAGATACGATTTTGTATCCAGAGCAGCCCGTTCCAGTTCCACCCAGATTTCGTGGACGTATTGTCTTAACTCGTGACCCTGATGGTGATGAGCGCTGTGTGGCATGTAATCTGTGTGCGGTGGCGTGTCCAGTTGGCTGTATTTCATTACAAAAAGCAGAGCGTGAAGATGGACGCTGGTATCCTGAGTTTTTCCGTATCAACTTCTCACGCTGTGTCTTTTGTGGTATGTGTGAGGAAGCTTGTCCAACCACAGCGATTCAGCTAACACCAGATTTTGAGCTGGGTGAGTATGTACGTCAAAACTTGGTCTATGAAAAAGAGCATTTGCTGATTTCTGGTCCGGGTAAATATCCAGATTATAACTATTATCGAGTAACAGGAATGGCGATTGCTGAAAAGCCAAAAGGGGCGGCACAAAATGAAGCACCACCAGTTGATTTAAGGAGCTTGTTGCCATGACCAGTTTTTTACATTTTTTTGATAATACAGCATTGGTTGGCTTTTATTCGCTAGCGATTGTTGCGATTGTTGCCAGTTTGCGAGTAGTTATTCATGCCAATCCAGTACATGCCATTTTATCAATGATTGTATCGTTACTGGCAGTGGCAGGCATCTTCTTTATTCTCGGTGCACCATTTGCAGGTGCATTGGAAGTGATTGTCTATGCAGGGGCAATTTTAGTGCTGTTTGTCTTTGTGATAATGATGCTGAACTTGGGTGCGGCAAATGATGCCCGTGAAAGTCGTTGGTTATCGGCTCAAGTATGGGCAGTACCAACAGGATTGGCATTGATTATTGCTTTGGTGCTGTTCTCCATGATTGGCTTGGGAACATCTAATCCAAGTATTGATGGCTCAATGGCGATGGTGGCACAAGATACAGTATCTGCAAAGGCAGTGGGGGCAACTTTATTTACACAATATATGTTGTTAGTTGAGGTTGCCGCGATGTTGCTATTAGCGGCTTTAGTGGCAGCTTATCACTTGGGTAAAAAAGCTTTGGATGATGAGAATATTAGTCATAGCAGCCAGCAGTTTCAGCCCAGTGTTGGCAGTATCTCTGAGTATGATAATGAGGATGCTAGTGATGCGGTAGAGATGGCTAAGCCGTATGTATATCAGCCAGTGGATGCCAAAAGCTTTAAGGAAAAAGTTCAAAAAAATAAGATTCAGACAGCAGTTGAGGAGAAGCACTGATGGCACAATCTGCGTTACAGGCTTCACAAAGTCCGACTGAATCATCAGCCCAGCCATTTGCTCATGAGCTATCCATTCATCAAGGTGGTGAGGCTCAAGCAGGTATAGAAATGATGCCATCGACACATTCCAATGGATTTACAGCATCAGAAGCAGTGACAGGTATCCCGATGGGGCATGGATTGGCATTGGCAGGTATTTTATTTGCGATTGGTCTATGTGGGGTAATGGTTCGGCGTAATTTCTTATTTATGCTGATGAGCCTTGAGATTATGATGAATGCAGCTGCATTGGCTTTTGTAGTGGCAGGCAGTCGCTGGGCAAGTCCTGATGGACAAGTTATGTTTATTTTTATTTTGACGTTAGCGGCAGCAGAGGCTTCGATTGGATTGGCGATTTTATTGCAATTTTATCATAAGCGGGGTCATTTAGATGTCGATAGTGCCAATGAGATGAAAGGATAAGTGCCATGAGTTTATTATCATTGACCTTTATATTCCCATTCATTGGCTTTTTGATATTAGCCACAATGCGTGACCGTTTAAGCCAAGATACGGCAAGAGCTGTTGGTGTTGGTAGTATGGGGCTAAGTGCGCTGTGTGCATTGGTCGTATCGATTCAGTTTTTGACAACTTATGAGTCTGGTACTGTCGTCAATATACCTTTGTGGACATGGATGCAAATAGGAGATTTTGCACCAGCTTTTGGATTGAGCTTTGATGGTCTTGCATTGACGATGACAGGTATCATCACTGGCGTGGGCTTTCTGATTCACTTATTCGCATCTTGGTATATGAAGGGTGAGTCTGGTTACTCACGCTTTTTTAGTTATATGAATCTGTTTGTCGCCAGTATGTTATTGCTGGTATTGGCAGATAATTTGTTGCTCTTATATCTTGGCTGGGAAGGTGTTGGTATCTGCTCTTATCTATTAATTGGTTTCTATTTTCATGATAGAGCCAATGGTCGAGCAGCCATTAAGGCATTTACAGTGACCCGTGTGGGTGATGTGTTTTTGGCGTTTGGACTGTTCTTATTGTTCCGTGAGTTTGGGACATTAAATATTCAAGATATTATTACTCAAGCCCCTGCATTATATGCAGTCAATAATCAAAATATGATTTTGGCGACGATGATGCTTGTTGGTGGTGCGATGGGTAAGTCTGCCCAGATTCCATTACATACATGGTTGGCAGATGCAATGGCAGGACCAACGCCTGTATCGGCTTTGATTCATGCGGCAACGATGGTAACGGCAGGTGTCTATTTGATTGCACGGATGCATCCAGTATTCTTATTAACACCAGGTATTTTATTGTATTGGGTCGGTGCCGTTGGTGCGATTACACTTGTAGTGGCTGGTTTTTGTGCTTTGGCACAGACAGATATTAAACGTATCTTGGCCTATTCAACAATGAGCCAAATTGGCTATATGTTTTTAGCACTGGGTGTTGGTGCTTGGCAAGGTGCGATTTTTCACTTGATGACGCATGCTTTCTTTAAGGCATTATTATTCTTATCTTCAGGTGCTGTCATTATTGCTGTTCATCATGAGCAGAACATCTTTAAGATGGGCGGATTACGCAAAAAGATTCCATTGGTATTTTGGAGCTTTATCGTTGGTGGCGGTGCATTGGCAGCTATTCCATTTGTGACCATTGGTTATTATTCAAAAGATGCTATCTTGTGGGAAAGTTATGCTGCAGGACACCAAATGTTGTTTTATATGGGTGTATTTGGGGCATTTTTAACGTCTATATATACCTTTAGAATGATTTGGTTCACCTTTTATGGTGAAGAAAAGACACATGCTCATAAGCTGTCAGGATTATCCTATCAGATACCTTTGGCTGTGTTATTGGTATTATCGACAGGACTTGGTGCATTGATTACGCCACCGCTACAGGGTGTGTTGCCAGAAGGCGTCGGGAAACTTTTAGAAGTGGCTGGTGAGGCACATGGTAAACACTTTGCTGAGTTTACAGCGATGGGGGCAATGCTGGCAGGTGCTGCTGTGGCATACATGCTGTATGTGGTCAATGCTGGTCAATTATTAGCAAAATTTAAAGCGTCTAGCATTGGTGGTGCTATTTATTATTGGTGTTATAACGGCTTGGGTTTTGATGCGTTATATGATTGGATTTTTGTGAAACCATTCTTGTTGATTGGTCGTTTGCTAAAAGTAGATCCAGTGGATAAAACATGGGGTGTTTTACCAATGCTTGCCTCTATTGGAAATAAGGCCGTGGTGGCAATACAAACAGGCTCACTGCGAGGGTATGCTGCTAGCTTTGGTATTGGCATGGCAGTGTTATTGGTACTTGTGATGATGACGGTGGTATAAGATGACTCAATTACAGCTTTCTTGGATGTTACCAGCGCTTATTTCAGTACCTTTTATTGCCGGAATTTTATGCTGGCTGGTTGAAAAGGTCAGTGATAGATTGCCACGCTGGGTAGCATTGTTTGGCATGATTATTACATTTGTCATGACACTCATTTTATGGCAACACGGCGGATTTACTGGTATGAGCCAGCAGGTATATCCTGCGAGTGCTGATTTGCCATGGTTTGCTCAGTTTGATATGCCGTGGATTGATAGCTTTGGGATTCGCTTCCATTTAGCTATGGATGGCTTGTCACTATTGATGGTGGTTTTAACAGCTTTGTTAGGTATTTTAGCTGTAGGTTGTTCTTGGGGTGAGATACAGCGCCGTGTTGGCTTCTTCCATTTGAATTTATTATGGAGTTTGGGTGGCGTTATTGGTGTCTTTTTGGCTATCGATTTGTTTTTGTTCTTCTTCTTTTGGGAGATGATGCTTGTACCGATTTACTTTCTAATTGCGCTTTGGGGACATAATATTCCAGGTGGTAAAAGTAGAGAGTATGCAGCAACTAAGTTCTTTATTTATACTCAGGCATCTGGCTTGATTATGCTGATTGGTATCTTGATTTTGGTGATTGTAAGCTATGCAGCAACTGGAAAAGTAAGCTTTAATTATAATGATTTATTAGGGGTACAACTGGGAGGATGGGAATATCCGATTATGTTGTGTTTCTTTATTGGCTTTGCGGTGAAGTTACCGGTAATGCCTTTTCATGGTTGGTTGCCAGATGCTCATGCCCAAGCACCTACTGCTGGTTCGGTCGATTTGGCTGGTATTTTGATTAAAACAGCAGCTTATGGGTTGTTACGTTTTGTCTTACCATTATTTCCAACTGCATCACAAGAATTTGCACCAATCGCAATAACATTAGGCACAATTGGTATTTTTTATGGAGCATGGTTGGCGTTTGTGCAAACCGATGTCAAGCGCTTACTGGCTTATACCAGTGTATCTCATATGGGCTTTGTGGTATTAGCAATCTATGCAGGTACGTTATTAAGCCTGCAAGGATTGATGGTACAAATGCTGGCTCATGGTTTATCTTCAGCCGCCTTATTTATTATGGCAGGACAGTTATATGAACGTCTACATACGCGTGATTTGACAGTGATGGGTGGTATGTGGGGGCAGTTGCGTTATTATCCTGCATTTTTGATGTTCTTTTGTGCCGCCTTATTAGGTATACCTGGAACAGGGAACTTTATTGGAGAATTCTTAATCCTATTAGGCTCATTTGAGCAGTATCCAGTATTTGTCATTCTGGCGACATTCAGTTTGGTGTGGGCAGGTTTATATTCTTTAATACTGATTTATCGTGCTTTATTTGGACAACCGCAGAAGTTTGAAGCTGTGTCAATGCAACAAGCCTCTTATTCTCATATAGATGAATCAGCAAAAGTGGTAAAAGAACCTGAAGTCAATCCAAGGGTTACGACAAAGCGTCGAATACTCTATGACTTAAATGCACGTGAAATGACGATGTTATTAATATTAGTTGTTGGCTTAGTTTGGTTGGGATTGTTCCCCCAGCAGGTGTTGGATACATCTAGTCAAAGTATGCAATGGATTAATAATGCCTATACTTATCATCAAGTTGTAAATATAGATATGCTGTCAACATTAACAATCGAGGAGGCGCGTTAAGTCATGAATGAATTAATGACGATAGGTTTAAATAGCTTAATGCCATTTGCCTCTATTATTATTGTTGTTTTGACGGTTTTGTTGGTGATGATTTTGATTGCTGCAAAGCGCTCACACTTCATCACGGCAACAATTAGTGTGATTGGATTGAATGCAGCACTGATTGTGCTGATGATGCAAATCTTAGGTTGGTATGCCATACCAGCCGAGATAGTCGTAGACCCTATGTTTGTGGTTGACTCTTTTGCCCAGTTTAACATGGTTGTGATTTTAGTATCATCACTGGCTTGTTTTACCTTATCTTATGCTTATTTTGAGTCATTCAAAGATAAAAAAGAAGAGCTGTATTTATTGATGCTACTCTCTACTATTGGCGCAATGTTGATGGTGTGTGCGCATAATCTTGCCTCATTCTTTATCAGCTTAGAGTTATTGTCCGTGCCATTATATGGCATGCTGGCATATGCTTTTATGCGCAATCAATCGTTAGAGTCGGGTTTAAAGTATCTGGTTTTATCAGCAACTGCCTCTGCGACATTATTGATGGGTATGGCATTTGTGTATGCGGAAGTGGGTACATTAGACTTTAAAGAAATCAGTGTTGCTATGCATTATGTACTAGAGTCACCATTGATGATTCTGGGTGCTACTATGATGTTATTTGCCATCGCTTTCAAGTTATCTGCTGCCCCTTTCCATACATGGACACCTGACGTCTATGAGGGTGCACCAGCGCCAATTGCGACATATCTGGCATCTGTGAGTAAAGTGGCCATGATGGGATTAGCCATTCGTTTCTTAATTGATACAGCCGCCTTAGCAATTGAAAGTTTGCAAATGCTAATGATGGTTATTGCAACGTTATCAATATTGGTAGGTAACTTATTGGCAGTTCGTCAAAATAATTTAAAGCGTCTGCTAGGTTACTCTTCAATTGCTCATATGGGATATGTGCTGGTAGTGGTTGTTAGTATTGGTGCTGCTGCTGAAGTTGTCAGTAATATGTATATGGCAATGTATGCACTGACGTCGATTGGCTCTTTTGGCGTAATTACATTAATGTCAAGCCCTTATCAAGATGCAGGTGAGGCTGATAAACTCAGTTATTATCAAGGCTTATTCTGGCGTCGACCAGTGATGACAGGGATGATGACGATTATGTTGCTATCTTTGGCAGGTATCCCATTGACAGCAGGGTTCATTACCAAGTTTTTTGCAGTGTTATCAGCTGTTCAGGGGATGCAGTGGTTCTTAGCTGTTATGATTGTTGTTGGTAGTGCTATCGGCTTATACTATTATCTACGTGTATTACTGACAATGTATAAACGCCCTCATGGTAATATTAAATTTGATGCGATGCCTCATTGGGGCGCTCAAGTTGGTGGCATCATGATTATGATAGTAACTTTAGTGGTGATTTATTTTGGTATATTACCAAATGACTTGATTATATGGTCGGAGCAGGCACGGATTTGGTAATCTAAAAAGAAATAACTGTATAGACTGTAAAAGGTTGTTTGAGCATATATAGGTGTTGGGTTTATGTTAAACTTAACACCTATTTTTATATAAAAATAGGCTGAATTTTGCTATAAATATGAACATTGATAATAGTTATTAGCCTATGAGTAAGTATTTATGAGTAATAATATTGTGCCGGTACGGGTATTGAGCAAGACAACATGGACACCAAAGCTATTTAGCTTTCGGGTGACACGTCCTAGTAGCTTTAAGTTTACAGCAGGTCAGTTTGTACGTTTGGGTGTCAATCCCAGTCAGCTTACCTACTATAGACAACTGAAGCTGTGTAACCAGCTAGCTGGTTATGACCCTGCTTCTAATTTACAAAGTATGACATGGCTACCTGCAAATACAGATATTTTTCGAGCCTACTCGATTGTTTCATCGCCTTATGATGAAGAGATAGAGTTTTTTTCTATTGTGATTGCTGATGGTGCATTTACCTCACAGCTCCAGCATTTACAAGTTGGTGATGAATTGCTTTTAAATACCACACCTTTTGGATTTTTGACATTGGCACGTTATCAAAAACCATTACCAAAGGATTTATGGTTATTGGCAACAGGAACAGGTGTTGCGCCTTTTCTATCTATGTTACAAGATTTGCAAACATGGCAGGATTATGAACATATTGTTTTGGCATACAGTGCAAGAACATGTGCAGAGCTTGCTTATCTTGAAAAAATTGGGCGACTAGTTGAAGAGTTTGCTCAGTTAGTAGAGAGTCCTGCAACATTTACTTTTGTACCAATTGTGACACGTGAAGAAATGGCAGGTGCATTAGCAGAACGTTTGCCTAAGCTTTTATTAAGTGGTGAGTTAGAAAAGCAGGTTGGTATGAAGTTATTGCCTGAAAGCTCTCATGTTATGCTTTGTGGAAACCCACAGATGGTTGATGATACAAAAGAAGCCTTGAAGCAGATGGGGCTAACCATGAATCGACGTGGTGAGGGCAATATTGCAGTAGAAAACTATTGGTAGTTCAGTCTAGGGTGTTGGGATAAGGAAGGATTAATTAAGTTTGCTTAATGGTGAAGTGTAGGAAACAATAAGGCATCAAAGGAAAGACACCTTGATTCCTACACTCAGTTATACTGACAGCTTATTTTATTCCATGCTAGGGCTGGTTGCATCACTAACTGGTTGGATAGGACCGTCCATCAGTTCTGGTTGATCAGCTGGGGTGACAATGTCTTCGCCGCTGCTATTAATAAACAAGTTTTTAATTTTAACTTGTGACTTTAGTACTAGTTGTTCTTCTTCCACAACACCATAATTCACATGAAACTTATGTAAAGTACTCATGATTTTTTCATTTTTCTTTAACCAGCGATGTATATCTAAGTAAATGATATTATCTTTGGGACGGGCGATATTGATATAACTTAGAATAAAGCCAAGAGGGTCTTTTTTAAGGATTCGATGATAAAACCAGATGACAGCTTTAATTCCTTGTAGTTTTAAAAATGACTGACAGCGTAGTTTTAGTACATCGGTATAGGTCTTTTGCGCAAAAACAAAGCGTTGTACATTGTTATCAATCTGCACATGTACCAGACCAAAGTTACCAGCAACTTCTGCATAGATGCCAGCGACTTCAATTGTACAAAACAGGCGAAACCAGTCATCGTGTAACTCAACTCGCAGCTCTAAAATAGCGTCCACATTATTGGTTACGAATTTTTTGAGTGCATCATTGATATATTGTTGATTCACAGGTAAAGCAAACTCATCATCAACTATATCGGAGGCTTTATCCATCAAGTTTTTTGCTGTTGAGGCAATGTGATACCATGTTTCACTCAGGCTATCTGAGACAGTATCGATAAATGGCTGTGATTCTTGCACAGATTTAATCCTTCTGGTTAAACAAACGAACTTAGTGTTCAATGTATGAAGAGTGTGTTTTCAAGTGTTTGCAATGATGCTAACTGAAGTTGTCATGAATGTATAAAATAGTCGCCCATTTTAACAAAGTTACTCGTCATCTGTGTTAGATTATGTGACATATCAGCGCATCATGGTATCATATGATGTGTCGATAAATCAGCCACAAAACGTGTTTGTAAGTCAAAGAGATTATTGATGGCTCATATAAAAGATTCCCAAAGTTACCATTTTTCTGCTCAAGCACCACAGCGTGATTTTAGCATGCTGTTTGCAGTTGTCGTAGCAGTGGTGGTGCATGCTGTCATCATTTGGGGGATTACATTTTCAGATAACATTAGCCCCGCAGATAAAGTACAAGAAGTGGCAACTGTACTGACGCAAAATATGCAAGAAAATGAAGAGGCTAATTTTATTGCCAATGCTTCACAAGAAGGCGGTGGGCAAGTGAGACAGCAGCTACGCTTGGAGACGACTCAGATTAGTCCGATGAGTGATGATGCGATGAATGATACACAAGATATCATCAATCTACAAAAACAGCAGCGTCAACAGCGTTATCAAGATAGCTATCTAAGAACGACGCTCAGTTATCGTGAAGTAGAGCAACAAAGTGATAATAAAGAAGAAGATACACACGATGATTTACGAGAGCAGGAGGAAAGATTGCGTCAAGAGATTGCCACTCTTGAAGCGCAATTGTCACAAAAGCAGCAAGTATTTGCTAAAAAGACAAAAATTGAAACAGTGGATAGTAATGCGACCACACATGGCAAAGCAGCACAGTATTTAGAGCGCTTTCGTCAGCATGTAGAAAATGTAGCGACTCAACACTATCCTGCACAGGCACAATTACAAAATATTCATGGTGATGTGCGTTTAATGGTTATTATTAGTAGTGATGGTACAGTCAAAGCCATTCGTTTATTAGAATCTTCGGGTTCAACGATTTTAGATGAAGCCGCTAAAAAGTCAGTACGTCAATCTGCACCTTTCGGTAAGTTTACCGATGATATGAGTGATATAGTAGAGTTGCGTATCATTAGGACATGGCGATACTCAGATAGTATTCAGGTAACTTATTAGTTAGTAGCGTTGAGCTTATGTCATTATAGTTATAAAAAAATGGCTTAGGGTTTTATTCTCTAAGCCATTTTTACAGCTGTTTTAGGAATGGATTTTTAAAAATTATACAATAAACCGATGGTTGTTTTTGCTTCTGTGCGATTTTTTACCATTGGGCTGTCATACTGTGCATCTGGTAGATAGGTGAAGCTTTGATTCGCAAATCCAGCAAAATGCTCATTAATTTCGTAACGGGCACTTAAGTTAACATAAGGGCGGAAGCTTTGTTTAGCTTGATAAGCATCAACGCCTGAGCGTTTTGCCTCTTGTTCACTTACTCCATAATAGTAGTTGCTATAGTTTTTATCATACCACTCAAATCCTACACTCGGATATGCTGTAAAGTTATCACGACTGTACTTTGCCACATAGTTAATCCGACCCATATTGCCATCGCTATTTCCACTGACATCATGGGCGGCTTGTATACGAAAACCGCCAATTGGAGTAGTGTGTAAGTATTCTGCACCTACAACAATACTTCGTTTACGTTCATCAAGCTGTGCCAAATTACCTTTAGCATCATCTGGATTAAACGGTGTGCCATTTAGCTGGGCATAGGCGGAAATTCGTTTGTTATTATCTTTTGTAAGATAAGCACCAATTTGATTTCCACGCGCATACACACGATTATTATCATAAAATAGGCTGGGTAAAATATGAACCTGTGTATCCTTTGTATCATAGACAGAGCGAGTCATGACAGCATTAATACCCACACTCAGTTTTGCTTCTGGATCTGCTGTTAATGGCTTCGTCTCAGCCATGACAGTATGGCTGCAGCCAATGGCAACTAGAGCAAGCAACGTGCGATGATATATCATAGGTATATGAGTGGTTCGTTGGAGAGATGATAAAAGCATGAGAGTCTCACATATAGAGTTGATATGAAATGTATATGGGATATTTTAGTTTGTTAATTAGCTCAAGTGTAATGCTATCTGCTGATGAATGTCTAGCCAAATCCAGAAAAAACTTATCGTACATAGACAAATGATGCTCCAAGGTAGGATGACTGAAAGTACTTTGGATTTTAAATGTGATAAGGCTATTGAACCTCCAATTACGGCACCTGTTAATGCACCTCCAATATGCCCTGCGTTGTCTATACCAGGAATCGCAAATCCATAGACCAGATTAATTGCCATAATAATTGCCAAGCTTTTCATATTAAGTTGAATACCATTGACTGTCATTTTTAATAATGCGGCAACTAACAAAGCACCACCAATACCCATAATGCCACCTGAAGCACCTGCAGATATTGCCGGTAGAGTGGTACTGCCATCTAGTAGAGACTGCCAACCTAAATAGTTATTTAGCAAGTTGCCACCCACTGCTGATAATAAGAAAATAATAAGAAACTTAATATGACCAAACATTGGCTCAGCAACTTGTCCAAAAAAATACATGGCAAAGGCATTAAATAGTAAGTGCATCAAACCAATATGTAAAAAGGCACTACTGAATAGTCGCCATGGCTCATAGCCCATACTGAGAGGGAGAACATTTGCACCCCATTTAATAAGATCTTGTGAGGAAGGATTATCGATATTAACACCAGTTAGGGCTTGGATAATAAAGAGTAGTACTATTGAAATTAGCAATAAAGTTGTAACTGGAGCGAATTTTAATAAACTTTGTATTTTCATAACGGTCTTTAACTAGATGTTAGGCATAGAGTGAGAATGGTGACATGGTTGTAGTATCAACTTAATTTTCTTCCTTTGCTTTTAGCTAGCTAGATGGTTTATACCGTTGATAGGTATCATCCAGTCGTATGGAGTGAGAATTAATTGACCATCATGTCGTCGTCCTTTTGACTATAATGAAGGTGGAGTAATAAAAAACCACCTTTTGTATCTATATCATAAAATATATAACAAAAGGTGGTGGTTTTTTGACGACTTGCCCTAGATTAGATAAGAGCATACCTCATGCCTATGCAATGATGCTCATACTATGCAAGATAACTTGGTCCCAGTACACTTTTAACCCCAATGCATCGGTGCAATATGAGGATTAGATGCTTTTAAATGCTCAAATGTACCTTTAACAAGGATGTCATCAGTAACTGTATGAATGTCTGTATGACCACAAAATGCCATGGTGACATCACATTCTTTGTAGATAATCTCTAATGCACGGCGAACACCATCTTCACCATATGCACCTAGACCATACAAGAATGAGCGCCCAATCATTGTACCTTTTGCACCCATTGCGATGGCTTTTAGTACATCTTGTCCAGAGCGGATACCACTATCAAGCCAAATTTCAATATTACTGTTTTCTGCTTGGATGGCTTGTACAATATCGGGTAGGGCAGCAATAGAAGAAGGTGCGCCGTCAAGTTGGCGACCACCGTGGTTAGATACAATTAATGCATCTGCGCCACTACGTGCAGCTAAGATGGCATCTTCTGGCTCCATGATACCTTTAATAATCAGTTTGCCACCCCATAGCTCTTTGATTTGTGCAACATCATCCCAGCTTAATCCTGGATCAAATTGTTCAGCTGTCCAAGAAGATAAAGAGGATAAATCCCCAACACCTTTAGCATGACCGACAATGTTTCCAAATGTATGGCGTTTTGTGCCAAGCATGTTCATGCACCATTCAGGCTTGGTCATTAAGTTGAGAATATTTTTAAGTGTTGGTTTTGGTGGTGCAGACAGACCATTTTTAATGTCTTTATGGCGTTGTCCAAGTACTTGTAGGTCAGCTGTCAGAATCAGAGCTGAACAGTTGGCTGCTTTGGCACGATTGATAAGATTATGCATAAACTCTTTATCGCGCATCACATATAGCTGAAACCAAAAAGGACTACTGGTATTTTCAGCGACATCTTCAATTGAGCAAATACTCATGGTAGATAGTGAAAAAGGGATACCAAACTTTTCTGCCGCGCGAGCTGCGTGGATTTCACCATCTGCCCACATCATGCCAGTAAATCCAGTAGGTGCGATAGCAACTGGCATCTTCACATCTTGTCCAATCATCTTGGTAGCAAGGCTGCGTCCTTCCATATCAACAAGCACTCTTTGACGCAACTTGATACGGTCAAAGTCAGTTTCATTATTGCGGTAGGTTGTTTGTGTCCATGATCCAGAGTCGACATAGTCATAGAACATACGCGGTACTTTGCGTTCAGCTACTTGGCGTAGATCTTCAATCTCTGTAATTTTTGTTAAGTCTTTCATAATACTACCTTTATTTATGACATAAAGCCTGTGTCACATGATGACACAGACTTAAAGAAGCAATGCAATGGATGAGCAAAGTAAGGTTATGGAATGCCTTCTTATATTCTAATACCATATTAACGAATATTCATGTACTATCTGAACTATTTCAGTAAAGTAAGGTAAATTAAAATAGGGTTTGTCAAACTTTGCTCATTAATACACATAAGAAATACAGTTAGGCTGCTTTTTTACCACTAATGCTCATGACAGTAAAGAATACTAGAGGCCAAATAATGGCTAATGCCCACCAGAGCATATTACCAAAGATTAATGCCATGCCAATAAAGCCAGCCTGTACTACATAATAAATCATTGCCAGTAGTGTCTTACGGATGACATAGCCTTCTTTATTAATCAAGCCAACGACCGCACAAGCTGCTACAACGTTATGTACAGAAACCATATTTCCTGCTGCACCACCAATGGCTTGTAGAGCCACAACTTGCGCGGCTAAATTAGTATCTAGACCAATCTGTCCAGCGGTTGACCATTGGAAGTAAGAGAACATCATATTACTAATGGTATTAGAGCCAGCAATAAATGCACCCATTGCACCAATCCAAGGTGATACTAATGGCCATGCACCATGGAACGCATTGGCAGCACTTTCAGCAAGCAAAATAGGCATAGCAGGTAGAGATGTTGCCACTTCAGTAGCTGAACCTGAGTTGATAAATACTTGCACCATAGGAACAGAGAACAACAAGGCAGGTGCTGCCGCAATCATGGTCTTGGCTGAATTTGACCAGCTGCGTTTGACAGCAGAGCTATTCATACTAAAGAGCCAGATACATAGTAGTGAGGTAATGATTAAAATAGTACCAGGTGAGTATGCCAGCTGAATCTTACTAGAAATAGAAGTACCGAACAGGTTGGCAAACTTAATGGTTGTCATATCACCTACTAAGAAAGCTTTTAGAGGAGCAACCACACGAGTAATAATTAATAGCACAATCACAATGATATAAGGTGAAAAGGCACGAATAATTGAAAAACGAGGTGCAACGCTGTCATCAAATTTCTCTTCAGCCAATGTACCTAGCCAAGCTGGATCCCAGTCAGAACGAGGTGCGAAATCAAAAGTTTCTTTTGGTACTAAAAATCCAGCTTTGGCAGCAGGTAGTACAATTAATAAACCAATGAAACCACCAACTAATGATGGAAACTCAGGACCTAAATATTTTGCTACTAAGAAGTAAGGAACAGTAAAGGCAAGACCTGCAAAAATAGCAAATGGCCATGCTTTTAAACCTTCAACAAATGAACGCTTTTCACCAAAGAAGCGAGTTAAGAAAGCACTAAGAATTAGCGGGATTAGAAATCCGATCAGAGCATGTAGAAGCCCGACATTTGCTGTGATTTGTAGTAGATACTGCTCTACTGTGCTTGGAGTAATGGCTTGAACGATATCTTCTTTACCACTAATACCAGTATTCACACCCAGTAATAAAGGCGTTCCAACAGCACCAAACGAGACTGGTGTTGATTGAATGATAAGCACTGTCATCACACATGCCATTGCAGGGAAACCTAATGCTAGAAGCAACGGTGCGCCCACTGCTGAAGGTGTACCAAATCCTGATGACCCTTCTACTAATGAACAAAATAACCAAGCAACAATAATAGCCTGAACACGTCGGTCAGGTGAGATATCCATAAAGCCACGGCGGATGGCAATAATAGCGCCACTTTCTTTAAGTGTGTTTAACAGTAAAATAGCGGCAAATACAATAAATAAAATTGTTAATGCAACAATGATACCATTAACAGAAGCAGCGGCAACCTGTGCGCCACTGGCATGCCAAACGAATAATGCTAATGCTGCAGTGACTAAGTAGGCAGCACCCATAGCAATTTTTGCTGGTAAACGTAATAAAACCAGCAGTCCTAGTACCACTAAAATTGGGGTAAGGGCTAAAAAAGTATACATAAACATTCCTTATTTGAATAGCTCCAGACATCCAAGGTTGGTAATAGTTGATAACCTCATGTCTGTCTTTGCATTATCACCCGTACCCATTAATCACACGTGGATATTTTGTACGTTAATATTATGAAGAATAGGCGAGTAATAATATCAATCATTAACACCCAATAAGCTAAAAATATAAACAAAGCATATTTAGAAAATAAGATACTGTTAAATAAGCTTTGTTCTTGTTCTCAGTTTCTGTCTTATATCTAGAAGTACAATTGCGTATCATATTCAAAGACAAGAAAGATTCTTATTGGACAAGCCATCATACCTAAATTTTTACAAAATGATACTATTGTTCACAGAGCAGATAACTAATTTGGTAGTCGTTCTTAAAGAATTGTGCTACATAAAAGGTGTGTGATGTTTGGAAAGACAATGAAATTGCGGGGTTGTCGGTGTGGAAGGACAGATAAGTAAGCTATGATTGATTTTCCTTATCATTGAGTTGAGTTCGACTTATGATAATTAAAATGAGACGTATTTTTTCACTTAATCTTATCTTGTATTATTGCCTGTTGAGTGCAATAAAGCCATGCTATTATTAAGGTTTTATAAAAGTTGTTGCATGTCGGGTAGTGTAAAAGGGTAATCAAGACGAGCAGAAGGCGTTAGTAATACAGGAATTTTTTCAGCAAACTGCATCATCAAATCTTCATCTAAATCTGCTATGTCCAGTACCTTGTAGGTTATAGCGTATGTTCCACAAAATAGCCTAAGCAAATTTTCTGCATCATCACACAAATGACAGCCGAGTGTACCTAATAAATACCAGTCTGTTACTTGTGTGTTGTCATGTGTCTGTATAAGTGATAATACTGCTGTACTGTTAGTGATAGGTTGCATAAATAATAAATCCAATAGTGATAAGCATATGAAGCTTATCATGACATAGGCGATGAGTTAAGATATATTGAGCATCCTTGTTAACTTTTAGGTCTTTATTCATGGCAGTTATTGGTAAATTTATTAAACGTCTAGTATGGGCGTTAATTTTGCTTGTTGTCGCATTTCATGTATTGGTTGCTGGCTTATTAGCTATTTGGAAAACACAACCAATTAATAACACGATGTTTATGTTACAGCACCGCTTATCTGGTGGTAGTATCACTCAGCAGTGGGTTGAGTATGCAGATATTGCGAAGTCTGCTAAGCAAGCAGCCATTGCCAGTGAGGATGCGAAGTTTGTTAGTCATGATGGCTTTGATATAGAAGGTATTGAAGTTGCTATGAAGAAAAATGAAGCATCAGGAACATTAGCTGCAGGTGGTTCGACCATTACACAGCAATTAGCAAAAAACTTATTTTTAACGCCACATCGCTCTTTTATTCGTAAAGGGGAAGAGGCAATCATTACGGTAATGATTGAAAATATGTGGGATAAACAACGTATTTTGACTGCTTATTTGAATGTGGCCGAGTTCGGTGATGGTATCTATGGTATTGAAGCAGCAGCTCAGCACTATTTTGATAAGTCAGCTAGCCAGCTTAACCCCAGTGAGTCGGCATTACTTATTAGTATGCTGCCTAATCCAAAGTATTATGAAAAACATCTTGATGCTAGACGATTACGTAATAAGCAACGAATTATTGAAAGGCGTTTAAAGTCTGCGACATTGCCTGAGTCATAAAGTACCAGACTCTAATAGATTAAAAAATAAAGTTTGTGATGTGATGGCTCCCCTGTTGCTATGGAATCGTCATATTCTTATGTTATGGTGCGCTGAGCCTTTATTTCTATTTAGTACAAGTGACTGATGATAGAGCATAAAAATTTTAGGAGAGAGAATATGTCAACAAATTCTAGCCAAAAAACAAATGTGAATGAGAATAATAGCCAGATAACAACGGTTAATGTTAAAGCAGAAAATAAGACAATAGCTCAAAGTGAAATGACCCAAATTGATTGGCATAAGTTGCCTGATGGTACTTATTCACCAAACTGTTATATTAACCGTGAGTTGTCATGGTTGCAGTTTCATCTGCGAGTTTTGGCTCAAGCAACCAATCCTAACCATCCTTTATTAGAGCGCTTATTTTTTCTCATTATTTTTTCATCAAATATGGATGAGTTCTTTGAGATACGCGTCGCTGGCGTGATGAAAAAGATGAATCATGGTAATGTTTCTATTGCTTCAGATGGGATGAAGCCAAGTGATGTTTTGGCAGAAATCGCAAAAATTTCTCATGCGGCTATTACTGAGCAGTATCGTATTTTAAATGAAGATATTTTGCCTGAGCTGGCAAAGCAAGATATCCGCTATTTAAAGCGTGATGAGCTAGATGATAAACAGTCTGCATGGATGCGCAATTATTTTATCGAACAGGTTATGCCAGTATTAACACCAATCAGTATTGACCCTGCGCATCCGTTTCCACGTTTGGTAAATAAAAGCCTAAATTTTATGGTGAGCTTGGAAGGTAAAGATGCTTTTGGTCGAGATATTAATTTGGCAGTCGTACCAGCACCTCGTAGCTTGCCACGTGTCATTCGTTTACCTGATGAGCTGACGGGGGGTAAAGAGCATCATATTATGCTATCAGCGGTGATTCATGAGCATGTTAATGAGCTGTTTCCAGGGATGAAGGTCACAGGCTGTCATCAGTTCCGCCTGACCCGTAATGCCGATTTAAAACTCTCAGATGATGTTGATGATATTGCTAAGGCATTAGAAGGAGAGCTGGATAACCGTCGCTTTGGTGATAAGGTACGTTTGGAAGTGACAACCAATTGCCCCCAAGAGATTAGCGACTATTTGCTTAATGAATTTGAGTTGCATGAAAATCAGTTGTATCGAGTGAATGGTCCTGTGAATTTAACACGATTACTATTTGACTTTAATGTCCCTGAATTGCGTTATCAGCCCTTTACTCATGTGATTCCTAAGCCATTCCGTCGAGAGTCCTTTGATAAAGGCGATAGCATGTTCACTGCCATGCGCCGAGGTGATGTTTTGGTTCATCATCCCTTTGATTCTTTTAGCCCGATTGTATCTTTATTGTGGCAGGCAGCTCATGACCCGAAAGTACTGGCGATTAAACAGACATTATATCGCTCAGGAACAAACTCGGAGATTGTACAGGCATTGGCGGCGGCGGCTCGTAATGGTAAGGAAGTCACGGCTGTGATTGAGCTGCGCGCTCGTTTTGATGAAGCCAAAAATATTGAGGTAGCTAACTTATTACAAGAAGCAGGTGCAGTTGTTGTTTATGGAATTGTTGGTTATAAAACACATGCTAAACTTATGCTTATCGTTCGCCGTGAAGATAATCGTATTCGCCGTTATGTGCATTTAGGTACAGGTAACTACCATGCAGGTAATGCCAAGGCATACACTGACTATGGCTTATTTACTGCTGACCCTGATATTTCAGAAGACGTGCATAAGATTTTTCAAGAGCTGACAGGTATGGGCAAACCTGCAAAAGTTAATAAGCTATTACATGCGCCTTTTACATTACATGATAGCCTAATGCGCTTTATTGATGATGAAATTAAGCATGCTAAGGCGGGTAAAAAAGCACATATTATTGTCAAGGTAAATGCCCTGACAGAGCGCAAATTGATAGATAAACTTTATGATGCGTCACAGGCAGGTGTCAAAATAGAGCTGATATTACGCTCTATGTGCTGTCTGCGTCCACAAGTTAAAGGTTTATCAGAAAACATCACTGTACGCTCTGTTGTAGGACGTTTCCTTGAGCATACCCGTGTCTATTATTTTTATAATGATGGTGATGAGCGTCTATATTGTGGTAGTGCAGACTGGATGGATAGAAATCTATTCCACCGTGTAGAAGTTGCTTTCCCCATTGAAGATAAAAAGTTGTTCCAGCGTGTTTATCAAGAAGGGTTGATTAACTATCTACAAGATAATGTACAGGCATGGGAATTATCTGGCGATGGTTGCTGGCATGCCTTACAACCACAGTCTGATGAAGAAGCTCATATTGCTCAAAAGCATTTGTTAAGTGTGATTAATCATGTCAATGATTAAGTGATAAGCATATCAATACTTCAGTGTATTTGACAGCTTATTATTAGTTGATATGCTTAATTTACAATGGATATCACACCCTCCTTCCTTGCTTTTTTTTAAAGTGGAAAGCTGGGAAGGGGTTACATATAGTCACATATTGCTACATCATTACTTTAGTAAAATCAATAAGATAAATATATTATAAATAATAAGTAGGAAGGATTAGCGTAATTTAATTAATAGTATAGGATATGAAATTATGACAAATAAAACAGAAGCTACCCTTGAAAAATCAAAAGAAATGATTGACTCAGAGCATGTCAATAAAGGTGATATGCCAGCACGACAGCCAGATAGCAGAGACCAACAGGGGCAGCCTTTTGATGGTGGTCTGAATGAAGAAACGGCTGGCACGGAATCACCGCACAGTGAAGCTTTGAATGAACAGAACCGCTATGAATCGGTAGACCATGCGCAGTCTCGGACATTACCTACTCAAAAATAGTTCATAGAAAAGCAATTCAATTAAAGTCAAACTATTCATAGCTAGAGCATTTTACTTTGCTCTAGCCACTACCTATCCCTATCCCTAGCTCTAGATTTAGATAGACAAAAAACAAGTTTGCTTTTAGGCTGGTACGCCACTGTGAAAGCGTAACTCTGTATCAGGGCTAGTGATTAACTCAGCCTCTACCTGTCTAAAAAATGCCACCCGCTCATCTACTGGTGTGTCACTTAATGAATCGGCTAATGCTAAATAATCCTCATAGTGACGGCTTTCTGACTTTAATAAATAGCGATAGTATTTGGTTAGGCGCTCATCATCGATGATATTTGCCAGCGCAGCAAAACGCTCACAAGAGCGTGCTTCGATAAATGCACCAATAATTAAAACATCAATCATCGCAGCAGGTTCATAAGTGCGTTTGTGTTTTAGTAGCCCCTTAGCATAGCGTCCAGCAGGTAGGTGTGACCATGATAAGCCACGCTCTGCCATGATACCTACCACCTGCTCATAATGAAGCATCTCTTCTCGGATAAGCTGTGCCAGTTTGAGTTGTAATTCTTGATGGAACTCATAACGAAAGATAAGGTTCATAGCAGTGCCAGCCGCCTTTTTTTCACAGTTGGCATGGTCTTGTAATAATAGCGGAATATTATTAATTGCGGCATCTAACCATTTCTGAGGTGTTCTTGCGCCTAAAAACTCATGGATATGTGAGATATCGACGTGATGGGCTGGCAGGTTTGTAACCGTGGATTCAGAGCTATTCGTTTGTGTGTCTGTTAGCATTGTTGATTGAGATAGGGTAGTCGTCATTTGTTTACTCATCAGTCCTCATTCATCTCTGACTAGGGTGTTTTTTTTAGCAAAAATTGCTGTTATAGTCGATATTATACAATGATACAGATAGGTAACAGCAAACATATGCATTGTTGTTATTAAAGTTATTATCAAAATCTAAAAAATATACAATGGATTGAGACAGCTCACGTTCTAATGCAAGCCATATTTCATCAGGGTTATCAAATAATTAAAGCCTAGATATTTATCTAATGAATGATATTTTCTTGTATATTTTATTATTTGATAGTAGGATAAAAAATCTTCCCGCTCTAAACAAAGACATATTGTCATAAAGCTTCATGATTTTATGGCACATGTTATTTTTGATTTACTAGAAGCGGACTGTTGAACATTCATCTTTGTAAGAAAAATTTAGCCAATTTTTATACAACAGTAAAATATAGCTGTACCCCTTGTAAATACTAATTTAACGGGGTAAATGTTTAACAAGCTAATATCAAACCAACAAAACTTGTAACCAACAATAAGGAAAGCGCTATGACTCAAAGCCAAAATGCAAATCAAGCCCGAGTTCAAAAAGGATGCCTAGCCATTGATAATGAGCTTTTTGACTTTATCGAAAAAGAGGTTCTGCCTCGTGTCGATGTTGACTCAGATAGTTACTGGAGTGGTTTTGAATCCGTGGTAAAAAACTTTACACCACGTAATAAAGCGCTATTGGCAGTGCGTGATGACATGCAAAGCAAAATTGACCAGTGGCATTTGGATAACCCTGCACAGCAAGGTGAAGTTGACTTTGCTAAATATAAGCAGTTTTTGACAGACTTGGGATATCTATTGCCAGAAGGGGAGGATTTCCAAGTTTCTACAGAAAATGTTGATGCTGAGATTGCAAGCACCCCTGGACCTCAGCTTGTAGTTCCTGTACGTAATGCTCGCTATGCTTTGAATGCAGCCAATGCACGCTGGGGCAGTCTTTATGATGCTCTATATGGTACAGACATGATTGATGAAGCTGATGGTAAAGAAAAGGGCAAAGGATATAATCCTAAAAGAGGTGCTGAAGTCGTTGCCTATGCCAAAAACTTTTTAGATGAGCACTTTACCTTGCAACAAGGAAAATATAGTGATGTTACGGGCTTTAGCGTGGTTGATGGTCAGTTAAATATTGCCCAAGGTGATACCAGCACTAGCTTAAAAAATCCAGAAAAATTTGCTGGTTATGTTGGTAGTGCTGAAAGTCCAACGGGTATTTTACTAAAAAATAATAACTTACATGTTGAAATCCAAATAGATGCCAATCATCCAGTGGGTAAAGATGACCCTGCCAATATTAAAGATGTATTGCTTGAGTCAGCAATCACTGCCATTCAGGACTGTGAAGACTCTGTAGCGGCTGTGGATGCAGAAGAAAAAGTTGAAGCTTACCGCAACTGGTTTGGTTTAATGAATGGTGATTTAAGTGAGACCTTTAGTAAAGGTGGAAAAGAGCTAACCCGTACATTAAACCCTGACCGTGAATATACCACACCAGATGGTGGTAAGTTGCTTTTACCGGGGCGTTCTTTACTATTGATTCGTAATGTTGGACATCTAATGCAAAATCCTGCCATTTTGGTAGATTTGGGTGATGGACAAGAAGAAATCTTTGAAGGCATCATGGATGCACTTATCACACCTTTATTATCATTAAATGACATCAAAGGTAAAAGCAGTTTATCAAACTCTCGTGAAGGCTCAATGTATATTGTGAAGCCAAAAATGCACGGTCCAGATGAAGTGAAGTTTGCTAATGATTTATTTGCTGCCGTTGAAGATGTGCTTTCTTTACCTCGTAACACCATCAAAATGGGAGTAATGGATGAAGAGCGTCGCACAACTGTGAACTTAAAAGAATGTATCCGTCAAGCCAAAGAGCGTGTCATCTTTATCAATACAGGCTTCTTAGACCGTACAGGTGATGAAATTCATACCAGTATGAAAGCAGGTGCATTTGTGCGTAAAGGTGATATGAAGTCGCAAGCATGGCAACCTGCTTATGAGCAGTGGAACGTGGATATTGGTTTAGAAACAGGATTGTTAGGACGCGCACAGATTGGTAAAGGAATGTGGGCAAAACCAGATGAAATGAAAGAAATGGTTGCGACCAAAATTAATCACCCCAAAGCTGGTGCTACTACCGCATGGGTACCATCACCAACAGGTGCAACATTACACAGCTTGCATTATCATCAGGTGAATGTTCCTGAAGTACAAGAGAGTCTAAAGAATCGTCAGCGTGCCAGTGTTGATGATATCTTGACCATTCCGCTTGCCAAAGATACTAACTGGACAGAGGAAGAAAAACGTCAAGAGCTAGAAAATAATGCTCAAGGTATCTTAGGTTATGTTGTACGCTGGGTGGACCAAGGCGTTGGTTGCTCTAAAGTACCAGACATTAACAATGTCGGCTTAATGGAAGACAGAGCTACTTTGCGTATTTCTAGTCAGCACATTGCTAATTGGTTACATCATGGTATCGTGACTAAAGAGCAGGTTATGGATGCACTTAAACGCATGGCAAAAGTCGTTGATGAGCAGAATAAAGATGATGCGAATTATCGTCCAATGGCAGCAGATTTTGATAAATCATATGCGTTCAAGGCTGCTTGTGACTTAGTATTTAAAGGACATGAACAGCCCAGCGGCTATACTGAGCCTTTATTGCATCAATCACGCTTAGCAATGAAACAGAATAAGCCTCTATAGGTCTAAAAACTCTTCAAATTATGTAAAAGTTTGTTAAAATCTTTTATATGTTTATTAAAGCTGTATTTGGAAAGATAGATAAATCCCTGTTCCCATAAGGGCTGGCAGGGATTTTTATAATTTGCGACAAAAAATAATGACTCAAGCGCCGAAAAAAATGTTGCAAATTATGTCAAAGTTGATATGCTTATAAGCAAGGTATGAGTTTGGTAATGTTTGTTGCTCACAATACAACATAAGAGTCTGATTCTTACGTGAATTTATTGAAAGCGCCAAATATAGAATAAAAAGTCTAGTCTTTCATGAATATGTCATTAGAGATATACCTACTATACTGAACAAAGAAGATTTTTAACTCTTTGTGACTATAACTGAATAATTTTGAGGATTTCAGTTAAGTTATATAAGTTTAAACAATTGGGCGTTAGCTGTTAGGGCAGCCCATCACTAAAAATGTAATGTAAAGTGGAGAGATTTCCCATGAAAAAACTACTTTTAGCGTCAGCTGTTGCTGCTCTATCTGTATCTGCTGCGCAAGCGGCTCCTACCGTTTATGGTAAAGCGTTTTTAACTCTTGATGCAACATCTCAAGACAGCGAAACCACTAACAAAATTACTAACAAAAAAGAGAAAGATGACAGCAAAAGCCGTCCAGCTCTAAGCTCAAACTTCTCACGTATTGGTTTTAAAGGTTCTGAAGCACTAACAGCAAATACTGACTTAGTTTATCAACTAGAATATGGTGTTAATATTGATTCTAGCTCAGGTCAATTCTATGCACGTGATACTTACTTAGGTCTATCTAACAAACAACTAGGTACAGTAATGGCTGGTCGTTTGACTGGTATTGATGACTCAGTTGATTTTGCTAATGTTACTGCTGGTGGCTTAGCTGATGGCGTATTAGCACCAGGTGGTGATCGCTATAATAATGCATTTGCTTATGCTTCACCAAGCTATGATGGTGTACAGTTCCTAGGTATGTATGCATTAGATGAAAATAAAGAAGTAGCTACTAGCCGTGATGGCGGTGGTGTTGCAGCTGTATATGCTCCAGCAGGTCAGCCTTTTAGAGCAGGTGCAAGCTATCTTCACTTCGCTTCAAGCAAAAAAGTTGCACAGATTACTGGTGATGCTCAAATCAAAGATGCCTTCCGTGTTAGTGGTTCTTTTGACGTAAGCCCTGTAGTTACAGTGGGTGCATTGTATCAGTTAGCTGACTATAATGCAGACAAAAAAGAAAATGCTGTAACAATCAGTGGTGAAATGAAAACAGCAACTCCTTGGACTGCATATGCACAAGGTGACGTAGTTAAAAACGTTGGCGGTGCTGATGATGCTGATTCTTATCGTGTTGCAGTTGGTGGTAAATATGCATTTAATGGCAACACTACTGGTCATGTATATGGCGTAATGGGCCAAAAAGAGTCAGAAGATGTTTTATACAAAGATAAAAATACAAGCTTTGGTATCGGTGGTGGTCTAGAATACAAATTCTAATTTTATTTAGAATTTGATACCACAAAAAACTCACCTTTCGGGGTGGGTTTTTTTATTTGTGATGTAGCTGTGATACAACCTTCTATCTATCTAATTCATTTCTTATGACAATAATAGGTCATGTCACCTTAGTTTCTAATAATGCCAATGATGAGGGTTTGTTAAATATTTATCTGTGCATTTGGTATTTATAAGAGCAATGACGTTTATTGTCTTGATTAAGACAAATGCCCTCCATTTTTTGACAAAGATGAATATTCAACAGTCCCTATTATCTAACAAAATATAAGAATAAATCTTTTATCTTTCATGAATCTGTCATAGATATATAGCATACTAACACCACGTAAGAAGAAGCCTAAATCTTTGTAACTACAATGATTATTTGAGGATTTCAGTTGTGTTACTAGATTATATATCTGGGTATTAGTAATTAGACTAGCCCATCACTTAATATGTAAAGTGGAGAGAGTCCCCATGAAAAAACTACTTTTGGTATCAGCAGTTACTGCTTTATCTCTATCTGCTGCTCATGCAGCACCAACTGTATATGGTAAAGCATTTTTGACTCTTGATGCCTCATCAACAGATTCTGAAACCACAGTAAATGGTAAAAAAACATCTGATGAGAGCAAAAAACGTCCAGCGCTAAATTCAAATAGTTCTCGTATTGGTTTTAAAGGCAAAGAGCCATTAGCGAATGATATCAGTCTGATTTATCAACTAGAGTATGGTATTGATGTATCTGCTGACAATCCATCAAAGCAGTTTAGATCTCGTGATACATACTTAGGTTTATCTCATGCTCAGCTTGGTACAATCAAAGCAGGTCGCTTGTCTGCTATTGATGGGAAAGTAGACTTTGCTAATGTGACGGCTGGTGGATTAGCAGATAGAGTTATGGCTTCGTTTGAAGGGCAACGCATGAATAATGCTTTTGTTTATAACTCACCAGACTTTAATGGTGCACAAATATTAGCCATGTATGCTTTAGATGAAGATAAAAGTGGTCGTGAATATACTGGTATTGCAGGAAAGTATGAGCCAGCAGGACAGCCTTTTAAAGCTGGAGTCAGCTATATTCATGGTGCATCAGCAGGTGAAAAAAACTTAAAAGATGCCTTCCGTGTTAGTGGTAACTATAAACTTAATGAAGGCATTACAGTAGGTGCTTTATATCAGTTAAGTGACTATAATGCTGATGATAAGGAAAATGCAGTTACTATCAGTGGTGAGATGAAAACTGCGACACCTTGGACTGCCTATGCACAAGGCGATATGGTGACGAATGTAAAAGGTGCTAAAGATGCAGATGCTTTCCGTGTCTCCGTAGGTGGTAAATATGCCTTCAATGGTAGTACAACAGGACATATTTATGGTGTTATGAGACAAAAAGAAGAAGAAAAAGCGATGACTAAGATGAAAGAAACAACTTTTGGCATCGGTGGTGGTCTAGAATACAAATTCTAATTTGACCTAGAATTTGATACTATAAAAGACTCACCTTTCGGGGTGAGTTTTTTATGGCTGAGAATATACTGCTAGATAGGAAGTCAAGCCTGTTTTTTTGAGCCAAATTTTAGTAAAATTTGCATTTACCATAAATAGACGATGACTATGACCAAATTTATCTTCGTAACAGGTGGGGTTGTATCCTCACTGGGCAAAGGCATTACAGCAGCTTCTGTTGCTGCCATTTTAGAAGCACGTGGACTAAAAGTTACCATGACTAAGATGGATCCTTACATCAATGTAGACCCTGGCACGATGAGTCCTTTTCAGCATGGTGAAGTGTTCGTCACCGAAGATGGTGCAGAAACTGACCTTGACCTTGGTTATTATGAGCGCTTTTTAAGGCACTCAAAAATGAGCAAGAATAATAACTTTACTAGTGGTCGTATCTATCAGACTGTGCTTAATAAGGAGCGTCGAGGCGATTATTTAGGGGGTACAGTACAGGTCATTCCGCATATTACCGATGAGATTAAAAGTAAGATTCATGCCAGCGGTGCAGGTTATGATATTGCTATTATTGAGATTGGTGGTACGGTAGGTGATATTGAGTCACTGCCTTTTATGGAGGCAGTTCGTCAAATGCAAGTGGAGCTGGGGCGTAGCAATGCTATGCTGATGCATTTAACATTAGTTCCTTATATCTCTAGTGCTGGAGAAACAAAGACAAAGCCAACCCAACATTCTGTTAAGGAGTTGCGCTCTATTGGGTTGCAACCGGATATTTTAATTTGTCGCTCTGAGCATCATATTAGTGAAGATAATCGCCGTAAGATTGCACTATTTACGAATGTTGAAGAGCGTGCCGTTGTGATGTGTGAGGATGCTGATAGTATCTATCAGATACCTAGAACTTTATATGAGCAGGATTTAGATGACCTAATTTGTGAGCGCTTTGGTATCCAAGCACCAGAGGCTGACTTATCAGACTGGGATGCCGTGGTCGATGGTCTGTTAAATGCACAAGGGAATGTGACTATTGCGATGGTTGGGAAGTATGTTGAACTCCCAGATGCTTATAAGTCAATTAATGAAGCACTGTTGCATGCGGGTATTATTCATAAAACTCATGTCACCATTAACTATGTTGATGCTGAAAAGCTGGAAACGGATGACAGCTTGTTAGAGCAGGTCAAATCTGCTGATGGTATTTTAGTTCCCGGTGGTTTTGGTGAGCGTGGTAAGCTGGGTAAGATGAAAGCCATTACTTATGCCCGTGAAAATAAAGTACCTTATTTAGGTATTTGTTTGGGCATGCAGTTGGCAGTGATTGAATATGCCAATAATGTGATGAATATTCCAGCAAACTCAACAGAGTTTGATAGAAAAACGTCTGAGCCAATTATTGGTCTAATCACAGAGTGGCTAGATGAGCGTGGTGAGCTACAGATTCGTAGTGATGATTCTGACTTGGGTGGTACAATGCGCCTAGGTGGTCAGCAAGCTGAGCTTGTAGAGGGTACAAAACTGCGTAAAATCTATGGTGCTAGTACCATTACTGAGCGTCATCGTCATCGTTATGAGATGAATAATCGTTATGTGGAGCCATTAGAACAGGCGGGTATGACGATATCAGGCTATTCAACGAAGCAGCATCTGGTCGAAGCTGTCGAGATTAGTGACCATCCTTGGTTCGTGGCAGTACAGTTCCATCCTGAGTTCACCAGTTCACCTCGTGGTGGGCATCCATTGTTTTCTAGCTTTGTAAAAGCAGCCATAGATCATCAGCAGACACACTAAGTAAATATTTTAAGATGATATTGGTGCTGATTTTATATTAATGGCATCGCATCTGAGACAGTTATTGTAGTTATGTATCATTTATTCAAAAGACCAATGTGATATTGGTCTTTTTTTCTTTGAAGCTAGAGTTTATTGGAGATTTGAAATAGATCAATCGAAAATAGATTAATCCATAAAATTGGTATAACCTATAGGTCATTTGATTGTTTTATAAATTGTATAATAAGGAAACCTATGAGTAATACAGAGAAAGCACAACCTCAGTCACATATCCAGTTGCATGATATTTGTATTGGTAATGATCAGCCTTTTGTACTGTTTGGAGGTATGAATGTGCTGGAATCAAAAGAGCTAGCATTTGAAATTGCTGAGGCATATATAGACATTTGTCAGCGGTTAAATATTGGCTATGTGTTTAAAGCCAGTTTTGATAAAGCAAACCGCTCAAGTTTGCATTCATTCCGTGGTCCGGGGCTGAAGAAGGGTGTAGATTGGTTGGGACAAATTAAGCAAAAATATCATGTGCCGATTATCACGGATGTTCATGAGCCATATCAAGCTGAACCAGTAGCAGAGGTTGCTGATATCATTCAATTACCTGCATTTTTATCACGGCAGACGGACTTGGTGCAAGCAATGGCAAAAACAGATGCCATTATTAATATCAAAAAAGCTCAGTTTTTAGCACCACATGAGATGCGTCATATTATGAATAAATGCCTAGAGGCAGGTAATGACCGTATTATCTTATGTGAGCGTGGTACAGCATTTGGCTATAATAACTTAGTGGTCGATATGCTGGGGTTTGATATTATGAAAAAAATGCAAGTTCCTGTATTTTTTGATGTGACACATAGTTTGCAACAGCCAGGAGCAAGGGCTGATAGTGCTGGTGGACGACGTGAGCAGATTAGTACATTAGCACGTGCAGGCATGGCGACAGGATTAGCAGGTCTCTTTCTTGAGGCGCATCCAGACCCAGATAAGGCAAAATGCGATGGTCCGTGTGCGTTACGTTTACAGCAGCTTGAGCCATTTTTACAGCAATTAAAACAAATTGATGACTTAGTGAAGGGGTTTGCGGTACTTGATACGCACTAAAACAGACCTCATGAAGGTGCTATATATAAGCTTTTTTGTTAATGGAGATATTTATCATGTCAAAGCAAGCGGCAACTATCTATATAGAAGGAATGACGTGTCAGGGCTGTGTCAAAAGTGTTGTTAATGCTGTCAGTGCGCTATCTGGTGTGGATAGTGTTGATGTTAGCTTAGAGAAAAAGCATGCTGATGTGTCCTTTGATATGACACAAGTTTCTTTAGATGAACTGCGTGAGTGTATTGAAGATGCTGGCTTTGATGTGATGAATATTCAATAACAGATTGGCTTGGATGAGGGGAATGTCTGCAATGATGTTCCTTTTATGATATTCATTTATTGTATTTTTAGAGGTGCAGGCTGGTAGTATGCCTTATGTACCTTCGTTCTTCTGTCTTGTCATGATTGTATTTGGAGTCATAGACAGCGATAAAATAAACACACAAGTGGCATGTTCGTTTGTACTGGCATGCCTATAAAAAGGCTAAAATGAGCGCTACATTAGATTCTTCAACTTCTACAAAGACAAATTCAGAACACATACAGTTATCAATACAGGATATGTCCTGTCAAGCATGTGCCTCTCGCATAGAAAAAGTATTAAATAAAAAGTCTGCCATCTATCAGGTCTCGGTAAGCTTTGCCGGTGAGACTGCTAATGTGGAGTATGATCCATCACAGACATCGGCAGATGAAATCATTGGGTGGATACAAAAGACGGGATTTGAGGCAAGTATATACCAGCCGGATACTTTGTTTTCACCAGATGTAGAAGATGAGCATTCCCACAAATTCCCATGGCAACTGTTTATATTATGGTTGTGTTTGTTGCCATTTTTGCTAGGTATGGTGGGTATGTTGGCTGGACAAGGTATGGCATGGATGCCACCGTTATGGATGCAGTTTGTTTTGGCAACAGTGGTGCAGTTTGGCTTGGCACTGCCATTTTATAAAAGTGCATGGGCATCTATAAAAGGTGGTCTTGCCAATATGGATGTTCTGGTTGTTATTGGTACATTGACTATCTGGACGTATTCAACATATAGCTGGCTGGTGAGTAGTGGGTGGTCTCATCATGCGATGGGAGATTTGGATTTTTCCCAGCTTATATCGTCTATGCCAACAATGCATATGCCAATATATTTTGAAGCAGGGGTGATGATTATTGCCTTTGTCCGTTTAGGGAAGTATTTGGAACATCGTACTAAAAAGAAAAGCTTGGATAGTATTCATTTGTTGTTAAGTCTAACCCCTGAAATGGTGGAAAAACAGCAGACAGTCAGCAGTAATATAGATGGCAATGAGACAGAAAGCTTTCAGTCTGTACCTTTAGCCGATGTACAGTGTGGAGATAAGTTGCGAGCAAAGCAAGGCACTCGTATCGCAACGGATGGTATAGTGGTTGCTGGGGAAGGGTGGTGTGATGAGAGTCATTTAACAGGAGAGTCTGTACCATTATCTAAAAAGATTGGTGATCATGTGCTGGCTGGTGCGATGGTGGCAAATGGTAGCTTGGTATATCAGGTGCAGGCATTGGGTGGAGATACACAGCTTGCAGATATGGTACAGGCACTGAGTGAAGCACAAGGCAGTAAAGCTCAGTTGGCACGGTTAGCGGATAAGGTAGCTGCTGTTTTTGTACCGATAGTTGTCATATTGGCATTGATTACTTTTATTATCACGTGGTGGTTGACTGGCGCTCTAAACCTGAGTGTATTACATGCCGTCTCTGTTTTAGTCATTGCTTGCCCTTGTGCGTTAGGATTGGCAACACCTGCAGCGATTATGGCTGGTATGGGTGTGGCAGCTCGTCATGGTGTATGGTTTAAAGACGCCCAAAGCTTAGAGTCTTCTGGGACTGTTGACACAGTTGTATTTGATAAAACGGGGACACTAACACAGGGTCAACCCAGCTTGGTCACACATATGATGGTGAATCAAGCATTGCGCTGGCAAGATGTACTTCAGCTGGCTGCCAGTGTCGAAGCCCATGTAAGCCATCCTTTAGCAGATACTATTGTACGTACTGCAAAAGAAAATCAGTTGCCACTTTTTCCAGTACAGAGAGTAGAAGTTGTGCAAGGTCAGGGTGTTCAAGCACAGGTTGAAGGTTATGGGTTGGTCAAAGTTGGGACGCCTGAATTTGCTTCCTTGACGCTGCCTAGATATATGCCACAAATATGGCAGACAGCCAGTAATGTCGCAGTGAGTGTTGATGGTATTGCATTAGGAATGTTTGCTCTGGCAGATGATGTAAAAGAAGATGCTCATCAGACAGTCAGTCAGTTACAAGAACAAGGCTACCATGTCATATTAATGAGTGGTGATAAGCAATCAGTAGTTAATCATGTTGCCTCTGTATTAGGTATTACTGAAGCTTATGGCTCAATGAGTCCAAGAGAAAAAGCCAGTAAAATTGATGAGATACAGCAACAGGGACAGAAAGTTGTTATGGTTGGAGATGGTGTCAATGATGCTCCAGCTATGGCAGTTGCAACAGCAAGTTTTGCCATGGCAGAAGGTACAGATGTAGCAAAACATAGTGCCTCAGCCCGTCTACTTGGCGCATCACTTGACCATGTATTGACAGCCCAAAATATTGCTCATGCTACTATCAGAAATATTAAGCAGAACCTGTTTTTTGCCTTTATTTATAATTGTATTGGTATTCCATTGGCCGCTTTTGGCTTTTTAAATCCAATGATAGCAGCTGCTGCAATGGCGATGAGCTCAATCTCAGTGCTATTAAATGCGTTACGATTGACCCGATATCAACCATAAATTGGGATACCGTCTATAATTTACTACAATGCACGGTTGATTTACTAGAGAAGCAGAGTATTTCATAGATATTAAATCTATCCCACTCTATGCTATGATATATGGTCAGTCCCATATAGAATCACTATAGAGCTAGGCTTATTAGCAGTGCGATGACCTATTCCTTATCTGCTTGTCTGGTCGTGATATTATTTTGAATTGATTTTTGAAAAAATAGTTTTGTCAAAACTTATGTGGTTGAAGTGAGATTAGATTGCTTTACTAAAAGTCTCTGATCGGTTACTGAATAAACGCTACAGAAAAAAGTTACTTGGCAAAATATCTGAATACACTTAACACTAAGGATAAGAGCCTCTTATGTACGCTGAAAATACCAATAATGTTTCTGAGATTTCTGACATTCGTGCCCGCGAGATATTAGACTCACGTGGCAATCCAACCATCGAAGCAGATGTGATTTTAGCCGATGGTACATTGGGTCGCGCAGCGGCTCCAAGTGGTGCATCAACTGGCTCTAGAGAAGCATTAGAGCTACGTGATGGTGATAAGTCACGATATGGCGGTAAAGGTGTCAAAAAAGCAGTCGCTAATGTAAACAGTCAAATTCGTGCTGCTTTGATGGAAATGGATGTGACTAACCAGCAAGCACTAGATGATAAATTAATACAGCTTGATGGCACAGAAAATAAAGACAACCTAGGTGCAAATGCTATGCTGGCAGTATCATTAGCTGCAGCAAAAGCTGCTGCACAGTCTAGTCAGCTTCCTCTGCATCAGTATATTGCAAATCTACGCAATCAAACATCATTGACCATGCCTGTCCCAATGATGAACATCTTAAATGGTGGTTCACATGCAGATAATAACGTCGATATTCAAGAATTTATGATTGAGCCAGTTGGTTTTACTAGCTTTTCTGAAGCGTTGCGTGCGGGTACAGAAATCTTCCATAGCTTAAAATCAGTCTTAAAAGCTCAAGGTTTAAATACTGCTGTGGGTGATGAAGGTGGATTTGCACCCAATTTACGCAGTAATGAAGAAGCCATTACCGTTATTTTACAAGCGATAGAGCAAGCAGGATATCGTGCAGGTGATGACATTCATCTGGCATTAGACTGTGCTTCTAGTGAGTTTTATAAAGATGGACAGTATGTATTGGCAGGTGAGGGAAATAAAGCATTTGATAGCCAAGGCTTTACTGATTACTTAGCAAACTTAGTTGAGCAATATCCTATTATTTCCATCGAAGATGGACTCGATGAATCAGACTGGGAGGGTTGGGCATATCTAACTCAAAAACTGGGCAAAAAAGTGCAGTTAGTAGGTGATGACTTATTTGTAACCAATCCCACAATTTTACGTCAAGGTATTGAGCAAAATATTGCCAATGCTATCTTGATTAAGTTTAATCAGATAGGAACATTGTCGGAAACTTTAGATGCTATTTATCTTGCTAAAGATAATGGTTATGCAACGGTTATCTCACATCGCTCTGGAGAGACTGAAGATAGTACCATTGCTGATTTGGCAGTGGGTACTGCAGCAGGTCAAATCAAAACAGGTTCACTATGTCGTTCAGATAGAGTAGCAAAATATAATCAGCTATTACGAATTGAGCAACAAATCCGTGCTAGTTATCCTGGACGAGAAGCCTTTATTGGATTGCGTGGTTAGATCCTATTAAGGTTGCTGAGATACTATGAAATATTTTGGTCAGTTTCTTTTATTTTTGGTTGCAGTTGCAGTGTTAATTGGATTGCAGTATCAGTATTGGCTAGGTGAAAATGGTCATGCCGATAGTAAAGACTTACAAACTGAAATAGAAGCACAGCTGATTAAAAATAAAGAACAAGAACATCAGAACCAAATATTGCGTGCTGATGTTCGTGATCTTAAAACAGGATTGGAAGCAGTAGAAGAGCATGCACGAGTTGACTTGGGGTTAATAAAGCCACATGAGACTTTCGTGCAGCTATCTACTGCTCCAAATACACATACTAGTATTGTGGCACCTGACATTGATCCAGATGATGCCATAGAAAGTATCCCCTAATTAGATATTTCCTTATATGTGATAATACAATGATATTACTTGTATGAAATAATGGTTATTAAGCTAGAACTAGAAATGTTATTTATCATGGCTTGCATGAGTGTCGTAGTTGCTTCTAGTCATCGGCTTATTATCTGATTTAAATAACAAATCCCACCTATCTGTATCCTTACTCTTTACATTCATCCCCCCTATTAATACTGAATGTCTATAAAAATTACCGATATATTGGTTTTATATGATAAGGTGTGCAACCTTTATCATTAAGCCTCCAACAATTAATTCTTAGTAAGTTGAGTGTGTTAATCCATTAACTTCGAAATGATGAATGATAAATCCATGTTACAAACTGAATCTTCTATAAAGCAGTCAGATCAGACTCCTCAAGTTCATACTTTAGTTGTTGCTGCAGGAAAGGGTAGCCGTTTTGGTGCAGAGAGACCAAAGCAGTATACATCACTACTTGGTAAGCCAGTTTTGTTACATTCGCTAGAAAAACTGAGCCGTAGTCAATTTATTGAACATGTATTTTTAGTCATTGCCAAAGATGATGCTTATGCACAAACACTAAACTACCCTTTAGCAGTGACCACGGTGTATGGTGGTGCTGAGCGTTGGTTATCTGTGATGGCAGGAGTGGAGGCAATTTGGCAACAGCCAGACTCTAATGATGCAGATTTGGTATTGATTCATGATGCGGCTCGACCCGCCGTGATGCCAGAGCATATTGATGCTGTGATTGAGACAGCTGCTCAGGTTGAATATGGTGCTATATTAGGTGTACCAGTTGTCGATACCATGAAACAAGTGGCACGCGATAGCAATATTATTCAAACAGTAGATAGACAGAATTTATGGCAGGCTCAGACACCACAAGTATTTCGCTTGGGAGTATTAAGAGACATGCTACACCGGATGAGTGAATCAGATGGTGTTATTACTGACGAAGCGAGTGGATTTGAGCGTTTAGGCTTACCTATAAAGATAGTAGAAGGTAGTCGATTAAATATAAAAATGACACATCCTGAAGATGTTAAGTTATTAGAAGCCATTTTAAATTCAGAAAATTAGCCATATACCAAAAATGTAGAATTGTATATCAATATTATTTTAAGTCGAATATTAGTAATAATATTTTATGTAAGTGTGTTTTTTTATATATTTTTGTTAATAAATAGCGTATTATAGGGTTCAGGCAGTAATAAATAAGTATTAACTATTCAAATCATGATAATAATATTCAATAAGAGGGTGACATGAAAAATAATAATAATATTGCTATCTTATCGGATTGGTCAGAAAAGTTATATCAGTTGGTTTATATCAGTCAGATTAGTCAACCATATCAAGCACAGTTAAGTAGTGTACTCAATGATATTGAATATGTATCTAACTATAAAAATAAAAAGAATAAAATCACAGGTATTTTATGTTATGGCAATGGTTATTTTTTTCAGTATCTTGAGGGTAGCAAACAAGCATTGCAAGCCATTAAGAATAATCTATTGAAGGATTGTCGGCACTATAATTTAAAGTTTTTAGACTTTAGTCAGTTGACACATCGGCGTTTTTCTCAGTGGAAAATGCAAGTGCTGATGTTGGATAAGAGAGACAGCGTACAAGAAAATACTCAATATCCCATATACAGTACGCTATCTTTTAAGCCATATACATGGCAAGTGAATGAATGGCAGAATTTTTTACAGCAACTGATTAGTAATGATAGTAAATATAAGCTACAAGAGGTAAATGTGACGGCAAGTCGTTCTATAAAGCATCACCGTTTAAGTAAGACAGTAATGAGTCTGTTTGCACGCCATCAGGCATTCTTTGTTGTACAGGCTATTTTAGGCATGTTAGTGATTTTGGCTGTGCTTTTCTTTATGGTAACAAGCTGGCTCTCTTTTTAAAGAGCCAGCCATGGTTAGTATCCGTGTGTCTTGTTTTATTTGTCAATATCTATTGTAGTCTTCTTCAACTGATCAAATAGCTATCTATATACTGGTTTGTATACTATAGTCAATCTAATATAATTTCACCATAAGGCAACCTAGTGCAGATAGTACATGTAGTACATCTAGCGAGGCTAACAGCGTGGTGGATTTATAGTGGGCAGGCTATAACATTATTAAGTGGTATGATTGTTTGGATATAGATAAAGGAAAATTCAGGCATAAAAAAACCAGCTTTGAATCAAAGCTGGTTTTTTAGAGTGTGAGGCTATTAGATTTACTATCTATATAACTAATTTACTCACTTAGAATAAGTGGTATCCCGTAGGGGATTCGAACCCCTGTTACCGCCGTGAAAGGGCAGTGTCCTAGGCCTCTAGACGAACGGGACACATCATACTTCAACTGCTTTCACCATTAATGTCGAAGTGGTGCGTATTTTAGAGATATAGAGTGATGTTGTCAACACCTTTTTTGATTTTTATTCAGTTTTTTTAGCAGTTAGAAGGTGGTTAGAAGATGATGGACTTTTTTATGCTTTATCTGAGCCAGTCGAGCAATCTTCAGCGTCAGTTTCACTGTTCTCATGATGTTGATGCATGGCATTAGCTAACATTGGGTATTGATTGAGAATATGACAAAATAGTTCAGCAGTTTTTTGAGTGTCATATAGTGCAGAGTGTGCATCTGAACCATTAAAGTCAATGCCAGCCGCTTTACAGGCTCTTGCCAGTACAGTTTGACCAAAGGCTAAAGCAGATAAAGTCACTGTATCTAGGACAGAAAAGGCATGAAATGGACTATGGTTTTTACTGTTGGTACGAGCTATAGCTGCATTTAAAAAGTTGAGGTCAAAGTGGGCATTATGACCAACTAAGACGCATTGACGGCAATCATGCTCACGGCGTACTTCTTTTAAGCCTTTAAAGATACGGCGCAGTGCTGTTTTTTCATCTTCAGCAATGGCTTTACGCAGCGGATTTGTTGGGTCTATGCCAGTAAATTCTAAGGCACGTGCTTCTAAGTTAGCACCTTCAAAAGGCTCAATATGTGCATTCAGCGGTTCACCTTGATAGAATCGACCCGTTTCGTCCATTAAAATAGGGATACAAGCAATTTCTAAAAGGGCATCGGTTTGGGCATTAAAGCCAGCCGTTTCTACATCAACCACGACTGGCATAAACTTACGGAAGCGTTCATTGAGCTTGGTAATGGTGTCAGTAGTCTCTTTTGAGGGCGTTGTCCCATCTTCTGTAGATACTGTATTTGCTATGTTTGTTACATTAGGCTGAGTATCATCTGAAGTTGTGAGGATATTACTATTTGAAGTCATAAATCTTTATTCTATTGTGTAAGTGGGATAGATATATTAAGCTTGTCCTATACTATCAAAACGTGATTGAGTAGGGTAATACCCTAATAAAATATAACCCATCTTTTGATGGGTTATTGGTATGTTGCAACCGCTTGTTTCACTGTATTGATGGCAGTTTGTTATATGTTTATTTATGCTTTGATTGACCAAGGTAGAGTTTCTCCCGCAGATAATGGCGTCAGCGTTGAGCCATCCATATAAGGGTAACTACTTGCAATGGTCATGGGTTGCTTATGTAAGGTGATATGGCTGGTATTTAATGGTAATCCATAAAACTCTGCTCCAAATATACTAGCAAAGCCTTCAAGTCTATCAATTTTACCCACGCTATCAAATGCTGTTGCATATAAAGGTAGGGCAATATTAGCACTGTAACAGCCAGCACAGCCACAAGCGTTTTCTTTTTTGTGGGTAGCATGAGGTGCTGAATCTGTTCCTAAGAAAAACTTGCGATTACCACTGGTTGCCACTTCTAAAAGTCTGGCTTGATGCGTCGCTTTTTTAAGAATAGGCAGACAATAAAAATGAGGCTTGATACCACCAACAAGCATATGATTGCGATTAAATAGCAAATGTTGTGGGGTGATGGTGGCTGCCACATTATCACCTTGAGCCAGTACAAAGTCGGCTGCATCACTGGTGGTGATATGTTCAACGACAATTTTTAACTCTGGATAGTCACGAACAATTTGTCCTAATGTGCTATCAACAAATTGCTTTTCTCTATCAAAAATATCAACGTGAGCATGGGTTACTTCACTATGTACCAAGAGTGGTAAGCCATATTTTTGCATGGCTTCAAGTGCTTGTGTGCAGTGTTTTAAATCAGTGACACCATCAGCAGAGTTGGTGGTTGCTCCAGCAGGATATAATTTAACCGCTTGTACAATACCGCTTTCGGCAGCATTTTTAATATCAGTTGCACTGGTATTGTCAGTAAAATACAAAGTCATGCGTGGGTTAAATTCATCTTTACGCTGCTTGGTTATGTCTGCTTGTGTTAAGGCATCTAAAATACGCTGGCGATAGGCAATCGCATCGCTTGCAGTTTTGACTGGTGGCACAAGGTTGGGCATACAAATCACCCGATTAAAACTATTGGCAGCATGAGCAACGGTAGTGGCTAATGCCTCTCCATCACGTAAATGAATGTGCCAGTCATCTGGCTGTAATAGAGTGATTTCGTTTGGGGTATCAGAAGAGGAAGTGGCTGTATTGGTATTGGCTGTCATATTCATAATTAGCTGATTCTGGCTATTCCACGTTAAATTTGAAGGTTAAATCTGCAAGTATTAGAAGAAAATATAAAAAGACGATATATGATGTGGTTATGATAGCAGGTTTTTCTAGGGGGCTATAGTGAATATGGGGAAGCTGTGGTCATTATCAATAAATCTAGAGCGAATCTGGCTTTTGTCTGTTTTAAATTTGGTGTAGACTGGTGGGTTGTATTATATGCTGGGGTCTATTGAGATATAGATTCAATCTATATCATTATGATATTGATGATTTTGTATCCAGTGTATTGAGATGCTTAAGACCTCCAAATCACGAAAGCGCTTTTTATTGTTAACATTATAGGAAATATTTATGTCAAAACTTGATCCAAAAAATATTAATAAAATTGTTCTTGCCTATTCAGGCGGGCTAGATACTTCCATCATTGCTAAGTGGTTGCAAGAAACTTATGACGCTGAAGTGATTACGTTTACTGCTGACATTGGGCAAGGTGAAGAAGTTGAGCCTGCTCGTGCCAAAGCACAAGCAATGGGTATTAAAAATATTCATATTGAAGACTTACGTGAAGAGTTTGCTCGTGACTATGTGTTCCCAATGTTTCGTGCCAATGCCATCTATGAAGGCGAGTATCTACTAGGTACTTCTATTGCACGTCCCTTGATTGCCAAACGTTTGGTTGAGATTGCCAAAGAGCATAATGCTGATGCCATCAGTCATGGGGCAACAGGGAAAGGTAATGACCAAGTACGTTTTGAGCTTGGTGCAATCGCTTTAGCACCAGAAATTAAAACCATTGCACCTTGGCGTGAGTGGGATTTATCAAGCCGTGAAAGTCTAATGAAATATGCCGAAGAGCATAATATTCCTATTGATTTTGCTGCTAATAAGAAAAAATCTCCATATTCAATGGATGCAAACTTACTGCACATCTCTTATGAGGGTGGTCTACTAGAAGACCCATACGCTGAGGCAGAAGAGGATATGTGGCGTTGGTCAGTTAGCCCAGAGAATGCCCCTGATGAGCCAGAGTATGTTGAGCTAGAATACAAGCAAGGCGATATTGTGGCAGTTAATGGTGAGCAACTAAAACCGTTTGAAGTGATGATTAAGCTGAATGAGTTGGGCGGTAAGCACGGTATTGGACGTTTGGATATCGTTGAAAACCGCTATGTCGGTATGAAATCTCGTGGTTGTTATGAAACACCAGCAGGAACAATCATGATTAAAGCTCACCGTGCTATTGAGTCATTGACTCTAGACCGTGAAGCAGCGCACTTAAAAGATGAGCTGATGCCTCGTTACGCTAAAATCATTTACAATGGTTATTGGTTTAGCCCTGAGCGTGAAATGTTACAAGCCTTGATTGATAAGTCACAAGAATATGTTTCAGGAACAGTACGTGTCAAATTGTATAAAGGCAGTGTCAGCGTGGTGGGTCGTAAGTCAGATAATTCGCTATTTGATGAAAAAATCGCTACTTTTGAAGATGATGCAGGGGCGTATGACCAAAAAGATGCTGAAGGCTTTATCCGTCTAAATGGCTTGCGTTTGGCGATTGAAGCCAGCAAAGGGCGTGATTTATCATAAGGTGGTTTTTATAGACTATTATGGGTTAAATTGAGCCTAAATATGTTTATAGAACAGCAGATAAATAAAAAATCCCTCTTTTAATAAAGGGGGATTTTTTTATATTCTCAAATTATATAAAGAAAAGATTTTTAATGTTGCTTTTCGGAGCTTTCATTAGCATCCTTATCCTTACTTTCTTCATCATCAACCCGAACAATGGCAATGTCATGAATAATAGGCTCTTGTTGAGAGGTACTTGGTACAGTTATCTTTGTGGTATGTCTTTCTTTATATTGATACTTGATGACAGCCAGTATGCTTAATCCACCAATGACTGCCACAATCAGCAGGATAACAGGATTTTTCCAGAAAGGAGGTGGTGTGTCATACTCAATCGGTTGCTCACTGGCAGTCTTGGGTGTTTCAGGTGCATTACCAAGTAAATGTTTGCTAATTAACGGTCGGCTGGGTGGTTTTTCTGGCTCAGAGGTGATATGAAGGCGGTTTCTACTGAGGTAAATATCGGCAATCTTAGCCAGTTTTAATAGCCAACGCTGATAAGGTAATGAAATCTGTGATAATGAATCAAACTCTAATATGTCATCAGTTGGGCTGGGCTGTGATGAATTTGCAGTGTTTTTATTATCTGAGACACGCCCAATGACTTTTGCATATTGGGGTAGTGTTTCCTCACTTTGGTATTTTTGTTTTTGCTGTGGAATTTGGTAGCCCACAATGTCACACCAAGTCAAGTCAAAGCTAGATACAATATATTCGGTACGGTCTAGTATAGGAGTGGCAGATGATGCTTGCTGAGTAGTAGTTGTTTCATCTGCTGTATTAGTTGTAACGGGATTTGTTATAAATAGTGGGTCAGCTTGGCGTTTTTCTAAACGTAAAAACTGAGGTTGTAGCTTGAACCATTCGTCTATTTCTTGACCATCTAAATATGCGTAATCTGTCAAAATAGCGATTTCACGTAGATAGATAAGAGTGAGTGCTGCTAATAAAGGGCGCACTTGTTTGCTAGAGGTATGGCTTTGTTCTGCTAGCTTTTCATAAGCTGTATGTAGGGTGTCACTGTTCTTATATAGAGTGTTTAGTAGTGGTTGCCCATACTGCATGGCAATTTGCATGGTCTTGAGATTAAAGGCATTATAGTGACGAAGCTCTTTGACTTGGCTACGGGTTAGTAGCTTTTTTAGGATGGTTGAGCCATCAAAGTTTTGTTGATAAGCGAGTAATGCGCAGATGGTTGCTTGAATAGAGCTCTCAATAATAATTCGGGCTTGTGGTAGAGACATACGACCACTGTCTGCCACTATAGAATCTATTGGTAAGGTATCAATCGTTAAGAAGTCATACAATGAAACCCGAGTGGGTGTTAGTTTTGCCATATAAGGTTTTTTTATAGCTAAAATTTAGTGATATATTACGGGGGTTGATAGATGGATACAATCCCCCAGTAAAAATTATAGTCAGTTTATAGGTCTTTTATGTTAAGTACAACAGAATCTAAGGTGTCTGTCCGTGTAGACAATGAGTCTGTATCAAGTCTAAGGTCTCAAGATAGCAATACCTGTTATATCAAAATAAGTATTGCGGGGCAAACGTTAAGCCTAATAGAGAATGAACAAACAGTCGCTTGTTATAGCGTATCTACTGCAAAGAATGGTATTGGAGCAATGGAAGGGAGTGGTTGTACACCGTTGGGAGAGCATGTCATTGCACAGAAAATCGGTGGTGATGAGCCAATACGCTCAGTGTTTGTTGGACGTGTGCCGACAGGTGAGATTTATGATGCTCATATTGGACGTCAATTTCCAGAGCGAGACTGGATTTTAAGTCGTATTTTATGGTTATCTGGCTGTGAAGTAGGGGTGAATCAAGGCAGTAATGAGTCAGGATGCTGTGATACTTATCAGCGTTATATTTATATCCACGGCACACCAGATACAGAGCCGATGGGAGTGCCTTTGTCACATGGTTGTATTCGTATGCGCAATGATGATGTGGTGGCTTTATATGACCAAGTTACAGAAGGCACAAGGGTTATAATTATTCCCTAGTGGTTATAAACAGTTAGCGTTGTTTTGTAATGTTTTGCATAGTATAAAATAGAAGATAATATAGCAGCAGGGTAGGTTGGGTGGTTTGTAGATAGTACGACTTTAAAACCATAATATACATACCCTGCATCTATTGAGTTAGAGGCTACTACCAAAATTTTGGTGCATTTTTAACACTCTTTAGGCTTTCTGCACAGCGTTTGGCAGCATGTTTTTCTTGTGCGCCAAAATAGCCAACAGCGAACCAAGCATTAGCATCATCAGTTACTTTTTGTTGATAAAAATCATGACCAACTAGACTGTCATTATATTCCCCAAGAACATCTTGTGCAGGCTCTAGATATTTTAAGAACTTTTTATGTTTTTTCTTTTTAAAGATTGGTGCAGCAAACTCACTAATATAACGTAAACTTTTTAGGCGTTTACGGACATCATGCTGTGCTTCAATATCCAATGTATCAAAATGCTCACTGGCGTTGGCAATTTTGGCAAAAAGCTTATCTAGAGTTTTGGTAACTTTAGCCTTTGCTTTTTTATTACTATTAGACTCCAAGTCTGGGTCAGACATGGTATATTCAATCAGCTCTAACAGGGTTAGTTGAAAGTCATTGGCTTGTACGGCATCAATAGGCAGTATCTTTAAGCTTTGGCGCTCTTCCTGCCAGTCTACAAAGGGTGCACCTTGCTCTTCAAGCATTGGCTGGGTTTTTATTTGTAGAATCTCACGGTCACGATATTCGCCTAAAAGACTAAAGGTCTGTTTTAAAACGGGTATCCAGTCTGTATTAATCTGCTCAGAGAAGTCTGCAAAGAATTTTAGTGCTGTGCGTAAACGGCGAATACCAACACGTAACTGGTGCACATGATTGCCATCTTTGCTACCTGCGGCAATGGCACTAGCATTAGGTAAGATTTGTATCATACAGTTATGCACAATGGCACGCATAAAGGCTGGCTGGCTCATTTTTTTGGAGATAGCCAACTGTTTTAGGTCTGATTTTACAGCATCACTATGTGTCTTATTCGCTAATAACAAACTACCTCGCTCTGCTTTGGTCACCGTGGATAAGCACAGTTTATAGCGTTTACACCATGTTTTAGCGACCTCAAATAAGTAAGCAGTATCTCCTTGTAATAGCTCAAACTCGATTTCGTGGATATGTTGCTGTTGGGACTTGTCTTCTCCATGAATTACTTGCCCTTGGTCATAAGCAACTTCAATAACATTGCCTTCTTTTTTGACCAGTCGGGTAATGCGCTCAACATCCGTGACATAGAGTTGCACCAGTTGGTTACTTAACTCATCAATGTCTAGCTGGCTTAATGTATCTTCGAGGGCTGTATCATGATAGATTTCTAAGTCAGGGCTAAGAGCATCAGCTTGTGTTTTTGGTAGTTGTTGAGCATCTAAAGTATGGTTATGCTCAAGACGAGCTGCCATACCATCTCCTGCCGTCTTAATGGTTTGTACCCATTCATCCCCTTCTTTACGAATACGTAGAGCAATACCTGCTTTTGCCAATTGCTGAGTGGGGGTATCAAAATAATGTGCTGCCAGTTGTGAAGTTTGTGAAGATTTAATATTTGCTTGGCGCATCAGTGCATTGACTTTATATTCAGGAACTAAAAACTTTAGCTCAATTTCTTGCATAATATCATTCCCTTATGGTGATAATTAATTCACTACTATAATCCTAGGATAGAAGGCATAGAATAACAAGTAAATTTATATGACATCTTGATGACAAGTGGCAAAATAATAGAAAAAAATGGTATTGGTAAATAGAAGTAGGCAATCTATGGTAAAAATAACCGATAGGCTGTATTTATTAATCAAAGAGCGACAAAATAAACAGACATAAAATAAAAACCGCCCTACTACTGTAGAGCGGTTTTTTTCAATGGTCAAATGTTATATATCAGATTGAATATAATTGACCAATTATTCATTTACATAGATATCATGTGTAATATCTTAGAACTGGTTCATGGTGTTTTTCTCACCACCAGCTTTTAGAGCATTATCACCAGAGAAAATCTCTTTATGGTCATCACCTAAGTCAGAACCAGCCATCGCTTGGTGTTTCACACAAGAGACGCCATCACGAATCTCTTTACGTTGAACACCTGCAACATACGCCAACATGCCTTCATCACCAAAGTAACCTTTAGATAGCTCGTGCATATGTAAAGCAGTGGTGTGATAAGTTGGTAAAGTGATGAGGTGATGGAATACACCAGCCAGTCTAGACGCATCTTTCTGGAAGTTACGTGCGATATCATCAGCCGCTTTATCTAACTCAGTGCCATCATACTCTGCACTCATTAGGTCATCTTTATTATAGGCAGAGGTATCTTTGCCTTCGTCTTCCCATTTCGCAATCACTTGCTTACGGAAGTTTAGCGTCCAGTTAAATGATGGACTGTTGTTGTATACCAACTTCGCTTTTGGTTGTTTTTCTTTGATGCGGTCAACCATTGATTTAATATGCTCAACATCTGGTGTTGGCGTTTCAATCCATAGTAGGTCAGCACCGTTTTCTAGGGCAGTAACACAGTCAAGAACAACACGGTCAATGTTAGTATCTTCACGGAACTGGTATAGACCATTGGCTAGACGCTTAGGACGTACTAACTTGCCATCACGTTTTAGCAATACGTCATACTCATTAACATCAGCAATATCTACTTCTTCAACGTCTAAGAAGTCAATATATTGAGAAGCTAAGTCACCAGCTTGTTGTGATACTGGGATTTTTTGAGTCAGTGAAGCACCTTCAGAGTCAGTACGTGCAACGATTACGCCATCATCAACACCAAGCTCTAGGAAAGCATAACGGATAGCGTTTAGCTTAGAGATGAAGTCTTCATGTGGTACAGTTACTTTACCAGCTTGGTGACCACACTGTTTTGCATCAGATACTTGGTTTTCAATCTGAATTGCACAAGCACCAGCTTCAATCATTTTTTTAGCAAGTAGGTAAGTGGCTTCTTCATTACCAAAACCAGCATCAATATCAGCGATGATTGGCACAACGTGTGACTCAAAGTTATCAATTTTTGCTTGGATTTCGCTGGTATCTTTACCTGCTTCTTTAGCAGCATTAAGCTCACGGAAGTAGTCATTTAGCACTTTAGCATCTGCTTGACGCAAGAAAGCGTAGATTTCTTCAATCAATGCAGGTACAACGGTTTTTTCATGCATAGATTGGTCAGGTAGGGGACCAAACTCTGAGCGGAGTGCTGCAACCATCCAGCCTGATAAATAGATATAACGCTTAGAAGTGGTGTTGAAATATTTTTTATTTGCATACATGGTTTGTTGAGCGACGAAACCATGCCATGCACCTAAAGATTGGGTATATTTAGAAGTATCTTCATCATACTCTTTCATGTCTTGACGCATGATAGCAGCTGTATACTTTGCAATGTCTAATCCTGTTTTGAAACGATTCTGCACAACCATACGTGCTGCATCAGTTTCACTAATATTTTGCCAATTTCCATGCTTTTGTTTTAGCTCACGAATATGTTCTACTGCCGATGTAAATGTAGACATCTAATATCTCCTTGATTGCAAAAGTAAAAAAAGAAAAGATAGTTTTAATTGGTATAATGTAATAATCCAAATGCAGTATAACAGCTGCAAATATACTAAATCATCTGAACTTGTATATTATCCCTCTATCTTTATTAAGTACATCTGATACGATACTGTATTTAACTATAACAGCATTCACTATATTAATCACTATATAATGCTTAGAAAGATTTATCTAATTTATGATAGTTATCTTTAGTATTCACTGTTATTATAGTACAGGGTCTATAAGGGTTCAAGGGTGTTTTGAAGTGTAATATATAATGGTTATAGAGATATATAGAAACAAGTGAGTATTAAAGTTTATGAATTTACAGCGTGTTGATTTAAATTTATTGGTTCATTTAGATGTGCTTTTGCGTGAAAAGAACGTGACACGTGCTGCTGAACAATTAGGTATTACCCAACCAGCAATGAGTAATATTTTACGGCGTTTGCGTAAGTTATTTAATGACCCTTTATTGGTTCGCTCTTCTGAAGGAATGACGCCAACAGAGCGAGCATTAGAGTTACAGCCTCGTATCCGTGAAATTTTAGCCGATTTAACCCAAGTGTTAGAGCCACGTACAGAGTTTCGTCCTTATAGTACATCACGTGTATTTCGGATTATGACTTCAGATTATGCAGAAGCAACTTTAGTACCTAGATTAGTAAAAGCATTACGCTCAGAAGCACCTAATGTTATTTTAGACTTTTTAACACCCTCTGATGTGTCATATCGAGACATGGAGCAGGGGCGGGTGGATTTAGCAATTAACCGCTTTAATGAGATACCACAAAGTTTCCATCAAGTATTGGTCTGGCGGGATACATTTAGTTGTTTATTATCGGCACAAAGTCCTTATGTGAATCGGTTTAATCTAAAAAACTATCTAAAAGCACAACATGTTTGGGTATCAAAGACTGGTATGGGTGTTGGTTTTGGGGTGAATCCAGAGAAATCAGGCGGATTAGGCTCAATTGATCAAGCATTACAGCGTTTGGGGCAGAAGCGTCAAATTAGTGTTTTTACTCGTCATTACCAGATGCCAGCGATGCTTGCAGCCAATAAAGACTTGATAGCGACGCTACCCACCCGTGTGGCTCGTATGCAAGCCACAAATGACAGTATTGTTTTAAAAGAGCCACCGTTTTTTATTCCTGAATTTGAATTAACGATGGCATGGTCACCTTTACTACAGCACCACCCAGCACATAGATGGTTACGACAGTTGATTATGCACGTTGCCAGACAGGTTGTTGCAGAAGAAGATGCGGGTCATCAAGAAATGCCAGTAATTAATCATTTATTTTAAGACTGGATACTTGAGTAACTGGATAACAGCTAAAAAAAGCACCTGATAGTCAGGTGCTTTTTTTAATGATGATAGTTGAATATTACTGATATAAATTAGAGCTAAATTAGCGTAGCGCAGCATAGGCTGATTGGGCATAACTGCTTGGCTGTGGTTGTGAGTCACTAAAGACAACCTGATTGGTTGCATAGCTGGCAGGCAGTATGTGTGCGCTACGTGTGCTATTTTGAGAAGGCGTATTTGTTGCGGCTGCATTGAACTCTAGTCGGTAAATATTGTTATAGCGTCCCAATACTCTTTTTACATAATCTTGAGTTTCTCTAAATGGTGGAATACCACGATATTTATCGACATTACCTTCACCAGCATTATAACCTGCAACCACATGTTCAATATTGCCATTAAAACGGCGTGTTAGCCATGCGATATATTTGGCAGCCCCTTCGATATTTTCAGCAGGGTTCCATGGGTTGCTAACAGAAAAGCGTCGAGCGGTGGCAGGCATTAATTGCATGAGCCCCTGAGCCCCTACAGGAGATCTTGCATTGGGGTTAAATGCTGATTCGGTGTGCATCATGGCCTTGATTAATGCAGGATCTACACCATGTCGTGCAGCAGAAGCGCGGATATAGCTGTCATAAGCGTTGCGGTTGGCACTATTGCTTGGTGTACTAAAGCCACGATAGCCATTAATAGATGCTGAAGAGGTTGGTGTGCTAGAGTCTGCACCGCCGGATTGAATGCGGGATTCAGGATAGTAAGTAACTTTGACACGTTGAGTAAACTTATTAAAGTTACCTGATGGATTGACATTGGTCAGTAGTACTTGTCCGTTGTTATCTTTGTAAATATACATATTACCTGCATGGCTAACAGATGCTGTAGCAAGTGCCATCAGAGGTACAATAGTATATAGACAGGTATTTAATGCCTTTTGTTTATTTATGTAGCGAGTCAATGGGCGGCATTTTAGGCGTAAGAATGAGTCGTGCATAATTAAGTTCACTTTATAATAAATATAAGAAGAGTATTATCAGACCATAAATACTGTTAAAAACAGCACACGGAAGCATTCAAGATAACTAAAAATATGGTAAGGTATAGGGATAATATACCATATCATCTTGATATTTTCTAACCAGTCAACCCTTTCTTCTGTGTACTCAACCAGCAGTTGTTCAGCATTAATGAAGTACTTTGTGCTTGGAAGGTCGAGCGCTTTCTGCAACTTTACTGATAGTCAGTCCTTGTACTAAGATAGAGAAGATAACGATAGCATATGTGAGTGCTAGAAGTACGTCTCGCTCAGTCCCCACTGGCAGTTGTAGTACCAATGCAACAGAAATACCGCCTCGTAATCCTCCCCATGTTAAGACTTTCCATGCTCCTTTTGGCAAATCAAGCTGACGATTAAAGGTTTTTGTGGTCAGTCCAACGACAATAAAACGTGCACCAAGAGCAATAATAATGGCAAGAATGGCAGCAATAAATAAGTTGACTGAATAAGCAATAATAACGACTTCAAGACCAATTAGAACAAATAAGATGGCATTTAGTATTTCATCAATCAGCTCCCAGAATAAATCAACATAGTGTCGTGTTTCGTCATTCATGGCATAAGTACGTCCACGGTTACCAACCATTAATCCCATGATAACCATGGCTAGAGGCCCTGATAAATGCCAATAGCTTGCCAGTGCATAACCACCAAGCACCCCTGCTAGAGTGAGTAATACTTCCTCTTGGTAGCTATCAATGCTTTTGATTAAGTAGTTAACGAGTAGTCCAAGTGCTAGACCAAATGCGATGCCCCCACCTGCTTCTAAGGCTAAACTATGGCTGATTACTTCAGCAGATGGAATATTACCACTGGTTAATATTCCAAGAAATAACGCAAAAATAACCACACCAATACCATCATTAAATAATGATTCTCCTGCAATCACTGTCTCTAGGCTTTTTGGAGCGCCAGCCGATGATAAAATACCCAAAACAGCAATGGGATCGGTTGGTGAGATAAGCGCACCAAATAGTAAGCACCAAATATAACTAATTTCAAAACCAAGTAGAGGGAGTACCAAATAGATAGCGGTTGCAATTAAAAATGCTGATATTAACGTACCAAAAAAAGCCAATACACCAATGGGAATTTTATAACGTCGTAGGTCACTGATGTTAATATGTAGTGCACCAGCAAATAACAGCATAGATAACATGCCATCAAGCAAAACTTCGGTAAAGTTGAGCTGTGCCAGTAGACTGACTTCGTAATCAATTAGCTCATCAAATCCCAAAAACCCCAAAAAGATGGCGGCAATAGATACCACCAGAGAGATAACCATCACTCCAATAGTCGTGGGTAAGCCAATAAAGCGCTTGTTGATATAAGCAAGAAGTGCCGTAATGGATAAAAAAATGGCACTAATTTCAAGTACGGTTAGACCTGTAGAATGTGGCATTGCAAACGTCCCAGTTAAGTCAATTGTATATGAATGATATTATGAGTTTTTGGGATTATCAGCTTCTGTAATCAGTGCTTGACGCTTATCCCAGTCTCGTCGATTGATTGACGGCGCTATAGACTCATTCTCATCATTTTGTCCATCTTGAGGTATTAGTATTTCATTATTAAAGTTATCTGTGGTTTTTGTTGCATCTTTTTCGAAAGTTTCTGGCTGTTGCTCATTAGATTCTTCTGAAAGATAATCATCTGAGCTGATTTTTTCTACTTTTTTACGTGGTTGGCTATGAGAAAATATATCAGCCAATGGGATATTTAGCTCTTTTTTGGTGTAATTTTCTGTACGGATAAAATGGATAACTAATGTACTGAGCCATGGTGTTTGTACATTTTTATAAACCCTATCTAACTCTTCCTTGATAGGCAATGGATAGGGTAGGGTGCAATAAAAATCCCAAAGTGAGATTTGTTTAAGGTCTTTTTTCAAGACATAGTTATTATTTTCTGTGACAGTAATTAAGTCATTTTCTTGTAAATAGTTAACATAAGTATACCATTTTGGCAACTCTTTTCTTCCAAGGACATCTCGAAGTTCTTGCTCGCTGACAGACTCGCCTAACTGATGACGGTCATAAACTAAATTTAGCATATCAAGTAGGCTTAATAGAGGATGGCGAGGATAAACTTCTTTGGTTTCAAAGATGGTCAGTGTATAACTAATCTCTACACCAATTAAGATTAAGTTCCATGACAGATAGAGCCATAATAAGAAAATGGGTAAGGCAGCAAATGCACCATATATTGCCTCGTAGCTGGTAAAGTGAGACATGGCAATACTAAATAAGGACTTGAGTAGCTCAAAGGTAATAGCAGCAATAACACCAGCGATGGTTGCATTTTTGACAGGGACATAGGCTTTAGGAATAAACCAGTACATACCAATAAAGCCAGCTGTGGTGATACAGAAGGTAAGGATATGTACCCAAAAAGACCAGTCAATACCGTAGCCTGCGATTTGTTGGTTTAAAAAGCTAAGACTCTGTACGGTACTGGAAACAATAAAAGCCGTGCCTAACACCAAAGGACCTAAAGTAACGATTGCCCAATAGCGTAAAATACTGCGAATACCACCTGATTTGCTTTCAACCCGCCAAATCTGGTTAAACGCTGTTTCGATGGTAAATAGTGTCATCAATGTTGTTACAAATAATGCCATGATACCAATGGCAGTTAAGTTGGTAGATTTTTCAGCAAACTCATTAATATAGCTACTAACCTGCATACTCGATTGTGGCAGTAAATTATTATAAATAAGCTGATAAATCTGCGCTCTGACTGAGCCAAGAGCTGGTACAGATGACAGAATGATAAGTAGTATTGTCAATACTGGTACGATAGACAATAACGTGGTATAGGTTAAGGAGGCAGCTTTTTGCTGACAGTTATCTTCTAAGTAGTGCCGAGTTAAAAATCGTAGAAAGACAAACCATTTTTTATCATAAAAAGGCAGTTTTTTGAGTAGAGTTTCCATATACCGATACATACTGTTGTAAAAAGACGAGATAGTGTAACAAAAATTATGCTTTCGCATCTGCAAAAAAATTGTGTCAAAATACAAACTTATCAACCAACCATTAAAAAAGGCTTAGCAATGACAATGACTCCTTATGTTTTGGTGTTATATTACTCACAATACGGCACAACAAAAGAAATGGCTTATGCCATTGCTCAAGGTATTGAAGATGCTGGTATTAGCGCACGTATACGGACTGTGCCAAAAGTTGCTCCTGAAACAGTAACTGCCAGTCCTGCCATACCAGATGACGGTGATTTATACTGTACAATGGATGACTTAAAAAACTGTATGGGATTGGCGTTAGGTAGCCCGACACATTTTGGTAATATGGCGTCACCAATGAAGTATTTTTGGGACAGTACAGTGACTTTGTGGTTAGCGGGTAATTTACAAAATAAGCCAGCTTGTGTGTTTACTAGCACTGGAACGATGCATGGTGGTCAGGAAACAACCTTACTGAGCATGATGATGCCTTTATTACATCATGGCATGATATTGTTAGGCGTTCCTTACTCAGAGCCAGAACTGAATCGCACAACTCGTGGTGGGACACCCTATGGTGCGACTCATGTCAGTGGTGCTAAGCATGACCATCCTATGACAAACGATGAACGCGTATTGGCAATTGCTCAAGGTAAACGTCTTGGTATTACTGCACAGGCGTTATGCACTGCCTCATGGTAGTTTGTCTTATTGACTTTTAATGTATACCTATAAAATGTAAGGATAAAATGGCTTATGCGTGAAAGCCGAAGCAAAACAGCTCAGGGGTTAAAGCCCGTTACGCCAGTTCGCCAGAAATTAAAGCTGGTCTGGGTTGTTTGGTTGTTGTATCGTCTGATAGCTCTACCTATTTTAGTAAGCCAACTTAGCCAAAACAATCCAGAAATTATGGGTGGTATTGTGTGGCAGGCGATTTGGCTACTGCCAGCATTTGTGCTGACACCATGGATGGTGAAAGGAAAGTCACCCTATGCACTTTTGCTGGCAAGTATGATTACTTTGGTATATATGGGTGCCAGTGGTGTGGTGTTATTTACTCGCCTTTATGCTGAGCAGTGGTCAATATCTTGGATATATATGATTGATACTCTGTTACTATTGGGAGTAAATATTCTATTATTTGTCCTATTAAAGCGTTTGCCTTCCATGAATAAAGCACGAATGGAACGTCATTAATAAATCTGTATCTAAATGCTAAGATTATAAACTAGTAAAAGGCTGTCCATTTTTGAACAGCCTTTTATAAAATAAAGAAGAGCTATAAGCATATTATAAAAACATAAATACCTATTTATATAGTTAGTTAACTCTGGTTAGCTCCATTTTAAGCTCTTTACCATCATTGTTTTGAGTCATCTTAACAGGTAAATAATTGAGGCTAGGTGCAAGCCAAAAGCTGGTAGAGCGACTGTTATCATCATGCACTCGGTCAATACGAACCGTGTCATAAGTACCAGCAGGGACAGTGATACGGTAGTTTCCAGCTTTTCTAAAAGGTGTTCTTTCAACTTTGTCTTTTTTTGCCAGATAATAGTTGCCAGTAAAGCGACCACTGAGCAAGTCTTGGCGTATTTGAGTCTCAAGACTTAAATCATCTAATGCACCATTGGGTGCAGAAAAAGTGTTGCTTCTGCCTCGATAAGTACTCACTACCTTTTTGGTTGAAGGATTAAAGCTCAGGTTGTGTGTCCGTCCAAGACCAAAGATTCTGTAAGTTGTACTGGCACTGCTTGGGGAGACTGTATTACCATGGATAGTAAATGTACTGCTTTGATTGGCTGTGGCAACACCTGATACGCGGGCGTTAACTTTATAGTTCCATGTATTACCATTTTGAGTGAGTTGGCGGGTTGCTGTTCCGTTATATTTGTTTTCTACAGTAAACTTATAATCTGCTGTAAATGGTGTCACACTACCAGATGCCATCGCGCCTGTTGCTGGCGCTAGTGTTGCTGTCGCAATACCAATACTAGTGGCGACAGAAGTTAGTAGTGATTTTTTTGAGTGCAGTAGATTTTTAATCATGGCTTTACCTTGATAAATAATATAGTCAGTTCAATATATAGCAGGTATCAAGTCAATATGACCGTGAATATACCCGTATGATTTTAAATAGACCATAAGGTGAGTCATTTCTCAGCTAAAGTAAGAGTAAGTAAAAATACTTTAATTCTTTGGCTGAAGTTAGTCATATTCTGTTACATTTCTGCCAGACAGTGTGATATCTTTTTGTGACATTTTCTTTCTACTTAGATGATTTGTTAACAAAGTTTGATGATGAGAAGAAGTTAAGAGAGATATCGTATCCACTAAAACAACTTAATATTTAACTTGAAAGGATAATGTATGTATTTCGTCCTATCTCCCGCCAAAAGCCTAAACGAAAGCGATGAATTGCCCATCAATGTTGGTAATTACTACAGTCAGCCAGAGTTGATTGAGCAATCACAAAGCTTGATGAACGTACTCAAAAAGAAAGAACCCATCGACTTACAAGAATTAATGAACATCTCTGATGACTTAGCTCAGCTCAATACCAAACGCAACCAAGATTGGCAATGGAGCAAAGATAAGCCGTTTACCGCAGATAATGCCAAGCCTGCTGTTTATCTATTTGATGGTGACGTTTATACAGGGCTTGATGTCTATAATATGGATAAAGACAGCGTTATCTATTTAAATGAGCATTTAGGGATTTTGTCAGGATTATATGGTGTACTAAAACCGCTAGATTTAATCCTACCTTATCGCCTAGAGATGGGGACAAAGCTTAAAAATCCACAAGGTGATAACTTATATGAATTTTGGGGAGAAAAAATTACCCAAGTGATTAATGAGCGTATGACAGACAGTGATGATAAAGTGCTGATTAACTTAGCTTCCAATGAATATTTTAAATCAGTGAAGAAAAAAGTGTTGACCGCCAATATCATTACCCCTCGCTTTGAAGATGAGAAAAATGGTAAATACAAAGTGATTAGTTTTTATGCCAAAAAAGCGCGTGGCTTGATGGTGAAATATGCGGTAGAAAATAAACTGAGCAATGCTGAGCAGTTAAAAGCGTTTAATTTGGCAGGATATTATTACTGTGATGAGTCATCTGATGAGAATACGTGGACATTCCGTCGTGATGAAAAGGACCAGTAATTTGCTATGATATGGTTTGTGTCAATCCCATACAAATAACATGGAAGTTTTTTAATGAATCAAAAGCCATTAGCTTTGCCAATTAAACTTTATCCACAAAAGCATTTAATGTTATACGTTATTTGTGTTTGTGCGTTTTGTTTCTGTGTTTTTTTTGCAGAGGTGTTTTTCGATTTTTTCCCTACTTCCTCCCGTAGGGAATTACCATTGTTCATTGAAATATTAGCAATGATTATAATGTTATGCGTTACACTCTTTTACATTAAACTCATAACCAGCCATTTGCCTAATATCGTCATTTATCAAGATAGACTTGAGTTATTAAATCCACTAAAAAATACTTATGATGTGTTTGAATTTAGCCATATAAAAACGATTGAATTTGGTTATGGTGAATATCCTGGGTTCGAAATTTACTTAAAAAATAAACCCTTATTATCATTTGCAGATAAAAAATATTCACTGACTTATTACAAGCTGAATAATACTAAATTACGTAGCAGACAAGTGGCAGATCTTATCGAGCAAGCATGGAATAACTACAATAAAAATCTTGATGAGCCTATTAGGTTACACGAAACAAAAAGAACCTTTTTTGATTGATTTATAGTAGGCATACTATATAAAGTAAAATCCCAATCGGTTTATTACACCAATGGTAACTTACGATGACTACGGTATAAATCCTCATGTAACCGTACTACTGTTGCTTCTCATTCATTCGTAGGGTTATTAGATATCAGTCTAACAAAGCCAATTTAACAAAACCATTAACAACTATTAAAAATATAGCTATGGACTGCCAGTTTCTGTGACCACACAAATTCCATAACCTTCAGGATTTATACCACCCCCCATATCCAGACAGGTATCTGTATATAAAAATGATTTTAGTTGATAACCCAAAATAAAGCTGAGTATGGATGCTAAAACAAAGCTGATGATAATCAACCATTTCTTCTGTTTCATGGCATAGACCTCTGTAGAGCAAATAGAATCGAAGGTGTATTTTACATTGAGAGTGATTAATGTAAAGTCATAGGAAAGTGATACTATAAAAATCCATGAAGTTTTCATTAATATCAGAAAACCCCAATAAGCTATTGCTTATTGGGGTTTTGTTTTATCGCTAATAATACAAATTAAATATATGGTTTATAACGATAAATTGGTACGAAATTTTTAGCTTGGACGATGATTACATCATACCGCCCATGCCTCCCATTCCGCCCATACCACCAGCACCGCCCATGCCTGCCATTGGGTCATCTTTCTCTGGTAGGTCAGTAATCATGGCTTCAGTGGTTAACATCAAGCCTGCGACAGATGCAGCATTTTCTAGAGCAGAGCGAGATACTTTGGCTGGGTCAAGGATACCCATTTCAATCATATCACCATACTCACCAGTAGCAGCATTGTAACCATAGTTACCTTCGCCATTTTTCACTTCGTTGACAACAACAGAAGCTTCTTCACCAGAGTTGGTAACGATTTGACGTAGTGGGGCTTCCATGGCACGACGTAGGATATTGATACCCGCAGTTTGGTCATCATTATCACCAGTTAGGTCAGCAAGTGCGCCTAAAGCACGGACTAATGCAACACCACCACCAGGCACAACGCCTTCTTCTACAGCAGCGCGAGTGGCATGCAGTGCATCATCAACACGGTCTTTTTTCTCTTTCATTTCGGTTTCAGTTGCTGCACCAACTTTGATAACTGCGACACCGCCTGATAGTTTAGCAATACGCTCTTGTAGTTTTTCTTTATCGTAGTCAGAAGTTGATTCTTCAACTTGACGACGGATAGAGTCTACACGTGCGTCGATGTCTGCTTTATTACCAGCACCATCAACGATTACTGTATTTTCTTTACCAACAGTGACTTTTTTGGCAGTACCAAGCTGTTCAACTGTTGCAGTCTCTAGACTTAGTCCAACTTCTTCAGAGATAACCGTACCACCAGTCAAGATAGCGATATCTTGTAGCATGGCTTTACGACGATCACCAAATCCAGGTGCTTTTACCGCACAAGTTTTTAGACCACCACGCATGTTGTTAACAACCAATGTGGCAAGTGCTTCATTTTCAACGTCTTCAGCAATGATAAGCAAAGGCTTGCTTTGTTGCATTACTTGTTCTAGTAATGGCACGATTTCACGGATATTGCTGATTTTTTTATCAACCAATAAGATAAATGGATTATCAAATTCTGCGGTTAGGCTATCTTGTTTGTTTGCAAAGTAGGGGCTGATATAACCACGGTCAAACTGCATCCCTTCAACCACTTCTAAGGTATCTTCAAAGCTTGAGCCTTCTTCAACAGTGATAACACCTTGCTTGCCAACTTTTTCCATTGCTTGAGAGATTAGCTCACCAATTTTGGTATCTGAGTTAGCAGAGATTGAGCCAACTTGAGCAATGGCTTTGTGGTCATCAGCAGGGGTAGATAACTGGTGAATCTGTTCAACCGCAGCACGAACAGCTTTATCGATACCACGTTTTAGATCCATAGGGTTCATGCCAGCAGCAACAGACTTCATACCTTCTTGCAAGATGGCTTGAGCCAATACAGTAGCAGTGGTTGTACCATCACCAGCAACATCATTGGTTTTGCTGGCTACTTCACGAACCAACTGTGCGCCCATATTTTCAAACTTATCTTCAAGCTCGATTTCTTTGGCAACAGAAACACCATCTTTGGTGATGGTTGGTGCACCAAAAGACTTATCAATAACTACGTTACGACCTTTAGGGCCTAATGTTACTTTTACAGCGTCAGCTAGGATGTTTACACCATCCATCATTTGCTTACGTGCGTTGCTACCAAATTTGACATCTTTTGCCATGAGAATATTCTCCAATTTTTATGAATGATTAATGTTATAAATTTTATGAAATATTACGTTGAGCAAGTCCATTACAGTATGGATATTAGCCTTCAAGAACACCCAATACGTCAGACTCTTTCATGATAAGTAGCTCTTCGCCATCTACTTTTACAGTTTGTCCAGCATATTGACCAAACAACACTTTATCACCAACTTTTACATCAAGGGCGCGTACTTCTCCATTATCACGAATTTGACCATTACCAACAGCTAACACTTCACCTTGAGATGGTTTTTCTTGTGCTGAGCCAGGTAATAAAATGCCACCTGCAGTTTTTTGCTCTTCTTCCACACGGCGGACGACAATACGGTCATGTAAAGGACGAATGTTCATTCTCTTACTCCATTTAAATTAGTTTAATCATTGTTAATAACCCACATACCTTAATTAATAGTTGCTCTTGAAAAAAATTCAAGGGTGGTATCGTGGGGCTGATACGACAATGGGGTTTCATATACTCGGTTTCAATAACGAATAGATAATTTTTTTATCAACATAGCTGACAATTGCCTAATGCCCGTATAGACTGAGACTTTTATATGACAAAAAAATGTGGCAGGGTTTGATATATGAATATGTTGGTTCGATTTTTTATTTTAATGATGTTGCTCAAGCATGATTTAAAACGTGCACCTAAGCAGGGCTCAGAGTTGACATTAAAGCAACTATTTACCCCATTTGTACGCAGTTATCGTATTTTGCCTCATGACATGGGTTTTCGAAATCATTTGCCAAACTATCGTTATCTATCCTTTATTGAGTTAAATATTACTGGTTGGCTGACGACTTGCTGTCAGAAAAAAGGACATAAACCAATGTTTTGGATTATCTCTATGCAAGAGGTGGTTTATCTAAAAGAGGTTAAGTTGTTTGATAAAATTACGGTATCCAGTCAACTAGAGGGCTGGGATGAGAAATATATATATTTCCAGCATCATTTTATGGTAAAAAATACGATTATGGCAGTGGGTATGACCAAGTTTTTACTGGTGGATAAAAAAGGTAAACGCCCACCACAGACATTGGATATGATGGATGCACACATCACACCAGTGATTGATTCATGGAACACTCATCAACAAGAGGTTAAATCACAAGGCTAACGAAGCCTTGTTGCAGTCTGTTATGATAGATAGTTGAGTATGTTTTATACTTTCAAATATAGCTTAGTAAATAGGAGATAAACAAAAATGTTGCCACAAAAACTTAAATGGACAGACAGCTTAGATATTGCGATTGAGTTGGCAGAAAAATTTCCAGATACCGACCCACAATATATACGTTTTACCGATTTGCATCGCTGGGTGACAGAGCTTGAGGGCTTTGATGATGACCCAAATAAATCTAATGAAGGTATACTCGAAGCCATTCAAATGAACTGGATTGATGAAGCGGATTAATGTTTCTATACCTTACCTGCTATAGATTAAAGTCAATATAAAAAATAGGATATCTAATATGAGTATACAAATAAAAAGTTTAGCAACCCCCATTCTTTGCCAAGGTTTGAGTGTTCGCACCACCAATCAAGCTGAAACCAGTCATAAAACAGCAAAACTTGGGGGGCTGTGGCAAAAGTTTTACCAAACACAGTTTAATAACTTACCTGAAGATGCCAAAATTTATGGTATGTATCATAATTATGAAACCGATGCGACTGGGGAATTTGATGTTGTTGCAGGTTGGAATAAAACAGAGTATGAGAGCCACAGTGAGGACATAGTGACAGTGACCATTCCTGCGGGTAAATATTTGGTGTTTACTAAAAAAGGTGCAATGCCTGATATTGTTATTGAGGGTTGGGATAAGGTTTGGAATTATTTTAATAAGTCAAACTGTGAACACACTCGTCTTTATGATGTGGACTTTGAGCATTATGTCAATGCGAATCCAGATGATGGGCAGGTGGATATTTATATCGGTATTGAATGATTTATTTGAGTATTGAGTAGTTAGCTTTTTGTCATTTGTACAAGGTTGGATTTAATAGAAAGTTTGAGTAGGAGATGATTGTGCAAATAATCCAATTAACTTTTTTGGGGCTTTCTCGAAAATATCACCTTAGAAACTTAGTGGTAGGATTTGCTTTTTGTACTTTCATCTGGTTAATGACAGATTATGTTAGTAGTCGTTCAACTACAGGTGGACTTGATAGTACGTATATACTTGTTAATCGTATTTATTTAGTAATTAGTGCACTATTATATCCTTATGCAAAATATTTTTATGATTGGCTTTGGGATTTGTTTTTTGATGACGAAGTATGGGTTTTAGGTGGTATTTTACTACTTATCGTTTTGTATTTTAAATTTATAATTAGAGCAATGTTGTTTATGTTTGCAATAGGAGTAGCTCCTTTGGGTCTCATAACATTATATTTTGTAAATAAAAAATAGGTTTATAATAAAACTTAATCCCAATAACCCTGAGCAAGCCATTATTGATTATCCTAGCAATCTTTATAATAACCAAAAAAGACGTTGGCGTTATTTGGTTATTTTATTGTCAGGGCTATTGGTAGTGATACTATTTTTAATCTTATTTCTCTAATAAAACTCGCTCTAGTATCTTTTCATAAATTTGAGCCAATTTGCCCAAATCCTCAACCTCCACTTTTTCATCTATCTGGTGAATGGTGGCATTTCTCACTCCCAGTTCCACCACTTGCGAGCCAGTCGGAGCGATAAAGCGTCCGTCAGATGTGCCTCCAGAGGTGGATAATTGCGTGTCAATGCCTGTGACTTCTTTAATGGCATGCTGGCAAGCACTGACCAATTTCCCTTCTGCGGTTAAAAATGGTTCACCTGATAATTTCCAGTCAATCTCATATTTTGCATCACTTTTAGCAAAATGTTTATCAAATATGGCATGAGTTTTGGTTTTTAGCTCATCAGCCGTGGTTTCAGTAGAAAAGCGAAAGTTAAATACCACCGTAGCGGTATCAGGAATGACATTATTTGCCCCAGTACCACTATTGATATTGGAGATTTGCATTGAGGTTGCAGGGAAAAACTCATTACCATTATCCCAGCTAGCCCCAGTAAATTCTGCCAAAGCAGGCATGAGTTCATGAATGGGATTGATGGCTAATTGAGGGTAGGCGACATGACCTTGTTTACCTGTTACTGTTAAAATTCCACCCAGTGAACCGCGACGACCATTTTTAATCACATCACCCAAGGTATCGCTACTAGATGGCTCACCAACCAGACAATAAGTGATTTTTTCTTGGCGAGCTTCTAAGGTTTCGACCACTTTGACAGTACCATTAATCGAAGGACCTTCCTCATCTGAGGTGATTAATAGGGCAATCGAACCGTTATGCTCAGGGTGCTTTTTGACAAAGTTTTCTACCGCCACCACAAAACAAGCAATACCCGTTTTCATATCTGCTGAGCCACGTCCCCACAGATAGCCATCTTTAACTGTTGGCTCAAAAGGGGGGATACTCCAGCTATTTTTATCACCTGTTGGCACAACATCAGTATGCCCTGCAAAGCAAATTACAGGCTCAGTATTACCACGCCTTGCCCATAGGTTTTTTACTTGTGCATTTCTGCCAACGGCTTGCTCATCGCCAAAATACATAAATTCATTATCAAAGCCAACTTCTGCCAATCGCTCAGCTAAAATATCCTGACAACCTTTATCATCAGGGGTCACAGAAGGGCGTTGCATCAATTCTTTGCTTAACGCTAATGTGGCTGATTGAATGGCAGAAAATTGTTCAAAATTACTCATAAAATACTCTTAAATGAAAAACATTAGTTTAAAAAGGTAATAAATAAAAAACGTGATGAGTTAATCTGCAACAAATGGTACGGGGTTATCACGACGCATCCAAGTTGCAATCGAATAACGTTGTCGATGGGCAATTTGTACTTGATGACGCAAATTGCTATCAAATATGATTAAGCGATTGGCTTTGGGTAAGACTTCATGAGAATGACCATGTTTATCAATCATCTCTAATGCCCCACCATCACTTTTTTGCCATTCATCATTTAAATAAAAGACGGCTGAAATCACTCGCTCATCACGTCCTTGTGGATTATCTGTATGCCATTGATAGCCAAACCCTGATGGGTAGCAAGCATAATGAGCTTCACAATGGCGAATACCTGCAAATAGATAACGATTAAAAAAGTGAGCTAAGTCATCAATCGCTTGTAGGTAGGCCATACCAGAAGGACTGTTTTTATCAATCCAGCGAATTTTATCACCACGAATATGGCTGATGCGTTGACCATAGGTTAGGGTGGCTTCCCGATAATCAATAAATCCACTTTCTGTTTGTAGTGCCATCAAATCTAATTGTGAAAAAACATCATCTAATAGTAGATAGCCATTACTAATAAAGAAATCTAACGCTGTTTCACTTAAATAGGTTTCCCAATCGACAGCAAAACAGGTTTGTGGTGCATGGATATGCTCAGAGGGGAATGAATTTAGCCCTTCTTGTGGTGGTGCAGATGAAAGTAATGTATTCACTTTTTAACCATCTATAAGGTAAGTTGAAGAAAGCTAAGTCTGTTTTATAGTGACTTTGCGGTATATTTGTTGCGCTTATTTTATGGTACTGACTTTAATAGTGTCTATTGTTATCATGCCTATGCTACCATATAAGCCATATTTATTAATGAACCAATTTTATACTATGAACTATAAACACGCTTACCATGCAGGCAATTTTGCCGATGTTGCCAAACACATACTTCTTGTTCAGCTATTAAATCAGCTTAGTCAAAAAGGAAAGCCTTTCTATACATTAGACGCTTACGGTGGACGAGGATTATACTCACTTAGTAGTGAAGAAGCTCGTAAAACTGGTGAAGCAGTCAAGGGTGTGCAAGCCTTACTAAAAGCAGATACCAGCAATGCACCTGATGCAGTTCAACAATATATCCAAGACATCCAGACAGCACGTCAGACCTATGACCAGCATGTTTATCCTGGCTCTCCTTGGTGGATAGCTCATCATGTTGAAACACACCCAAACATAGAGATTCGTGCTGAGGCCTTTGAGCATAAAGGTAGTGAATACGACGCACTCAATTATCAGTTATATCAACTACCCATTGGTATACACCATCGTAACGCTTTTGAAGGTATACCTGCTGTCATACCACCAAAAGAAAAACGTGGTCTTATCCTTATTGACCCACCCTATGAGCAAGAGCACAAAGACTTTGGTCAGCTTGTTGACTTATTAGCAACCAGCCATAATAAATGGGCGCAAGGTGTCTATGCACTTTGGTATCCACTAAAAAATAGTGATGCTGTTGAACTGTTTTATAAAAAAATGAAACGGACAGGTATCAAACGTCAGCTAATCTGTGAGCTTAATATCTATCCCAATGACATTGCCGTTGGCTTAAATGGCACAGGTATGCTGATTATCAACCCACCATGGCAGTTTGACCATAAAGCACGAGAAATCTTGCAATTTATCCAGCCCATCTTAAAAGCAGAAGACGCACCACTATTACCCGCAGAAAAAGCAACAAGTGTGCGTTGGTTAGTGGGAGAATAAAAGATGTCAGAGCAAACGCCAAAAGTTTCTGAACAAAAAACCTGCACTCAAGACACATCATTGCATCTAGAAGGGCATGTAACTCCGCCTTATATAGATGACAGTGACCTAAATCGTCAGCTTGCAGACACAGATAACTATGACGGCTTAACCTTTGAAGTCATCGAACAAGAAGTTAATGAAGGCAAGCCAGTTTTCAGTCGTGGTGTATACCTTATACCAAACCTTGTCACTACCTTATCATTATTATCAGGCTTCTTCTCCATCTTAGCCAGTACCCAAGGATACTTCTACAAGGCATCCCTTGCCATCTTCTTATCTGCTATCTTAGATGGCATGGATGGACGATTGGCCCGATTGCTCAACGCTCAAAGTCCTTTTGGCGAGCAGTATGACTCACTTGCTGACATGCTTGCCTTTGGTATTGCACCTGCCATACTCATTTATAGTTTTGCCCTACAGCCTCTAGGACGTATTGGTGTTGCTTGTGCCTTTGTATTCACTGCTTGTGCTGCCTTTCGCCTTGCCAGATTTAACGTGCAAATTGGTAGTGTAGATAAAAAATACTTTATTGGCTTAGCCAGTCCACTAGCGGCTATCCTTGTTACCAGTGCTGTTATGGTCGCTATTTCTCGCCCTCAATGGGTAGAGCAGTATACTCAACTCATTATCGGACTGTGTGCTGTCTGGGTTGTTATCTGTGGGTTACTGATGGTGAGTAACATTAAATACTATAGCTTTAAAGAGTTTGACAAAAAGCGTGTACCCTTTGTTGTACTTATTATAGGTGTATTGATTATGGGTATTGTCCTATATGATATTCCTGCTGGCATACTAGCTATTGGTATTATCTATGCCTTATCAGGCATATTTACTACACTAAAAAGTAAGCTTCAAAAAACAAACTAGAAGTAAAGCCCTCTCTTTGCTCAGACTTACTCAGGTAGATACTAATCCAACCTGAGCAAAGAAGAAAGATTGTAAAAAGGTAGGTATTTAGATATAAAAAATTTTCTCTTGTGCAAAGTGTGCAAAATAGAGGTTTATCTTAATAATAGTGGTTATCTAAATAGGACAACTTCTCTTGAGATGTTAAGCTATTTGTCTAAGTTGAAGAGTTTTTCGGAATTTTTTTTCAAAAACCGCTTGACCCGAATTAAAAAGGGTATATAATGTGCGACCTGTTGAGGAGGAAGGCTAACTTAGGAAATTGAGTTAGTGGATATTTGAAGTTGGGTGGAATTATTCAGAGAATGGATAAAACGACCAACTAAAAATAAAAATAAAGATAAAGATAAAAAACTTCTTGACAGTGAGGGAGATTAGCGTATAATACGCACCTCATCGGGACGAGCTAAACACTTTAATGAAACAATTGATTAATTGTTGAATGGAAGGGTTTAGATTGAAACGAAGAAAAAAAGAATTGAAAAAAAGCTTGACAGATATTAAAAACATGATATACTGGATGGCTCACTAAGCAAGATAAACACTCAAATATGAGTAACTTCAAATTGAAGGCTATCTTAGTTTAGATATAACATACAATGGAAGACATTGTATGTCAACTATTTAAAAGCAAACTAAAGAACAACTTGTGTGGATTTTTGCTGACACAGAATGTTAATGAATTAAAGTTGGTCAAAGACTAACTATAAAAAGATTATCATTCTTTAAGGCAAGAAAACTCAAAAGTTAATTCATTACGAACATACGAATGAGCAATAAAATGCCAGTAGTCGAAAGACTATACGATTAAAGAATGAGCCAAGATTAGGAATCATCTTAAAAGATTCCAAGAAGATTAAACTGAAGAGTTTGATCATGGCTCAGATTGAACGCTGGCGGCAGGCTTAACACATGCAAGTCGAGCGATGAAGGTCTAGCTTGCTAGACTGGATTAGCGGCGGACGGGTGAGTAATGCTTAGGAATCTGCCTAGTAGTGGGGGATAGCTCGGGGAAACTCGAATTAATACCGCATACGTCTTACGGGAGAAAGGGGGCTACTTGTAGCTCTCGCTATTAGATGAGCCTAAGTCAGATTAGCTAGTTGGTGGGGTAAAGGCCTACCAAGGCGACGATCTGTAGCTGGTCTGAGAGGATGATCAGCCACACCGGAACTGAGACACGGTCCGGACTCCTACGGGAGGCAGCAGTGGGGAATATTGGACAATGGGGGGAACCCTGATCCAGCCATGCCGCGTGTGTGAAGAAGGCCTTTTGGTTGTAAAGCACTTTAAGCAGTGAAGAAGACCTTATGGTTAATACCCATAAGCGATGACATTAGCTGCAGAATAAGCACCGGCTAACTCTGTGCCAGCAGCCGCGGTAATACAGAGGGTGCAAGCGTTAATCGGAATTACTGGGCGTAAAGCGAGCGTAGGTGGCTAATTAAGTCAGATGTGAAATCCCTGGGCTTAACCTGGGAACTGCATCTGATACTGGTTAGCTAGAGTAGGTGAGAGGGAAGTAGAATTTCAGGTGTAGCGGTGAAATGCGTAGAGATCTGAAGGAATACCGATGGCGAAGGCAGCTTCCTGGCATCATACTGACACTGAGGTTCGAAAGCGTGGGTAGCAAACAGGATTAGATACCCTGGTAGTCCACGCCGTAAACGATGTCTACTAGTCGTTGGGGGACTTGATCTCTTAGTGACGCAGCTAACGCAATAAGTAGACCGCCTGGGGAGTACGGCCGCAAGGTTAAAACTCAAATGAATTGACGGGGGCCCGCACAAGCGGTGGAGCATGTGGTTTAATTCGATGCAACGCGAAGAACCTTACCTGGTCTTGACATACACAGAATCCTGTAGAGATACGGGAGTGCCTTCGGGAATTGTGATACAGGTGCTGCATGGCTGTCGTCAGCTCGTGTCGTGAGATGTTGGGTTAAGTCCCGCAACGAGCGCAACCCTTTTCCTTAGTTACCAGCGGTTTGGCCGGGAACTCTAAGGATACTGCCAGTGACAAACTGGAGGAAGGCGGGGACGACGTCAAGTCATCATGGCCCTTACGACCAGGGCTACACACGTGCTACAATGGTAGGTACAGAGGGCAGCTACACAGCGATGTGATGCGAATCTCAAAAAGCCTATCGTAGTCCAGATTGGAGTCTGCAACTCGACTCCATGAAGTCGGAATCGCTAGTAATCGCGGATCAGAATGCCGCGGTGAATACGTTCCCGGGCCTTGTACACACCGCCCGTCACACCATGGGAGTTGATTGCACCAGAAGTGGTTAGCCTAACTTAGGAGGGCGATCACCACGGTGTGGTCAATGACTGGGGTGAAGTCGTAACAAGGTAGCCGTAGGGGAACCTGCGGCTGGATCACCTCCTTAAAAACGACATTCGGTCAGCAAGAATTCACAACAAGTTGTTCTTTAGTTTAAGCTAAGCTCGGGGTCTGTAGCTCAGTTGGTTAGAGCACCGTGTTGATAACGCGGGGGTCATAAGTTCAAGTCTTATCAGACCCACCAAATAACTACGGGGCCATAGCTCAGTTGGTAGAGCGCCTGCCTTGCACGCAGGAGGTCAGGAGTTCGACTCTCCTTGGCTCCACCATGATATAGAGTGAAGCGAAAGCAGAACAAAGTAATTTTATATATAGATTATTTTCTTCTGTTTTATACAGATGATAATGACCTGACGAAGGCATTATGATTATTTAAAAACATAGATATGAGTCTGGGTTAAGTTATATATACACAATATATAATTTAACCTGATAATCAACCTTTAATGACATCAGTTGTTATCCCAAGGGTTGGTTATCGAAAGTAAAGAGAACTGAATCAAGCGTAAACATAGGTGATATCGTTATCATTACTACATAGAATCCTAAGACTAATTGGGGTTGTATGGTCAAGTAATGAAGCGCACATGGTGGATGCCTTGGCAGTCAGAGGCGAAGAAAGACGTGACAGCCTGCGATAAGCTTCGGGGAGGTGGCAATATCCTGCGATCCGGAGATTTCTGAATGGGGAAACCCACCTAGCATAAGCTAGGTATCCTAATTTATTAGGAAGCGAACCGAGTGAAGTGAAACATCTCAGTAACTCGAGGAAAAGACATCAAATGAGATTCCCCTAGTAGCGGCGAGCGAACGGGGAGGAGCCGACGGACTCTAATGTAGAAGAACAGTGTGGGAAAGCTGACCATAGTGGGTGATAGTCCCGTATTCGAAACATTAGAAGAAGCATATTAAGTAGTGCGGGACACGAGAAATCCTGTATGAAGATGGGGGGACCATCCTCCAAGGCTAAATACTCCTGACTGACCGATAGTGAACCAGTACCGTGAGGGAAAGGCGAAAAGAACCCCTGTGAGGGGAGTGAAATAGAACCTGAAACCGTGTGCGTACAAGCAGTGGGAGCGGACTTGTTCCGTGACCGCGTACCTTTTGTATAATGGGTCAGCGACTTATATTCTGTAGCGAGGTTAACCGAATAGGGGAGCCGTAGGGAAACCGAGTCTTAATAGGGCGTCTAGTTGCAGGGTATAGACCCGAAACCGAGTGATCTATCCATGAGCAGGTTGAAAGTGCCGTAACAGGCATCGGAGGACCGAACCCACTGTCGTTGAAAAGCCAGGGGATGACTTGTGGATAGGGGTGAAAGGCTAATCAAACTCGGTGATAGCTGGTTCTCCCCGAAAGCTATTTAGGTAGCGCCTCGGACGAACACCATTGGGGGTAGAGCACTGTTTCGGCTAGGGGGTCATACCGACTTACCAAACCGATGCAAACTCCGAATACCGATGAGTGATATCCGGGAGACACACGGCGGGTGCTAACGTCCGTCGTGGAGAGGGAAACAACCCAGACCGCCAGCTAAGGCCCCAAATTCCTAGTTAAGTGGGAAACGAAGTGGGAAGGCATAGACAGCTAGGAGGTTGGCTTAGAAGCAGCCACCCTTTAAAGAAAGCGTAATAGCTCACTAGTCGAGTCGGCCCGCGCGGAAGATGTAACGGGGCTCAAACTAGGAGCCGAAGCTGCGGATTTGAAAATTGTTTCAAGTGGTAGGGGAGCGTTGTGTAAGCCTGTGAAGGTGTGTTGTAAGGCATGCTGGAGGTATCACAAGAGCGAATGCTGACGTGAGTAACGATAATGCGAGTGAAAAGCTCGCACGCCGGAAGACCAAGGGTTCCAGTCCAACGTTAATCGGGGCTGGGTGAGTCGACCCCTAAGGCGAGGCCGAAAGGCGTAGTCGATGGGAAATTGGTTAATATTCCAATACTTGTTTATGATGCGATGGAGGGACGGAGAAGGTTATGCCAGCCTGGTGATGGTTATCCAGGTGGAAGGATGTAGGTAGAGTGATTAGGCAAATCCGGTCACTTAATACTGAGATCTGATAGCAAGCTGTACATGTACAGCGAAGTGGCAAATACCATGCTTCCAGGAAAAGCTTCTAAGCGATAGTCATAAACGAATCGTACCCGAAACCGACACAGGTGGTCAGGTAGAGAATACCAAGGCGCTTGAGAGAACTCTGCTGAAGGAACTAGGCAAAATGGTACCGTAACTTCGGGAGAAGGTACGCTGTCGATGGTGAAGGACTTGCTCTGTAAGCTATTGACAGTCGCAGATACCAGGCTGCTGCAACTGTTTATTAAAAACACAGCACTCTGCAAACACGAAAGTGGACGTATAGGGTGTGATGCCTGCCCGGTGCTGGAAGGTTAATTGATGGGCTTAGCGTAAGCGAAGGTCTTGATCGAAGCCCCAGTAAACGGCGGCCGTAACTATAACGGTCCTAAGGTAGCGAAATTCCTTGTCGGGTAAGTTCCGACCTGCACGAATGGCATAATGATGGCAGCGCTGTCTCCAGCAGAGGCTCAGTGAAATCGAAATCGCAGTGAAGATGCTGTGTACCCGCGGCTAGACGGAAAGACCCCGTGAACCTTTACTACAGCTTTACATTGAACTTTGACCTGACTTGTGCAGGATAGGTGGGAGGCTTTGAAGCAGATACGCCAGTATTTGTGGAGCCATCCTTGAAATACCACCCTGGTCATGTTGGGGTTCTAACTCAGATATAACAGTATCGAGGACAATGTATGGTGGGTAGTTTGACTGGGGCGGTCTCCTCCTAAAGAGTAACGGAGGAGTACGAAGGTGCGCTCAGAACGGTCGGAAATCGTTCAAAGAGTATAAAGGCAGAAGCGCGCTTAACTGCGAGACCCACAAGTCGAGCAGGTACGAAAGTAGGTCTTAGTGATCCGGTGGTTCTGTATGGAAGGGCCATCGCTCAACGGATAAAAGGTACTCTGGGGATAACAGGCTGATACCGCCCAAGAGTTCATATCGACGGCGGTGTTTGGCACCTCGATGTCGGCTCATCTCATCCTGGGGCTGAAGCAGGTCCCAAGGGTATGGCTGTTCGCCATTTAAAGAGGTACGCGAGCTGGGTTTAGAACGTCGTGAGACAGTTCGGTCCCTATCTACCGTGGGCGTTGGAAATTTGAGAGGATCTGCTCCTAGTACGAGAGGACCAGAGTGGACGAACCGCTGGTGTTCGGGTTGTCATGCCAATGGCATTGCCCGGTAGCTACGTTCGGATGGGATAACCGCTGAAAGCATCTAAGCGGGAAGCCCACCTCAAGATTAGATTTCCCCTAAGAGCCGTTCAAGACTAGGACGTTGATAGGCAGGGTGTGGAAGCGTAGTGATACGTGTAGCTAACCTGTACTAATTGCTCGTTTGGCTTGACCATACAACACCCAATTGGTTTTGTATAAACAAGTCTTGATAACGATTTTATATCATCCGATTTTACTTAGCTTGATTTAGCTTAATATATTTAACACTTTAGACTCATATCTAACCCCCTTTGCTGACGACAATAGCAAGATGGAACCACCTGATCCCTTCCCGAACTCAGAAGTGAAACATCTTAGCGCCAATGGTAGTGTGGTTCGCCCATGTGAGAGTAGGTCATCGTCAGCTCCCTATACCTAAAGCCCCCTTTAACATTCGTTAATGGGGGCTTTTTATTG